>CAZCDS010000005.1:0-208469 GCA_964497585.1 uncultured Syntrophaceae bacterium
GGGGGGGTCTTATCACAGCTCCGTTCACGAGGCAACCCATAATGGTACCCCTCAGACCGCACCTTGGTATTGGTCGTTCAGATATGTCGGTACGACCCTGTGGCTAGTAGCCTCCTGGCAAGGCTGCTCGGATCCGCGCATGGCGGCGTCACTTTCCTTGGATTTGCGTACAGATCCACTCGGCGATCTTCCGGCCCGCAATACCATGTCCCAGACGGTTCCAATGCCCACCGCCCGACTTGGGAGCAAAGCCGTGGAGAAAGACTTTGTTCTTCTCGGCATAGGATCTGAGCAATGGTGCCAGAGCCAAGACCGGGATGCCTAGAGAGGAGCAGCGGCTGGCAACTCGCCGGTCAGGATAGAAAAGGTCCTTAACGTGGAGCTCCTGTTCCATCTGGCGACGGACATGCGGGTCTGGGTGGACCTGGACTGGGTTACTCAGAATCACAACCAGAAACTTGACGCCTTTGCCCTTGACTTCCTCAGCCATCATCGAGAGAACCCCTTCCGTGACGCGCCAGGCCTCTTTCCATTCCCGATCAGTCGGTTCACGGTAGACCGTGGGATTTAGACCAGCCTCGTGAGAAGATCCAGCTTGGGCGCCCGTGGACCCGGATCGCCGGCGAGCGCGCCACCGAAGTCGGGCACGAACGGTGGCTTCATAGATTACCTGAAGCACTCGCGAGGAATTGATCATGTACGCCATAATTGGATCACGCCAGGCTTTTCTCTCGTAGCTCTCTCTTGGTCCGCGGTCATCCAATACGAGGCGGTTGTCCTTGTAGACGTAATAGGGATTGTAATCGATACCTTTGAGTGCACGTGAATTGTCCGAAACGTCGTTCCCCGTGAGAAAGGCCAACAAGACCAGATCTGGAGAGTACTTCCATGCCCTGCGCCGAAGAATGATCAGCTCTTCAGTCGTTCCCATCCCGGCCTTGCCGAAGTTGATCACCTCAACGGTCTTTCCCTTCAGGGCGCTGCACGTACCAAGCTCTTTCTCCATTACAGCCCAAAAGGTTTGTTCCCGGTCAACCTGGAGGGCCTCGGCGTAAGAATCCCCAAGAACGGCTATTCTGAATGTGTCAGCGGGTTTTTTGATCGAGTGTTCTCGGTCTCTCAGTCCGTCGCTGTTGATGCTCACATACCCGCACCCCTCCTTGATCCAATATCCCTTTGTTCCAGGGCGAAGGCTTCCTCCAAGGTACGGATCAGGACGGTAGAAGAGCGGATAGGTAATTCCAGCTAGTCGCAATGCCACCTCGGCCAGTGCCAAGGCGACAACAAGAGAGATGATAAATATAAGCGCGTTCCGCCTCGAATCTTTCACGACTTACAGTTCCCTCCGATGCCGAATTCCCCCTTTGTAGGTACGGACGATTGATTCCTGCTCAAATCATCAGGTCTCGCAGACACGCATAGGTGTCCGCCGCCAACGGTGGGGCTTTCGTTGTCTGACCAAGAAATGAGTCTCCTCGTGAGCCGGAGACTCCCATGAAAACAGGCCTTATTGAGGACTGACTTCCCCACCATATAGGTACTGGGCCGTACAACCACAGTCGGTTAATAAACCACGCATAATGAACCAGGAGTATACCACACTCACGCTGGACGATTGAACAACACTCCCCTGTGACTGTCCCCGTAGGCTCCCGGTACGAGAGACTCACCAAAACCTACGGGGCCGGATGAGGGCCGGCCACGTTCAAAAACCACTATTTTGGGCTCCCGAAGATGGCTCCAAAAGATTTGGGTGAATGAGAGAATAGGCAGAATCAGCGCTGTTTTCGATTTCATAGCCTTCTCGAGCACACGATCCTCTCACGGCTGAGACTTTGGTTCGATTCCCTTCAGTTCGCCCAGGAAACCCAGGTCCCCTGGGCGCGGTCAGAATTCGGTGGCTTCGCCTGTGAACTCCTGCTTCTTGAAGTATGGCCGGATTCATCATTGAACTCTAGCATTATGGCCAGTGACGAAGGCAGTCTTTCGGAGTTTTTGCATCCGATGAGTCTCGCAACATTCGACCAACTCCAAGGATTCCGGGCGCCAAGCTCTCCGCCGGGAGGCTGTCCGACAACCAAGTGGTTTGCACGTGGACATTTACTTCCATTTGCCGATTGGAACAATTTCCTTTCTGCGCTGTTGCTTTACCGTATCGCCGCCCTTTCGCGTGAACATTGCGACCATCCGGGCACCCATTTGCTGGGGAAATCGCGCTCCGGTACGGTCACTAACCGAAAAATTCCGCGACGAAGCCCGGTTTGCGCGAAGCCTCGACGATCGCCAGCCATTTGGTGAGGCAAGAACTGATGATTGTGGCTGCTCGACCAGGATCAAGCCGGTACTTCTCGGGAATAAACGAGGCGTCGATGGCATGAATTCCGTCTTTCCGGCTCAGGAACGGGCAGGCTTCCAATTGGGCCGGCTCCGATTGAGAGAGATACCACATCACTCGGTTCAGCATCGCTTTGCATCCCTTTATCTTAAAGCCCTGTAGTGCATAGTTGTTCGCGAAGAGTTCCAGTTCACCGACGGACTCCTTCCTGGAGAAACGCCTCAATTCCTTCCGCTCGCGGTGTAGGAAGAAGAACGGTGCTACGAGCGACAGATTTGCCGGCGTTGTGCGTTTCTCCCCATGGGCGACGAGGAGTTCTTGCAGGACTGTCGTCATGTGCGCGGTCGAGGGGTCGAAATCGTACAAGCGCCTGGCGCCAGCAAACCCTGAACACGAGTTTCTCACGGTTCTTCCGGCGCCGGGACTGACGAGAAAGAGGCAGTCACGGCCATCCCAAAAGTCGTCCGGCCGTCCGTCGAGCTCGAACTCGTGCGGATCCTTTGTGTATACAATGCAGAGCGAACGACAGACGCTTTCTGAACGCATCGCAAGAGATTCCGCGACGAGGTGGGCATGACGGACGATCTCCTTGTCCAAGTCCTGAAGTTCTTGCTCATAGATGAAGGCAATGCGGGCTGCTTCGAGGATGTGCTCCACCGCGACGATCTGCAACACATGGCGGCCGTAGTCAAAAGGTTCGTGGTCTTGAGACCACTCACCGTACGACAATACCTGGAGTTCTCGTTGGAGCGCGTCGGGCAGCCGATCTATCCCTTCGTCGCCGTGGAGGTTCTCTCGGGGAATGATGACCGTCTTGCAGCCCGCGTCGTAAGCTGTTTCCAGCTTCGCCACAAGACCTCCGATAGCAGTGATTCGTCCCTGCGTATCGATCTCGCCCGTCATGGCCACATCACGCCGAAGCTCTCGACCACTAAGGACCGACGCGAGCGCAAGGGCAATTGCGCCACCGGCGGACGGCCCGTCCTTGGGTGTAGAGGCGCCCATGAAATGGAGATGAATCGGTCTGTCAGCGTCATCGAGGCTTATGCCAAGTTCGTCCGCGCAGTGGAGAATGGCAGTGGTAGCCACCTTGCGGCTTTCATCCATGATCCGTTCGATGTTGCCCGTTGCGTGGATCATGCTCACGTGTCCGCCGTGGGCGCCGGACTCGCCACCGAGGCGGATAGGAGTCGCCTGAACAGGAACGATCGATCCGGTGCCACGCTCAACGTTTACTCCCAGAGCATTCATCTCTCCGACCCGATCGTCGTTGTTTATCATGCGGGGCTCTCTGGGGGGATCGAGGTATCGTTTCAGGGTTTGCCTCCTGATCTTGACAAAGGGGCTCACCCCAGTGAGTATCTCCTTCCGGAACACTCTCAGAAAGAGGGTTCGGATCATTCGTTCCAATTCCCTGACCCCGGCCTCATGTGTATACGTCTTGATGAGATGCCTCAGCAGATCGGGCGCTTCTCCAGGGTCGATGAATATCTGATCCTCTCCGATCTGATACCTACGCCTCACCCGGCCGATCAGATGCTGGCGCGCGATAGCGATCTTTTCTTCAATGCTGTAGTGGTCCAACATGACCACTTCGCAACGGTTGACAACAGGCGGAGGAACGGTCTCGAGAGTGTTGGCCGTGAGGATAAAGTGAAAGTTGGAGAGGTCAATATCTATTGTCGACTGGGTGTACTTGTCGTGAAAGAGGTGATTCTGTTCCGGATCGAGGATTTCCAGGAGCGTTGCGATGGCCACTTTGTCGGTTTTGTCTGCTTCGTCGAGGATGAACATACCGTTCATGATCCCCATCTTGATGATGCCCTGTACGATGGCGCCAGGCTTGGAGCCTTCGTACGTGAACCCGTGTCCCCGAAGGTCCGCCTCGTCCTTCATACCGCCGAGGGAGAGCTTGTGATAGGGTATTGTCAGATTCTCCGCGATGGAAATGGCGAGTGAGGTTTTGCCCACGCCGGGAGGGCCCACAAAGAGAAAAGCACTCCCATTGTTCTTCCAGGACGCGACATTGTTTTCGTCGAACTGCTGATAGCGCCAGATGAGGTTGGCGAAGAAGTCGCAGATGATCTGTTTGGGCTTTTCCAGACCGTAATGGCTGCGGTCCAGGCCCTCTTCAAAGGCTTCGGGAGTCACGTCGATCTTTTTGAAGTTGCCCCAGTTTATGGAAAGCAGCGTTTCCAGCAGCTCGCTGTATTTGTATCCACTATGACCCGCGGCATTGAGCTTGTTTTTGTCGATCAATTGCATTACCTGGCGCGGAAAGACCGGGGAACTCCTGGCTTCCTCGATACGGTCCGTCAGACTCTTCACTTGAGGCTCTGCGGGCTCCTGTGGCTTTTCCGGACTCTCCTGCACGCGTCTGATCGGAGCAAAAGCGGCCCCGTCCTCCTCGGCAAGTCGTCTCAAACCTTCTTTGAACGCCTGGAAAACCTCACCTGCATCCCTCTCTTCCACAAGGGTTTCCGCGAGCCCCAACTCCTGGAAGAGGTAGATCAGCCCCCAGGTTGCCTTGAACGCCTCGAAGACTCTCCGGGCCTCCTCTTCGTCCACGTTAATCATGAGAATGAACAGCCGCAGCAGTGTCTCGAGGAATGAGGTCCTCCTGAGCAGGGGGTACGTGTTCTGAGAACTCCTGCGGAAACAGACTCCGAGGAGCTTCGTCTTGACTTCCGCACAGAGCGTGGGAAAGACGTCCTGGATGGTCTGTTCCGGCATGTCTCCCAGCGCCATAGCGAAAATATCGAGCATGCGACGAATCTGAGCGTCATAGGGCTGTTCCCGTTCGGCCAGGTCAAAAAGGGCGAGAAACGGCTTTGCTTTGAGGCCGTTCATCTCATCGTCAAGCGCCCGGCGAAGATCCCGGTAAAAGGTCGGGTCGTCCCGTCGCCTGTTCATCGCAAAGTCGACATCCGCGCTGATCACTTCGCGCTCGGTGGCTTCGGGGTAGAGCATGTGTTCTACTTGGTGGCGCAAGAGCAATTCCATGAATGCGAGCATCTTGCGCTCTTCGGGCGTTCCCGCGCCGAGAGGTGATTCGGGGTGGCTCGGTATGACGAATGCCAGGTAGTCAAAAAGACGTTCGTGGAGCATCACGTTCCACTCGTCTCCCCTTCGGGCGACAAGGCTGACTGCACGTATCTTGTTTCGATAGTCCTCGAGGCGCCTGATGTTGATGCGATCGGTGACCCGTCGCGCCACCAGAGGATCAGTTCCTCGCGAGCGCCTGAAGTATGGGATGACGCGACGGGAAATGACGGCTTTGAGGATCTGAAGGACTCGTGTCGTGTCATTTGGGTCCGGAAGGGGCAGACTGTCGAGAATCGTGTGATCGAACTCGATGGGAAACATAGTGTCCTCCATCAATGAAGCAAGTGCTCCGGGAGCATCACTCGTCGACTGACCGATGTCGAGCTGCGCGGAAGACGCCGCTCGAGGGTCACCGTCGTGGTGAGCGATCAACCCTCATTCCATTAGACAGGTATGGGGTAAAAGCCGTTGACCCGAATGCGCGATAATCTGGTCAATCAAGCTTTCAACTGTTTCACGAGCATCGCTTCAATGCCTTGCCGGTTCCCTGGCTGGCCGAAGCCAAGGCGGTGTTGCAGCTTCTGGTCATCGCATCGACGGGCCTTTTCTCGTCCAAGATCAGTGGCACGATCTCCGCATGTCCACCCAAGGCAGTGGCTGGCTGACGAGTGCGCTCCTTTTCGTATCGGCGTCGCTGTTCACAAGGATTCTTGTGATCTCAAGACGTCCCCGGGCATCCGTACGGATCGCCCTACCAAGGAATGGCTGTCGCAGGGAGCGACTTGGCCCTCGTGATGTCAACCCTAAGAAGATAGTGGGCGCCTTCATTCTCTGCCAGAGAAGCTCCTGCGGCAGAGCATCTCCTCGCCTGGTTGCCCAGGATCTGCACGCGTACCACGACTTCGCCGTGGTCTCAGTATACCCTCAGGCGTCAGAGAACGCACCTTTCATCCGACCGGTTTGCGAGTACGGATCCCGCGAGCCTCCGCTTGCAGTTGCGAGCGACAAGCGGGGGTTGCTGAACCCTTGTCGAATTATTGTCACAATTTGGGGGAGGACCGCAATACTTAAGAGAAGCTCCATGACGGACAACAACAACTGGATCGCATCGTGTCTGTTTGGGGACTGCGAGCAAGCTTATGGGCGGAGTCCCCATCGCCGGGGCGCCTTGTTTTCATCGAAGGTCCTTCGGGAGACGGGATTTCGTGAACAGGGCAATAACCGCAGTACGTCTTTTCGCTAGGGTTACCGGAAGGAGGAAGTCATGAAGAAGGTCATAGTTATGCTGGGATTACTCGGTGTAGTTGGAGCAGCAACTGCTTTCTGCGAGCCGATCCGGTTTGGTCAGAGTGTTGAAGTCAGTGGCTCCAAATCATTTACCTTCGAAGCCGCGGCGAACGGAAAGGTGTTCATAAGGCTGCAGCCGTGGGCGTCCGGAGCAAAGGCTGTGCAGGTTCGGGTGTACGGACCGGATGGCGTTGTCGTATGTGACGGGAGCTGCGCAGAGGACATCGTGGAGCTTTCCCCCTGCACCCTTCCCGACAAAGGTACCTATAGGATCGAGGCTCGCGGGGAACAGGACACTATGCTCCTTCTCACCTGCATCACAGGTTCCTGTGCGCCTCAGGATATCCGATTAAGTTCGGCATCTGCACCCGCGAACCCCGCCGCGGGAGAGGAGCTTGTCGTACCTCAACCTTCGGCCGAACCTAAGAAGACGGAGCACCAGGTAGCAGTCGCACCATCGCCTCCGCAGCCTTGGGTGACCAAACCAGAGCCCGAGCCCTCAGAGTCGAGAGACGCAGAGGCAAGCCCACCGTTAAAGGAGCCTGAAGCTACTCAGGAGCCGGGAACTCCCCGGGTCCAACCGGCATCCTTTCAGCCGACGCGAGATGAGGAACCGGCAAGTCTGGAGGCCGAACCGGCCGAGGATAGGCAGTCGGGCGAGAAGAGCAAAGCCGAAGAGGGCCGGAAGCTCGATTCCACTGATTCGCATATCGAATCCCTGCTGGCGAGACCAGACTCCGCGGTTGAGCGTTCCGAAATCATGGATGAACTCGTGAGATCCGGAGCCGAATGCCTCGACCGAAATGCGCGCTGGGTGAACCGGGAGCGCGGAAAGAAGATCTACGACCTGCTGAAACGATCAGGAGACACGCTCGTCGTCGATTCACTCGTGCGGGCTGTACTCAGCGGACACACGAGGCTCAGAGTGCTCTTTCTGGGAATGAAGCTCGGTATCCCCGGTTCCCAGGAGGCGCTTGTGAAGGTCCTCACGCAGCACGGTGACAAGAGTATGGCCGAAGATTTCCTCAACTCCGGTTCAACCGAACTGTACGATAGCGCGAAAACCTGGGCGGAGAATCGTGGGTACTACATCAGTACCGGCATGGGCAGCCATCGAGTGGCGTGGGGCGCCTTCTAGCGTGTGTGGTTTATAGGGGAGGCCCTTTGTGAAGAGACGAGCCTCCCCGCACGCTGATGATCCCCGCAAGGAAACTCGCGTCGTCGACCACACTGAGCCTCGAGATACGCTGACGGTACTTGGAGTCTCGCTGGAGATTGATGAATTCGGCCCCGTGCACCGCGGCCTCTGCTCGACAGAAGTGCAGATATCAGTTGGAAACTACTAGCAAGAGCGGTCAGGGTACGAATAGTCCCACAGGCTCTCTGTCGAGTGTGCGTCCGATAAACCTGAAGACCTTTCTGACTCGTCTTCCTCATGGGAGTTCCTGCAATGCCTGACCGGAGTTTGTGCTTGACATGGGTGCTGTTGCCGTGACAGTCTCTGTACGAATGTCGAACAGCGAACGATGGAGCGACGGAAAAAGGTACGACGCCTGGATCTCGGCTGGGCTGAGATGGTATGAGCCAAAGCGAAGGGAGAATTACTCACACAATGCCGGACGGCGACATTATCGAGCGGGAATTGCGGCGGTACGAGCCCAATATGCCCCTGGACCAATTGGTGGAACAGGTCAATCGGATCTATCATTTCTACGAAGCCCCTCACTTCGATTCGATCCACAGGGAGGAACTGGGCCGTGCTGGCGAGGTTATGAGCCGGTTGCTTCGGGGGCTTTCCCGCCTGTCCGGGCACATCGAATGGTGCGTCCTTGATTTCGGTTGTGGTACGGGCTTCGAGGCTGAGCAACTGTTGACAAACCTGCCTCAGGACAGCGTTTCCAGCATCACGTGTTACGATCCGCAGCCCGGAATGGTCGAGCGATGCCGTGAAAAGGTGGCTCCGCTGGCCAGCGGGCCGATTTTCTGCTCGGAGCGCGGTGACATCCCTGCATTGCCACAAGGTTACAATTTGCTCGTCACAAGTCAGGTACTTCATCACCTGACCGATGTGCCCGCGACCATCAGGGATTTGCTCCCCTTGCTCTCAGAGGACGCGATGTGGCTGACAGTACACGAGCCGTCCAGACGTTTCTACCAGAACGCGGAATGCCTTCGCGTCTATCATGATTTCCTCAAGGAGTTCAGATGGAGGAAGTTCCTCCTGTGGTGGAAGTATCCGCCGAGGATCGGATCGGCCGTGGGATTAAGGCCGAATCTTGCCCGGCTGACGGCCGGCGAGTGTTTTGACAAGAAAGTGTTCGGCAAGAAGCCGTCGGACGATTTGATTCGGGCCTTGGTCGACTATCAGAACGCGGTTCATATGAATGGTCTGGATTTCGAGGAACTTCGAGGAGACTTTGCGGGCATCTGGGATCTTGCACTGGTCAAAACCTACTTGTTTGACTGGCCGCTCCGCGCTCACTACGGAGCACAATTACCTAAACGTTGGCAGAAATCGTGCGATGAACTCGAAAAGCGCTTTCCCTTGGATGGCGATCATTTTTCGGCCATCTGGCGTCGAATCTGAGCTGGGGGCGAGTACTTCCACTGGTACACAGGAATCCCGGTGGGAGTTCATGCATGAACGGGGTTGCGCAAAAGTCTGTACTGGCGTACAAGTTCCTGAAAGTACTGAGCGGTCCCTGCGAGGAGGTCGCAGAAAGGCTACCTGAAAGGCAGCAAACGATGCAGAACCGCGGAACTGAGAGGGTAGCCGTCGCCGAGAGAACGTACTTTGCAGAAATGATTCTGCCGCGTGGGTTTTTCCGCGGCATTCGAGTAGGTTGAGTCTATGCAGACTGTGCCGGACGAGCCTGGCATTGACAGGAAATCGCAATAGGTGCCATTGAGCACGCTGAAACCGAATGGACCGTTCTCTTTTGTCTCGAACGACTGCCAAAACGGAAGGGAGAGACGATGGAGCTCGGCGGCCGATCTGTTTTCCGGCTGGCGAATTGACGAGACCGCAGCACAAGGAGAGGAAGGTTGATTCGATTCGCTAACGATAAAGACATGTTAGGAGAAGCGAATAGAGGCGGAGCCTTGGCAATTTCTCAGCTATGCCCTTCATTATCATTGGTCTCACCGCCGGGTGCCGCTCACGATCGGGCTTACCATTGAACCTGACACTCGTCATTTCCAGCCTGGGGGTCGGCGGTGCTGAGCGTGTCCTGTCCATGATGGCGAACCATTGGGCGTACGCGGGGCGCTCCGTCACGATTCTTAGCTACGAAGAAGGTTCCGAGCCTCCCTTCTACTGCCTCAGGCCAGACGTGAAGCATGTTCCGTTGGGAGTGGCACGGTGCACAGGCACCATCAGAGCCGCGGCGTTAGCCAACGTCTCCCGTATCAGACGGCTGCGAAGGGCCATTTCCGAGTCAGAACCGCATTGTATTATCTCCTTCATGGACAGCGTAAACGTCACGACTCTGATCGCAACTGCCGGCCTTCGATTGCCGGTGATCGTATCGGAACGAAGCTATCCGCCTCTGGTTGACATACCAAAGATCTGGGGTTTCCTTCGCCGGCTTACTTATCCATTGGCCGACGCTGTGGTGGTTCAGACCGAGAGCACCAGGAACTGGTTCTCCAAAGGTGTGCGGCGGAAGACGGTGGTGATTCCCAATCCTGTTCGATGCTCGGACGGTGCTCTGGAAGATCCCTCCACTGTGGACGAAGGCCCGAAAAGAGTCATAAGCATCGGTCGTATGACCCAACCCAAGCGTTTTGATCTGCTGATCAGGGCGTTTGCCTCGGTCGCCGAGAGTCACGAATGTGAGCTGACCATCGTCGGAGACGGACCGGATCGGCAATCGCTCGAGCGACTCTCCGACGATCTGGGGGTGCGAGGCAGGGTACATTTCACAGGTCTTGTCAAGGATCCTCGACCGCTGCTACGGGCAGCGGATGTGTTCGTACTTCCGTCCGAGTTTGAAGGGTTCCCCAACGCTTTGCTGGAAGCCATGGCATGTGGGCTCGCAGTCATTAGTTTTGATTGTCCCGTCGGTCCCCGAGCGATCATAACTGACGGTGTGGACGGAATTCTTCTCGGATCACAGACTGTTGAGTCGTTGGCCGGGGCCCTGGACCGGCTTCTGCGCGATGATGCTGAACGGAAACGCCTCGCGAAGCGAGCCCTTGACGTGAACGAACGGTTCTCGATGGACAGAGTCATGAAGGCCTGGGATGACCTGATCTCCGACGTATGCACGATCTCGTGATTTTTGTCGACCTTTGCTATGAGAGAAAGTGGCCTCGACGGTCGTAGAAGCTGCAATTTTTGCGAGCGACATGAAGATGGACTGATATTATGTGTGGAATAGCGGGCATTCTTACTTCCCAAGCAATTGTCGCGGATTCGCTGGGCGATTTGTGCACCGGGATGACCGAGACGCTTCGGCATCGGGGGCCGGACGATCATGGAGTCTGGCAAGAGCCGGGAAGCGGTGTGGCTCTAGGGCACCGGCGGCTGTCCATCCTCGATCTGTCGCCGGAGGGGCGCCAGCCCATGGTTTCAGCCTGTGGCCGATACGTGATTGTGTACAATGGTGAGGTCTACAACTATGTGAATATCCGCGAGATGCTCGAGGCGGAGGGCCGGGCTCCGATGTTCCGCGGACACTCGGACACGGAAGTCATCCTCGGCGCGATTGCAGCGTGGGGGCTCGAGACCGCGGTCAAGCAATTCATAGGGATGTTCGCGTTCGCACTGTGGGATCGAGAGGAGCGGGTACTTCACCTCGTTCGGGACAGGCTCGGCATCAAGCCCCTTTACTACGGTTGGGCTGGCGACAGCTTACTCTTCGCTTCCGAATTGAAGGCCTTGGAAGCGCACCCGGATTTCGAAGCCGAGATCAGCCGGCATGCTCTCGGGGTCTACTTCCGGCTTAATTACATTCCCGCCCCCTATTCCATTTATGAGAGAGTCTTCAAGCTGGAACCGGGCCACATACTCACGGTTCGCCAAGGAACGGCTCAGGCAGGAGGGTCGACGCCGCTGCCATCAGCCCCTTACTGGTCGGCCCGGAGTATCTGGGAAAAGGGAGCGCAGAACCCCTGGGAAGGCTCGGAAGCCGAGGCGGTTGACGCTTTGGACGATATGTTGAGGGACTCGATCGGGGCTCGACTCATCTCCGACGTTCCGCTCGGGGCTTTTCTGTCCGGAGGAATCGACTCGTCGACCGTAGTGGCCCTTATGCAGTCACTCTCCGAATCCTCGGTGAAGACATTCACCATCGGATTCTATGAAGATTCGTACAACGAGGCCAGGGACGCCGGACTCGTCGCCAAGCATCTGGGAACCGATCACACGGAACTGTACGTAACGGACGATCATGCGAGAGCCGTCATCCCGGATCTCCCCTCCATGTACGATGAGCCCTTTGCCGATTCTTCCCAGATACCCACCTTTCTCGTTTCAAAGCTCGCCAGAGAGCACGTTACCGTCATCCTTTCCGGTGACGGGGGGGACGAGCTTTTTTCGGGGTATTCCCGGTACGAGGCTGCAGTGAGGATCTGGAACCTGCGCAATAAACTGCCCTCCATCCTCAGGACCCCTGTTGTCGAGCTGCTCAAAAGGACACCGGAATTTCTGCTGGATGCGTTCGGGTTCCCTCTGAATCCTGTTCTTGTTGCCATGGGGTATAGGCCCGGTAACATTGGCCGCAGGATCCAATGGCATGCGAATCTTTTGGCGGAGCGATCCTTTCTATCCTGTTACAGGAATCTGGTATCCCACGTCACGTGTCCCTCCCAGCACGTTCTCGGCGCAGAGGAGCCCGAGACCGTTCTGTCGGCCGGGACCGATTCTGAAAAGCCTTTCGATCTTTATCAGCTCATGTCCTATGTGGATCTGGTTACGTACCTGCCGGATGACATCCTGGTGAAGGTAGACCGGGCCAGCATGGCCGTGAGCCTCGAGGCCCGAGTACCGGTCCTCGATCACAGGGTGGTAGAGTTTGCCGCACGCATCCCCTCTCACTGGAAGCATCGAAACGGGAAGAGCAAATGGCTCCTCCGCAGGGTGCTCAACCGGTACGTCCCCGTCGCGTTGACCGAACGCCCGAAAATGGGATTCGGGGTTCCCATTGACTCCTGGCTGCGCGGGCCCTTGCGGGAGTGGGTCGAAGAATTGCTCAGCGAGAAGCGGCTGATTTCTGAAGGCTATCTTGACGCTCGGCGGGTCAGGGCGGTGTGGGCTGAGCACGCAGAAGGAAAACGGAACTGGGCCTACTATCTCTGGATAGTGTTGATGTTCCAGGCGTGGCTGGGCCACGAGTAGGGGACTTCGAGTGAGCGGCGCCGTGTCGAGGAAGATACTCTTCGTCCTGCCTAACCTGCACGGAGGGGGCTCAGAGCGAGTAGTCCTCACCTTGCTCAAGCACTTGAACAGGGACCGGTTCAGGCTGCATCTGGCTGTGGTGGTGGATGAAGGCGAGTTTCGCTCGCTTGTGCCTGACGACGTCGAGGTTACCTATCTCCGTCGATCTCGTGTTCGAGAGGCTTTTCTGCCTCTCGTGCGTCTGATCCGTCGCGTGAAGCCCGACACGGTCTTCTCGACGCTCGGTCACCTCAACCTGCTGATGATCATGCTCAAACCGCTGTTCCCGCACGGGACTCGGCTGATTGTCCGAGAGAGCATCGTCGTCAGCGAGCTGCTCAAGGAACCGGGAGAGCCGTGGTTCTTCAAATACCTGTACGCGCGTCTCTACCCGCGTGCAGATCTTATCGTCTGCCAATCCGAGGACATGCGCAGAGATCTCTCCGAGAATTTTGGCATTCCTCGAGACAAGATGGTTCAGATCTACAATCCCGTGGACTGCGACGGAATCCGAGACGGTGCTGCCCCCTCGGAGAACCCTTTCAAAGGTAAAGGCGAGGGACCGCACATCGTATCGGCCGGCAGGCTCAGTCATCAGAAGGGGTTTGACAATCTTGTCCGGGCATTTCATGAGTTTCGAACGGATTACCCGCGGGCAAAGTTGTGGATTCTCGGCACAGGGCCGCTCCTCGCCAGTCTGCACGAGCAGTGCGAGAGGCTTGGATTGGTGGAATCGGTTGCTTTCGCCGGATTCCGATACGATCTGCACGTCTGGCTGAAGCACGCTGATCTCTTTGTGCTCGCTTCCCGATACGAAGGGCTCCCGAATGTGCTGCTCGAGGCCCTCGCGTGCGGGTGCCCGGTAGTAGCCACGGATTGCCCCGGTGGCACGCGGGAGATCATGGAGTTGACTGGAAACGGAAGCCGACTCATGCCGATGGACGATTTCCGTCTCACGGCCGACATGTTGGAACAGCCTCCCGATCCAGAGATCCAACGGGCGCTGCGCAAGTACTTCGGTCCGGAGTCGGTCATAGCGGCCTACGAGAAGCTTCTGGTGCAATGAATTTCGAGGATCGGTCTGGGATCACTCATGATTCGTATTCTTCATGTCATCACTGGGCTTGGGACCGGCGGGGCCGAGATGATGCTGTACAAGCTTCTGTCAAGGATCGACCGAAGGGAGTTTCATTCGTCGGTGATCGCTTTGACCGATGGTGGTCCAATCGCGGATAAGATCCGGTCTCTGGGGGTACCCCTCAAACTCCTGGGGTTTCGTCCGGGACTCCCTAACCCTCTGATAGTAGCTAATCTTGTCGGAGAAATCAGGCACCGGAAGCCGCATCTGATTCAGACCTGGTTGCATCACGCCAACCTGGCCGGTGGCCTCGCCGCAAGGTTGGCCGGATCGGTGCCCACGGTATGGGGAATCCGTCACACTGCTGTCGAGTCACGAGCGCACGGGCTTCAAACTGTAGGGATTACCCGCTTGTCCGCGCGGCTCTCGCGGCTATTGTGTACGGTCGCGGTATCCAATTCAGTTGCCGCGATGGACTATCATGAGGCCATCGGGTACAATCGTGACCATATGGTCATGATACCGAACGGGTTTGATCTCAACCTCTTCAAACCTGATCCCGAGGCCCGGACAGGCTTGAGAAGGGAGTTGGGGCTCGGGCCTAATGCGCCACTCGTGGGAATGATGGCAAGGTTCCATCCCCAGAAGGGCCACGAGGTCTTTGTCCGTGCTGCGGGAATGCTGCACGAGAGCCGACCGGACGTGCATTACGTTCTGGCCGGAGATGGGATCGACGCCGGGAACAGCACGTTGTGCCGTTGGATCACCGAGGCCGGAACGACTGGAGTTACCCACCTTCTCGGAAGGAGATCGGATACGCCCTTCATTACGGCAGCCCTTGACGTCGCCGCGCTCTCCTCTCCCACGGGTGAGTCTTTTCCCAACACGATCGGCGAGGCCATGGCCTGCGCGGTTCCGTGCGTCACGACCGACATTGGCGACTGCAGAGCAATCATCGGCGATACGGGCATCATAGTACCGGTACGAGACCCACACAAACTGGCGGACGGCTGGCGGGAACTTCTTACAATGCAGCAGGAAGATCGTTTCCGCCTGGGCAGGAAGGCCCGGGGACGTGTTGAGGAGCGCTTTGAACTGGGGAGGGTAGCGGAGATGTACCAGGATCTCTACCGCAGGGTACTTGGAGTGGACAACTGAAATGTACCGCCGGCGAGAAACCGGTCGCGCGGCGGGGCGACGATTGCTTGAACGCTTATCCGTAGTGGCTTGTCGGAGGGTGAGTTCCTGCTTCTCAAATTGAGAGAGCACTTGAAGTCTTTGGCAGAGAGGGCAGAGAAGACCCTCCCCGAGTTCTATCGACCGGTGTGTAGAGGTATCCTGAGCCGCCTACAGGAGACGCGGGCGCCGGAGTTGGGGAAAGGTGGCGCCTATTCTCCGCGATACTGCTATTCGGTCTGGTTAAGGCACCTCGTGATGGCCGACCGACATGGCTTGAACACCTCACCTGGGGTAGTTGCCGAACTCGGACCGGGAGGCTCACTGGGGGTAGGACTTGCAGCCCTGCTGTGCGGGGCGGAGCAGTACCTGGCCTTTGACGTGCTTCCGTATGCCTCGCTGGAAAGGAACCTTGAGATGCTCGATGCTCTCGTGCCCCTCATCCGGAACCGGCAGCCGATTCCTGGACCGGATGAATTCCCTGCAACGCGGCCAAGCCTGGACTCGTACGATTTTCCGAAAAGGATTCTCCCCAACGAGCGGTTGCAGGAAGGCTCGCGACGCGAGCGGGTTGAATCGATACGACGAGCATTGAGGGAGCCCTCGCGCTGCAGTACCGGCGAAGCGCCGATATCCTACATCGCTCCCTGGGATGATCCCGGCGTTGTGCAACCTGAATCGGTCGACATGATAGTCTCGCAGGCCGTCATGGAGCACGTGCGTGACCTGCCGGGAACCTATGCATCGTTCCACAGGTGGCTCAGGGCTGGGGGGTTCATATCGCATCAGATCGACTTCAGATCCCATGGGATCACCAAGGAGTGGAACGGCCACTGGAAGTACTCTGACTTCTGGTGGTGGTTAGTGAAGGGCAAGAGTGAGCATGTGCTCAACCGAGAACCCCACTCACGGCACGCGCGTCTGGCTGAAGAGGCAGGGCTGTCGGTAGTTTGCGATCTTAGATTCGAAGCAGATTCAGAAATCTCGCGCAGTGAACTGGCCGATCGATTCAAGGACATGTCCCAGAAAGATCTGACAACGTAT
Organism: uncultured Syntrophaceae bacterium; assembly: GCA_964497585.1. Classification (GTDB taxonomy): domain Bacteria; phylum Desulfobacterota; class Desulfomonilia; order Desulfomonilales; family Desulfomonilaceae; genus CAZCDS01. The sequence goes on from CAZCDS010000005.1 coordinate 16,345, forward strand.
GGAGCATTTATTCAGGCGGTGAAATCGATCTGAGGCCGATTCTCCTGAATCGGGCTTGGACAGCGAGGAACACAGGTGTGCGGAATTAACGGGGGATGGATCGAAGGAGGGGTGGAGAGAGCGTTGGTTGAGGAGTCCCTCGACGCAATGCGGCACCGCGGGCCGGACGAGTTCGGCCTGATGCTCGAGGGTCCGATATTCCTCGGCAACCGGCGGCTTTCTATAATCGATCTGGACACAGGACGTCAGCCAATATTTAACGAAGATCGGTCTGTGGCCGCCGTGCTCAACGGCGAGATCTACAACTATCTCGAACTTATTGCCGATCTCGAGTCCCGGGGACACCGTTTCTCAACAAAATCGGACACGGAAGTGCTCGTTCACCTGTACGAGCAGTTTGGTTCAAATATGTGTGAACATCTGCGCGGGATGTTCGCTTTCGCCCTGTGGGATTCCACGAACAGAACCCTTTTCGTCGCGAGGGATCGATTCGGAAAAAAGCCGCTCTATTATACCCGCCTGCCCGGTCGGGGTGTTCTCTTCGCCTCGGAAATCAAGGGACTTCGTCCCCTGGCTTCTAGACTCGGCGAACCTTGGGCCATTAACGAACAAGGTGTGTACGATTACCTTTCTCTTATGGCCGTGCCACAGCCGGCAACCATCTACCAAAGCGTCTTCGCCGTGCCCCCCGGAACGTGGATGACCTTCGACGGACGAGACGTGCAACAGCAGGCCTTCTGGAAAATTGAGTCTACTCCGAAAACAGCGATGGTTCGCGGGGACTTGCTTGCAAGAACAAGGGAACTGGTTGCAGAAGCGGTACGGCTGAGGTTGCGGAGTGACGTTCCCCTCGGCGTCTTTCTCTCCGGGGGAGTAGATTCATCAGTGGTCGCGTACGAGGCCGCTCGAGAACTGGGCGGGTCTCTGCAGACGTTCACCATTGCCACGGAGGACAAAAGATACGACGAGTCGCCGATCGCGCGTCGAACCGCGGAGTTTCTCGGCGTCGAGAACAATGTCCTCCTGCTCAAGGTCAGTCCGCTGGATGAACTGCAGCGGATCGTTCGGCATTACGATCAGCCGTACGCGGACTCGAGTGCAATTCCGAGCTTTTGTGTTGCCGGTCTTGCCAGGGAACACGTGAAGGTCATACTCAACGGAGACGGCGGGGACGAGCTGTTCGCGGGATACCGGCGCCATCTTGCAGCTCTCCGGTGCGGGCGGTTCAAGTGGGTACCGACGAAATTGGCCGAGGCTGCGGCGAATCTCTGCGGAAAGGCTTCGAGCGACCGTCGTTCGTTCGCGGGATTCGCGCAACGCTTCTTCAGGGGGCTTGCCCTCCATGGGGGATCTCGCTTCCTCGCGTGGACGACCGACATGCTCAACGAATCGGACAAGCGGAGGCTCTGGAAGGGATCGAAGGTGCGTGCCACAGAGGAATGGATCGATGATCAGCTTCCCGCCGGCGCTTCGTCGCTGGACGTTCAAATGAGGGGCGACATCGAGATTCATCTGCTCAGCGTTCTCCTCGTGAAAATGGACATTGCCACCATGGCCGCGTCGTTGGAAGGACGGTCGCCGTTCCTCGACCACAAAGTGGCCGAGTTCGCATTGACGATCCCGGAAAGCTGCCTGCTGCGCAACGGAGTAACCAAGTCCTTGCTCAGAGATGCATATCGGGAGCGTCTCCCCGCAGAAGTGTCGGCTGGGTCCAAGAGAGGGTTTGAGATCCCCCTGAGAGCCTGGCTCACCGGAGGCCTGAGACCCCTGCTGATGGACACGGTCGGTGCTCGAACCGCGAGAGTACGATCCTATCTCGACGGCTCCTTTATCGACGAGTTGCTGGCGGAAAGGGTCATGCAGGATCGGAACTGGGCGTTCATCGTCTATTCTTTGCTCGTTCTGGAACTGTGGTTGCAGGAGAACGAACGCGGGTCACCTTTCTCACAGGACGTGAGCGGGTAACGTGGTCGGCTGCGTCTTTGTCGACGGTCCGGCATGCCTCAGTCCGAGGAGTCGGACAAGAGGCCATCATAGATCGCGGCATAGGAGTCGGCAACTTTGGTGAGTTCAAAACCGTCCCGAATGAATGCGGCACTCCTCCCGCCCATGAGATCTCGCTGCTCTCTCGAATCGAGAAGTGTCAGGATTGCATCCACGAGAGCGGGTACGTTCCTCGGGCTCACCAGCAAACCGTTCCATTTGTGACGAACAACTTCCCTGCACCCAGGCAAGTCCGTTGCGACGATCGGAACGCCGAATAACCCGGCTTCCAGCAGAACCCTGGGAATACCTTCCCCGTAGTAGCTCGGAAAAACGAATATGTCCGTCAGGGCGAGGATAGCCGGGATGTCGTCCCGCCGGCCGAGATAACGGACGATGCCGTTGTATTTCTCCAGTTCCCGGGAGGATATGCCTTTGGACCATCCGGGCCCTGCGTCGCCGACCACAAGGAAGACGAGGTTGTCTCTCCTTCTTCGCACTTCGGCTGCAGCCTGAAGGTATTCGCGGACACCTTTCTGCCTGAAAAGACGTGAGACCATCGTAACAACCGTTCGGCCTTGCAGGTCCAATTCATCTCTGAGCTGTTGCAGTTGCGAGTCCGGCGGTCTACGGCTGAGGAGACGCACCACATCTATTCCGGACCCCCGGACCAAGCGGTCTCGTCCCGATTGCACGAGGCCTGCTTTCAGAAAATACTCTCTGTCTCCGGAGTTCTGGAATACCGTCACCGACGTATAGCGGGAATTGAGACGATGTATCGTCCTGTACACGCCTCTCAACATCCAGGCAAAAAAGAATGCACCGGAGGCAACGTATCCGCGGCCCGTAACGGTCTGCACGACATTCCTCACACCGCTCAACCGCGCGGCGATCGGGACGAGCAGAACCGGCTTGGTTGTGAACGCATTGACGATAATGGGTTTGTGTTCCAGGAAAAGCCGCCTGAGCTCGTTCATGGAACGAAGGTCCGCGATCGGCCGTATCCGCGGCTCCAGTGAATAGCGGTGGTATGGAATTCCCTGATCCTCAAAGACTGTCGGAGCAAGAGGACCGGCCACGACAATGTTGTACCCTCTCCGGCGCAGCTCGAGAATGAGCGGAATCCGCGAGGTAAGGTCACCGGGACCCACGTGCCATATCTCGGGTTTTTCTCGCGTGTTTCCAGCGGAAGAAGAGGTTGTCATAAGTTCAACATTTGGATGAGACTTCTCTATCGTGTCAGGTGCTCGTTGTGCCGGACCGTGTCACGGGAAACGAGGGCTCTCGGTTGATCTGCTTGGCATGAACATTCATTTCCTAGACCCGCACCTGTACAAATCCCTTGTCTCCGGCTCAGTATCAAACCAACGATATCACGGGGCATTACTCAGCCATCCGCCGACATTGCAGTTTCTTGCTCCTGCCTCGACCGGCTGAACCGCCCCTGAACACTGGATGGACACCTCGTCGTTTCGGCTGATGTTTCACTGCCGCAGATCGCCTTGCTTGCGGCAGATTCCCTGCGTTCTTGATGCGTTCCGAACCTAGCCCATTCCTCTCCCCCTCGTCAAGGGAAATCACGAAAGCGCCGGATTACCCGAATGCGGTCAGCAATGGTGAGTCGAAGAAGATGCGCAGACTGCTTCTCGGCAGGCACCATGGCCAGTCCGGCGCCATCTCTACACGTGTCCGCTCTCTTGCCCCCCGGATCATATCCCTGCCCGTCTTGTAGACCTGCTCCCACCGATCCCTGACCTGCCTCTGTTCTCGTCCAATACTCTGTGGACTGTAACGGCGATACGACCTCTGAGAATCGGTTTCATAGCAAATGCTTTGATCCTCATGGCCATTGCCTGGTCTTCGGTGATGCGTTCACTGAATCCGGTACAGAGAATGATCGGGGTGTCAGGCCTAATGCGGAGGAGCTACTGGGAGAAGTCGGTCCCCGTCGTGTGTGGCATCGTCATATCGGTCATGACCGGATCGCATTCATCCGGTCCGGCACGAAACAGCTCGAGAGCCTCGATACTGCCGGCCCTCGTGGCTCGACAGACCGAACATGTCCACCACCTTGCCGGGGGTACGAACGATATTCCCATCGAGGTCCAACACGAAGATGCCTTCGCGGACATTGTTGAAGACAGTGCGAAAAGCTTCCTCGAGCTCCCGTGCCCCCTTCTGGGCTGCCGTTTCGCCGGTGACCACGCGCAGATGGGCGACAATTCCCCGCACCGGATCACGGAGTCCGTTGACGACGACAACTTCGAGTCATGCTAGCTTCCGTCTTTGCGTGGCATTCTCACACGCCATCGCTCCGAGGACCCGATACGCTTCTTCAAGAGGGCATCATAGACGTTTTGTTTGAGCTGGATTTCCTCGGGCGGTGAGAAGTCCCATCCAGACGTTCCGACGATCTCTTCGGAGCAGTACCGTGAATACTTCTCTATGGAGCGGCTGCAGAATGTGATGAATCCTTCCCGGTCAACGACTATGATAATCATATTTTCCGCGCCGTCGATGACCGTTTTGAAGAATTTTGCCCTCTCATTGGCCTTCGCCTCGGCCTTCCTGCTCTCACTCGATACGGCCCGACATTCATCCAATTGGTGACGAAGACTCGTGAGTTCCTCCATAGCTCCTCCTCGCCTGAATTAGCTTCCTCATGCGGGTGCAGGGGAAAGATTGAACGCCGTACTGGAACGGCTCCAACCGGAATGGTAGCAACGCACTTACCGTTGCACGGTACCAGGACGAAATTCTGAGAGTCAGCGGGTATGTCGTGGCTTGACAGGGAGTTGCGAGGCCCTTAGAATGAGTTTAGTGCTCTGGGCGTTAGGAGATCGTTATTAACCCCGATTAGGTTCAGCACTTCGTGTGCCGCCAGTTAGGCGGGGCTGAGTTGCGTTCTGCTCGCCTTCATTAAGACCGACTCCCTGAATTGATTCGCTCTTATCCAGGAGGATCAGATGCGATGCCGTACGTGCGGTACGGAATTAGGAGAAGGGGAAGAAGTTTGCAACCGATGTGGATCAAGGCTGTACATCGTTTGTCCTGGGTGCGGATTTCGCAATCCCTCCGAAGCCGTAAGCTGTGAAAAATGCGGCGGCTCCCTTGTCATTGGAGATCGGTACGGTAGGTCGGACCGGTCCTTTGAAGAACAGCTTGCCCGGATTCTACAGTTTCTTCCCACCAGAATTCCATGGACTCTTTTGGCTGGAGCCGGCCTGCCGAGGGCTCACCACAGCCAAGCCACTGTTTTGTTGGCCGATATAATGGGCCGTCCGAGCGACCAGGATGACGAAAGTGTCTCCCCACCGGAATCCTCGCTGCGGGAGGCCGCCGAAATCCTTGGCCGTAGAGTACTCGACTTCGGAGGAACCGTAATTGAGCTGAGTCACCGCGATATTCTTGCCGTGTTCGGAATTCCCATGCCTTTGGAAAACGCTCCGCAGATAGGGATTCGGTGCGCCTTTGAAATGCGCCGAGAGATCAATGGACTGAGGGAAACAATCGGGCGACGGGCCGTTGGCCACGGACTGGGTCTTCGGATCGGGATGCACACGGGTCCGGTCGTCATGGGAGGAGGCGCAAAGGCTCTCGGGGCCGAGGTTGGTTCGGTCGAAGATACGGTACGTGTGGCTCTGGGAGTCAGGCAACTCGCCGACCAGGGCGAAATCTATGTCACCGGTAGCACCTACAGGCCTACTGAGCCCTATTTTAGGTTCGAGTCCCAGGGAGAGAGGCTGATCCAAGGAAGAGACAAGCCGGTGAAGGTCTATCGCGTCATTGCTCGGAGCAGTAGGAGAACGCGGTTTGATCTGAGCGCCCAACGGGGACTGACTGAGTTCGTGGGGAGAGAGCATGAGCTGGAGATGCTGCTCGAAGGATTCGAGCATGCACGCTCCGGTAAAGGCCAGGCATTTTCCATCGCGGCTGAGGCGGGAGTGGGAAAGTCGAGACTGTTGCACGAATTCAAAAAGGCCGTGGCTGACAAGGACGTGAGCTTTCTCGAGGGACGATGCCTCTCATACGGGAGAAACATGGCCTACCACCCTATTGTAGATATGTTGAAAAGGGAGTTCGACGTGGACGAGGAGTCCGAAGACGAGGTGGTCAGAGACAAGGTCTCTTGCAACCTCGAGCGGTTGGGGTTGGAAGTCGCTTGGACGCTCCCGTACCTCCTCGAGCTCCTCTCAGTCCAAGGCAGCGGCATAGACAGGCTTTTCATGAGTCCAGAGGCCACGCGGGAGAGGATCGTCGAAGCGATACGTGGGCTGGTCTTGAGAAGCTCTCAGATCCGGCCGTTGATCCTCGCGTTCGAGGACCTCCACTGGACAGACAGAAGTTCCATGGAACTCTCAACAAATCTCCTTGACAGCATAGCCGAATCGAGAATCCTCCTGTTGTTCACCTATAGGCCCGGGTTCCAGCATGACTGGGCCTCCAGGCCCTTTTACAGGGAAATAAGGCTCAGTCAGCTCAGCGAGGAGGAGACTCCGCTCATGGTCTCCTACGTGCTCGGCGAAGGCAAGGTGAATTCCGGTCTTGAGCAATTCATTTCGGAGATGACTGAAGGGGTCCCGTTCTTCATCGAAGAATTCATTAGAGCCCTCAAGGAGTTGCATATAATAGAGAAGATACAGGACGAGTTTCGGCTCGTTTCTCGGGGTAGGGATCTGCCCGTCCCGGACACCATCCAGGATGTGATCATGGCACGGGTGGACGCATTGCCCGACAAGGCACGAGAAGTGCTGCAGATGGGTGCGGTGATCGAGCGGGAGTTCAGCTACCGACTCATAAGGGAGATCTCGGGCCTTTCCGAAAATGAAGTGCACTCCTGTTTGGCCCGTCTCAGAGACCTGGGACTTATCTCCGAGCGTGGTACATTTCCTGGGAGCGACTACGTCTTCAGGCACGCGCTCACCCGAGACGTGGTATACGAATCGATCGTTCCAACCGTAAGGAGGAAGCTACATCAGGCGGTCGGTTCCGGCATCGAACGAGTTTTCAAGACCGCACTCCCTGAGTATTCGGGAAAACTCACCGGCCATTACATCGAGAGCGGGGACTACGGCAGGGCGGCGAGGTTTGCTGGAATGGCCGCGGGAAGAGCCCGACGGACTGCGGCACTGGATGATGCGATAACCTATGCGACCGAGCGAGTGCACTGTCTGGAAAACATGCCGCCTGGCGAGGATCGTCAAACGCGACTGATCGAAGCACGGACAATGCTTGGAATGAGCCTGCTCGAAATGAACCACATGGGGGATGCGAGAGATGCTGTCCAGCCGATCCTTGACGCCGCCATGGAGGGCTCTGACAAAAGGGTGCAATCACACATCTTCAGCATCCTAGGCGTGTGCGACGGTTGGGTGGAGGAAGATCCGGTGGGGGCCATCGTGAATCTGCAGCAGGCGTTAGCTCTTTCCGGGGAAACGGGAGACCCGGCTAGCTCGCTCAATGCCAGCCACTGGTTGGGGGTTGCATCTTCGCTCAATTGCGATTTTGATATGGCCGAACACTACCACGACATAGCACTCACTGTTGCCAGGCGAACGAATAATATGGTGCGTTTGTCCACGGTCATGAGCAGCATGGCCGGTTGGGCGAGGTACTTCCGCGGGAAGGTCGATCACGCGTACGAGACGAGTGGGGAAGCCGTCAAGATAGCCGATGAGTGCGATGATATCATTGCCCACTCGTGGGCACAGGTCAGCCACGGCATGAGTTGTCACGGCAAGGGAATGATTGGCGCGGCCGTCCACCACCTCAAGAAAGGAGTCGGTTTCTCCCGACGCGCCAATCTGTTTGTTGCAAACACCGTGGCACAGAATTTCCTCGGCGAGATCGAATTCCAACGAGGGGTCTATGAGCGTGCGAGGAATCATTTCCGGGAGGCGGTCCGTCTGACGGAGCAGGCGAGGTGTTTTCCCTCATGGCGCCGGCTTAATGAAATCGGTGTGGTTATGGCGGAGGTAATGCTCGACGGCCGAGTTCCTGATGTGGAATTTCTCCGAGAATGTGAACGTCAAAACAAGGTGCGGCTCTATGAAGGGTGGATCGCCAGGTTCGCTGCCAAGGCTTTGCTGGGCGCGGGAGGATCTCTTCTGGACTCGGCCGAGCATTGGGTCGATAAGGCCATTGACGCTGACCGGCGAAACCACATGATGCTCTTCCTGGGCCAGGATTTTCTGCTGTCAGCTCAATTGGCAAGGCGCAGAGGCGTGACCGGGAAAGCCAAAGAGTCGCTGCGACAGGCCGTCTCGCTCTTTGCCATGTGTGGAGCGATTGGTCATCGCAGCAGCGCCGAGGCGGAATTGGCCTCGCTGGGTGAGTAGCATTACCTACTTGTTCGCGGGGAGTTCCGGGACCAAGTTGTGTAAACAAGTCGCCAATTCGGGTTCGCAGGTTGAGTCACTTTCTTGCAGCTTTGGCCACCGTAAACGCTTTTGTTATCGATTCTCGCGCGATCCCAGTTCTCAGCCGGGCGACTCTGCGATTCATGAGTCGCCTCACTATGTGACAGAAGATCAATCTCCGGAAAACGTTTGTGTGCAGGTTGGATCCGAGGGAGCGATAGACTTCATCCGGTGAATCGAATATCCCGTAGTCCTCTGCGATTGCCTCTTTCTGAATATAGGTGTCCTTGCCCATCCACTGAACGGGCGCATGGTGGAGATCCTGTACCGCCGCGGCGTATCCGCAGAATACACCGCTCGTTGGAGCGCACATGGATTGGAGCCTATCAAGGTATGCTCGATCGAGAATGCATCCCTCCAGGGCCAGCCAGTCGCCCGTGAAGCGGACTTCCGCCCAGGTATGGAGCAACCTGTCGGGGGCGAGTTTGTACACGAGTGCAGGAACCGCGCCCCTCTGAACACGCTTATCTATGGCGAACGCGTGAGTCCGACAGGGTACGCCGACACTGCGCAGCAGGGCCATGAGGAGCGTCGATTTGGTGTTGCACTGCCCATACCCGGCCCTGAGGATTCTCGAAGCCGGTATGTCGTCCGACTCATTGTACCCGAACGCAATTTCATCTTTTACGAAGCTGTAGATCGCGCCGATTTTGTCGTACTCGCCGAGTTCTCCCCACTTCCGATATCTCAAAAGCGCTACGAGTGCAGGGTGGTTGAAATCGAGAAGATCAGTTTCTTTGAGATAGGTTTCCTCGTTCATGGCATCCTCCTGACAAAGTGATAGGGGCCTTGCCTTTGCGTCGTATCACTTCAAGAAGGAGGTTACTTGAACAAACCGGCTATTCTTGAAAAGTGCTGAAAGCGTGATACCGAACATCCGCCTGAATGTCCGGCTCAAATGGGCGGAGTCCGAGAATCCTGCACTATGTGCGGCTGTGGTAAAAGAAACGTTATCAAGTATCTGCTCGATGGCCTGGATGAGCCTCAACCAGAGCAGATATCTTCGGACGGGGATTCCGATCTGTTCCGTGAAGAGGTGAGCAAGTCTGCTCTCGGAGAGGCCGACCGCGTCGGCAACGTCACTCAGGGGAGCCTTGCTTTCCCGAAGTACCTTCATGAAGGCCAGTGCTCTCTCCACTCGAGGGTCGAGCGGTCGGCATCGATAATCAGCGCCTGACAAACCGTAGAGAAACTCATCACAGAGGCTCTTCATGTCGCAGTACTCGCTCGAGTAAGGGAGAGCTTCGCGAAACTCTCCGATGATGCGCTCAAAGGGCTCCGGGCTGATCGCGCCAACTCCCCCATCATGACAGTGCTCTCTGATGATCCGTTGAGCGGTCTTCGACTCGGGATCGAGGAGGAGTACCGCTTGTACATCCCCCGTCCCGTCGAACCGGTGGGGCCGGTCGGGAGATATCACGATCATACGATGTGATTCCCACGCCCCGTCAAGCGAGAGGCGAAATGTTCTGTTGAGACCGACTGCTATTTGAAGCGCGTGGTGGCTATGCTCGGACGCGTCTCTTACCTCGCCGAGATAGAGTGCAAGTCCATTCCACAAAAAGAACCTGGTGCCGAACCCTTCCGATCGACCATTCGCCAAGCTTGTTGAGGCAGCTTGATTTCTCATGATACCAAGCACAGGGAACCCCTCCGGGTTCGCGGGGGCCCATTGGACTGGCAGTCCGATCGACCCGAGAAAAACGAGCTGTGCTTCATTCTACCAGAAAGGAGCAGCCTTCTCCAACTCCCGCGGGCCGCATAGTCGTGTCCACGTCGAAGACCGGTTTTCCGTCGACAAACGCTCCATCGAGTCTTCCCTCGAGATTGCGTGCGAACACGGCCTGTTGACTACGCGGGCTTGATCCAACAGGAACGCCCGAACCGAGCTGACCGATCATTTCTCGGGGCAGGAGGAGCAAGAACGTGTGCCCCTTCCCTGATTCCGAGGTCAGATGGATGGAGGCTGCATCTCTACTGTGACAGTTCAAACGCGTTTCGAAGCCTGTTCCACGTAAGTGAGCCCATCTCCGTGAGGAGGATTCCCTGGTAAGGTTCGTGAAGCGTTCTCCCGGACCTTATGCGGAGCAACGGCTCCGAGTAAGATGTGCTCTCCTTGGCGAGACAGTGTGGCCTGACATCCTTGCATCTGTGGACGGCATCGCGCACAAACGACGAGCAATTTGGTACGAAACTCCGGCCTACGCCCTAGCAACCCTGTCAAAGAAATTCTTCTCTGTACCGCCCCCTTGATGGCGCTCCCGGGCATTTGTCCGGTGCCTCGGTTGCTCGTGAAATCCCGTAGAAGGGGTTTTCAATCGGTTTTTTCCTTGACCCCCAGGCGTAACGGTAAGCATAATCGACAATGGGCTGACCGCTGAGGCAATGTAGTACTCTCTCCGGCCGCACCTTCGGAGGATGAGCCGGACAAGTCCCCAACGCCCTGTGACCGGTGCGGAGGGCCGTCCTGCAGAATCCCGCCCTCGACAAAGCCGATCGTGACCGAGCACAATATGAAGAGGACCAGCCTATTAGCTACCTTCGTCGTGTGGCTCACGTTTGCCCATGCCGCCTATGCAGAGGCTCCTCTGAAGAAAGTCTCCATGATCCCTCACTGGATTCCGCAGGCCCAGTTTGCCGGATACATGGTCGCTGTGGACAAGGGCTTCTATCGTGACGAAGGGTTGGATATGAAGCTTTACCGGGGGGGGCCCGACAAACCGGTGACTGAGGAGTTGACATCAGGCCGGGTAACATTCTGTGTCGACTGGTTGTCCTCGGCAATTCAGGCGAGAGCTTCAGGAGTGAAACTGGTCAACCTGGCTCAGATAGTTCAGCGTTCCGCGCTGATCCTCGTGGCTCGCAAGGACAGTGGAATCAAGTCCCCCGAAGATCTTGAAGGGAGGAAGATCGGCCTTTGGCCCGGAGCGTTCATGCTCCAGCCGAAAGCCCTTTTTCGCAAGTATAATCTTAATGTAGTGATCATACCCAACTATACTTCCATGGATCTCTTTCTCAAGGGAGGCGTCGATGCCATCACGGCCATGTGGTACAATGAGTATCATCTCCTCGTCAACAGTGGCCTCAACCCGGATGAACTTACGCTCTTTTTCTTCAAGGACTACGGGCTGAATTTTCCGGAAGACGGTCTGTACACCCTGGAGGAGACGTTTCGAACCGATCCGGCCATGTGCGGACGATTCGTGAACGCCTCTTTGCGCGGCTGGCTCTATGCGTTCCGTCACAAGGAGGAAGCCGTCGACGCCGTCATGAAGCGAGCGGAGGCCGCGGCAACCGGGACGAATCGCGCGCACCAGCGGTGGATGCTCAACTGCATGGAAAAGTTGATCCTCCCTGGCGGCAACCGATCGCGACTGGGAAAGCTCCGCCAATCGGACTACCGGCTTGTGGGAAAAACACTCAAAGACCTGCGCCTGATAAAGCGATTGCCGCCCTACGCAGACTTCTATCGGGGAAAACGATGAACCTGTCGTTCGCCCGGGGAATTACTTTCAAACTGACCATCGCGGTTCTGGGACTCACCTCGCTGATCTTTGTGGGGATCATCACGTACAGTCATGTGTACACACAGAGGATCATGTTGAAGCAGGCGGAGAAGAGCGCGCGAAACTTGGCCCTATCGGTGGCGTGGCGGATTGAACAGGAATTCCGATCGGTGGCCAAGGTACCTGAAGGGTTGGCGCATTACCTTGAGATTCGCCCCTGTCGCGACCGTGAGATGCTGTTGAGTCTGCTGCGAAGCACGGTGTCGGAGAATCATGAGATATTCGGCGCGGCCGTGGCGTACGAGCCGTACGCGTTCAGCCGTGAGCAGCGGTACTTCGCGCCCTACTACTACAAGGAGGGCACTCGTCTACGATTCGTGGAACTCTCAAAATCGTACGACTACGCCCAGAGAGACTGGTTCCATATCCCCGAGGTCCTGCGAGCCCCAGTCTGGACACAGCCCTATTACGACGTGGGAGGTGGCAATATCCTGATGGTGACCTATTCGGTCCCATTCTTCCACGTGTCTGCTGACGGTTCACAGGAGAACGTCCGTGGCATCGTGACCTCGGACATCTCACTTGAGTGGCTCACCGAGGTCGTTTCATCGATAAAGATAGGCGAAACGGGGCAGTGTTTCATTCTATCGGATGTGGGCAAGTTCGTCACAACTCCTGACAAGAACATCATCATGAGGGAGTCCATTTTCAGCCTGGCCGAGGAACGCGGGGAGCCTAGGCTACGCAAGATCGGACGAGCGATGATCACAGGAAAGGCGGGATTCGTGGACCTCGGCACTGATTTGACCGGCCGCGATTCTTATCTCGCGTACGCCCGCATACCCACAACGGGCTGGTCTCTCGGAACCGTCTACCCGAAGGATGAGCTGTTCGCGGATGTCAGGAGACTGCATAGAAGGACTCTTATTCTTGCTGTCGCAGGTGTTCTTGCCCTTCTGCTGGCGGCAGTGGTGGTGGCCAAGTCGATTGCACGGCCCCTCCGCCGGATGGCCGGGGCCGCGGTCCGAGTCGGTGCCGGCGACCTCGAGATCGACCTGACCGACATCCGTTCCCGTGACGAAGTGGGCCAACTGGCTCAGGCTTTCATGCGGATGACCGAGGGGCTCAAAGAACGGGATTTCATTCGGGACACCTTCGGCCGGTACCTGACCCGTGAGGTCGTGGAACGGCTGCTGGAATCCGAAGACGGACTCAAGCTGGGTGGGCAGAGCAGGGAGATCTCCATGCTCATGTCCGATCTGAGAGGCTTCACCTCGCTCGCGTCCCGCATGTCCGCGGAGCGGGTCATCGAGATCCTGAACCGCTATTTGGGAGAGATGCTCGACATCCTCATCGACCACCGGGGGACCGTAGACGAAATCATCGGTGACGGCATACTCGCCTTCTTTGGCGCACCCGAGGCGATGGAAGACCATCGTGCGCGGGCTGTAGCCTGCGCCCTGAAGATGCAGGTCGCCATGGACGAGATCAACGCGATCAACGAAGAGGAGGGCCTGCCCTATCTGGAAATGGGCATTGCAGTGAACACCGGAGAGGTTGTGGTCGGAAATATCGGGTCGGAAAGGCGAGCCAAGTATGGCGCAGTAGGCTCCCAGGTTAACTTCACCGGGCGCATGGAATCCTATACGGTCGGAGGTCAGGTGCTCGTCAGCCAATCCACGTACGAGCCGATCGCCGACCTCCTCGACGTTGATGAGGTTATCAGGGTCCATATGAAGGGGATGCCCCACGGCGTTACTCTCTACGACGTCAAGGGTATTAGAGGGCCGCACGCGGTCGCGCTGAAAAAGCGGGAAGTGACGCTCGTCCCACTGAAGGAAGGCATCGAGGTCAAACTCTATCGACTCGATGAGAAGATCGTCAAAGGATCTGAGATCGCCGGCCGAATCACCCATGTTTCCCCCTTCTCCGCTCGAGTAGCGCTGCCCGTCGAGATAAAACGGTGGGAAAACGTGCGCATGGTCGTGGTTAGCAAGAACGTCGACACAGGTGACAGCGAGATTTACGGAAAAGTCGTCTCCGTGGACCAGGATAGAACGGATTTCGAGGTTCTCATTCGCATCACCTCCACCTCGCCCCAGGTCCGCAAGATGTTCAGAGAGGTAGGAAGCTAGCGCAGGGCCCGCGTGTGACACTAGGCAGACAAAAGGGACGGTTCAAAGCCTGGCTCCAGACTCTCCGGCGCTCTTTTCCACTCTACCGACCGTGGGTGTCTACTACCTTTTCAAACATCCTCACAAGTCCCACCCCAAGTGTGAAGACGGATTCGATGCTTATGTTGTTCTCGGCACTACTGTCTACGAATGCCCTGAGCGTAGACTCGATACCGTCTTCCTGCTTCCAGTAAGAGACGAGCATCGGAACCTTCGGCAGTGGATAGAGAGCAACAGACACGTCCGCGCCGACAGGAAAGGCGACTGGTCTTCCGCTAAATATGTGGATCATGTTCTCGAACAGCTCCGGATGGGTATCCGCAATCCGCTTGAGGGGCTGTTCGAACTGATCGGCAAAAAGGGGGCCCCAACTCACGCCATCTCTCAACTCACGGAAAGGTATCCATTCTCTCGTAAGAGATTGTCCCGAACAGGAAACGACATAGTCCAGCAACGGTACGGTTACGTAGGCGTGGACGTGAACATCAGACGTAATGGTTCCATCCGGACAAACGGTGAAGTCCTTGCCGAGACATTTGATCACCAGGTTCTCACCGGAAAGAGTCGCGCCCAATCTCTCCGCCGAGGATGAAAAGTGGACGTCGGCCACTTCTCGCTTCAGGGGTTCAACAGCTTTTTCATATTCCCGTTCCAACTCCTTCCAATTCGGAGATTGCCTTTCAAATCGCTCAATTGTCGTGCGGTCGACATAGGGGCAGTCTCCCAGTCGCCTCTCACCTTTGAATACCGCGACGGCAAAAGCCAAACATGACGGAACAAGACACTCTCTGCAATTGGTCCCGGGGAGTTGGCGGAATATTGCCAACGCATTATTCACATGAGACATACGCAATTCCTGCCACTGGTCTGTTCTTCGAAACGAGTCAGTGGCTAGCTTTCATCTCTGACAAAATGACCCGACCTGCCGCCGGATTTCTCCATGAGGCGTATATCGGAAATGACCATCTCCCGATCGACCGCCTTGCACATGTCGTAGATGGTCAGCGCTGCGCAGGCAACCGCGGTGAGCGCTTCCATCTCCACGCCGGTTCTTCCGGTAACCTTCGCGGTGGCTTCGATCTCTATGAGCGACCGTTCCTTGTCGGGAAAGAACTCTACCTGGACTTGGTTCAGGGGCAACGGATGGCACAACGGTATGATGTCGGGAGTCTTCTTTGCGCCGGTGATGCCCGCTATTCGAGCGACTCCCATCACGTCTCCCTTTTTTGCCCTACCCTCGAGGATGAGTTCCAGCGTCTCGGCTTTCATGCGAACCGCGCCCCGCGCGACAGCCTCTCGTACGGTGACCTCTTTCTCGCCCACGTCGACCATTCTTGCTTTGCCGTTCTCATCGAGGTGGGTGAATTCCTTCATGGCGTTTTCTCCTCTATGCATCCGGATCGAGCCTGTGCGCGAGCGCGCCCGCGTGAGCTGCAAATCCTTCGTACTGGGCAAGAACCAGCGTCTTGGGTGCGAGGCTCCGGAATCCTTCCTCTGATACGAGAGAATAGGACATGCGGCGGGTGAAGTCCCGTACCGACAGGGCCGACCAGGTCCGCGCAAAGCGTGATGTGGGCAGGATCGCATTAGGTCCGATGGAGTAGTTCGCCAACGTGCCTGGCGTGAAAGCCCCTAGGAGGGCTTCTCCAGCGAACCTTACCTTCTCCAGAACCGCTTTCGGATCGGCGGTGAGAATCTGGAGGTGTTCGGGCGCAAAGTCGTTGATGAACTCCAATGCGCTCTCAAGATCGGGTGCCAGGACGATTCCTCCGCTCGTGGAGAAGACCGATTCGCAGAATGATCGTCGCTCTTCGGGCAGTTGTGCGACGAGTTCCGGAATGAGCGACAGGGCCTCTTCAGCCATCTTGCGACTTGTCGTGACGAGGAACGCGGATGAGTCCGGACCGTGCTCCGCCTCAATGAGCAGGTCCGTCACCGAGGTCCGCGCCGGAATCGAATCGTCGGCCAGGACTATGGCCTCACTCGGACCCGCGGGCAAACCCGTATCCACTTCGGTGGAAAGGAGTTGCTTGGCCGCAAGCACGTACCCCGAGCCGGGCCCCACGATCTTATCCACTGGGCGAACAGTTTGCGTGCCGCAGGCAAGTGCGGCCACCGCTTGGACTCCCCCGAGCGCGTAGACTTCTTCAAGACCGATGATTCCGGCCGCGGCAAGGGTCGCCCGGTCGGCCTTGCCGTCGGAATCGGGTGGAGTAGCCACGACGATGCGTTCCACGCCGGCTACCTTCGCGGGGACGCCCGACATCATCATCATCGAAGGAAAGGAACCCTTGCCCCGGGGAACGTACAGGCCCACAGATGAGAGCGGAACGACCCTTTCGCCTGCAAGGATCCCCGGAGAGATCTCTATCTCCCACTTCGGGAGTTCGACCTGCCGTTCGTGGAACGTACGAATGTTCGCTATAGAGACCTCCATGGCTTCCCGCAGATCGTCGGGTATCTCCCGAAGCGCTCGATCGATCTCCTCCGCGGGAACTCGAAAGGTGTCGGGGCTCATCTCAGCCCCGTCAAATCGTTTGGTCAAATCTCGGACAGCTTCGTCACCACGGGTACGCACGTCGTCGATCAAAGGAGCCACCTGACCGATCAATTTAGTGAAATCGAGCCCTCCGCGCCTGTGAAGCGCCTCCACATCCGACGGGTCCATCCGAGCGAGATCGAAGACATTGACCCTCATTCGCCACTCCCTTCACCGGAGAACCGGGCATGCGGCCGGTAATTCAATGCGTCTCGCAATCCTGACACGTACGCGTTCAGCGGTCAACCGCATAACAGTGCCGGACTCTGCCTGCCCAGGGCACGACATGGGGACCGGACTCTTTGAAAGACTGAGGATTTCGGATATTATCAGCGGAGACTTCATTCGGTGGACCTCAACGGGGTCACCCAGGAACATGCGTATGACACAATCTATCGACAAATCGGAACTGGACTTCTTCGTCGTCGCGCTGAAAGAGGAGGCGAGAAGGGCAATTTGGGACGTGCGTGCGAACGTTGACGCTGCAACGCTGATCGAGAGTGTGCTCAATGATCTGGAAGCCCTGGCCCCGCGAACGGACGGAACCGAGGAGAGGACCGACGACGACATCCGGACCCAGATCAGACAACGCCTCATCAAAGCGGCCTATGCAACACGACCCTACTGCATTCGCTGCGGCACCTGCTGCACAAGAGGGAGCCCCACGCTGCTCCGGCAAGACATGGAGCTGTTCGTCAGGGATATTCTGGGACCGTCGCACGTTTTCACCGTGCGAAAAGATGAGGCGGCCTACTCCAACGTGACCGAAGGCCTCGCGCCTGCGGAAGAAGAGATGATCAAGATCCGCGAGAAACCGGACGGAAACGTCTGTATCTTCTACCGGGAAGGTGACAAGGAGTGCTCTATCTACGAATCGAGGCCGCTCCAGTGCAGGGCACAGGAATGCTGGAACCCCGATGCATATGAAGAGGTGGCCGCCGCGCCGCGCCTCTCACGTAGGAAGATCCTGCGGCAAGCTGCCGATCTCATGAGGATAATCGAACGCCACGAAGACCGGTGCTCGTACCAGGAGGTCGAGCGTGCAATCGCTCGACTCTCCGCGACCAAAGGACAGACGGTCGGAGAAATCATCGAGCTGCTGAGCTTTGACGAACATGTCCGCGACTTTGCCGCAGACCAATTTGGGCTCGACGAGGAATCTCTGGATTTCTTCTTCGGCCGACCTTTGAGGCAAACGATCGAAGCATACGGACTCAAAGTGGAGCGACAGCCGGACGAGAGCCTGCTCCTGACCCCCATCGAGGTCCCGCAGGATGTCGCCGGCGAGAAATGAGCTCAGTCCAAATCCCCCACGTGCTTCGCTGCCAGTAGGGACGGGTCTTTTGAGGGGGCCGAGGGTCCAGGAGAATGAGTAAGTAGGCGCGGCAGGCGGCGTCGATCTCTGATCGAGGCGGCCTCTCTACCTGCCCGAGACTATGAAGTTCTTGGGAGTGCCGCGGCGAGGCGCTTTTCGCAAAAAAGCCCACCCCGGTCAGCTCTTGTCTAATGTTGATAGCGTAGCGACCTCGGGCCGAGCCTGCGAGGCTCGAAGGGATTAAATGCGTACCCCCGGCAGACAAATATCTCCCGTATCTCCGACCCGTGGTACATCACCGAGTAAGGCGGCAACCGCTCAACTCGTTTGAAATTCTCGTAAATCGTCATCAAGACCCGGGACGAGGGATCGAGGGGCCGGGGAGAAACGAAGAGAATGTTTTTTCCCTTGAGGTTGTCGTACGAGGGTTCCCAGACATCCCACTGGGTGGGTCGCCTCCAGGGCGCGAGATATCGAACGTGCGGGTGTCCCGGAACGTTGAATTCAAGCAGAGTGCATAACTGGTAGCTGTCCGCAGCGATGACGTCTCCGGCCTCTCGCAGGTCCGCAACGTGCCTTCCCAGGCCGTCCCAACCGCGGGTCTCCCAGATGATGCGGTCGGCTTTACCGAGTCGTCGCTCGACGGACGCGGGGAGTAGACCGACCCACGCGTGAAGAACAATGACTACTACAGTCGCCACCGCGATGAGCGCGGCCCATTGGAAATATCGGGGACCGAAGCGGCTCCGAACCCCCGCTCTATTCATGTTTCGGGGACGCGAAAGGAGTCCCGCGGTGAGGACCGCCGCGGAAGGATAGCCCATAACGGCCCAATTTGCTTCGACATGGGTTTTGAAGGCCATAAGTCCGAAAAGAAGAAGAGGGAAACTGAAGCAGAGAAGGAGCTGGTCAGCGGGTTGGGGCGCGGAGAAGTTTCGGGTCAGACCGGTCCCCAGCGCAACCAGCAGAGCCCAGTAGAAGAGCGGGGAAATAAAGAGGAATTGTGCAAGATTGTAACCGAGACCGTCACCCAGTCTCCGAAGGGACGAGACGTATCCCGAGCCGATGTACAAGACGTGATAGAGTGACGCCCAATCGTGCTGAACGTTCCACCAGAGAATCGGCAGTGTGAAAGCGGCCGCGATGAGTGCTCCTAGCCACGGTTCCTTTCGACGGAGCCAAGTGCGGTAGTCTCGCGCCCACAACAGGAATATCAGGATAGCCGGGACCACGAGCACGCCGGTATACTTGCTCAGGATAGAAAACCCTGCGGCGAGGCCCATCAAGTAGAACCACCAGGGATCCTGCGTCGAAACAAACCGGGCCGTCGCCCACAGCGCGGCAATCCAAAAGAAGAGAAGCGCGCTGTCGTGAACCGCAGCGGATCCGCCCAACAAGGCTGCCGGCGTAAGATTGAGTCCGACCACGGCGAGGAGCGCCAGATACCGATTGCCGTAGAGTTCGACGCTCACCCGGTACAGAAGATATGCCGATGCCCCTGAGAGGATCAGGAAGGGAAATCTCACGGAAAAGGGAGATGCATATCCGAACAGGGTCGTGGAAAGCCGAATGAGATACGCCACCATCCCTGAATTGTCAAAATAGGACCAGTCCAGGTTCCGTGACCATGACCAGTAACTGCATTCGTCCGGGATCAGATTCGTCCACGCGGATACGAAGGTCCGCCACAAAAAGATCGCGGTCAGGATTATCAAGAGACGCCGGCCAGCAGGCCCCAACGCAGCCGCCTGACTACCGTTGTCACTCAGATTCGGCACACGCTGTCCCCAGGCGACAAGAGGAGCACTCGTCACGAGGTCTCATCTCGTGCGTGGACTCGATCTGGATCGTGGTATGGTCAATACCGAATTGTTCTTGCAGGACCCCGTTCAACCGGGTCAGCAGGGCATACCGATCAAAGCTCGGGTCGGACATTACCACGTGAGCTGAAAGCGCGGGCCGGTTGCTCGTGATGCTCCACACGTGAAGATCGTAGACGCAGCAAACTCCTTCCTGCGAAGCCAAAGACTCTTCCACCCTGCGCAGATCCACGTCGGACGGAACACCTTCCATGAGAATGAGGACTGATTCTTTGATGAGCCCCCAGGAAGAGTGGAGTACGAGGAACCCGATCAGAATACTCACCAGAGGGTCAACCCAGTCCCGCCCTGTGAAAATGATGATGATCGCCGCCACGACGGCGCCAAGCGAGCCGAGCGCATCACTTACGATGTGAAGGAATGCTCCCTTGATATTGAGGTTTTCGCTCCTCCCTTTGAAGAGCAATCCTGCCATGAGGAGGTTGACCGCCAGTCCGACTCCCGCAATAATAAACATCCCGGCGCCCTTAACCTGACTCGGCTCGTAGAACCTGTGAACGGCCTCGTAGAAGATGACCCCGACTATTGCCCAGAGCGCCACGCCGTTGATGAGAGCGGCCAAGATCTCGGAACGTCTGAATCCGAAAGTGAGCCGGTCCGTAGGAGACCGCTTGCCTATCCGAAGGGCTATCCACGATAGGCCCAGCGCCATCACGTCTGAGAACATGTGGCCGGCGTCGGCCAGGAGGGCGAGTGAATTAAAAGCCAGCCCTCCGACAGCCTCGACGACCATGTACCCGGCCGTGATAAAGACCACGATGCCAAGGCGCGTCTCGGAACCGTGATTATCGGGCGAATGATTGTGCATGTCTTCCCTGTTTCCGTTTTCCTCCTCTACCCGACGTCCCAACGCCGTACCACACTACCCAGCATAACATACTCAAAGCCGGACCGTGAACCCCGAGGAGCGACGGTTGAATTCGCCCTCGTCGCGTCTCTGACGAGACGCTCGGAGCCTGCCCGAAAGACCGACTCGATAGGAAATTCCAGTCCGCGTCGAACGGAAGCTTCGGAGCGGCGCCGGCCTTGGTTCGTCGCCATAGGACCCCTGGAAGAGGAATCTGCTTTATCGGTTCTTGCGAATCCCCATTAGTGCTTTTGAACCGACGGCGTCTGTGTCTATATTACCTATATTAAGCACGAGGACGGGTACTCTTCAACAGCTTGTGGACGGTATCACACTATTCATAACAGCGGTCGCTCTCGGCATGGACGCATTTGCCGTATCAGCCGCAGTGGCTGCGGGACTCCCCAGAGTGACGGCAAGGCACACCTTTCGTCTCTCCTGGCATTTCGGTCTTTTCCAGTCCTTGATGACCATCCTCGGCTGGACCGGCGGGGGGGCCTTATCGACATTCTTGTCTGAACTGAATTACTGGATTGCGGCCGGCATTCTCTTCTTTCTCGGGGCGAAGATGATCGTCGAATCGGGCCACCCGGAGCGAAGGAGCGAGGGGTATGATCCGACCAGAGGGTGGAGTCTCGTAGGACTCTCCGTGGCAACGAGCATTGATGCCCTCGCAGTAGGCGTGTCCCTGAGTCTCATCGGCATGTCGGTCTGGCAGCCGGCTCTGTTCATAGGCGTGGCCGCGCTGGTGATGACCCTAATCGGAACCTATTTGGGAAGGCAAGTGGGCCTCCTCATGGGACAATGGGCCGAGCGCGTAGGAGGGGCGGTTCTCATCGCCATCGGCGCGCGGATTCTGTTCGCGTACCTGGTAACATAACCGAGTCCAACCTTGTTCGTTGTTTCGAAAATCGTGTCCGCTCATGGTTACCTGAGGAGCGAACATCGTCTCCTGGGGGCTCATGCTCGCCCGACGTCTGATTCTGGCTCTTATCACGGCAATCGCAATGGCGTGTATCGAGCCGGCCGCGGATTCGCTCACATTCAGGCGGACTCGGGGTCGCCACCTCGGCTCTCCAGGCGGGTCTCTACGAGACGGAGGCGCCACGCGGACCGTTCTTGGGGAAGACGGAAGCGAGATCCGATTGAGTCAGAGGATGCAGACTCCGTGTCCATCGAATCAGGGGGGAAGAGAATCTCCGACTATCAGCCCCAGATCAAAGCCCAGAGTCCCCCCTCTTCGATGATTCGGACTCTGCCTGAAAGGCCCGCGTTCGACAGCGCGGCCTCGAATTCCTCCCTGGTAACGACTCTCTTGCCGAGGGCCATGTTCAGTTTCCGGGATCGGTCAGCAATTTCCCGTATCAGCGCAGTTTGAGTGTGCGATCCGAATCCGCCGCCCAGGAAGGCCGTCCCCCCCTTTGCGAGCACCCTGTCAATTTCGGAGATGAGGCTTCCTGAGGGGTCGAGGAAGAAGAATACCCCCCGACAAATCACGAGGTCGTGTGATCCGTCCGGAATGTCGAGGGGTACAAGAGGTGTTGAGACAATCCTGACTTTCTCTTCCTCGGCATCGCCGAGCATTTCCGCCCAGTCGGATCGGAAACTCCTGACAAGCTCGCCGATTTCGAGAGCAATGGTGATCGAGCTTGCCGGGAACACGCGGAGGAGGGCTAGTCCGATTCCGCCGGAGAACCCTCCGACCTCCAGTATCCTTAGAGGTGCCTTGTCGAGAGATTCCGCCACTTGTTCGGCGATGCCGGGATAGACTGGTAGCCAAAGACGGTTGATCTCCCTGACGAGATTTGGGTCCATGGTATCGGCTTCTCCTGCTGCCTCTTCCTGGCCTCGTACAACCTTCTTCAGGATGAACGAACATTGCTCCGGGAGAGTCGGTCTGTGTCCGAGCCTCTCGCCGAGGCTAGCCAAGACGCGAGTTCATTGACATTCGGTCCGAATTGTCCCACAATTCTCAAACGCTTTCTTTCGCCGGATGGGTCCTCAAAACTCCTGCCCACATCACAGAACTTCAGCAGAGGAGAGTAGGTTGTGATACTAGACTTTCAAATGAATAATTTTACCACTGTTGAGCTGGTGGGAAAAGGGCTATGGAGGATTGCCACGCGCAGCGAGGACAACCTCTTCTCCAGCGAAGTCACGCTGGATGTGAAAGCGCCCGCACTCGATATCAGGGCCGCCCGGCTTCACGTCACTCGCGACGATCTGGGACTCGTACCGGATCTTGACCAGGCTGCCGAGAAGCTCATCGGAGTTCGTGTAGGGCCGGGAATGACGAAAATCGTTCGAGGCATTGTCGCGGACGAGGCCGGGTCACCGCGTATGGCCGAGCTGGTCCTGGAGGCCATGGAGATGCTCGTCAACGCCCTTACCGTCGGCCAGTTGAGGCAAGTCGCCCAGACTGCCGGAGAACCTGTCAAGCTCGAGAGTGACGGCCCCAAGGTCTACCTCAATGACGTCTTGATGGGAGACGAGCAGATCAAGCTAATGGCCGACAATCCGCGGCTCAAGGACAGTTGTGTAGCCTTCCGGAATCCGTAGCGGGTGATTGGAACCGGCCCAGGGATTACCGCGTTCGCCTCGTGACGTATTGCCTGAAGGCTTTGTCAGGAACTGAGAGGCATCCCGCGTACTTGCGGGACCGTGTCGTATTTTTGTGGAAAGTGAGTTCAGTCGTCATGTTGACATACGCAAGATCCAAATCGATAGGTGTTCAGCAACAGGGAGAGGACCGCAGGGTCGTCAGTGGGGTCCTCGAAGACGAACTCTATGCCATGCAGTGCGAGATAGCCGTGCATTGGCCCTCCCGGGCGATCGAATCGGTCCAGACCCGAATGAAGCGATTCACCACGAAGCGATGCGCACTTGCCGAACAAGTCTTTGAGCAGGCCGAAGGATGGAAGCTCGATTCAGAGCTTGACGGGAAGATCAAGAAGGAACTCGGACGAAAAGGGTGCCGTCACATGGCAATCCTGATGACCGATTGCCTGCGAACCCTAGCCAGAGCCGAACTCGCTCGGGAGCTCAGTGCAGCTTCCGAAAAGACCCCTGATCTTGACAGGAAGGCGTTCCTGGCCGAATTCGTCGGTCGGAATCCCGGCCTGGAAGACTACCTACGTCTCAGATAGGGGCATGGAGAACTTTCTCAATGAGGATTGACCTGCACAATCATACCACTGCTCATTCTCCGTGCAGCACGATGTCTCCCGACGAGATGATGAAGGCTGCAAAGGAAGCTGGACTCGACGGAATCTGCATCACCGAGCACAACAAGATCTGGACCCCTGAAGAGGCGGCCGCTTTGGGTGATAAACACGGCCTGCCCGTCTTTCGGGGAATCGAGATCACCACAACGGGAGGTGACATTCTCGTTTTCGGCCTGGAGGAGGAGCCGATAGAACTCTGGACTCCGGCCCGACTCAAGGAGAAAGTGGACGAGGCCGGTGGGGTAGCCATCGCGGCCCACCCGTTTCGAGGCTTTCTCGTGTTCGGATTCGGCGCTTTGAAGATGGACCTTGGCGACGCGATGGACAATCCGACCTTCGCTCAGGTCCATGGGCTGGAGATCTGCAATTCCCTCGTAACCGACGAAGAGAACAGCCTTGCCCGGAGAGTCGCCGAGGAGATGGGACTTCTCGGGGTCGGCGGAAGCGATTCCCACCGGCCCGTCGCCGTGGGTACCTGCGTCACCGACTTCGAAGACGAGATCACGAACGAAGAGCAGTTGGTCAAAGCCATCCTAAGCGGGAGATTCCAGGTCGAGAAGACCAGGTAGCCATACAACCGCGCAGAACGAGACGGATCTGCCTAAACTGCTCTGGAGGACATACTCAATGAAACCGGAAGAAATCAAGTGGTCCACCTGGACCCGCAGTATGGAACATTACTTGCGATTGAAGACCTTCCCCGTGGGGCTCAAACTGCTCGAGTCGACGGAGCCAATCGAAAGCAACCCCTGGGTGCGAAAGCCCCCGGAAAGGTTGACCCTCTGTCAGTTGATCACGATAGTCCGGACCTTCGACTGGACCGTCGGAGGCACCGCGGAGGATCTTTGTCCCCCTTCCTGCGCGAGCATGCTCGGCCTTGCCGAAGTGCCCGAATTCGTTGCGGACGGAACCATGCGGAGCGTGGTCTGGCTCGAAAAGAAAGAGGACGCGGTCCAATGCGAACGAGTCATTCAACGGATACCAACAGGCAAGTACAAGGCCTTCTTGCTCGCACCGACCGCGTACGATCCTTTCATTCCCGACATCGTGCTCCTCTACGGGAACCCCGCACAGATGTCTCTGCTCATCAACGCGATCCAGTTCGACCAGTACGAACGGATGGTCTTCTATTCGGTCGGAGAGAGTTCCTGTTCCGACGTGATCGGACGGTGTTTCGTGGACCGTGTGCCGGCTCTTTCCATCCCCTGTTACGGGGAGAGGCGATTAGGGCACGCGACCGACGAGGAGCTTGCCATCGGGCTCCCCGCGGAAGACTGCGCCCGCATCCTGCAAAACCTCGAGACCCTGTACAAGAGAGGAATCCGCTATCCCATCTCCCATTTCGGAGCCCAGGTGAGCCCCGTCGATGCGCTCACCGCGGTGTATGGCATGTCCCTGGACGGAGAGAAATAGCGTGAGATGCCGGTACTCCGGCGCCAATCGCGAAGAATGCATTGACCGACACAAGCGCAGAGGCGCAGAGCACTGTTCAGGTCAGTGAAGACCGTAAGCTGAGTCGGCAAACAGGTGAATCCTGACGAAGCAAACGCGCTTCCTGGGAGTGTTTTTGTCTTGGAGGCGGATGCTTCTTTTCGTTAGCCGAGCAGGCATGCCGGGTAGGGGCATCATGTCAGCGGATGAAAGGCGTCAAGCACCTCGCGTACCATACATGGTATCTATCTATGACCTCAGGCGCCTGCACGTTGAGGGCACGGTCAGAGACATCAGCGAGACGGGTTTCGGCGTGCGGGGAATCAAGGCTGCCGTCGGCGAAGTCAAGACTTTCATCATTCCCGTGGAAGAAGTGGTCGATATCGACGCGCTGATCTTCGCCGGAATATGCAGGTGGACGTCAACGGACCTGGACGGCCAATGGCTCACCGGGTTCGAACTAACCAAAATATCAGAAGAAAACCTCCGACATCTCCGAAGGCTGATCCGATTCCTAAGCGAGGATGACAGGGGATAGAGATGTCGGGTCGCAGCAGACGGTTTGGTCGGGAGACATAAAATTGATCGGGGCAGCGGCCCGCGGGGTTACTTGAGGGCACCAGACCTAAGGACACCGTCGATCTCGATCGCGGCATATTTGGGAGTTGCCTCCCTGGAAAGCCTTCACCGAAACGCCATCCTGAGAAATCGAGAGAAGAGGACCAACCATGGTCGGCTCGTCGGACCCGAAGCCATATTATTTTTCCACAGATTTCCGCGTCCAGGCGAAGCTTCTTTCCGGGAAGAGGGCCTTCTCGCAAGTGGTCCACTGAGCTCCTACACCGGCGTGCCCGCGGAGTTTGCTCCCTCTACCGGAACGAAGCGGACCTCCAACCTGCGATGAAGGGCATTGGCTATCCGGGAAGCCATCGCGAGATAATCTCCGTCGTAGTCCGCTTCCTCGATGTCCTCAATGATCGTTTCCGTGGTGCTCAGCAGGTCGCCGAGCTGCGCCCTGGAGAGACCTGCCTGATTGCGCAGGTCGTAGACCTCTTGAGCAATATCGGCCTTGACCCGTTCCTCTTCGTAGAGAGCGACCTCCGTGGGATCATGAGCGACGTACTTGTCATAGGCCCACTGGAAGGCATCGCAACCGGTCTTCTTCTCTTCCATGTCTATGGCTCCCATTGAAAACTATGAACCTCGGGGTCTGATTTGAACTCACTTTTCCTCTCTACGGCCCGTTCGATATCTTGCGGAGCGATCTTCCGAATCTTCTTGACCAATCCGTGACTGATTACGACGGCGCGTCCCTGATAGAAGAAATAGAGCATCCGGTAGTTCACGTTTCCGCTCTTGACCCGAAGTTCATAGATCCCGTCCTTGAGATATGCGGCAAAAGGCCGGTCGAGTTCATGCCCCTCCTCTCTCAACCGCTCGATACGCTCCAGGCATTTCCTTCGGTCCTTTTTCGTGAGACCATCCAACCAATCTTTGATAGGAACCTTCCCATCTGTGCTCCTGAAAAATATGACCCGGACCTCAGGCATTCGTTCGATACTCAACCGCTTTATCAATGATTCCAAAGAAAAGGTCAAGGAGATTAGGGGGATGCCTCAGGAAATCCCACTGTCCTTCTCTCCTTGGCAGCCACGACAGATTGTGGCCAGCAGCGCTTGCGCTTACCCGAAACGGCCCCGAAGTCCGTGAAGTCGGAGATGTCTCCCATTATTGCCAATTCCTGCTCACACTTCCGCCCTGCCGCGCTCCCTCGCTCAGATCTCGACCAGATCGACTTGGCAATCGACGTCCAGGGTACGCACGTTTGTGATCCTGCTCCGCCAGTCGTTGGCGTATTTGCGTGCAAAGTTGCTAAGTTCTCCCGGCCTGTATTGTCGCAGAATGGAGCGGTAAGTCATCAGGAGAATATTTAGGGGAACCGTAGCATAATCCGCAAGTCCCAGCAGATCCCGGATGGGATGTAACGTAATATCGCCCTGCCCCGAGAACGAAACGTGGTCCCGGTATGAGCTTGAATGGACATACTGTGAACCTGGTGAATAGACCATTTCATAGAGCGGAAGACGCTGGAGTTCTTCAGCAATTTGCCTCAGAGACTGTTTACCGAGCGGCATATACCAAGCCGGTTCGTGATCTGGCCGGTTGAGGTTGACATGCTTCTCGAACGCTGCGTTGATGTCAATGTAACTTGGCTGAGAGAGGACCCCGTTTATTTGATCAAGTTCTTGTTGGGCCTGGGCTTGCACGTCTGGACTGTTAACGGCTGCACCGAGGTCGAGGTACTCGCCCACAGGTGAGAATCGTTCCCTTTCGGAGGTATCACTGAGCAAACGGAGGGGCCAAAGGCGCAATCGTCTGAGATTTGAAACGTAGTAGTGTCTGGCTTTCACCACCGAATCGCCCAACAGAATCCAACTGATGAAAAGAGAGGCCTCTAGCATTGTTCGCACGGGTAGCTTCGTTGCTTGTAAGGCTCCCTTCGAAAGAAGAATCTCTATAGCGTCGGCATTCTGCACAAATTGCTTCAGCAGCACACAGATGACAACTACGTCTTCGAGCCCCCTGGGACTCGATGTGAATGCCCGTGGAATTAAGTGGGTCCCATAATCCACAACATCCTGCCAGAGCAATGAGACTTCTGAAAGCTCGTTGCGAAGGATTCCCTCCACTTTCTCTCGATCCAAGATCGGTTTGTTAGGCTGAGCTGCCATAGTCTGCCCGTCCTCCGCAAGGGGCTGGGCAGGACGGGGAGCTGGCGGTCAAGTCCGCTCCCGGGTCCTGCACTCATATGTTTACGGGAAAGGCATGCATCGGAGGAATTTCGGATCTCCTCGGAGGAGGGCTCGCGATGCACTCAGCCTTTCTTGATGGGCACTTCCTTGCTTGCCGCGGCTTTCTTCTTGTCCTCTTCTACGGGAATCTTGAGCGTTTTCTTGACGAGATCCTTTTCGTGCTCAAAATCGGCGACCCGTTGGATCATGATCTTTTGCGTCTGGACCGGACCCGCGCCGTGCCACGTTCCGACCCCGTGCTGTCCCGCGGTCCAATGCTGGAGCAGCTTATGGACCTTGAGGATGTTCTCGGTCGGCTCGTCTGATCCGAAGCTGTAGAATTCTTCCACATACTTCCGAGTTTCGGGGTTCTTGAGTTCCTTGAGCGAAGGCATGGTGACGATGAGTCCGCCGCCGATGTCTCCAGCCAAGGCCATCATTCGCCAGAAACCGTTGCAGATGTTGAGCTTGGCAACGTTACCCATCAACTCGTCGGGCAGAAAGACGCCCGATCCTGGCGGATCCTCGCTCCCCATACGAGCCGAGGCCAAACCGCAGGCTCTGCCTGTCTCGCGGAGCACGACCATCTCGGTGATCTGTTCGTTGATATGGGGGACCTTCTGCAGGCCCTTGTATTCCTGAATCAACTTGCACGCGCCGATGATCTGGTTCATGAACCCTACCTTGCAGGTGCCGCCGCAGGTCATGCGGTGGGTCCTGGCGAAACGGGTCACGATCTTGCCGGAAAACTTCCATTCACGGCAATGGAAGACTCGTTCCCACGGGACGAAAACATTGTCGAAGATCACCATGGAGGTCTCGCGCTGGCCAAAGACCGGATTGCCAAGTTCGTAAATGTCGTCGGCCAGTTCGCGTTCCGCTGAATAGGGCGAGTACTGACAGACGTACGTGATCCCCTCCGCGTCGGTGGGGGTGGCAAACGCGACTGCGTAGTCTTTCTCTTCTTCCGAATGGGCGGATTGAGGGAGGACAAGCAGTTCGTGGCTGGCGAAGGCTCCGCTGATATTGATCTTGGCTCCCCGGACAACGATTCCGTCCTTGTTCTCATCGACGATCTTCAGTGATAAGTAGGGGTCCGGCCAATCGATTGCCCGTTTGGCGCGGCTCCCACGGGGCTCGGTGAGCGCTCCGGCAACGGAATAGTCCTTGCGTTGGATCATTTTGAGGTACTCGAGGAACCGGGCGTTGTATTCGGTTCCCAGCTTCTGATCCATTTCCCAGGTTGTCGAGGCGAGCGCGTGACTCGCGTCGTACCCCACACAGCGATAGATGCATGTTCCCAGCCTCTCTGCGGTAAATGTCCCTGCCAGGGCCTTGGCAACGAGGTCCTCTATGCTGGCGCTGACGTACGTGTACCGGTTCACCACTTCGTCGATCAGGGGCGAGTAAACCGACATGATATCCTTTGATGCAGGATCGAGGGCCCATTCATAGCTTGCCTTGTTCGCTTCGACCACGGTGCGCGTATTGCGGTTGTCCAGAACGCTTTCCACCTGTTTGCCGTTCATGAATACCTTGGGTTTCATCTTTCTCAGACTCTCTTCAAACTGCGCCGGTGTCATCAGAGCCATAGTATCCCTCCTGTCGGTCAACGAGCGGTGCGGTTAGGTCGGATTCCCGCGAGGTCTAATTGGGACAAGCCGGCTCGGGGCGAGGGGGAAATCCTGAGCAGGTCCCCAAAGAAACACCACGCGAATGCACAATAATGCCATCTTTTTTGCCAACTTTCAAACTCCCGTCCCCGCTTCCGGTTTTGAGGCTGACACGCTCGAAGAAGGGAGTCTGAGAGCCAGGACGAGTACGTCAACTCGTTCAGCCTTACTCTTCTTGACGAGGATCCTGGCTGCTTCGCGGACGGTCGATCCTGTGGTGGAGACATCGTCGACGAGGAGCACACGACGTCCCGCAAAACGGTCGGCGCGAGCAATTCCGAAGGAGCCCCGCAGATTCATGATCCGCTCTTTTCGTGAGAGCCCGGCCTGAGGGGGCGTGTCCTTTGTCTTGGTGAAGGAGCTGCGGTCCAATGGGATTCCCGTGTGGCGAGCGAGCCTTTCCGCCAGCACCAGTGCTTGATTGAATCCCCGGCGAATGAGGCTCTTCCGGTGCATGGGAATGGGCACGATGAAATCGATCTCATGATCGGAGAAATGATTCTGGAAAGCCTGGGCGAGCAAGAGGGAGAGTGGGCGGGCCATCTGAAACGCGCTCCCATACTTGAAACGCGTGATAGCGCCTCTCACCGGGTCTTCATATTCGACGGCGAAACGAGCCCGATGATAGGCGGGGGGACTGGACAAGCACTCGCCACAGTAGTGGAGCGGCACTCCCGTGAAGCTCGGAAAGGGACGGCCGCACCGGTCACAGAAAGGAGATCGTATCGGTTCAACCGATCCCGCGCAGGTGGGGCACAGCATCGAATCCGGATCCACGTTCCGGTCACCGCTGCAAAACGCGCAGAGCCTTGGGAAAGCAACTTCTGCGAGAGCCTCCCCCAATGCGCGGAGGTGCCGAGTGAGGATCGTGCGCCAGGGGGTATTGCTCTTCACATACGACTCCGCGAACGCCCGGATCGACGTTTCTACTCGGGCACGCCTCCGTGGCCAGCTATTTCGTGAAATGTTACGCTGGCTTTTGAGCTACCGTTCCGTGTAAAAGACAGTATACCTCTTTGGCAACAAGGACAGGTAACCGATTGCGATCCATCATAACCATTTCGACCGATTTTGGCACGCGAGACGGCTTCGTCGGCCAGATGAAGGGTATCATGCTCGGAATCAATCCGGAGGCCTCGGTTGTCGACGTAACGCACGACATCGAGCCGTTCTCGATCCTGGAAGGCGCGCTGGTAATCAAGGGCATTGCGGGGCACTTCCCCAGGGGTTCCATCCACGTGGGGGTCGTCGATCCGGGAGTCGGCTCGGAGAGACGCGGTATCGTATTTCGAGCTGACGGGCGTCTGTACGTCGGACCGGACAACGGGCTCTTTTCCCTCCTCATGCGATCCAGCCCCCCCGGGGAGATACGAGAGATCGAGAACCCAGCGTTTATGCTGCCCCAGCCGCATCCGACATTCCATGGAAGAGACGTGTTCGCGCCGGTCGCGGCCCATCTTTCGCTGGGGAAGCCTTTTCATGAAGTGGGAGCAGCGGTCGGGGAGCCGGTGATGCTTCCTGTGCCGACGCCAACGCGTACGTCGGCCGGCATCCGGGGTGAAATAATCCACGTGGATCGATTCGGTAACCTCGTCTCCAACATCGAGGAAGCGATGCTCGACAGGCCCGTCAGCGCGGTGGCTGCGGGTCACGTTCGAATGCACGGGATCGGGCGGTACTTCGGGCAGGTTGGCGAAGGCGAGCCCCTTGCACACATCAACAGCTCCGGATATCTCGAGATTGCCGTGAACCGGGCAAACGCTGCGGTGCAACTCGGAATCGAAAAGGGTCAACCCGTAGAGATTACGTGGAACCCGGAGAAATAAGCCCGTGAGCAGTGAAGTAGCCTCCGACGAGACAACGGTCTTGCACAAGCCCGAGATCCTCGTTCTCACGACCTCCTACCCCTCTCACGATGAGGATCCGTCATCGGTCTTCATTGCCAAGCTCCTCGCGGCGATCCGCGAGCAGGGGTACGAATTCAAGGTAGTTGCGCCCTCTGACGGGACGTTCCACGGACGGCGGGAAGTACGAGGAATCGAGACGGTGCGGTTCGGGTACTTCTGGCCGAGGTCCCTGGAGAAGTTGACCAGGGGAGGAGGCGGGATTCCGGAAAACCTCAGTCAGAGTCTGCTGGCGAGGCTTCAGCTTGTTCCCATGATGCTGGCCTTCTTCTTCGTTGCGTTGTGGGAAGGCAGAAGGTCGGACCTGATCTACGCCAACTGGCTCGGAGCAGGCGTAATCGGTGCGCTCCTCGGTTTTGTCACGGGCAAGCCGCTCGTCGTATCTTATCGCGGCGACGATGGATACCTCGCTCGGGAGCGATTCGCATGGTGGGTTCTCGCGCGAATCGTGTCCGACAGGGCCGCTATTGTCGCACCGGTGAGCGGCGAACTGATGAGAATATTCGTGGACTTCGGTGTGCCGGAAGAAAAGTGCCGGCTCCCCAGATTCGGGGTGGACAGAGAGATGTTTCACCCGGCCGAGAATCGGCCGGCCGCACGCGACCGGGTGCGACTCCTCTTTGTGGGGAGCCTCATCCCGCGAAAGGGTCTTCAGGACCTGCTCGAAGCCCTTTCAATCCCTGAGTTGGAAGACCTCGATCTGGTGGTTGTCGGCGAAGGGTACTACCGGTCCGACTTGGAGGCAATGTGCGAACGCTTCGGTCTCCAGGGCCGAACAGAGTGGATGGGCGTGCTTCCCCAGGCGGACGTGGCCCGCACCATGCGATCGGTCGATCTCTTCTGCCTGCCGAGCCACATGGAAGGAAGACCGAACGTGGTAAACGAGGCGATGGCTTCCGGGCTTGCCGTGATTTCCACGCGGGTCGGTGGAATCCCGGACATGATCGTGGAGGGTGAGACCGGGCTCCTGTTTGACGCGGGGAATGTCGGGCAGCTTCGGCAATGCCTCGTGGCCGTGGCGTCGGACCCGGATCTTCGAGAATCAATGGGCCTGGCCGGTCGGGAATTCCTCGACAGGACCGGCGTGAGCTGGGAGGCTACAGCAGAGGATTTCGACGTGATCTTCTCGAAGCTCCTGGGGAGAGAACGAAATTGATCCGCTGTACGCCCTATGCGATCGCACTTTGTCTTGAGTGATGGCGCTTCCCCGGAAACCGGGGACTCGGTTGCCTACAAGAGCACTGACCCAGTTCCCAGGTCAGTGGCACCCCTGGGCCTCTGCCAGATGTGGAGGTGGGGTGCCACGGTCCTGGACGAAGGCCGGGGCCAAATCTTGATTCCGTGATCTCGGGGCCCGTCTCCATGGGAACGGACTTTTACCACTCACGATTGCCATCGTTTTGCCGGTTCTGCCACAGTCCCCATGCTGTGCGCTTAGTTGCGCGAAGAAGCGTGCTCAACGCAATAGGCGCAAGCAATACCGTGGGATAGAGATAAGTCTTGGTGGTGGAGATTTCCTGAAGAAGACAGAGCAGGGGCGGACTGAGGCAAGCGAGTGAAAGAGCATTCCCATGAGAAAACGGTGGCATGCCCTGACATGTCCTGAACTCAGGGGAAGTGAGTTTGGTGTACAAGGAGCTTCCACAAATCCGGACGAAGCACATCAATGCGATTTGTCGGAGATTTCGCATGAGCATTCAACGCAGTAGCCTTATCACAACGCGGATCTTGGAACTCCTCGCGATTTTGGCACTGCTGCCGTTGGCAGGGTTCGCAAATGAGAAGCCCACCCTCGATCAACAACTCCTGCAAGCAGCCGAGCGTGGGGACGTGGCGGAGGTCAAATCCGCGCTGGCGGAAGGCGCGCAGGTCAACGCGCGGGCCAAGAATGGCTGGACTCCTCTCATGAGGGCTGCGAAGGAAGGTCACGTGCCCGTGGTCAAACTGCTGGTATCGATGAACGCTGACGTGAATCCAGATGGCGCCGCCTGCTCGGAGACTCCCCTGATCATTGCTGCGGCTGCGGGACATCTGCAGGTCGTAAAACTGCTCCTCGACAGAAATGCAGATCCTCAAGCCCTTGACTGTGATTGGAGGACCCCTTTGATGCGCGCTGCAGTAGAGGGCCATGTGCGTGTGGCGCGCCTCCTCCTTGAGAAGGGGGCTAGCGTCAGTTCTGCTGACGAGGATTGTTGGACGCCCCTGATGTTCGCTGCAGCGGGAGGCCACTCGGACCTTTCGAGGTTGCTTCTCCGCAAGGGTGCTGATGTCAATGAAAGTGACTGTCATGGCACCACGGTTCTCATGGAGGCTGCCTGGGGCGGGCACACGAAAGTAACCGAGGCGCTCTTGGATCGTGGGGCCGATGTCAATCGGAGGGATGCGTTTGGCGTGACAGCCCTCGGGGCGGCAAAGCGGACGGGGTACAAAGAAATTCAAAGGTTACTCCGAGCCCACGGCGCGTGTAGATAGATCCCAATGAGGGAAGCGCAGTTCCGGTTACACCAGACTCAATTCCTCTCGGGGCTCTTTTTCGGGCCGGGCTTCGACCTGCAGGAAGAGGTCGGCTGCCTGCGATTCCTCCCTGGATGACGTGATCAGGCAGTCCGGGTGCCACGACTCGGGCTCATTCGTCAAGTATCAAGTATCGTGGGACTACAACTCTCGGTCAGGCGGATGGCAGAGGAGGGATTGTCCGCGCCTCGGTGATTCGAATCTCGTGAACTGTGAATGTTCTTGGTGTCTTGTGTCTTGCGGGTGGAGATTTCCTGAAGAGGACAGAGGGGGGGCGGACTGAGGCAAGCGAGTGAAAGGAGCTAAATGAGAAGACGCCGCTATGTCCCCGGATATCGCGAACCCAGGAGAACGAGGTATGGTGTACCCGAAACTCCTCACGGGTGCGACAGGGGAGAGATTCCGCATGAAAATTGAACGCATGCATATCTTCACAACTAACACACTCACTTTGCTCGTGGTATTGGTCCTGCTCCCACTGGCTGCTGCGGGAGAGGACACAACGGCGCTTGACCGTCAGTTGATTCAAGCTGCGCAGGGTGGGGATGTGCGGCGGGTCAAAGGCCTTCTGGCCAAGGGTGCGCATGTGGACGCACGCGACTTTGATCGCGAGTCGGTTTTGAGCTGGGCCATAGGCGCTGGTAGCGTTGAAGTGGCGAAACTGCTCCTTGACAAAGGCGCTCCAGTCAACAGTACGGGGGCTAGTGGAGAAACGCCACTGATGGTGGCTGCCATTCGAGGAAACCCTGTGATCGTGAAGCTGCTATTGGCCAAGGGCGCTGATGTCACGCAAGTAGATGGGTTTCTCCGGACTCCTCTACTGCTTGCTGCTGAGAGGGGTCATGTTCGAGTGGCCAGAATGCTCTTGGCCAAGGGTGCTGACGTCAATTGGAGGCAGTTTGAGGGCAAGACGGCCCTGATTCTTGCCGCCGAAAAGGGGCACCTTAGCGTCGTGAAGCTACTGCTTGATAACGGGGCGGACCTCAATGCAAAGGACGTCAAGGGTGCGACGGCCCTAAGCCGTGCGCAAGACAATGGCCGGACGAGAGTTGCGGAACTACTGCGAGTCCGTGGGGGCGCTGAGTTGGGCGGTCAGGCCGAGCGTCATTGAGTTCGGTAGCGACGTATCGACGACTGACATGGGATCATCCATGGATTTAGGCGCCGATCCAGGACGGGAGCAGGGCCTGAATCTGTTGGAATGAACGCCCCATGCGGCACATCTGACGGGCATGGTGCCGCGACGCCACATGGGGTGGTCGGCAGAGGAGCCTGTGCACATAAATATCGTAGCTTCGCTCGCCAGGGGGTTTTGTTTGATGCGGATACTCTCGATGAAGATGCTAGCCAGGCCCGCTAGCCCAAAGAGATGGCTCCCTGTGATCGTCGCATTGAGCGTGTCGCCCCTACTGGGGATGGCTGCGGACAAGGCCGTGCTCGATCACGACCTGTACTGGGCTGCGGCGCGAGGGGACTTGGCACAGGTCAAGGCAGCCTTGGCCGAGGGTGCAGACGTTGACCCGCGGAAGGCTTATTTGATGTCCCCTCTGATGATTGCTGCTCGCAACGGCCACGTCAAAGTAGTGCAAGTTCTGTTGGCCAAAGGCGCGAGTGTTAACCGTGAAGCCGACTTCGGCAGGACAGCCCTTATGCTGGCTGTCGAAGGGTCTCACCCAGGGGTCGCGAAACTGCTTGTGCAAGCCGGCGCTGATGTCAATGCATGCGACGGGGATGGCAATTCGGTCCTTAGGTGGGCTGTCGGGAGCGGTATCGGCCGAGAAGTAGTGAAGCTGCTTCTTGACAAAGGGGCATGTGTCAATACTGAGGGCTACGGTGGAGAGACGCCACTGATGCCCGCTGTCTTCGGAAAACCGGATCTCGTGAGACTGCTCCTGGACAAGGGCGCTGATGTGAACGCAAGGGACGGCTTTCACCGGACACCTCTGATCCTAGCAGCGTCTGCCGGTGCCACTGAAGCGGTGAAGTTGCTCCTGGAGAAAGGCGCTGATGTGAACGCAAAGGATTTGGATGGCAAGACGGCCCTTAACGTGGCAAGAGCAGCGGGCTACGAGGCCATCGTGCACTTGCTGTTGGCTAGCGGGGCAAGGAACTAGCACGTCAATGCGCGTGTCTCGCGCCTTTCCGGTAGCATAGGATTCGGTTCCTGGTCCACTATACTCAATTCCTCTCGTTGTTCTTTTTCGTGCCGGACTTCGACCTGCAGGAAGAGGTCGGCTGCCTGCGATTCCTCCCTGGATGACGTGATCAGGCAGTCCGGGTGCCACGACTCGGGCTCATTCGTCAAGTATTAAGTATCGTGGGACTACAACTCTCGGTCAGGCGGATGGCAACGTCAAGATTGAAACTGCGATGGCGGGTTCGATCCCTGTTCCCTTGAATCTACGACCTTCTTCTATGCTATACTCCACCTCGGGAAACGTGCAGCCTGTCCCCACGAAATGAACAGGCGCTTGTACGCATGAATCGCGACGTCGTCCCCGTGATTCGGCAAAGCGGAGTCAGTGCTATGAGAAGACAACTTACCGCGATTATAGAGAAGGAAGATGATGGTTACGTGGCGTTGTGTCCCCAACTGGACATTGCAAGCCAGGGGGAAACGATCCAGGAAGCCCGCGACAATCTTCGCGAGGCCCTGGAGCTTTTCCTCGAAGTCGCTTCGGAGCAAGAGATCAAAGACCGACTTCACGACGAAGTGTATGTGACGCAAGTGGAGGTCGGCGTTGGGTAAGCGCGGCGTGCTTTCGCGCAAGGAGGTCTGCGCGATTCTTGCGCGGCATGGGTTCGTCGAGGTGCGGCGCCGCGGCAGCCACGTTTTGATGCAGAAGAAATTGCCAAATAGCACGGTAACGGTACCGGTGCCTGACCACCCCGAACTTCGTGTCGGAACACTTCAAGCCATTATCCGATAGAGCGGTATTCCCGGAACCGAATTCTCCTCTTGAATATCGCCGGGAAATCCCTGACGTACATTGGGGATGATCCGAAGCCCTCACGGATAAAATGTGATGGCCATTCCGGTCACCTGGTGGCTACAATGGCAGGCTCCGCCGTTATTAAACAAAATACCCTCCGCTGTGAGGCCCAGTCCCGCGGACTCCCCTGCGGCGCTAGTGAAACTCTGGGGAGGAGGGTTCAGACCTCCCGAACTGGTATCACAGATACGCAAGTTTTCCGATGGCTCCTCGTCGTTTCCGTTTGAGATGTGCACAAATATCTGCAGGAGTTCCGGGTACACCATACTCAATTCCTCTCGGGATTCTTTTTCGGGCGGGGCGTTTGCCTGCAATTCCTCCGCTGGATGACGTGATGAGTCAGCCCGGGTGTCACGACTCGAACTCCTTGACTCATGAGCACATCATGAAGAATCTTGCTCATTCCGGTGTACCCGGAACTTCGGGCATGTTCAAGAAATGACAGAGCGACAGGCCGGGCCTACGTTCCGATCGTGATACAGGGGATGTTGGTCTGTTGAAGGCCGTTGAGAAGGGCCGTTATTTTTTTCTTGCAAAGAGAACAAATGTTCCCTATATTGAGAATATGAAGATCACCGAACGACAAAAGGAGATACTCGCGTACCTCGGGAAGTTCCAGGCGCGAGAAGGGTTTCCCCCATCGATACGGGAGATTTGCACGGCATTGGACCTCAAGTCTCCGGGGAGCCTGCACAGACATCTACGGGCACTGGAGACCGAGGGATGTCTGGAGAAAAACCCAGGCAAGAAACGGGCCTGGAAGCTTACCGAAATCGGCTGGCAGCTCGTGGGACGACCTTCCGCTCCGGCAATTCCCGTGATCGGCAGGATCGCAGCGGGCACCCCCATCCTGGCCGAAGAGAACAGGGAAGACGAACTCCCCATTGATCCGACGATCTTTGGATCGGACGCGGCATTTGCCCTGAAGGTCCAGGGAGACTCCATGAAGGACGCCCAGATCCGCGACGGCGACCTGGCGATCATCAGGCCACAGGAAGAGGCCGACTCCGGCCAGATTGTCGCAGTGAGAGTGCAGGGAATCGAAACGGAGGCTACCCTGAAAGTCCTTCGTCTAAGTAAAGGGAGCGTGGAACTCCACCCCGCGAATGAGGAGTACGAACCGCTGATTTTCAGCGGGGAAGAACGGTCAAAGGTGGAGATCCTGGGGAAACTCATCGGGGTGATCCGCACGAGGCCTTGAAGCGTGCAAGCAGAGAGTGTTTTTTGGGAAGGGTGTAAGAGCTATCCGGGGAGGGCGTTTTTGCAAAAACCTCCTCCGCGGAGGGCGATGCATCCAGCTTGTGATTCCGAGGATTACCTCAACTACTCGGACCATTGGGGGTGCATGCCTGGCCCCACGCCGAGTGGCCCCGTCCCCCACATAGGGGCTAACTTAGAATAATGCGTGGTCGCAATTCTTTGATAATTGACGCCCGGAAGCAACGTTGTTTCTGCCGTCACCCCGGCGAAAGCCGGGGTCCAGGATCTTATCGACAAGACTGGATTCCGGCGTGCGCCGGAATGACGGGCGGGGAAAGTCTTCAGGATCTCTTATGTTGGCGCCCATGCCCGCGCCCCCTCTGCAAAAAACCTATGGCGGCTCCATGTCAGCGAAAATGCCTGACACCGGTTGAATCCTTATCCCGCCGGGTACTCCGAGTACGATTCGCTGTCGAAAAGGGCACGATGAGCCTTTTGTGGGTGTGGCAAGCCACTCCCTGTTGAAACGTGCCAGCCCGAAGGCAACTTCACATGAGAAGAACGCAATGGATAGATTCGTACATCTTGAGGTTCACAGCGCCTTTTCTTTCCTCTGGGGAACCTTTACCCCGGAGGATCTGGTCCGGGAGATCGTCTCCCTGGGGCAGGGGGCGGTGGCCCTCACGGATTACGGTCTCCATGGAGTGGTGAGTTTCTATAAAGTGGCTCTGAGCTCAGGGATCCAACCCATTGTGGGCGCACGGATCCTGACTTGGGACAATTCCTTTATAACGCTGCTGGCCACGGATTTTGCGGGGTACGGGAATCTTTGCAGGCTTGTTTCGATCTCTCTGGGAGATTCGATGACCCCGGAGGTTCCCGTCACCAGGCAGGATTTGAGACACTGGTCCGGAGGCCTCGTTTGCCTCGCGGGAGGGAGAGGCTCTCGGATCGAAAACTCCTTGAAGGAGGGGAGGGGAGACGCGGCGAGGATCGCTCTTCTCGAACTCAGAGAAGCGTTGCGCGATCCGCAGCAGCTCTTTGTGGCGCTCAGGAACCACGACGAGGAGAAGGGCTCTGGAACTGCCGCAAACGATGCGGCCACGGTCATGGAACAAACGGTGACGCTGGCCGGCACTCTCGGTCTTCCCGTGGTCGCGACAAACCTGGTGAGCTTTCTCAGGAAGGAGGATTATCTCCTTCATCGGACGCTTGTCGGGATACAGCGCCGTCATCACCACAGGAAGATCGAACCTCTTCCCAATGACTGCTTTTATGCAGCGTCGGGAAAGGAGATGGTCCGGCGAATTCCTTACCCCGAGGCCATCGAGAACACCCGGCGGATAGCCGCATTCTGCAGGTCCTTCTCCTTGCCCTTGGAAGGGCTCCATCCCCCGACGTTGCAGAATCCCCGTGAGGCGTCGAGGAAGCTGGCACGACTCTGTATCAAAGAGATGACCAGACGCTATCGCCCCGTCCCGGCCGTTTACCTTCATCAGTTCGACAGGGAACTCGAGGCCATCCGGAGGATCAAGCTTGCCGATTTCTTTCTGCTCGTGCGCAAGGTGGTCGACTTCGCCCGTTCCCGGGGTATCCGTCATAGTATCCGGGGGTCGGCCGCGGGGAGTCTCGTGGTCTATCTCCTTCTGGGGGGAGTGGATCCGGTTGCTCACAAACTCCTCTTTGAACGCTTCATCAACGAGGGCAGGGGAGACCTCCCCGACATCGACGTGGACTTCGACTCGGAGCGTCGCGACGAGGTCATCGAATACCTGCTCGATCTCTATCCCCATCAGACCGCGATGGTCTGCACGATCCATTCTTTTCGGGTGCGGAGCGCAGTGCGCCTGGTTGCCCGGTCGCTCGGATATCCGCTGGATGAGATCAAGCGGCTTGCCGCCTGTCTTCCCTGGTCGCTGCGGGGCCGGAATCTCTATGAGGCCCTTGAGAAGCTGCCTGAATTGAAGAATTCTCCGCTTCAGCGTGAAGAACGACTTACACGGCTGGCAGGGCGGCTGACCGGGCTTCCCTTTCAGTGCTCGGTGCACCTTGGCGGAGTGATCGTGACACCTGGAGAGATCAAGGATTGGACCCCTGTGGGACGCTCGCCAAAGGGCCTGCCTGTAGGGCAGTTGGACAAGGACGATGTTGACGTCCTCGGTCTGCTCAAGCTGGACCTGCTTGGGCTCCGGATGCACACGGCGATCCGCAAGTCACTGGACATTCTCAAGGAAAACGACGTCTCTCTCGATCCGGACCAGTTGCCTCTCGATGATCGCAAGACCTATGCGCTGCTGCGGAGCACCGAATCACTCGGGGTCTTCCAGGTTGAGTCGCCCGGTCAGCGTAACCTGCTGGGACGGCTTCTGCCCAGGCGTTTCAGTGATCTGATTGCGGAGATTTCTCTCTTCCGGCCTGGTCCGGTTGAAGGGAATATGGTGGAGGTATACGTAAAGAGGCGAAACGGTGAGGAGCCTGTAGAGATCCCCCATAAAGAGCTTGAACCGATCCTCGGGGAAACCTACGGCGTGATTCTTTTTCAGGAGCAGGCGCTTCGGGTTGTTCACACCTTTGCCGGACTCTCCTATGCCGAAGCCGATGCATTTCGCCGAGCCATGACCAAGGACCGCTTTTCCAGCAAGATGCAGCTCCTCGAGGAACGCTTCATGGAAGGTGCCATCGCGAGGGGACACAGCAGGGCCTTGGCCGAAGAGGTCTTCGAGCAGGTGGCGGCCTTTGCTTCCTATGGGTTTTGTAAGGCCCATGCGGCCTCCTTTGCTCACATCACCTACCAGAGCGCCTATCTCAAAACCCATCACCCTCAGGCATTCTACCTGGGCCTGCTCAACGCGGGCCATGTCGGCTCGTACCCGGCATACGCCATCCTCAATGAGGCCCGGCGAAGGGGGATAGCGGTCTACGCTCCTCACGTGAACGCAAGCTCCCTGGAATACGAAGCGGAAGGTTCGGGCATCCGCGCCCCTCTCGTGGTCGTCAACAATGTGGGACCGGCAATGGCCCGGCGAATCGTGGCTGATCGCAAGAGGCGGGGGGCCTTTCGCGGGGAGAGGGACTTCCTGGCCCGCATGGAGCTTCCCGACCGGATCGTGGAGGCCCTCTCGTTGGCCGGTGCGCTGGAAGGGCTGGAAGACAAGGAATGGCAATTGATCCAGGAGGTGTGTAATGCCTGAGGGGCCCGCAAAAGATCGGCGCGCGGATGCCGCGCGGGTAGCCCAGGATGAGGCGCGCTCAATGAGCGTGTTTTGTCACGGGCATCCCCTCGCACCCCTCCGTCCAACACTCGCCGCATCCGGGATCGTTACCGCGAGGGATCTGCGCCGCATCCCTTCGGGAGAGAAGGTACGGGTGACGGGTCTCATGGTCATCGTGCACATGCCGCCCAC
The DNA here is from genome assembly GCA_964497585.1 of uncultured Syntrophaceae bacterium. Taxonomy (GTDB): domain Bacteria; phylum Desulfobacterota; class Desulfomonilia; order Desulfomonilales; family Desulfomonilaceae; genus CAZCDS01. Next base: position 58,143 of record CAZCDS010000005.1, read on the forward strand.
CAAGTCGGGCAAGAGAGTCATTTTCATCACCCTGGAAGACGAAACGGGCCTCATCGACGCGGTCCTCTTCCCCAAGGCTCAGATAAACTCCGCAAAGCCGATCCTCACGAGCGAAGTTCAGACCCTGGAGGGCAGACTCCATCGCACCGGAAAGGACGGCCGTTCCATATCCATCGTGATCGACAGAATCATCCGCCGCTTCACCGGTTCGCTCACGGAGGTCCTGGAAAAGAGAGCCCGTGGAAAGTCTTCCCGCAGCAAAACCCCTGCTCCCTTCCGCAGAAAGGGTGCTTCAGGATCAACTCTCTAACAACGTCTTCGACCCCAAACCGGGGGGTGAATCGGCCGAACCGAGTCGCAGCGTTCTGAATTGCAAAATCTCAGTCGCGTTTCGTTGACAGGGAGTCGACCGGTGGCTAGCCTATAAACAATACATGGAGAGCATCCTTTTCCTGTAGACCAAAGCCCGGAAGGCCAGGAGGATGGGCAAAATGAAAACACTGATAGCCGGAGGAAGTGGATTTGTCGGGACTCACCTGACACGGTTGCTGGTTCAACAGGGTCACGAAGTGACGATCCTTTCGCGCAATCCCGACAAGGGTCACCACTTCGGGAGCGGGGTGAGTTTTCTCGCGGCCGACACGAGTAAGCCGGGAACATGGCAGGAAGCGGTTCCCGACCATGACGCCCTGATCAACCTCGCAGGAGTCTCCATTTTCAAACGCTGGGATGAGGCGTACAAGAACCGACTGAGGGACACGCGCATTCTTACCACGCGTCATCTGGTGGAGGCCCTGCCGGCCGATGGTTCTCAGGACAAGACCTTAGTAAGCACCTCGGGAGTGGGGTACTATGGGTTCACCGGAGACGAGAAGCTCTCGGAGGATGCCGCACCCGGAGAGGATTTCCTCGCGCACCTCTCTCGGGATTGGGAGGCCGAAGCCTTGAAGGCCCGTGAAAAGGGCGTGCGGGTGGTTGTCACGAGATTCGGCGTGGTCTTCGGGAGCGACGGCGGTGCGCTCCAGCAGATGACGCTCCCATTCCGCTACTTCGCAGGCGGCCCTGTGGGGGACGGACGCCAGTGGGTCTCGTGGATTCACATCCAGGATCTCTGCCGCGCCCAGCAATTTCTCCTCGAGCACAAAGAGATCGAAGGACCGGTGAATTTCACCGCTCCCGAGCCAGTGAGGAACAGGGACCTCTCGAAGGCGATCGGCAAGACGCTCAACCGTCCCTCGTTCATGCCTGCACCGGCTTTTGCCATCAAACTCGTACTCGGTGAGTTCGGGCAGGTAATCCTCAAAGGTCAACGAGTCGTACCCGCGGTGCTGGAAAAGGCCGGGTTCGTGTTCAATTTCCCTACCGTGAACGAGGCTCTGGAGGATCTGCTGCGGAAGATCTGAAGGCTCGTTTCACGCCGCCCTTTCCATTGGCGATGCTCGTTCACGTGAGGTTGCTGCTGCCGGCTTTCGCGGTGGTGCCTCCTGAGGTAACCCGACAGGCTGCAAAGGCAATTCCGAATGGATCTGCTACGTCCTTATACCATTTCGCGATTATCCTGGTAACACGGTATCGGAGCATGGAGACACGGATCTGCGATCGCAGATCCGTGGCAGCCACCGTGCGTGCCCTAGGGGAGCTGGGGGTGCCACTGACCTGGGACCCAGGTCAGTGCTCTTGTGTAGGCCACAGGGTTACCGGTTTTTTTGCGAAATGGTATTAGAAGGAGGGCGAGACCGAGGAGAGTCCCTACTTGGTATGGGCTTCCGACTTACGGGCTTGCACGATTTCCTTCAGTTCGGCCGGTGTCCTGCAAACCAGTTCCCCCGGGATACACTCGATGTGGCGCAGAACAGCGAAGCCGTGTTTCTTGCTGTACGCCGTCCTTCCCCAGAAGACATTTTGCACAACCTGGTGGTCCTGGGCCCGCATAATCTTCCAGCCTCCTGGACCTTCCCATGCAAGAGGCTCCCTGTCCACAGCTCGGATAATGCTTTCCGTGTCCGTCGTGCCTGCACGCTCTATGGCCGCCTTGAGAAAGTATACTCCTGCGTACGCTTCTGCGGACATCTGGTCCGGATAATCCCTGAACTTCGACCGATAGGACCGGACGAATTGGCGATTCACCGCGGAATCGGGGGCCGTGAAAAAGTAACATGCCGTCATGTATATGCCCTCGGGCATTTGCTTCGCTAAAGGAAGCAGGACGGTGAGTGAAGCCCCGAGCGGAAAGACGAATTTGATGGACTTAAAGAGTCCCTCGGACTTTGCCTGCTTGATGAAATTGATGGCGTCTCCACCCCAGAGCGGGCACCATACTGCGTCAGGGCGAATCTTTTGAATCTGCTTGATTTGTCTTGTGTAGTCTTTCGCCAAGAGTTTGGGCCATGTCTCTCCTACGACCTGAACATCGGGCCGCAACTTTTTCAGTTGTTCCTTGAACATCCTCCAGGAAGCGTGTCCGAAGTTGTAGTGCGGCCCGACGCACATCCAACGTTTGTAAGGTTTTGAGGCCATGAGATAGGCGCCCGACCGAGACAACATTATCGAGTTGCTGAGCGTACTGAACAAGTAGGGGTTGAACTCCGAACCGGTCAGAGCATCGGTGAGGGATTGTATCACCACCAGGATCTTCCTGTGCCTTCTTGCGACTTTCGATAGCACTACCGCCACTTCACTGGCTGTGGGGCCCATGAGGAAATCGACATGTTCCTTCTCAATGAATCGCTTGGCATTTTCGGCCGCGACCTGGGGATCAAGCTTCGTATCGGCGAACAACGCCTGCACTTTTCTCCCCAGTATTCCACCAGATGCATTTATTTCGCTAATCGCCAGATCCACACCGGCCTTACCGAACGCGCCGTAGCCACTCTGTTCGCCGGACATGATGAACTGAACGCCCAACCTGATAGGGTTCTCATCAGCAAAGCCGGTCCCCCGGCCCAGGCATAGAATGAATAACAGCAGACAGATTGAAAGCTTCGTCTTCATCCCTAATTCCCTCCAAGAAAACATGGTCGAGAAACTGAACGTTGAAGATGGTTTCCCGTACCATCGCAACTCAAGCGCCGCCCTTGAGCCAAAGAAATACGAATATCCACTCCAACACCTTCCCTCGTCGCTGTTTGACGGGTCTCGCTGCGGCTGACCGGAATTGTATCGCGGTCTTGCTACCCATGGGCCTTCAGGCCGATACGAGGGCACAGGATGGTGTTGGGGAACCAGAGAACTCTCCCCGGCTGCCCCTCCTAGCCCTGAGAGAGACAAAACAGTCGGCATTTCATTAAGAAATTCTCTTTATTCTTGGTGGTGAGTCTACCTTACCGAATGTCCCCTCGTCAACCACTCTATCGTCTCGTTGCTCGCTTGCGGAATGCGGCTTGAACCAATCCGGGCTAGGCGACTGTAGTGCAGCAGACAATATTCAGCGCTTGACAACACGAGTATCACCCTCTCTTGCAGCATCTATCAACTTCTCGGGTGATAGCTCGGGAAGTGCCTGCCTACGTGGAGCCGCCGCGGGTTCGCGCTTGGCCTCGCTCGCTTCTGAGCGTGAAGCAGGCTTCAAGGTGCGTTGGGCATTGTAAGATATGTTCAGCGTTGAACATTTCTCCGGAAGCTCTGATCTACTCAAAAAACTACCCTGAACGAGCTTCTTGAAAACACTTTAAAGTATCTTCTCATTGAGACAGTACTTGTCCATCAAGTCCTGATCACTCATCCCGGACCGGACATCGGCGGCTGCCTTTCCCGGGTTCATCCTGATTGTCGGTCTGGTCTGTACTGTGGTATTCGAACGCTTGGACTTCTTATCTGACTCGAGAATACTTCTCGAGCGTAGAAGATGCGGCAGTCGTCCGACAGCCAGGCTCGGGTGAGCCAGTCGGATTCCTCCTTAAAGCGCCGAACGTTCGTGGCTCCTTCCATTATTTCCGACGAACTCGTCAAACGTCACGAGCTTTCTAGGCCCCGACATGATTTCAAATCGTTTGGATGCCCAATTTAGCACAAGACCTCCCGGCTACAATATTCCAAGGAATTTTTCGTGACGTTTCCGGAACCGGACGGAATAATCATGCAGGAACGAAAACAAAAGGGGCGCGCGATGGGATCAAATTGACATTTCTTGATTCTTTAATAGACTCGACGCTTATCGGTGTGGTATCCTTGGAGTTCACAATCCCATTCACATCAAATTCCGGGGACTCCGATGGGTGGAAAGCGGGAAGAACCGCCTCGTGATGAGGAAAACGATCTCGGCGACACCAGCGACCGAGAACTGGTCGATCTGTGCTCTCAACGGAGCAGAGCTGCATGGAAAGAGCTGTATCGACGGTTTACTCCGCTGATCCGGAAGATTGCCGGAAGACGCGGGATGAAGTCTCCCTATGTGGAAGACGTGGTCCAGGATACCTTTATGGGACTCGCTGAAATGGTGAGTAAGGAGACGTTCGATCACGGCCGTGGCACGCCATCTCTTCTGGTCGGCAATATCGCCTCAAACAAGTGTGTGGATTGCTACAACAAAATCAATCGGATGCGATTCGAGAACGATTGCGAGCTCATCGAGGAAATTCCAGCCGAGGCAGGATCGAGTCCGGAACGACCTGACCACCTGGTGGAGAAATGGGAGATGACGCTCCATCTCAGAGCCGCTCTGAAGAACCTTGCAGGAGCCGGTGAGCGATGCCCAGTTACATGAATCGTGCCTAAGACCCGGCTCCTGCAAGATCGCGGAACGTGACAGAGAGAGCATTATGGAAAAGGCGAAAGTGAGTACCAAGGAGGTTCTCGCCGATGTTCGGGGAGGCGTGACCAATGATGAGCTGATGGAGAAGTACGGCCTCAGTCCCAAGGGGCTTCACAGTCTGGCGACAAAGCTCCTGAACAAGGGGCTGATTACACGGTCCGAGTTCGATGGGCTCGTTGGTTCTCTTGTGACGACTATTGTTGCAGATCCGGGCAAACCGAAGATTCGGATCGATCCTCAACAGGTCGTGCAAGACATCCGCTCAGTGCAGGACGATGAAAGTATCAAGAGCAAATACGGTCTCGACGGTAGAGGAATGCACCGGCTTTTCACCAAGCTGCTTGATTCGGGTGTCATGACAAGGGACGAGCTTTACCAGCGGAACGGAACTGTTGCGGCTGAGCCGAAGGTGTCTGTGAATACCGACCATAAGGCACAGACATCAGTATGGTATGAGCACATCAGCATAGCAGGGATCATATTGGCCCTATTTTTCGGGGCACCCGCATTTGTCACTCCTCTCTACGTTTCTTATAAGACCCAGACCCCTGTCGCATGGTTTCATCCGCTGCTGCTTGCAAACACCTTACCTTGTTTCACCATATTCCTCTGTATGTTGGTACGGTCCTTCCTTCCCGGCCTTGACGGCAAGCGTGGTTTTTTCACGTTGCTCGCGGGAATGTTCCTCGGCTTGGGGCCTGCGACCATGGTCAAATCCCAGGGGGCTCACCACACGGGCGACCCGGTTGTTTTGGGGATCTTTGTCGCTCTGGGACTTATATTCTTGTACTTCGGGTTCAAGCGAGGCACGTCGAAATCACCCACAGGAGACACTGATCCAGGTTCGGAGGTAAAAGGCACCAAGCACACTAAAACAGCGGCTGAATCTCGGGGCGGTACGTCCGGGCACGGCAAAGCTCGGCTTGAGTCTGAGTCCAGGTCAGATCGCAGGGAACCCGGAAAGGTCAAGGTTCCGGCCAATGCACAGCATCGCGATTACGCGGACGTCCCCTGGTATCGAAGATCGGGGTTCAATTCATTCTTGGTACTAGCAGGGTTCTTCTGTTTTCCACCTCTTGTGTGGTGGTGCTGCCTCAATCTTGTCACCGGGGACGTCTACTATAATAACTATGATAAGGATGGAAACCTGAACAAATGGAGTGTCGCCAACAAAGTGGTGGCAGGCATAATACTCGCTTTGCAAGTTGTCGGTATAGGTGTACTTATATATCTTAAGTAATCCGATGCTACGCGATGAGTGATGCGACTAAGCGAACGACCCCACCACACTTCTCGAGGATTTCGGAGAGCCTGATGCCGATCTTGACAGAGAACCGCCCTGGAATATGAGGCGAGGTGTAATGAAAACCGACAACAGACGGGCGACGAAAAGTGTTATGACAAGGCGAAGCTTTGCAGCCGGGATATGCTTGCTGCTGGCCTTGATCTCGGCTGCAAACACTGTATCCGGCCAGGAAAACAAACCCATCATCATTAAGGCACAGAGCGTAGTCCCGACAGAGCCGGTCTGGATCGATGCCAATACCGTGGCCTACAAGACCTGTTGGGCAATCCGTATGTCCCGCACCCAGTATGTTCCCGGATCGGTGGGCCACTTCAAGTATGACATATCGGCGGGCAAGAAGGCCGAAGCGCGGGGAGAATATGGGACTTATCCCACGACAAGAGATTCATACTATCTACAGGACGTTATGGCCCTATGGCCATCGGCCAGGGGATGAGAGATGTAATGAGCCACGTCAAACTGATCGAAACAGAGGCGAAGTCGGTCAAGACTGACTTCTCCTGTCCGGAGGAGGTTCAGGGTGCCACGCTTTCTCCAGACGGTCAGTTCATAGTATTCTCTCGGCAAGGAGACCTTTGGCGCTTGCGTGTAGGGGAATTGAGTGCCCAGGTTCTTCTCGAGACAAAGGACAGGGACCTGTTCCCACGATACTGCCCGGACGGAAAACTAGTCTACTTCATACGTGAGTCCAGTAACGGGACCGATTTTTACGCTCTTGACATCGGTTCGAAGGAAGTTATGCGAGTATCGAAGGACTTGAGTCCGGCGTCGGCCTTTTCGTTTTCTCCGGACGGTAGGTTCATTGCTTTTGCTTCCACCAACGAATTGAAGAGATCGTCTCAGGACGCTGGAAGTCTATGACTTTTCGATGTCGAATCGGGAGGAAAGAAGCGACTCACTAACGGACGAACCGACCAGTATCCAAGTTACAGTCCCAACGGTCAACGAATCGCGTTCCAAAGGCAGCGAGGGAACTACTCTGATTCGAGCTTGAAAGTATATCAGGTAGTGGTGATTCTTCCCGATTTGCTCGTCAAGAACGCTCGCTCAGACGACATTTCGCGCCTCGTGGAACGAAAATGAGGATGGAGGGTAGCATGAAAAAGCTCGCCCTAATCACGCTTCTCTGGCTGCCCATGATTTCCCTGTCGGATTTCTCTTTGGCTCAACGGGACCTTCTGGCTCAACGGTCCTCCAGGTACCGGAACGAGATCATTCAAGAGCGCAACGACCAGTCAGTAGCTGAGAATCCGCAATACCGTTGGGGCTACCCATTGGGTTCATCGAGATCGACGGCTGTGAAGCAAGGAAAAGCCCTGTACAACGAGGCACGTGCACTGCAAAAGCGTGCTCGAAGCGAGTTTGACCTTTCTCGTGCAATGTCCCTGTACGAACGAGCATTGGGACTCTTCGAGACGGCGTACTATGAAGAGGGGATCGGGAGAACCGCAAGAAATCTGGCCGCGCTGCACCGGCACCGTCGCAACTATGATGAAGCATTGAAGTACTACGAAAGGGCGCTGCGAGTTGAGCGATTAACCAGCGATCCCCTCGGGCGGATGACTATCAACAAGAGCATTGCCGACATGTACGCTGAGTTGCGACAGTGCGAGAAGGCCGTCGAGCACTATGAGGCGGCGCTGACTCTTACTGATCCCACGCTCCATGAGAAATCGCGTGGCAGGATCATGAGCAGCATAGCAAAGCTCTGCTTGTATTGTAGGGACGAGGTGAAGACCGGCGAGTATTGCCGGAGCGTTGAGAAGTTGGCTCTTCGTCAGTACAAGGCTGCGGTTCGGTTCCACGAAAAGGCCAGCTCAATCAAGGACCTCGAAACTGCGGCCCACTACTACAGGCAGGCCCTTCGTACATTCGAGCAAACTCCCGGATTCGAGAAAGAGGTAGCGAACGGCTTGAATAACCTCGGCACGGTCTACTACCGGCTGGGGGACTATGCCAAATCCACGTCTTATTACAACCGAGCACTAGCACACGCTCAATCGGGAGAAGACCGAAGGCTCCAGGCGAGGGTTCGAAACAATCTGGCTAATCTCTATTACCTGTGGGGGGAGTATTCCAATGCTGCCAAGCATTACCAAGCCGCACTGAAGATCGCGCATAACCTCGGCGACAAAGCGCTAACCGGGACGATTCGCACCAACCTCGGCAAGGTATACACCGCATGGGATCAACCCGCGCAGGCGCTCGAATACTTCGAGCAGGCACTGGCAATCGCACGCGACACCCGTGACGGGAAAGGAGAAGCCCAGACATTGGTCAGCATCGGCCTGCTCTATAAGGATCGAGGCAAACCTGAGCAAGCGCTGGAGAGATTTCAGCAGGCCCGTGCCGTTGAGGAGAGGGCAGGGCTTTCAACCGCCTCGGCCGACGATCTTATCGGAAGAGTATACCTGGACCAAGGTGACGTGAAAAAGGCGCAGGAGTTCCTTCGTGGATCCACCAACAACCTGTCGCGCGGTAGACTCGCTCTGCTGAAAAAAGACTATCGCATGGCACGGTACCAGTTCCAGAACCTGCTGCGGTCGGCAGAGCGCAATAGGGTCACACGTAATCTATTTGTAGCCCACACAGGTCTTGGCGCGGCCAACGAAGGGATGCGTGAGTTCGAGCTTGCGGCCAAGCATTATCGGAAAGCGCAGGAGTTCGCGGAAGAGGAACGATCGACCTTGAGGCCAGGCCGGAGAAAGCGCTTCTTTCACGTGAATGCTGGCGGATTCCTGCGGACCTTTCCTTACGAGGGTTTGGCCAGAGTTTATCTCTGCAACAACAGGCCGTTCCTTGCGTTGAAGGCTTCCGAGTATACCAAAGCCCGGGTGTTCGCCGAGGCGGTTTCGAAGCGTACCGGAGGCACCGGGGTGGAGCTGCCCAGCGATCTCGCTGAACAGGATGCCCGGCTCAACGATGAACTTGCCTCGTTCAACAAGCACCGACAGATGGCTTTGGAGCACGGAAACCTGAAGTTGGTCGCCTTCTTTGAGGAAAAGCTTGCCAGGACGAAGGCCCTGCTTGATACACACATTGCCCACCTCCGCAAGCTTCATCCACTCTACGCGGCCACGAAATACCCCGCTCCTGTGCATCTCAGTCGGAGCGCTCTGAGGGCAGGCGAATGGACCCTAACGTACGACGTGACCGATTCCGGTCTGCTCGTCTTTCTCACCAGGGGAAAGGAAATCCTGAAGGCCCGCTTCAGGTCCATTCACCGCAGCGAACTCGACGAACTGGTCAGGCGCTTTCGGGCGCCTCTTGAGATCAATCCGGGCGATCCCGTCGAAGGCAAACTCGAGTCCTTTGATTTCTCCGCGGGACGGCGGATGGGGGCACTCTTGCTCGATGACATCCTGACCGACCTTCCCCGGGGAGTCCCTGTCACTGTCATCCCTGACGATGTGCTCGGAGTGCTCCCCTTTGAGATGCTCGTCCTGAACGAAGGAGGGAGGGTGGTGAATGTCAAGGGCATACCATGCGTCCGGGGCGGAGAATTCTTCGGTGACAGAAACCCGGTATCGTACTACCAGTCGATCACGGCCCTCACCCTGGTCCGGACCTACGGCCGGACGTCAGCAGGCAGTGGTCGACTCCTGGTAATCGCAGACCCAGTATTCAATATAGGAGACTCCAGGTTGCAGGGGCGTGAGAAGAACTCGGAACTCGCCGGCAAGAATGCCAGACCCCACCGGGCGCTCATGGTGGCCGTGGAAGACGGCGAATACGGACTGGCATTCGGCAGGCTCCCTCTCACCGGACAACTGGCCAACAGCCTGGGAAAGATGTACTCTGGACGGGCCACCTTGCTCACCGGACTGGAAGCAACGAAAGATCGCTTTCGTGACCAAATTGTCCCTTCTCTTGGGTTATACGACAAAATCGTCTTTGCCACCCATGGGTACTTCGGAAAGGACCTCCCCGGGATCAATGAACCGGTTCTGGTCCTGACAGCCGTCCCACCGGGACGGGACGGTTATCTGCGTATGTCGGAAGTCATGGGGCTACAGATGAACGCCGAGATCGTGGCGCTCACCGCTTGTCAGTCCGGCATGGGGCGGCGCATCTCAGGTGAAGGAACCATGGGTATGGGTAGGGCTTTCCAATACGCAGGGGCGCGATCGGTCCTGATGAGTCTCTGGAGCGTTTCTGAGAAGAGCTCCGTACTGCTTGTGGAGAGCTTCTTTCGCTGGCTTAGGAAGGGTAAGGACAAACTTGAGGCCCTCTCCCTTGCCAGGCGGGATGTCCGCGATGCAGGCTATGATCATCCGTTCTTCTGGGCTCCGTTCATTCTCGTTGGGGAACGCGGATGGAGGTCCGCTGCGCAAGACCAGGGTCAACCTGCCTCCAAAACATCTCGACCGGCCCATTCGTTCCGCGCAAGCACACGCCCGCGCCATCCCGCTCCCGCTGCGTCAAGGAGGCGTGATCCTTCGAAGGACAAGAGACTGTTGCAGGCCAGCAAAACAGGAAACCGGCCCGAAGTAGACAGGCTGCTGACGGCGGGTGCGTCGGTGAGTGTCCGTGACGCCGTTTATCATGCAACTCCTCTTCACTGGGCCTCCCATGGGGGTCACAGGGAGGTTGCAGCGATTCTGATCGAGCATGGAGCCGATGTGAATTCGCTCAATAAGGACGGTCGGACAGCCCTCATGCTCGCTGCAGGCATGGGGCACACTGCTGTGGTACGGCTGCTGCTCTCGAAAGGAGCTGACACCAGACTGAGGGACAGAGATCAGAAAACGGCATTTGACTTGGCGAAGGATAAAAGACGGAACGAGGTGGTAAGGCTGCTGAGTTTCCGATAAGGGAGAATTCGCCAATTCTTCCGATTCACTATCACCGAGCCATCCCACGCATAGCAGGATGTGGTATTTTATCGTGTTATCTATACTAAAGAATGAATCCATACAACCTGCGTGCCGCATAGCGCGAAGCCTCGTGCAAGCCAACATATTCCAGAGCCTCGGCCGACCCATCGCTCAGACCGTCCGGAGAAGTGTACGCCGGATTGGAGCGTATCAGCTTCTCGCACAGCCTTCTTAATCCACTGTGTACCATGAGCACGCGTTGACCTTCGTCCAGACCGAGAGAATTGAAGGCCACCTGATCCTTGACCGTTGGACGACGCTGATTTAATCCAGAGTGTCAGAAATCCACCAAGTTGCGTGAAACAGGTGAGAGCCTTTCGTACTGCCTATTCCGTCGGCGTGGATCGAGAGTTTCCCATGCATGTGTGTCGTGTAATGCGACACCTCTTCACCTGATGAATGAATCGGGGATGCCTTTCAACTCTCAAAGCTTTCTGAAGACTATGAAATAACCATTTAACCATATGGTGATAGTTCTAGTAGGGTATTTCCACCGCCGCCCGTGGCACACTCATTGCTTGGGTTTGAAAAGGGAGGCCGATGAGACACGAAAGGAGTCTGGCAAAACTGATAAGGATGACGAGCTGCACTGTATCGAAACGTCCCGACCGCGTGGAATTAATGTCGTTGAACGGGCTCAATTGGGGTGTCCGCTCCGGTCTAAGGAGGAATGAAAAAACTGGCCTTGCACAGAGACCACGTATGCGAGATGGCGCGTCAGATTGTCGGGAAAGGACCGTGAATCGGTGTTGTCCATTGGAATGGCTGCCGATCACGGTGGCTTCCATCTAAAAACGAAGCTGAAAGGACTGCTGGAGCAGGAAGGCTACCACGTGGTTGACTTTGGTGCGCATGAACTGAACAAGGATGATGATTATCCCGATTTCGTTATCCCTTTGGCCCGATCTATCGTTGAAGGGAAGGTCGAAAGGGGCATCGCCATTTGCGGGTCAGGTGTGGGAGCGAACGTAATCGCAAACAAAGTGGCCGGCATACGCGCGGCGCTCATTCACGATGTCTTCTCGGCTCATCAAGGGGTGGAAGACGACAACATGAATATGATTTGTCTGGGAGGGAGGACGACGGGAAACGCACTTGCCGCCGACCTCGTTCATGCTTTTCTTGCAGCTACCTTCACGGGAAAGCCCAGACACAGGCGCCGCCTTAATGCCATAGAGGCGCTGGAGAGGAAATGATCATGGAAACACACAAGAACCCGCTCCTCGAAGTTCAGAGGTTGGGCCAAAGCGTCTGGCTGGATTACATACGCCGCGGCATGCTTGTCTCGGGCGAATTGCAGCAACTCATAGAGAGAGACGGTCTGAGAGGCGTAACGTCCAACCCGTCGATTTTCCACAAAGCGATCTCGGGCAGTGATGATTACAGCAGCGCGATCAACTCCCTGGTCGTCACCGGGAAATCAGCGGTCGAGATCTATGAAACATTGGCATTTGATGATATTCGGGATACCGCCAATCTGTTCAGGCCCCTGTATGACGAATCAGGCGGCAAACACGGTTTCGTGAGTCTTGAGGTTTCTCCGCACCTGGCGAGAGACATCGAAGGCACCATCCAGCAGGCTCGTAACTACTGGAGCAGCCTTGACAAACCAAATGTCTTCATCAAGGTCCCCGCCACTAAGGAAGGCCTTTCGGCCATTCGACGGCTCATCAGCGAGGGAATTAACGTTAACGTCACGCTCCTTTTCGGTCTGGACAGGTATCGGGAGGTCGCGGAAGCGTACATCGTCGGGCTCGAGGACAGGCTAGAACGAGGTGAACCTGTGGAGGGAATCTCATCGGTCGCCAGTTTCTTTCTCAGTCGGATCGACGTCCTCGTGGATTTCATGCTTGAAGATCTGGCCGGCGCCAGCGGTGAAAAGGCTGACCTCGCCGCCTCCCTGGAGGGCGCGGTTGCGATCGCTTCCGCAAGAATGGCCTATCAAATCTACAAGGAGATCTTTACCAGTGATCGTTTCAACAAATTAGTGCAAAAGGGAGCTCGGCCTCAGCGCGTCCTGTGGGCAAGCACAAGCACGAAGAATCCTGTGTATAGCGACGTCAAGTACGTGGAAGCCCTGATAGGTCCGGAGACGGTTAACACCCTGCCCATGAAGACTCTCGATGCGTATAGAGACCACGGACAGCCGGCAGTTCGTCTGGAGGATGATCTGGACGAGGCACGCGAGGTTCTGCACAGACTCGAGGAGCTGAAGATCGATCTCAAGCAAGTGACGCACCAATTGGTGGAAGAGGGGATCGAGAAGTTCAATGATCCATACGACAAGCTCATGCACGAATTGAATGAGCGTCTGAATCAAGCCAGGGGGAGACGAGTCGCTCCACGAGCGTAGGAACCCTCTCCGACGTTCGCTGTCGTGTCCGGAGGACCGACACGTCCGTGAGGTTATCGGCCGGGGAAAGCACCCAGTCCGGTCCTCAAGCACAGAACAACCGTCCGCGGGGCGGGTTTACCGATGGCCGCGAAAATTACATTGCTTCCGCCTTCGAGTCATATCCTCATCTTAGGAAGACGGACTCAAACGGAGCGATGCTGCCTCCAAGAGGAATCTCCCCAGTTCCCTGGAAAATAAACCTTTTTCAATTCCTCTGACCGGCCGCAATCGCTCACCGGGACCAGCACGCTGTCCAGTCCTTCATCTCTGGTTCAAGGTGAAATGTAACCGTTAGTGGTTGAATCCTATGCACGCCGACGTTATCCCATTTGCGGTAAATGCCCCATTATAAACAGTTATGACAAGATAGTAAGGATTGCCAACAAATAGACTCTGAGGCGCCACGTAAGTCAAAGGAATGGTTAAGTCGGTCTCACCCCCGCTCGCTACGATATCCCCCTGATTGGACGAAAAAAGGTCGGCGCCAATAACGGCCACGGAAATGGTTAGGCCCGCTGGGGCTGGATTGGCAAGCGTGACCCTGACGCAGACAATGCCATCCGGAGTCAGCGAACCGACGGGGAACTGAGTGAACGTATGCAGCGCACTGTACGTAGTGCCGCCTACGAACGTGAGGGGAAATGGGGCAACAGTCCTGTCGCAGGCGAAGGACGAACACCGCCCACCCCCTTGCGAGGTCGGTTTTGCGACCCGGTTGAAGGCGAGGACTGCCGATGGCTGATGCCAGTTGCGCTTGACCTTGAGGCCCAGCAGCCTGCCAAGGTTACGCGGATTCACGAATACCGGCGAGGGCTTCGAGATAGGACTCTGCCCGGACAGGAGATTCTCAAGTTGAAAACCGACGTTTACCTGGGCAGTGAGCGAGTGATAGGAATCGTTAAGCTTGTCACGCCCATATTCGTACTTGATAGCGAACATGCCGTCCCGGGTCGTGAGGTCACCACCGACCTTCCAGCCCCAAACCCTGTCGCCCGCGTCGAAGCTGTACCCAACGGTCTTGAGACGCAAATCGAGCGTATTCTCGAACACTCCCTGGGAATAACCGGCTTCCACGTCAAAGCTGCCGCGCTGATTCCGCCACGCGTTAATGAAGCTGCCCCGAGTGAACAGATTTCCATACCAGTTGAAGTTCAAATCGAAGGCAGCGCCTGTGAACATAATGGCACACGTCTCCAACCCGAACCCACCGGAAGCGTACCATGTGCCGAACAGGCGGGAAGAATCGTAGAAGGCATTGCCCCCCAACATGACACTGTCATTGATGATGGTTCTGTATCCACCACCGAAAGAGAGGTCAATCCTATCCTCGCTGGCAAAGACGTTGGTCGTAAAACCCGGCGTCTGCGGAGGGGTCAACGCCTGCCGATTCCCGCGGGTTACGTACTCTCCGTGGACCTCGCCGAAGGCCACGTGGCTGGTGCCCAACCGGATGGGTAGGACATAGTCCCCCCAAGCTCTCCCCTGTCGCACCTCAGGGCCGAAACTCAAGGTGTAACCGAATTCCAGATTGGGGATAACCGGCATGAGATCACGGAACATACCGCTATGGAGTGAGACCGTGTCGGATCCATAGGGACTGCCGGGTGGCTGAGAAGCCGATGCACCCATAAACGGAACGGTCGAGGATGTCGATGGGCTGCCCGGGGGAAACCCAGGTGTGCCCTGCCCGGCCGCAGGGATAACCCCCACCCAAACCAATGCTATAACCAGAAGCACCGCAGCGCGACAAAAACAGACGCGACTCCTCCCCATGATTCCCTCCTAAATTGCACGGCACCTCTTTGAGACTGCGTTCATCCCCCCAAGATATCAGAGGAGAAGGCGCCCCAAAAGCACGCTACGTTAGACGCATTTGTACACTGTGCCACCGACATTATGCCCCAACGCAAGGTCTGTCAAGCATTGTGGTTTTGAAAGACGCGAGAACTCTCTCGTGCGGGGCAACCCGTTGAAGAGTTCAGCCGTCCCTATCATACTATCATAGTTCGCGTACGAGCCGGGGGACACCCTTTCCAGGAAGGTCGCCCCCGCGTTCACTCGTCCCGGTTCCTGGCTCTTTCACTCTCAGGGCCTGTTGTGAGCCCAGAGTGCGTACACGGGATCGCTCGGAATCCCGAGGGAGTAGTACTTGTCGTCTTCGGGCCGTGGCTTCCCTTTGCTCTCGAAGTACCCGTCAACGGAGAAGCGGTCAGCGAGCGCGAAGAACTTCTTCACAAGCTCCGTCCTTTCGAGTTCGTTGGTTTCTTTCCAGATCCGTACCGCCTTGGGCGGAAACATCCGATTGGAATAGACCAGGATGAAGAGTCCGCAGGGTTTGAGTACTCGCGAGACCTCACGGAAGACTTCCACCGGTTTGGTCAGATAGTCGACCGAGACGGTGTTAACAACAACGTCGAATTCATTGTCCTCAAAAGGCAGTCCCGGCTCTGCATTGAGGTCGTGAATGACTCTGCGGGAGAGCGCTCTGTTGGCGTCGAGTTCCTCCGGGTTGAGCCCCAGGCCGGTGACGGACTCCGGTTCCACGGATTCGGGGAGATGAGAATCGGGTCCGGCCATCAAATCGAGGATCCGCGATCTTTTAGTTATCAGTCTCCCATAGAGCTGCTCCACCGTATCGAGTGCGGTGGAATCGAGGTGGTCGACCATGCGCGGTTTCGCGTAGAATTCTCGATCAGGAGTTTCATCTTCCCGAGCAAAGTCACCTGGCGTGAAGCCTCGGTCCTCATCTTCGGATTCATCCGCTTCGTCGCTGAGGATCAGGCTCTTCAAGGCCTCGGGAGACCACACCGGTGCGGGGCCGCAAGCTCCACGCGGGTCCATACGGCATCGATAGCCAACTCCGCCGATGCCTTGCCCTTTCAGGGTATCCCGGCTCGCAACGAAGTAGATGCAATCATCGTTGAAACAAATGTGGTGTATCTCCCCGCCCCATGTGGATTCGGCCGGGGTTCTGATGGGATCCATTTCCGCTCCGCAATGCGGACATATACATGCCTGACTCATTTCTCTCTCCTCTTACGCTGTGCACTTGTGTTGAAGCTGGTAATGAGATGACCTGCCCGGAACGCCCGCGCGAACACGGCCTTCGCTGTCGATCAGACGGGTTTCAAGGCTCTTTGGTTCGCTGAGGTGTGGGAACCACTGATCCGGGAAATATCATGTCAGTCATCCCGCGACCGAAGTACCTTTGGGACAAACTTGGCCTTTTGTGGGGCGGCGGCCCAATTCCATCGTGCGTCCAAGACATCCAAGACTCATTTTCGCAATGTTCACGTGGCGCACAGGCCTTGTGCCGCCGCCTTTTCGGTCCTAGCCGGAATCAATCAATTCGGTCAGCCGTCCTTTCCGGTCCCAGATCAGTGGCCTCTACGAGAGGACGTTACTCGAAATTCCTTCCTAAGAAGGTTCTGATCTCTCAATACAAATAAGTCTTTCTTGGGAGAAATCAAGAGCACCGGGCAGTCCGGCCATCCTGTGGGAAACTCGTCTGGAGGTTGGAAAGAAGGATTGGCAGTGGAGCTAGCTTGCACCGATGCCGGCGGCCTGTTCGTTCTCGGACCGCATAAAGTCGCGCACGATCTGAAGCGTCTGCAGAACCCCTGCCTCCTCCCGAACCTCGAGGACCCACCAGTCGCAAAGGGGTAGCTTTCTCAGAAGCCTGAGCCGATCTGCGATCTGATCCAGCCGAGTGGGTGGAGAGTGTCCTGTTTCGGTCTGCTCGTGGTAGATGTGGGCGTTGAGAAAACGCTCCGGATGCGGAGTCGTGAAGTCCTCGAGCCGGTAGAGCTGACTGGTCACCGATTCGCTTACCCGGGCGTGACCGATGTCGAGGGTAGCCCATGAGCCGGTTTTCCTGATGAGCTTCTCAAAGAGTTGCGGCCACGCGGTCCATCCCCAATCGAGGTTTTCCAGACAGACCTTCACGCCGAGGCTGCCCGCGAAACTGACCAGTTCCCTCAGGCCGTCAATGGTTCGCCGCCATGAGAGCCCTTCAGTCGAATCGCGGCCAAGACCCACGTGTATCGTCGCGAATCTCCCCCCCAATTTGGATACCAGTCTGAAGACCCGCAGGAACACCTCGATGGCCTGTTCGCGAGATCCGTAGTCTTCGTCGCCCACGTCGCTATTTGGAAGAAAGCAGTGGTACCGAACTTCCAAGGGATGGAGCCTGGCAATAAGCCGGGCCGTGGAAGATGCTTCCGCCTGATTCATTGGGAGATCCGCTGGGGAGAAGGTCCAGTCGATTCCGTCAAATCCGTGCCGCATGGCAAACTCTTTGAGGCGGTCTACGTCATCGATAAAATTGCACACGGCAAGCTTGGGAAAGGGGTCGGTCAGAGGTCTCATCATGGCATCGGTTCATGCGATAGTATAGATAGACAAATTCTATGTCATATTTCGGGAACCCTTGTCAAGGCGGTTGCGTCACTGGAATTCCTGGGGCCGAGTTTGAGCAGGCTCTGTGCAGAGGAGCAAGGAATCGAAAGAAAAATGTTGACAGTCTTTCCATGACGGAATACCATCCGACTGGTCGGTAGATAAACCAACCAGTCGGTTTGCAGCTCGACCTTCTTCGGACAGGGCCAATGTCCAATAACGTTACCATCGAGTCCATCAGAAAGCCTCAGATCATCGAGGCTGCCTTACAGACGATTGCACGAAAGGGTTTTCAAAACGCCACCCTGGACGAGGTAGCGCGGGCCGCGGGACTTTCCAAGGGGGGACTGATCCACTACTTCCCCTCCAAAGATGCTCTCATCACGGAGGCCTTCGTCGAGTTCTTCGCTGGCATCTTTCAGCGGGGACGAGAGGCGAGGGACCAGGTGGATGACGCCCTCGAAAAGGTGCTCTCCTTTACGTGGCTGTACAACTGGGAAGACCCGGAGATGTTGGTCGGGTATCGGCTCTTCTTCGATTTCATGGCGCTCGCGTCCCAAGATGATTTATTCCGCGGGCTCTTTCACGATTGGGTCGAGAACTGGATTGTATTGTTGCGTGAACCAATCGCAGAAGGTTTCGCAAAGGGAATCTTCAAGGTAAAGGATGTCGAGCTTACGGCCCGTACGGTGTCCGCTATCTATCAAGGTATTGCAGCCCGATGGTACCTCGATAGGGAGACTCATTCCACAGACTGGGCTGTCGATTCGTTACGTCGGGCGGTGACGCTCTTGCTTACGGGCCAACATGGCAAATGACGGTCAAAGGGCTTTCATGAAAGGAGGGTGCCTATGGCGGTCTTCGAGAATTCGGAGAAGATGTATGACGTGCTTGGCGGGCTCTTCAGGAAACTCCTCGCAGATCCTCAGTTCGGCGACAGATTTGCTGACTCGGACCTGACCATCCAGTTCATCATCAACGACCCTGACGGGGAGATATGGGTGAGCAAGGAGCGGGAAGTCATCTGCGGCAACGCGGATTTGAAGCCGACCATTCAGATGTGGCTCAGCGGTGATACCTGCCACAAGTTCTGGCTCCAGCAAGTCTCCATGCCCATAGCGCTGGCCAAGAGGCTCATCCGGGTGAAGGGTCCGATGCCGAAAGTCCTTAAACTGTTGCCCCTGCTCAAGCCCGCGTATGAGGCATACCCAGACCTCTCCCGTAAGCACGGTATCGAAATCTAAGCGACCCTACGGAGGAGGTGGGATGTGAGCATCGAAAGAAGTGTCAAGCAATTCGAGGAAGACAGGAAGCAGGCGGTAAAACTTGCGGCTCGTCTGCTGCTGGCCTCAGGCACGACCGCTCCCAGGGTCGGCGGCGTTGGAGAGTGCACGATCCACATCATCGATGACGAGTGCGACATCGAGGACCTTTGCCAACAGGTCGAGGCAATGGCCGAAGAAAACAAGCGCTGGAAGAGCTTCCTTCGTGACGCTGCGATCCTCCGGGATGCTGACGCGATTCTCGTGATCACGTCTCTGCGTTCGGTCACGGATCCCGCGGATATCAACTGCAACATGTGCGGGAAGCTGACCTGCGAGTACCTCAAGGAGACGGAGAGGCTGCCCATGGAACCGGGAATCGCGTTCGCCGGTCCGCTCTGTATCTTCCGGGCCAACAATGTGGCCTATGCGCTCGACGGCGTGATATCGCTCGCGCGGCAGCTCGGGATCGATTATGGAGTCTATTGGTCCGCAGGTGCTGCGGCGATGAGGATGCGACTGGTTCCGAGGAACACCGGTTTCGCGCTTGCCGTGGCGATTTCCGTCACAGAGAAGTCGCCCTTCCGGGATATTCCGGAGCGGTACGACGAGATCAACGAGAGGACCATGAACGACCGAATCATTCGGAGACTCTGGCCTCAGTTCAGGTCGATCTACAGCTAGGCCGAAGGGGACGGGAGGAGGTGGCAATGTCTGTACAAGAAATGGATGAACTCGTCCGGGGCGGGCTTGACAGAGGGCTCGAACTGATGGCTCTCGCCGCGCACAACAGTTTCCGGTTCGGCAGCAAGAATACCGTGAAGATCATTTCCGTGGGCGTCGAGGAAATGCAGGAAATCGCAGAGTACTGCTATTCCCTCGCGGACATGTCGCCGCTGGGCGCAAGGGACGGCCGTTTCCTCATGGATCTGATCAAGGAGCCCTGCGGCCTGCTCGTCGTTGGAGACAAAAGGACGTCAGTGGGCAACTACAACTGCGGAGCCTGCGGATACCGCACCTGTGCGGAACTGAACGGCGCGGAAGTAATGGAGTCGCTCACCGCGATCGGGCCGAGTTGCCAATTCCGAAATCTCAACGTGAACATCGCGTGTAACGCGGCTGCGGCTATGGCCTGGCGCCTGGGTCTGCACTGCCGGATATTCGGTACCTTTGCTTTTGCCGCGTTCGCCCTGCAGATCATCGAGGACGTTGACCTGGCCATGAGCGTTTCCGTGAGCGCGGCAAAGGTCAATCCGTACTTTGACAGGCACAAATTCTGGACCACGGAGCACTGGGACGAGACCTTTCACAAGGAATTCCCCACGTTCAATAGGGGGTTCATCGGCGCGATCGAGGAATAGTCGCCTGCTGACCGATTTGCAGCGACAGCGGTGCCCGGCCGTGGTTGCATGACTCCGCGAAACCATGGCCCTAAACGGTTGAGGCACTCCGCGGGGGACCCCCTATGGAGTGCGGCGTCTCAGGGGAAAACACGGAGGATTCGACAGCATCCGACTGGCAGCCTAGGCAACGGCAGACCATTCCTTGGACGGGGAGGTGGCCATGGGATCGAAAGCACATCTTAATCAGGTTATTGCCTCTCATTTGGTCGAGATCAAGGCCGAAGAGAAGCCGGATACGGAGATCTACATCTTCGAGCGGGGCGAGCATGGGGAAGACGTGCTCACGTACGCGAATTTGCACGAACAGGCCAACAAGCTTGCCAGGCTCCTTCTGGAGAACGGAATCGGCAAGGGTGATACCTTTGCCGTATTCATGCGGAATTACCCGGAATTCGCCTACGCACTCTTTGCGGGCACAACAGTCGGCGCAATCATGGTCCCGGTCGATCCCCGGTCTCGTGGCGGCCGCTTGAGGTTTCTGCTCAACAACAGCGGAGCCAAAGGGGTGATCGTTGATGGGGAGTGTCTCGAGCACCTTGACGACGTGATCGGAGATGTGCCCGGGGTAAAGTATGTGACGGTCGCGTACCAGCGAGACCAGGACGCCGTGGTATCGTCCAAATATCATGCCCTCAATGAGACCCTTGAGAGTTCCACATGGGACCCGGTGGAACAGCAGATCATGGATGTGCGTCACCCCATGCAGATCATGTATACCTCCGGTACGACCGGCGACCCCAAGGGCGTAATGATCCGAAACAACAGGACTGGCATATTTAATATTCTCATAAAGATAGCCTGGCGGTACAAGAAAGACGACGTGCTGTACACCGGTCTTTCTTTGACCCACGGCAATGCCCAGGCGGTCACTTTCTTTCCCGCGCTGAGCATGGGAATCAAGGGCGTCTTCAGTCCGAGATTCACGAAGAGTAGAATATGGCGAATATGTCGCAAATTCGGATGCACCTCCTTTTCGCTCCTCGGAGGAATGGCCGCGGGCATCTACAATGAGCCGGAACGGGCAGACGACGGAGACAATCCCGTGAAAACGGTCCTTAGCGCGGGAACTCCTTTGGCGATCTGGGAGGGGTTCGAGAAACGTTTCAATCTCAAGATACTCGAATGGTACGGCGCGGTGGAAGGGGGATTCGCGTTCAAGCCACCGGGCCAGGGACCAATCGGGTCCTTTGGCAAACCCGTCCCCGGTGTGATGGAATTCAAGGTGGTTGACGAGGAAGACAACGAGGTTCCCCACGGCACGACGGGCGAGTTGATCGTTCGAATGATTCGCGGGGAGACCAAGGTTGATTACCTCGGGCTACCGGAGGAGTCCGCGGACAAAACGAGAGGGGGTTGGCTCAGAACCGGGGATATGGTTCATCGAGACGAGAAGGGATGGTACTTCTTTGACTTTCGCAAGGGGTCCGAGTTGAGACGTTCAGGCGATTTCATCCAGCCTGAGTATGTGGAATCGGTGCTGGGTGGGCATCCGGATGTGAGCGAGGTGTGCGTGTACGGAATCCCCGCAGCGTCAGGCGCACCCGGAGAGAGCGATCTCGTCGCGGCGGTCACCCCTCTGGAGGGAAGAACGATCGATCCCGGCTCGCTCTTCAGCCTCTGCAAGGAGGAACTTGAGCCGAATTTCATCCCCTCGTACCTGCAGGTGGTTGACGAAATACCGAAGAGCATCTCCGAGAAGGCGTTGGACCGGGTCCTCCGGGAGAATTTCGCGCGGGATGCGGACAATGCCCATCGATTCCAGGACTACCAGTGATAGCGGGCAGGGGCCGTTCGCTCGGTGGTTCTCTGCTTAGTGCGGGCAGCCTCCCGGCGGAGCGGCAGTCGCACGTCGAGTTGTGCCCTCAACGTGGATGATCACGGAGTCGGCTCGATTCCGACCCAGCCAAACCGCAGCAAGGAGTTCAGCCACATGAGCTATCTCGACCTGAACATGGATCTGAGCGATGAGCAGATCGCGCTTAAAAAGGCGGTCCACAAGTTCGCAAGCGAAGTGCTCCGCCCCGCGTCACTGCAATTGGACAAGCTGAGCGACCCAGAGGATGTGATCAAGAGCGATCTCTTTTGGGATACGATGAGAAAGGGCTACGAACTCGGCTACCACACGATATTCCTCCCGGACACGTACGGAGGACTCGGCACGGATCCGCTGGAGACGCACATCATCCTCGAAGAAATGGGGTGGGGCAGTGCGGACTTTGCCATTGGGATCGGGGTTTCCTCGTTTCCGTCCTTCTTTGCTTCCATGCTGCCCACCGACCGCCTGGAACAGGAAATCATCGTGCCCTTCTGCGAGAACAAGGACGCAACCTTCATTGGCTGCTGGGGTATCACCGAGCCCGACCACGGAACGGATACTCTCTGCCCGGGGACCGAATCGTTCCATGACAGTCTGATCAAGGCGCAGGTAACCGCAAAGCGGGATGGAGAGCAATGGGTGGTCAACGGTCAGAAGTCCGCATGGGTTTCAAACGGGACAATAGCCACCCACTGCCTGCTTTACCTCAATATCGACCCTTCCTTAGGAATGGCCGGAGGTGGAATCTGTGTGGTTCCGCTCGATCTCCCGGGCGTGAGTAGGGGCAAGCCGCTAAACAAGTTGGGTCAGCGCGCGCTCAACCAGGGGGAGATCTTCTTCGATGAGGTGCGGATACCGGAGGAATTCATGCTCGTGGACCAGGAGAGCTACGAGTCGATGCTCGACCTGACGCTCTCCACCGCGAACGCGGGTATGGGCGCGATATTCACCGGTGTAGCCCGGTCCGCGTACGATGAGGCGCTCGCCTACGCCAAGGAACGTGTGCAGGGAGGGAAGCTCCTTTTTGAGCACCAACTGGTTAAGCACAAGCTCTTCAACATGTTCATGAAGGTCGAAGCGGCACGAGCATTGTCACGGGCCGCGATGGTCTACAACTACACGAATACGCCTCCTGCAACGCACTACTCGATTGCATCGAAGGTCTTTTGCACGAATGTCGCGTTTGAGGTGGCCAGCGAGGCATGTCAGATATTCGGAGGCTGTGGTATGAGCAAAGAGTACGCGATCGAGAAAATCTTCCGGGACGCTCGTGCAGCGCTCATCGAGGACGGCGCGAACGACAGCCTCATGATTACCGGCGCACATGCGCTCTAGGCCGAGCAGAGAGCCTGACCTGGAAACAGTCACGGAGTACCACGATGTCTAACAATGCGTACATCATCGGCGTGGGAATGATCCGGTTCGGAAAGTACCCGGACGGGACGGTACGGACCATGGCGGAAGAGTCGATCAATCTCGCGCTTCAGGATGCCGGCCTGAACAAGGCGGACCTTCAGTCGGCGTACTTCTCGAACACCTTTTGGGGCATGTTCGATAATCAGCACTCCATTCGCGGTCAGGTCGTGCTCAGGAGAATGGGAATCGACAAGATCCCGGCGACCAATGTAGAAAATGCGTGCGCGGGCGCGTCGACAGCGCTTCACCTCGCCTACGCGGGAGTGAAGGCTGAAATGTTCGACGTGGCCCTCGCCGTGGGATCGGAAAAGATCACCAGCCCGAACAAGGCGATGTCTCTGGCAGCGTATGCTTCCTGCATGGATATGGAAAACCTCCAGGAGCACATCAACATGATCCTCGAGATCGGCAAGTCCTTCAACGTTGAGGTTCCCGAGGACGAATCCGCGCCCGGCCAGGGAAGAAGCATATTTATGGATGCCTACGCGATGGGGGCCCGGTGGCACATGGACCGGTTCGGATCGACACAACGTCAGCTTGCGGTGATCAGTTCGAAGAACCATTTCCACGGTTCGATGAACCCATTGGCCCAATATCAGAAGGAAATGACCGTCGAGGAAGTGATCCAAGACAAACCCATAGCCTACCCTCTAACTCGCGCCATGTGTGCTCCGGTGGGCGACGGCGCTGCCGCTGCGATCGTCTGCTCGGAACGATTCCTCAAGCGATCCGGCGCAAATCGGGCGGCCCGGATCGTTGCGTCGGTCCTCGGTCAGGGCAGCGACCGGGATATCGACGGCCAGGATATCGGCGAGCGACTCTCCAAGGAAGCCTATGAAAGAGTCGGCATCGGCCCCGAAGAGATCGACCTGGCAGAGCTGCACGATGCCACCGCATATGGTGAGTTACACCAGACCGAAGTGATGGGGTTCTGCCCGATCGGGGAGGGAGGACTTCTCGCAGAGTCAGGAGCCACCAAACTCGGGGGGAGGATCCCGATCAACACGAGCGGCGGGCTCGAATGCCGAGGACACCCCATCGGGGCGTCGGGACTGGCTCAGATCTATGAGATCGTCACCCAGCTCCGCGGAGAAGCAGGAGAGCGCCAGGTGGAGGGTGCGAGAATCGGCCTAGCGGAAAACGGTGGGGGAAACATCGGCGTTGAAGAGGCCGCAATGTGCATCCATATCCTCGAACGTTCCACCTGAACCCGAGCCGTCTGACGGTATTATTCTCTGGAAAAGTCAGTACGGGGTCAACCACATGTGTTGCCCGTTTGAGTGCACGCTGGCTCCTTTGGTACGTTTGCCCCGAACTTGGAGGTTATAGACCATGGGCAGCTATGACCTGAAAAGCAAGTACGTCCTTGTGACCGGCGCGTCCTCCGGGATCGGCAAGGAGCTTTCCCGGTGCTTCGCACACGAAGGTGCACACTGTCTGCTCGGAGCCTTGCCTGCTGAAGGCGAGTCTCTAGGCGAATGGGCTGAGGAACTCAGACGGACCTATGGAGTGGATACCTGTACGATTCCTGTGGATCTCTCAAAGGAAGACGGGCCCGAGCAGGTTTTTCGCTCCGCCTGTGAGTTTGCTCCGCAGGTCGACGTGCTCGTGAACAACGCGGGGCTCCTGACGTACGGTCCCTTTCACGAGACCGAGCTTGACCGGTATGACACGCTGCTCCTCGTGAATATCCGAGCGTACGTCGCGCTCATGCGCCTCTGCCTCCCCGGCATGATCTCACGGGGAGAGGGAAGAATACTGAATGTCAGCTCGGCCTCCGCGTTTCAGCCGACAGCCTGGCACGCGGTGTACGCGGCTTCCAAGGCATTCGTGCAGAGCCTGAGCGAAGCGGTGCGGGCGGAAGTCCGAGGAACACACGTGAAGATCTGCACGCTCAGCCCATCGTACACCGACACGCCGATGCTCAAGGGCGATGACATGCCCGAAAGGCTTCTCTGGTATTGGGTGAGCGGGCTCTCCGATCCCGCGGTCGTAGCCCGCAAGGCCGTCAAGGCAGTCAAGAAAGGAAAGGCCGTGTGTATGCCGGGTTGGAGGAACCGACTTCTTCACTTGTACCTCCCGCGATTGTCGCCGCGTTGGCTCGCCACGTTGATCTCGGTCTATGCGCTCAGACGGGCGGGGCGGTGATCACCGTTGATCCGGGAACGCGATCGCGCTTGCGTCACCCACGCGTCTAACTTACTATTTGCATTGAGCATATGCTTGTCACCTATGCGGGAAAGAATACCCGTATGCGTTGCGGACTGCTCAGAATAGGGTCACACCAATTACCGTGCATGACAAGAAACAAGGGAACATAAAGGCCTGCCCCGATGAATGGGACTGGCTCTGCGGTAATGGCGCACTACTGTACCAAGCCGTGCCTCCACCAAGAGCCTGAGAGAGCGAGGGAATGTCTGCCAAATCGATGAACGTCGCGTGGTGGGTGGAAAGGTGGGCCACACTTTATCCCAACAAGCCTGCGCTGATCTTTGAGGACAAGCGACTGACTTATAGCGGTCTGCATCGGAGGGCATGTCGTACCGCCGGTTGGCTTGACGACCATGGAGTAGGCAAGGGCGACCGGGTTGTGGTCTTCCTGGACAACTGCCTTGAATTCATGGAAGTCTATATCGCGTGCGCTCGGACCGGAGCGATCTTCGTACCGATCAACTTCCGGCTGGCGCCGCCTGAGCTCGAGTACATCCTCAGGAACAGTCGGCCGAGTCTGCTCGTATTCGGAGCCCCATTTGTCGAGACCGTTCGCGCGGTGGGGCTCGATCGCTTCCGGCCGCCTTTGCTCGCGGCCCAGGTAGGGACCGAAGATGGGTTGGAGGGGGCGCTCGATTACGCCGAGGAAACGAAATCGTACGACGGAGAATCACCGTACGCGACGGGTGCGCTCGGCGTGTCCGACCCGGAAGAGCCCCAGGTGATCATGTACACGTCGGGGACTACCGGACATCCCAAAGGCGCGGTATTGACTTATCGGAAAACCTTCTTCAACTGCCTCAATGCAGACATCTTTTTCAACCTCTCCCATGACGATGTGATGCTGGTGGTACTGCCGCTCTTCCATTCGGGAGGATTGTTTGTCCAGAGCTCGCCGATCTTGTACAAGGGCGCGAGCGTGGTGCTGCTGAGGAGATTCGATCCGGAAAGAACTCTGCAAGCGGTCGAGCACCACCGCGTGACGAAGTTCCTTGGCGTACCGACCATGTTCAGGGAGCTGACAAGGCTCGACCCGGCCGCGCATCCCGACCTCTCGTCTCTTGAAGTGTCCACCATCGGCGGAGAGAGAGTAACCCCGGAACTCATCGAGAAGTGCAACAGCAGTGGCTTCAAGGTTCGGCAGCTATTTGGCCAGACGGAAACATCCATCCTCTTGTGGGCCTCGGAAGAGGAGTCGCTGAGCCGACGCGGCACGGCAGGCCGTCCGGTCTTCCACGCGGAGGTCGAGGTCGTCGATGCGAGTGGTGTCCCTGTGCCAAAGGGGCAGGTCGGCGAGATCGCTGTGCGGGGCTCGATTCTCATGAAGGAGTACTGGCGGGATCCTGAGGAGACGCAGCGAACCATCAGGGGAAATTGGCTCTACACAGGGGATCTGGCAAAGCAGGACGAGGAAGGATATTTCTATCTTGTCGACCGGGCCAGAGACATGTACGTCTCGGGAGGGGAGAATGTCTACCCGGCAGAAATCGAGCGAGTTCTCCGAACACACGCGGCTATTGAGGACGTTGCAGTAGTAGGCGTTCCGGACGAAAAATGGGGCGAGGTGGGTCATTGCTTCGTGATCCCCAATCCCGGCGAGGAGCTGACCGAACAGGAAGTGCTGGACCACTGCCGGGAGAGGCTCGCGGGGTACAAGGTGCCGAAGCGGGTGATCTTCCGCCGGGATTTCCCGAGGACCCCCCTGGGGAAATGCCGTAAGTTCCTCCTGAGAAAAGAACTGCTGGAAGGTGAGGGCACGTTGGGCTGACGAGGAGTCACGATTAGTCGAGAACCTCTTTGACCGTCCGGTCGCGTCTTCGCGTACTCCCGCGCGGTTGCTTCCGCCGGCTTGCGTTGTCCTCCCTCCGCTCACTCTTCCGATTGCGCGAACATGTATCCGACGCCGGGGACAGTGAGTATGAACGTGGGGTTGGCTGGGTCGTCTTCGATCTTGGCACGCAGATGCTGGACGTGAACATCTATGGCACGGCTGTCGGAGGGGATCTCTCCATCGGGCCAGAGATTGTGGCGAATTGTCGTGCGACTCAACGCTTGACCTGGATTCCGTGCAAGCAAGAGGAGAAGATTGAACTGGCTTCGCGTCAATGAGACGATCAGGCCGTCCTTGCTTGCCGTATGAGTCGCCGGATCAATCCTCAACCTCCCCAGTTCGACAGTCTCTTTCGTTGTGAACAGCGATACCCGCCGCCTCAAACGGGCCTTGATGCGTGCAGAAAGTTCCAGGTAGTCGAAGGGCTTCGGCACATAATCGTCTGCGCCGCTTTCCAGGCCAAGCACTTTGTCCGAAATCCGATCCCGTGCCGTGAGCATGATGATGGGTACGTCCGATTTGTCCCTGATACGCCGGCAGACCTGAATGCCGTCGATATCCGGGAGCGTGAGATCGAGTATGATCAGTTGTGGCGCCAACTCCTCGAAGGCCTGGAGCGCTTCTTTGCCCGATGTGGCAATGGATATCCGATACCCGTCCAGCTCCAGGTTGTCCTGCAAGATCTTGAGAATATCGGGGTCATCATCGACCACGAGTATCGGTCTGGAATCCATGCTCAATCTCTGTGCATCGGCAATGAGACGATGAATCTGCATCCATGTCCGGGCTCGCTTTCCACACGAATCCTCCCATGGTGCGCTTCCACGAGACCCTTGCAAATAGCCAGTCCGATGCCTGAAGATCCCGCGTGCATCTTTCCGCTGTCTTGGTCGGGCACTTGGTAGAATTTCTCGAAGACGGCCTCATGGTAGTGGGCATCCAGGCCCGGACCTTCGTCCTTCACGCATACCTCCACGAAACCGTTGGCAGATGAGATCCCCACGATGACCTTACCACCTTGAGGTGAGAATCTCACTGCATTGGAGACGAGGTTGGTCAGCACCTGATAGATCCGTTGGCTATCGACTGGGGCCGATGGATCCTCGGGTGAGACGAGGAGCAGATCCACAAAATTCGCCTCTGCGATCGCTCGGTGCGACTCAAGCGCCTGTTTGGCCAGCGACTTGATTGAGGTTTCTTCAATATCCAGGTCGAGCTGCCCGGATTCTATTTTGGAATAGTCCAGGAAGTCGACGACCTTTTTGATAAGATGATCTGTGTTGCGCCGTATGATTTCCACGTACCCCCCGTCGTTGCAAGACCTTTTCCTCTCGAGGATGTCGGCCGCGCCTTTGATGCAGGTCAGAGGAGTGCGAAGCTCGTGGGAGATGTCGGAGAAGAAATCCGACTTGGCCTTGTTGAGCTTGATGAGCTGTTGGTTGGCCACCTCGAGATTCCTGTTTGTCTCCGAGAGATCCTTGGTGGCTTCAACTATCTTCCTCTCCAGTTCCTGCCGGTGGTGCACGAGGGTTTCATCCACAAGGCAGCAGAGTTCCGCTATCTCCTTCAGTTCATCTCCTTCCGGATATTTTTCCTCTGCATGTGCCTGGAGGTTCAGTTGTCCCATCGCGGTCCTTATGTGCCTGATGCGTTTGAAGAGGATCACGCGGGTTGCCACGAAGATCAGAAGGACAAGCGCTCCGGCCAGGACAAAGCCACCGCCGAGCAACACCGCTTGACCCTGTCGAACCGAACTGCGGGCAGCGTCGCTGGGGACGAAGACGCTGAGGCAGCCACCCACGTCTCCCGGCTTAAAACCCTGGGACGCGTGGCAATTGAGGCACGTGGTCTTGATGTAGACCGGCGCCATGTACCGAAGCGTCTTTTTGCCGTCGCGGATCTCGGTCGTGAAGAAGCCTTTCCCTCCCGACGACTTGAATTTCTCGAATGCCTGTTTCTCTGTCGGATCAGGCGCATTTTCAGGATTGAGGTACTTGCTGCTCGTGAGTCGAAACGCGTACGACTCCTGCTTCCCTGCGATCTCGGAAAGGTACCTTGTGAGAATAGAAGGAGTAATCTTGGTGTAGACGGTACCGTCGGTCCCCTGGACGTCAGGCTCCTCGAGGTACGGGTTGGATTCCACGCCGGGTTTCTTCTCAATGAGTAGAGGTCCGTGCAGAGCCACCCAACGTCGTGTGAGCACGAGTTGCTTGTGGAGAATGATTGCCTGGTTACGCACCTGGTCCATAATGTGCTCTTCCTGAATGTGTGAGACCCAGAGGAAGAGCACGATGAATATCGCAGCAGTGGCCAGGGTGGTGGCGGCGAGAAACTTGAAGGAGATCCTCCGCGTGAGCAATGATGTCAGTCGTCGAAGCATGATCGGTTCGTCCGACGAGGGTAGTGTTGCCGCGTGAGCCTCATGAAGCAAACCTTCGGCTTCTCCGTTGAGCGGCCCCGAATCCGATTCACCGCAATGGGAATGAGCGTAGCGTAGTATAACGCGCTGAGCGCGCTTGGTCAATTCAGGAGAAGCCAATGTCCAAAGTCAGGGTATCTTCTTGATATTACATCATGTATTGCTGAGCTTGCCCCGCTCTTACAGAAATTGTTTTCAGTTTTACTGAATAATTTACCGTCCTGTTACGATCTTTTACAGCCCATTTACACGAGACTGTGTCAGCCTGTACTGAACAGATCTAGGAGGTGGGTCCCAGGTTTGGGGATGGACGGGAACTCCATGCCGCATTTTGTGGCTGACAGCGGTTTCACACCGTGAAAAACCAAAGAAGCTGAAACAGCAGGTAATAACAGCATCAACACGGGTACAGGAGTATGAGCCATGAGACAAATTCTCATCCTGGTCGCGCTGGCGGTGTTCGTGTGTTCCTATCCGGGCATTGCCGCGGTGAAAGTCGACCCCAAGCTGTACGGGTCTCCTGAGGGGCAGGTCTGCATCAAATGCCATGAGCTGAAGAGCCCGGGTCTCTACAGAATGTGGCGTGCCGGCCGGATGGGACAGGCGGGCGTGAACTGCTACGACTGTCACAGGGCGGAAAAGAAGTCGGCCAAGAAGCCCGGAGACATCGACGGTCACGATCACCGGGGATTTTGGATCGCTACCCTTGTAAGCCCGAAGGACTGCTCGCGTTGCCACAAGGAGCAATTCGATCAGCAGCAGCCTTCCCACCATGCCAAGGGCGCGAATATCCTGAACTCCCTGGACAACTACCTGGGTACCGTCCTCGGCGGGCAAGCCGCGGTTACGACCGGATGTCGTCAGTGCCACGGTTCCAACGTCAAGGTACTCAAGGACGGCACCCTGGATCCTTCGACCTGGCCCAACACGGGCATCGGAAGGATAAACCCGGACGGGAGCAAGGGGAGCTGTTCAGCCTGTCACACGCGTCACAGATTCTCGATAGCCCAGGCAAGGCGCCCTGACGCATGCGGGAAGTGCCATCTCGGACCGGACCATCCCCAGATCGAGGTTTACAACGAGTCCAAGCACGGAATTCTCTATCAGGCCTTCAGGAACAAGCTGAACATGGACAAGCCCGAGTGGATCGTCGGGGTGGACTACCAGGATGCGGCAACCTGCGCAACCTGCCACATAAGCGCCACGCCTAACCAGAAGTCCAATCATGACGTGGGCGACAGGATTTCATGGACACTCCGCCCAGTCGTTTCCAAGAAGCTCTCCAAGTGGAAGGAACGACGGAACAGGATGAAGGACGTCTGTCGTCAATGCCATGGGGATCTGATGGTAAACAGCTTCTACAAGCAGTTTGACGATCTCGTGGATCTGTACAACACAAAATTCGCCATCCCTGCCCGGAACATGCGGGCCGAACTCATCAAGATGGGCAAACTCTCCAAGGCCAACTTCGACGACAAGCTCGACTGGACCTTCTGGGAACTCTGGCACCACGAGGGACGCCGGGCTCGTCACGGAGCTTCCATGAGCGGGCCTGACTATGCCTGGTGGCATGGGATGTACGACGTTGCCAAGCATTTCTACAACAAGTTCCTTCCGGAAGTTGAACAAGTACTCGGTGGAAAAAAGGCTGCTGCTCCATTCCTGCAAAAGCACGTGTTCGACGATCCCCGGCACCGCTGGTACAAGGAGGGCATGAGTAAGGAAGAGCTGAAGAGACTGCAGCAGTTCTACAAGAAACGGTACGGCGGCAAAGAGGTCAAGTAGATCGGACGCCACCCGGCCGGTACGTGGTGGCCGGCCGGTTTCCCTCACACAGACAAGGGCGAATCCATGAAAGGAATCAGCCTAATCGGAAGACTTGCTCCCGTGCTTGCGGCCTCGGCGCTGGTGGGAATCGCATTGGGACTGTGCGGCGGCTTTGCTCCGCTTGCCGTGGCCCAGCAGAAGCTGCAGGAGCAAAAGGGCAAGGAGCTCGAGGAATACCCGGTTCCTTTCAAGCCGCTCCCTAAGACAATTACACCCTGCCGGGCGTGCCATGGTCCTGAAAAGGATTTCAAGATCAATTGGACGAGAACCGAAGTCCTGAGGGTCCATACGAATATCAGACTCAAGCATGGCGGCGTGCGGGTCTGGTGCCTCGATTGCCATAGTCCCATGAAGCGCAACTATCTGCTTCCCCTCAGCGACGGAAAGCCGATCAGCTTTCAACATTCCTATGAGCTGTGCGGAAAGTGCCACGGCACGAAGTATCGGGATTGGCGAAACGGCATTCACGGCAAGAGGACGGGGTTCTGGAACGGCAAGAAGCAGTATCTGCTCTGCATCAACTGCCACAATCCTCATGCGCCGCTGTTCAAGCCGTTGGTGCCGATGCCGCCGCCCAAGAAGCCCAGGGCTCCGAAAGAAGATATCGCGAAGCATTGAGGGTTCCTCGCCATGAACACCAAAGAGCACGACGACATCACGAAAAATCGGTTGTGCACAGGCCAAGAAGCCTCCGGCGAAATCGGGGAAGCCGCGTCTCCTCGAGAAGGTGACCGGCTCCTCCCGGATCGGCGTACGTTTCTTACCGCGGCCGCGGGCCTGATCGGAATGCTGGCCGTAAGCTCATGCTCTTGGGAGGAATTCGCACAGAAGAACTTCCGCGAGATGAGCAAGGAAGAGGTTGAGCAGACCGTTCAACGCCTCAAGGCCCAGTACAAGGCAAAATACGGCAAGGATTTCGTGGTAGGGACCGAGGGACCGATCGACGGATCACTCTTCGCTTACGCCCTGGACATACAACGTTGCATTGGCTGCCGCAGATGCGTGTATGCGTGCGTCAAGGAGAACAACCAGACGCGTGATCCACAGATTCAGTACATCAGAGTACTCAGGTTCAGGGATGGCACCATGGACCTGGAGAAATCCACGATCTACTACGAACCTGAAGAGGTCCCGCAAAAGGGGTACTACTATATGCCCGTCCAGTGTCAGCACTGTGCCAACCCCCCCTGTACCAAGGTCTGCCCCGTGCAGGCCACGTGGACCGAGCCGGACGGGATCGTCGTCGTTGACTACAACTGGTGCATCGGCTGCCGCTACTGCATGGCAGCGTGCCCGTACATGGGACGGTGGTTCAATTGGGCCGAGCCGATTATTCCCCGGGACCAGATCAATACGAACACGCACTATCTGGGGAATCGTCCCCGGATGCGCAACGTCGTGGAGAAGTGCACCTTTTGCATTCAGAGGGTCAGGAAGGGGAGATATCCAGCGTGTGTGGAGATATGTCCCGTGGGAGCCCGCAAATTCGGCAATCTGCTGGACGAGAACAGCGAAATCAGCCGCATCATCAAAACGAAACGGGTGTTTCGACTCAAGGCTGATCTGAACACGCAACCGAAATTCTACTACTTCTTTGCAACCTGACGCGCGAGGCTTGTCATGGCGATATCCGGTTTCGTTGGCCGAGCAATCAAGAGGCTTTTCAAGGGCTCATCCGTGTATTACGCCTGGATGATATTCCTCACCATTGTGGCCTTGATCGGGATTATCGCGTATTCAAGGCAGTTGCAGAACGGGCTTGTCGTCACGGGTATGACGAGTTACGTCTCATGGGGCCTGTACCTGGGGAATTTCACCTTCCTCGTCGGCGTTGCAGCCGCTGCCGTTCTGTTGATCATACCAGCCTATCTGTATGATTTTGGGCCCATCAAAGAGATCGTCATCGTGGGTGAAGCCCTGGCCGTGAGCGTGCTGATCATGTGCATGCTGTGCGTTACCGCGGATCTGGGGCGGCCTGACAGGTTATGGCATCTCATACCGGGAATTGGTATCCTCAATGTGCCCTCATCTCTCTTGGGCTGGGACATTCTCGTTCTCAACGGATACCTGTTTCTGAACCTCTTCATTCCCGGCTATCTTCTGTACTACGCATACCGGGTGAGCGAACCGAACTGGCGGTTCATTGTTCCCTTCATACTGCTTTCCATCCCCTGGGCGGTCAGTATCCACACGGTGACAGCCTTCATTTACAACGGCCTGGCGGCTCGGCCTTTCTGGAACGCCTCGATCCTGGCGCCGCGGTTCCTCGCGTCGGCCTTCTGTTCAGGGCCAGCCCTGGTGATACTGATCTATCAGATTGTAAGGCGATTCACCAAGTTCCACGTTACTGACGCTGCACTGTTCAAGATCACCGAATTTATTTGCTGGGCCATGGCCATCAATCTGTTCCTGCTCGGGGCGGAGTTCTTCAAGGAACTCTATTCGGATACGCATCACCTCTCGCCCCTGATCTATTTGTATGCAGGGCTCCACGGAAAAGGGCTCTTCGTCCCTTGGATCTGGACAGCCCTGGCCTTCAATGTGCTAGCGTTCATCATCTTTCTCATTCCTGCGACGCGGAAGAATTTCGCGACTATGAACCTGGGGTGCGTGCTGATCATACTCGGAATATGGATCGAGAAGGGGATTGGGCTCATCGTTCCCGGATTTATTCCCTCTCCCCTGGGAGAGGTGTGGGAATACCTGCCCACAGGAATCGAGATACTCGTCACCTTTGGCATCTGGGCCATAGGATTGCTGATATTCACTTCGATACTGAAGATAGTGATTCCCATAGAGACAGGCGAATTTACCAAGGCGAGTCCGGCCACCGCGTGACACGCGCGCGGCCTCGTTCGGAGCGGGCAAGATGGAAAGGAAGTCTGCAACGGATCGACCCAGTAGGGTAACTGACAGCCGGAGACAGGCAGGATTCTCACGAGCTCTGGCCATGTCGCCTCCTGTGACGATGGGCCTGATACACTTTCTCGCAATCGGGGCCGACCAGGCCCCTGTCAATTCCTTTATCAAGAACCTCAGGAGTCCGGATGCGACGGCGGCAACACGCGTGAAGAACTTCGCCGGACGGGCAAGACGCGTGTCGGCAGACGGACGGGGTCCGCAACCCGTTTCGGGGCTGGACCAGGAATATCGTTGGGCAACGCAAGAAGCGGTCGTCAAGAAAATCTGGTCGAGCCGAACTGCTCGATGACCAATGAGGAGGGAACAAAGATGCAAAAGATGATCTGTTCACTGATCATTCTTTTTCTTTTCGCGGGGGTTCCGGTGGTAGGCGCCGCGGACAGAGACTGTCCCGACTGCCCGAAGACCGCCCTGACCAGTCCCCTGGACCCCAATTGGAGGGAGTTCAAACCGCCTCCTCTGGCGCCCGGAGAGGTGCCTGACTGCCACCGTGTCCAGTTCGGCAAGAAGAAATGCATGGACTGCCACAAGAAGGACACTCCAGTGGCATACAAGCAGTGGCTCGGGTCAAAGCACGGTATAAACAACGTGAAGTGCGGCACATGCCACGGCGACGTCGCCAACTACAGGGCCATGCCTGACCGAGATGTCTGCATCGGATGCCATTCGTACCAGGTCAAGCACATGCCCAAGCTTTCCCTGGTGACCAATTGCTCCTTCTGCCACAAGAGCCACTGGTTCACGGTTCACAACATCGCCAAGTACGAGCGATTCGCACCGGGCAGAAAGATGCGTTTCAAGGTTCCCGGGTTTTGAGATTACCGGAGACGGAAGCGGAGATTTCGGAGGACGCCATGAATGTGACTCGAAGAGAGATGATTAAGTTGTCCGCGGCCGCGTTTGCCGCGAGTGCGCTGAATATACCTTTCGCCAAGTCTGCGGAGGCCGAGGACCGGGTTGTCGTCGACAAATGGATCAAGGGCGCGTGCCGATTCTGCGGAACCGGCTGCGGCGTCTATGTAGGTGTGAGAGGCGGCAAAGTCGTCGGAGTCCGCGGGAACCCACAGGCGGCCACGAATTTCGGATTCCTCTGTGTGAAGGGATTCAAAGGATTCCTGAGCATGTACCACCCGGACAGGCTCAAGTACCCTATGATCCGTAAGGCGGACGGGAAGTTCAAGAAGGTCCCGTGGAACGTCGCGCTCAAGACCGTGGCGAGCAAGTTCAATGAGCTACAGTCCAAATACGGCAAGGACGCGGTTGCATACTATGGATCGGGTCAATGTATGACCGAGGAGAGCTATACCTTCAACAAGCTCTGGAAGGGCGGATTCCGCTCAAACATGGTCGAAGGGAACCCGCGGTTGTGCATGGCCTCTGCGGTGGGTGGTTACGTCACGACCTTCGGGACCGATGAACCCGCGGGATCCTACGGCGATATCGAGAAGGCACGAACCTTCTTCATCGTGGGCTCGAACATGTCCGAGTGCCACCCGATCATCTTCCGGAGAATCGCACGCCAGAAGCTCAAGTCGCCAGACAAGATTAACGTCATCGTATGCGAGCCGAGGCATACCTCCACCGCACGGATCGCTGACGTGTGGCTCCCCACCGACCCCGGAACGGACCTCGCGGTCTTTCACTGCATGGCACGGGAGATCATCAATAACGGATGGATCGACAACTTCTTTGTCAAGAACCTGTGCAGGTTCTCCACGGGCAAGCAAGCAGTCGATTTCAATGCGTACAAGGATTTCCTCCAGCAATTCACGCTGGCGGCAGTCGAGAAGCTCTCACGGGTTCCCGCGGCCAACATTAAAGAGGCAGCGCGTCTCTTCGCCACACAGGGTCCAACCTTGAGCTTCTGGACCATGGGGCTCAACCAGCGGACCCGTGGAGTTTGGGCAAACAACCTGGTCCACAATCTCCATCTGATCACCGGCAACATCTGCAAGGAGGGAGCGGATTCGTTCTCACTCACGGGACAGCCCAACGCGTGCGGCGGTGTGCGTGAGACCGGATCGTTGTGCCACCTCCTGCCGGGAACGAGACCGGTCAAGAGCAAAGCTGTCAGAACACAGGTCGAGAAGGCCTGGGGAATTCCGGAAGGCACCATAGATCCCAAACCGGGCTTTCACACCATCAAGATGTTCGGTAGTCTGGGGGGGGAGCACGACAAAACCAAGCCCATCAAGGGAATGCTCGTGACCACTACCAATCCGGCACAGTCCCTGCCCAACGCCAACAAGTACTTCAAGGGGATGAAAGACGCCTTCCTGGTGGTCCTGGACATTTTTCCCACGAGGACGACGCAGTTCGCAGATGTGATCCTCCCGGCAGCCTTCATCTATGAAAAGGGCGGGGTCTACGGCTGCTCGGAGCGTCGGAGCCAACTGACGAGCAAGTGTGTTGACCCGCCGGGTGAAGCCAAGCCCGACCTCTGGATAGGCGCGCAGATCGCCAAACTCATGGGGCTTGAGAAGCTCATCCCGTGGAACATGGACGATCCGGCTCAGGCTTATCAGATGGCCTGGGACGACTACCGCAACGTCGTCAAAATGACTGAGCACACCCTCTACGGCATGACGTACGGTCGGCTCAAGAAGCTGGAGGCTGGGCTCCAATGGCCCTGTCCCAACGACAAGAGCCCCGGTACTGCAAAACGGTACGTTCGCGGAATGGACCCGATCATGAACATGCCAGATATCGTCAAGGTGCCGGAGAATGCCCTCATCTACTTTTACGGGGACAAGAAGCACGAAGGCAAGGCCAACGTCTTTCTCCGACCGTACATAGGACCTGCTGAGCCGCCCGATAAGGACTATCCATTCTTCCTCACCACCGGCCGAGTGATCGAGCAGTGGCATTCGGGCACGATGACCATGAGAGTCCCCGAGATCGCCCGCTCGCAGCCCAACGCGTACGTGGAGATTAACCCGAAGGACGCCCAAGCGTACGGAATCAGGAACGGCGACATGGTGAAGATCGTTTCTCGGAGGGGGTTCAACGTCTTGCCGGCCCACGTGGTCAAAAATTCTTTGCCCGGGATCCTCTTCGTGCCCTGGTTCGATCAGAATTGGAAGCGAATGATCAATAGGGTGACCATAGACGCGTTCGACAAGGGGTCCAAACAGCCGGAGTTCAAGATCTGCGCGGTCAAGATCGCGCGGGTCGGCAATCCCAAGGATGTCGCGGACATGACGATCATTTCCGACGTCAACGCACCTTTTCCGAAGAAGGTCTAGAGGAACGCTCCAACGAGAGGTTATCCTTCATGGTCATAACCGGCAGCGGTATCCTTGTCATGCCCGGAGCCGCCAAAGAGGTTCTGAAACAGCTTGAGGCTTTCCCCCAGGTTACCTTGCACGCGGAATCGGACTCGGGCACCGAGCTCGTCGTGAACCTGGAGGCTGAGGATAACGAAGGGCTTGAACAACTCTGCGGAGAACTCAAAGCCAGGATTACCAGCATCGTGGATATCATACATATCTACGTAAATTTCGAAGAAGAAGTGGAGAAGATGGAATCGCGGGACTCTCGATGACCGCCTTCTCCTTCTTCGTAGGTCTTCGGCTCTGGGGGTAAGGCTCTCGGCAACCGTGTCGTTGGGAGGAATGGAACGACGAAGCAATGTCGGTTCCGTCCCCTATAGACTGCTCTTCCAGCGATGAAAGGTGCTGGAGGAGCACCGATGAGCGATAAGCGAGTGGTGGGCTTGACTTGTACGGAAGATAAGCGGAGAAAACCATTTCATTGTACACTCGTCCGCGAACCTTCGAGCGATAACTGGACGATGGCCCCAGGGACCAAGGATCGGAGGCGTGCGATTTGAGCGGCGGCATACGGGAGTTCCTCCGCCGGGTATTTCTTCACGGCGACAATCCCCTCATTCAGGAGTACCAGGAGAATCGCCTGCGTCCTCCCGGAGCGGTTGACGAGCGGCTGTTCATGTCGCTCTGCATACGGTGCAGCCGCTGTCTTGAGGTTTGTCCGTACGGTTCCATCAGACGCGCCGGTCCCGGGGCCACCATTGGCACTCCGTACGTCTATGCCGAGAGCAAGGCCTGCTACCTCTGTATGGCCTGCTGTCGCCTCTGTCCCACAGACGCGCTGGATACGAGGCTGCGAAATCCAACCAAGGTGCGCATGGGAAAGGCCCGGATCGATCCGACGATCTGCTACAGTCACCTCTTCCTCGACCGTGACGTGATGCCGCGGGACGCGGGGCAGCGAATCGGTGCCCTTTGCAACACCTGTTACAATGTGTGTCCTTTTCCTGGCAGGGCAATCAGGCTGGAAAACAACCTGTACCCCGTCGTCACGGACCAATGTGTGGGGTGCGGGATCTGCGTGGAGCGATGCCCGGTGCGTCCGAGGCGGGCCATAAACGTTGTTCCTGCGGGGATGGGTAACGTGGATGAAGCGGGCTTCTATTTCCGGAAAGCCCGCAAACATCTTGAACGGGCTCGCTCAGCCGGCTCCTTTCGGTCGGGCAGAGCGCTGAATGGGCGGGAGCTTCTTCATCGAAAGCAGAGAATTGACAGCTCCGGTACCGCGCCGAAATTTGTATTTCCCTATGAAGTCGAGCAGGAAATTGAGGGCTGGGAATGAAGCTGCGATCGTACTCCCGGGCATCCCAACTTGCCGTGTTCGCGCTGATGTTCGTCATCCCCATTCTGAACCTGTACGAGATCTATGCGGTCACAGGCACCTTCTATGCGATCAATATTGGATCACTGGGGATCGCAGACCCGGTCGTGATCCTGCAGACGATCTTTGCGTCAAGGGATTTTGCGAAACCGCTTCTCCTGTCGGCCCTCTTCCCGGTTCTGCTTGCACTGATGTTGGGGAGGGTCTGGTGCGGCTGGATGTGTCCCTATCATCTCCTGTCGGATGGCGCTTCCTGGATCCGGCGTGGATTCCGAAGACGAATCCTCAGGAAGCTCGGGTGCGAACGAGTTCTTGTGCCGAGTTCCTTCACCGCGAACATGATCCGGTACGGCTTCTTGCTCGTGGGCTGCGCGGCGGCCGGAGCGATCGGAATACCGGTCCTCAATTACGTGAGTGCGCCGGGCATTCTCAGCACCGAAGCAATGATTCTCGTTAGGGAAGGCTGGTTTTCCATCGAAGTGGCTTTTATAGGCGCAATATTAGTAGTAGAGCTGGCGGTTTTTCCGAGATTCTGGTGTCGTCTTTTCTGCCCTTCTGGCGCGATGATAGCTCTCTTCCGGCTGCCCTTCACCATGAAAGTCTTGACCCGTAGCAAGAGTCCCAGGTCCGCGTGCTGCAAGACAAAGAGCTGCTCAGACGCCTGTCCCATGGGTCTGGATCCTTTTCGGGAAGGTGGAAACCTGCTGTGCACCAATTGCGGCAGGTGCATCGATGCGTGTCGAAGCGGCGAGGGTGCCGCCCAACTGGGTTTTAGCGGCTTTGGCGCAAGCAACTCCTGATTCCACATTCCAGCTCCCAAAGGGTACCGCAAGACGCGAACCGAAACCCTCGGCGCGAGATTGGCGGCCTGAGAGGGACCTGTCCTGAGGCCCCCGTCTCCCCACTGGAGCAGCGTGGACGCATATTTCAAACACATTCTGTGAGCTGCCCTCGTGTCCCGCGATTTGCTGCTTGACTTCACGTGCCATTGCGAACAGAATCCCTTAATTCATAGAAATACCGGAAGGTCCTGCATGAACCGGATTCTGGTGGCGTCTGAGAACGACGAAGCAGTGCAAACCCTGGGGGAGAGCTTCGAGGAGTCCTATCTCGTCGAAGCGGTGGACGATGAAGAGACCCTCCTTTCGGTTCTGCAAGGACCAGACTCGATCAGTAATCCCTGCGAACTTTGCTTCGTTGATCTCAGTCTGCTCTCCTCACTCGTGGCCCCATCCGAATCGAACGGGACGGCAAAGGCTCTGCAGTCGTTATCGTTGTGCTTCCCCGGAGCGGAAGTCGTGGTCATGTGTCATCAGAAGGACTCCCGTGAAGCAATATCTGCGGTGAAGGCCGGCGCCCACGACTACCTGATCTTCCCCTTGGACGTACAGAAGGTCTCGCTTCTCAGAGACCGGCTCGAAAGGCGCCTTCGCCAACGATCGGAACTCGACTACTTGCGCGAGGGCTTTTGGAAGACCGAATCGCTGAAGCTGGTAAGGACCGACAGCCCGAAAATGAAAAGAGTCTTCCAGCAGGTCCGGTCTGTGGCGCCAACCCTCAGTACGGTCTTGCTGATCGGAGAAACGGGTACAGGCAAAGGGGTGATCTCCCGACTCATCCACATGCACAGCAGCAGATCGGGAGGTCCGTTCATCAGCCTTCATTGCGGGGCGATCCCCGATACCCTGATCGAGAGCGAACTCTTTGGGCACGAAAGAGGTGCCTTCACCGGGGCTGACCGTCGAAAGCTGGGGAGGTTCGAGATAGCGAAGGGTGGAACCATCTTTCTTGATGAAATCGCCACCATCTCTCCGTCCGTCCAGATCAGACTGCTCCAGGTACTGCAGGAGCGCACCTTCCAACGTATCGGGAGCGAGAGCAGCATTCACGCCGACGTGCGGGTTATCGCGGCTACCAACGAGGATTTGCTTGCGAGGACACGGCAGGGGCTGTTTAGAAAGGATCTCTACTTTCGCTTGAACGTGTTTCCCTTGGAACTGCCTCCGCTGCGCGAGAGGACCGAGGACCTCTCCCTTCTCGTGGAAGAATTTCTGGCCGAGTTGAACCGCATTTACGGAAAGAGTATCAGGGCCCTGGACAAGCGGGTCATGCAAGCGTTCACGGAATACTCCTGGCCCGGCAACATCCGGGAGCTGGAGAACCTCATCGAGCGTGCGTACATCCTGGAGAACTCCAAGGTTCTCTCGCCGGAGAATTTTCCCACGGAACTTCTGGCTTTCCCTGCAGCGCTGGCCCCCGAAACCTCCACGAATCTTCCCACCTTAAGTGAGGCGCGCAAGACGAGCGTTGAATTGACCGAAACGCAGTACCTGAAGGAAGTTCTCTCTCTCCATCGCGGTCGGATCGATGCCAGCGCGAGAACTGCCGGAATTTCGACACGTCAATTACACAAGCTGATGAGAAAGTATAATTTGCGAAAGGAAGACTTTAAAGAACCTGCACCTGTCTGAACCAACGGTTCCGATTTCAGGATAATAGGAACCAGCACTTCCGCTTTTCCGAGCCAAGCTCCTGCCCTCTCATTCCTGTTCGTTCGATTTCGCGCGAAGCGCTTTACACGTCCCGACAGAGTCTAAGATCGGAATGCGCAGTTCCGCTTGCTTGTAGAATCCTCTGAAAAACCGCTGAAACAGTGGGCCTGCGTTTGTCGGCACGAATGTTGCTAGCACAAGTGTAGGCCGTGAGCCGTCGCCGTCAGGCAATACCGATCCCATCCCAACGAGGGAATATGGCCGGGAACGATTGCGCAGTCCTGGTGACCGTCAGGGGTATCGTGATTCCGTTGGTTTGGGCGGAAGACGGGAGCGTGACCGCGGTGGGCATCTCCGGCATCGATGAGCAGGACTTCATTATCAGGTCTGATCCTGGAGTGGGTCATTGGCTCTCGCTTCTCAGGCGCGAAGTGGAGGTAAGAGGGGTCCTCTCCGCTGAAGGCCCCGGACTCAAGACGATCGACGTTTGCGATTACCGGGTCATGGATACGGAAGACGAAGATGAAGCCACTTAACCGCGTGGCCGCCTGTCTCATCATCGGTCTCACGTCGACCGCCAGGTGCGAGGCACATTGAAGACGCGTCAGAAAGACAAAGTGTGGCCTGGAGGCGGAAGCAATTCAACCCACGTCGCGTTCTTGCAGACGGTCATTCGGCTGGGCCTTCGGCACGTCACCAGACAATGAGGAAGGGTTCGCATGGCGCACGGGAGACTGAGATGCCTGACAAGATAATGGTTTGCATTGTTTGTGAGAGCACCTTTGTCTTCAAGGAGTCCGATCAAAAACGATATATGCGGCTCGGGTTTGAAGATCCAAAGAGATGTCCGGAATGCAGGAGGAAAGGGAGGAAATCTCTCACGTCGGCCAAGCCCCGCAACAGGGAGGGCCGGTAGCGGGTGTCGATTGCAGCAGGTATCAGCGGGGAATGAAAGCCTGGGGCGTCGCGCGTTTCGTGCAGGACGTGCTCCATTACCCTGGAACGTTTCCGGGATCATGGCGAGTTCCAGCGTGTGAGGGCGAACCCCAAGGGCCGGCCACATATCACGTATTCGCTGATGCATCGGCACGACAATGCGAGAGGGGAACGATTCGAATTCAGTTCGTCTCCAGGAGACTGAGAGGCGTTAATCACAACAAACCCAAGGAGGTTGTTCTCATGAAGAAGTTTTTCGTAATGCTGGCCCTGTTGGCCTTCGCAGTGTCCGGATCCATCGCGATGGCAGCGGAAAAGAAAGTCAACTGCTGCGTCAACGGAAAGCTGTCGAAAGTCACCAAGGCGAAGTGCGCTGATCTCAAAGGTAAGGTAGTCAAGA
The DNA here is from genome assembly GCA_964497585.1 of uncultured Syntrophaceae bacterium. Lineage (GTDB taxonomy): Bacteria > Desulfobacterota > Desulfomonilia > Desulfomonilales > Desulfomonilaceae > CAZCDS01. The sequence continues at coordinate 101,454 of CAZCDS010000005.1, forward strand.
GCGCCAAGCAGTGTAAGGCGGCGAAGAAGAAGTAGACCGTCCCTTATGCTACAGGCGCTGAGACGTAACAGCAGAGTCCCGCGGAGCGCACTATCGGCTCAGTGGGATTCTGCTTCTTCGGGGGTCACGGCTCCGAACTCCCGATCTTTTCGTCTCGCATCAAGAGAGAACGATGAATGTCGCGGTGACTGTTCCGAGGGAAGTGTTGCAGGCATTGATGATGCTTCGTGCTTTTGGTCAATCTCACATGTCCGATATCGCTGCTGCCGTCACGTTCCTTGCGAACATGGGTGACGTTGAGGCTACAGCGTGGATCAGGTCCCACCCTGAGCTGTATTATGAGGGCCTCACGGTGGGATTCAGGCCCGAACGCGGACGGAGTGAATCACTCTGAGGGCTCACCTGCGTGTGGGCATGGGACGGGTGGACCCAGGTGTGCGCCTCGACACAGATGCAGCGGAACGACAGCGGACTGATCAGTGGTTCTACAAGGTCGTGGGCCTCTTCACGGGCGGGAACCGATGCATTCGGCTCAACGTGCTTGTCGACAAGTCGACTGACTGACTGAGCGGCCTCTCTTCCCAGTGGGCCAGTCCGGATGTGTAGCTGCAGTAATCCCTCTGTCTTCTCAGCCCCGAAGCGAGGCCCCTTACAAACAGCGACGGTACCGTGACCAACTTTCCTCCTATGATCGCAAGGCACATAGCCACTTTTACCTGCTCCTCGATGACCCTGCCTATGAGCTACCCTTTTCCAGAGCATCACAATAGCGCTCAGTCCGATAACCTCGGGGAATAGATGACAACGAATAGTCCGCGTAGCCTTCGCAGGAAAGAGGGCGCCACAGCGGCACGAGACGTCAACGCTGACAGACAGTTATCTCCTTCGGACCCATCATCGCCCGCCGATGCTCTCAACGCGATTGAAACGAGCGCACAGACCAGTGACAACTCTTGAAAGGGAAGGAGAGCGGACTATCCTTCTGACTTTACGGCCTATAAGCAATGTGCGAGAATGATAAGTGCAGTAAACTAGCGTACAGACCCTCTACAGGGCGAAGACGTGCGCAGGGAGGGAGCGGATCCGATGGAGGGAGCGGAGTTTATCAAATCGCAGCAGGAGTTTCTCGGCAAAGTACTTGAGTCCTCCGGGCGACTGGCTTCTTCGTGGGCTGATCTTCTGGAGAAAAAGGATGCGTTCGGTCCTTCAGCCGGACATGAGGGACCCTTCTCCATCCGGGGGTATCCACACCTATTCGGCCGTTTGGTCGACCCGTCTCTTCTCCCCGGCATATTTCAAGAGATCGCCATCATCGCGGCAAAAGAGCTCCCGGAACTCATCGAACGGCGCAACGATCCCAAGAAACTCGATGCACTCGCGCAAAGATGGAAGCGCTCTAACGAGAAGGCCATCAAGAAGGCCTTCGGGCTGCCTGCTCCCTCCCAAACCGAGCGCCTCCTCCGGCAGTGGAACACGCTCTTGTCCGCGAGCTCTTCCCAGACGAGCCCAGCCTCATCAAAGGGGCTCTTCGGCGATTTTCAGCGATTCATGGAAGCCTTTACGGCTCCGTTGGGCTTCGGCCTTCCGGGACGTGTGATCCGCGTTTGGAGCGAGGCCTACGGACAGTCGCTGCGGTCCGCCATGGGAGAAACGGATCGGTTCGATCTGGGTCAGTACGGTGAGCGAATCAGGGAGACGATTGAGGCTCAGAAGAGATTCCTCGACGGAATCCCAGGGTTCCAAAAGCAAATTACTTCCGCAACTGACAAGGTGGCCGAGGCCGCCATCGACGCCATAGCCAAGGCCGGAGTCAAGGAGATAACGGGAGAGACGTACGGCCGGATGCTTGAAGAGTGGCTCTCGAAGTATGAGGAGTTCTTTGGAAGGCTGTTCGGATCCGACGCGTTCGGGCGTGCCCTCGCAGAGCTATTGGATCGCGGGCGAGAAGCAGCACAGAGCGTGGATTCGCTTATGTTCGAATGGCTGACGATCCTGAGGCTACCAACTCGCCGCGACACGGACGAGATTCAGAGGAATCTGGAGTCCTTGAGTGAACGAATCCAAGCGCTTGAGGACCACGTCGCGTCAATGTCCGAGAGACTGGAAGAATCGTTCCGCATGTCCGACGGGCGCAGCGAGAACCGGGAATCCGCCCCCTCTCGCTCGTTCGACCACCCGGGTAAATCGTGAGCAGAATTAATCGAGCCGCGTCAGGATGGGAACCTGACGAGAGCTGTTCGTTTACGCTACTTCTTCGACCAGCACGACAGCCTCGCCCTCCATCACGGTCTTTCCGTCCTGATTCTGACAGACTGTCTCGAGCGTCACAATAGCCTTATCCTCCCTGACTTTGGTTACGGTCACTCGAGCCGTGACGGCGTCGCCCGGATAGATCGGTGCAGAAAATTTAATCGTCTGACTCAAATAGATGGTCCCCGGGCCGGGCAGGCGGGTTCCCAGCACGGCCGAGATGAGCGCGCTTCCCCACATTCCATGGGCGATCCTTTTGCCGAATCGTGTTTTCTTCGCGAACTCCTCGTCAAGGTGGACAGGGTTGCGATCCAGGGACAGTTCAGCGAATTTTTCTATGTCGTCCGTCTCGATGGTTTTGGTCAACGAAGCGGAATCACCTACTTTCGGTAACATGGAAGCCTCCCGATAGACCGACAGGTGCAATACGCGAGCAAACCAGGTGACATACTATCTCCGCAGGGGGGCGGGGAGGGTCGTACCCGTTTGAAAGCGCACCGATAAAAGAAGGGCCTCATCACTTGCGTGCAAGCGCAGCGGACAGGGCCGATTGAGCCGGGTAGACGTACCTCGAAGCCATGATGGCCGGCTGACGCACATGCGCGGCTGCCGTTGCTGGAGGGGTAACGCCGTTCCGCACAGGAAGCGTCATGCTGCCGTGACTAGCTTCCCGCAGCCGTACGACATCAGAGAGTATACACCGGGATCCTCGCAGCACTTGGCTCGAAGGAATGGTGCAAGGCTGCTTGAGACCCCGGGCGCACTCCGATCCGGGAAGGGAACCTATTCGCTTTCCTTCAGAAGGTTCTCCATCCGCTCGAGGTTGCTGCTAATGATTTCCTTCTGAACCTCTGCCGCCTTCTTCATCCCGTCCCACATCTCCCGAAGCTGTCTCTCCAGAGCATCGCTGTGGGCCGGCGAATCCTTGAACACTTTGAAGAAGGTCTCCTCGCTATGATCCACCACAGTCTGCCATGCGTTCATGTTGACGTCGTACGTGGACCGCATGGTTGCGAACCAGGGGCCCCACGTACCGAGGAACGACTTGTCCGGTTTCTGTAGCCAGGGAGAGTCCTCCACGGCTTTCTCCCATGCATCCCACGCCTTCTTCATCATTTCCGTTGATTGATCGAACAGTTCTTTCATGGTGCTCCCCCTTTTCTATGGGTGTGTTCCGCCGACCTGCAGAAGCGAGCCGACCGGTCGCTCCTCAGTCGTGCTTTCAGGTTACAAGACCACGAGTACTCAGGTGACCCGTGAATCCCCTTTTCCCCTGTCCGGATAGGGGATGGGGATTCAAATTCAATTGGTCAATTCTCAGCCCGCCTCGTGAAGATCCAGGTGGAACCTCACTGGACCTCTCATTCCGTTGGGATATCTCTTGTGTAGTGCGTACTCGCTCTCGGGGTGTGACCAGGAGGTGGCGATGGCCGCGTGCCCCTTGGGAAACTCTGCCAATTCAACCTCGACGAAGTCTGTCGGAGCAGTTGCTGCCGGTGGATCTACCAAATCGTCTTTGGCCGCGTAGCAAATTTGAAATTTGATCCCCTTTTCTCGAATGTAGTCAAGGTTCAGCCGCCGACCGAAGAGCTTGATGGGAAGGTCTCCCTGCGGCGAAATGGGAATCGTGTACGAATCGAAGCTCATTTGGGTTATGTCAATGGGAAGATCGGTCCGCTCGTACACGAGCCAATGATTTATGGCTGCCGCAGTGGACCCGACTCCCCGGATACCCTTCTTTACCATCGTTTCAAAGAGGTTAATATCCCGATAGAAGGTGAAGAGCGGCGCTTCTCGCACGATGCTCTTGAGCTTGTACACCCAGCTCATCACCTTGCCGTCGACAACGTCGTTCCCGCTGGAAAGGGTCTTGATGGCGTAGCGGAGATTCCTGAACCTCGGAGCGATGTGCTCCAAATACTCAACGAGGCCCTGGCTACGCGTGCCGTCAATGGGCGCAACGCACGTGATCAGGGCGTCGACGAGGCCCTCAAGCTCGCCGGAGAGCAGGTCCGCGAGACAGATGAATCCGCCCTGACAGAATCCATTGAGCGTAACCGGTTTTCCATGGCGGTCGCGAACGAACTTGCAAAAGTATGCCGTGTCTCGCGCATCGTCCTCGCCGTTCAAGACCTGTACGGCCTCTTCAGTCTGAATGTCCTTGATTATCCGGATGTACGTCGGAATGCCCTGGTTTGCGAACGCGTGGGCATAGCTTTTCTTCTCCCCCGGGAGAAACGTCAGGATTCCCGGTCCAAGCACATAGGGATGAGCTATGATGATCGGCTTCACATCGTTTCGGATCTCCACTCCCGGCTCCGTGGGCAGAGCCTGGTACAGCCCCATTCTCTGGGTCTCCGCAGCCAACACGTATTGGCCGCTGTCGGGATGGAATCCGAACTGAGAGCCGATATCCCTGATGGCGTCGGGATACTGTACGACGAGTCTTTCGAGAATGTCAGCCTTCTCCGCCCAGTACTGGTCCAGTGTCTCTCCCTCGGTACCATCGAAAGTGTTGGAAAGCGCCAGGAGAAATCGTTTGAACTCGTGCTCGTGGTAGAGGCTCATCTGCCGGTAAGAGCTCCTCAGTCCAGCCCACGCAATCTGTGCGTTGAACCGGAAGAGCTTGGCATAGTCCTTGAGGTTGGCCTCTAGGGGAGTTTCGGGAATCTTGGTCTTTTCCTCGGCCCAGAATGAGTTGGTAGCCGTAAGAAAGGGTATTACAAAGTCCAGGTAGGACCTGGCCACACCGTTTGCGTAGAGCGTTGCTGTTCGCAAGCCGTCCAGGTATGCTTTAGAGAGCCTGAGGGGTAGATCCAGAAAGTTGGTGAAAGGCCGCTCCCTCCCGTCCTTTTCGCTGGTTGGGTTCATGGTTCCTTTTTTCCGTCTGCCTTGCCTTGAATGCTCGTGCCGACACCCAAATATATAAGCATCCGGACTGAGGGCTGTCAACTCGATTGGCAAAAGAATGGTAGACCGTCACCCCTTTCTAGCTTGTCAAGCACAAGAGCCCCCCGGACGAGACGGAGCCTCTGATGAAGCGGTGAACGAGTCCAGAAAACAGGCTCTCTCTTGATCGCGCGGGGAACACTCGGCCCCCTCAAGCAATTCGAGAGCCTCCATGGCCAGAACGCGCCGAACGCCCTGTTCCGGTTTGTTGCGGTCCCAGTATCTTGTGACGGCACTTCCTCTCCCCGCCAGCTTCGGTGACCAGAGTGGCCCGGCCCAGGGAAACAAGTCCCCACCGGTCATCGGGGAGGCTCCCACGCGTCTAGAACCATGACTTGTGGGTCCAAATCTCCTTTTCCAGATTCTTCTTGTCTTCCTGGAGCATCAAGTACATGGAAGCGTTTTGGATGGCAAGGCCACCCTGGAGCGCCAGAGCGTTCACCATCTGAACGACGTCCTCGGGAAACTCCTGCGGGACGTTGGAGCACAACCGCATGACCCCTATTACCTCGTCCCTGGATTTCAGCGGGGCCATGAGCATGGAGACGATCCCCTCTCTTACCGCCTCTTCCCGGTACTGAAGGCGATCGTCGGTCTTGACGTCCCGTATGACAACCGTCTCGCCGTTGAGTACCGACGCCACTGCCTTTTCCGCGCGCTGCGGAGCCGATTTGAGGTAGTCCTCGCTCAGCCCATAGCTGGCGACCAGGTCAATCGTACCGGTGTCCTTGTTCAGCAGGCGAATGCCTACCCCGGTCATTCCCAGGGCTTCGCCTATTCTCGTCGACATGATGTGGAGGATCTTCTTGATGTCCAGGCTCGAATTGAGCTTGGACGCGAGCTCCGCAAAGAGGCGCGAATTCTCGTTGAGCCGCTCAAAGAGGCGAGCACGCTCGATCGCCATTCCTCCCTGTTCCGCGAGCGCAGTCAGGAAGCTGGCCTCCTCCGCGCTGAATTCTCGATGCGTTGCGCTGTAAAGCGAAAGAACGCCGATGGCCTTGTCCTTTACCATAACCGGAACTACGAGGATCGACGCGATCCCTTCCGCCTTCTTTTCTTCGTGGTTCTCCAGCCGCGGGTCGGTTGTCGCGTCATACACGGAGAAGTAGCCGCCCTTCAGGACATCTTCCACGACCTTTCTCGCCTGCATGGGCTTGGCGTGCAGGTAGTTGTCGGACAGCCCTTTCTGGGATATGGGGACGAACACGTCCTTCTGTTCGTCGGCCAGAAAGAGGCAGGAGGCCATCCCGTCCATGGTCTCAACCGCGCTGGAGACAATGAGCTGGAGAAGCTCGTCCTTGCTTTGGGTCGTTCCGAATGCCTTGCTCACTTTGCAGAACGTCTTGAAATAGTCACCTTTCTCGGTCATTCCTGTGCTCCTACATTTCGAGGTGGTGTTCTGTTCTCTTCTCCAGCGCGGAGGCTGGCTGAGTCCAAGATCAAAGTCTAGGTCCCTGACGCAATCACGTCGCGTGGGCGGCGTTTTCAGCAGCTTCTCCTCACTTTGCGCCACGGCGCTTCGAGCATGTTCGACCGATCCGCACCTCATCGCTCGAGCGAGTCCGCCCCTATGGGTGCCCTTTCGCTGCGGGACGGAGCTCGAGTTCGAGGGTGTCCCTGCGCGGAAATGGGACCCGGCATCAGGCCATCGCGGACAGCCCGGACGCCTCCTCCTCCGGCTTGTCCGCACGAGCCCCTTCTGCCCCGTCACGCTCCCGGAGCCACTGAACAATCTTCGGTGCAAACTCCTTCTGGGTCTTGGAACTGACGTAAATGCCTATGTGACCGGTCTGCAGGCAGACATCCTCAGTGTCCGTACTGCCGACTTTGCTGGTAAGCAGGTCGCATGCACCAGGGGGAACGAGATGGTCGAAATTTCCGTAGAAATTGAGCAGCGGCATGGTGATGTTACGAAGGTCCACTCGCCTGCCGCCAAGTTCCAGTTCGTTCCGGATCAGCAGATTCTTCTGATAAAAGTCCTTGATGAACTGCCGGAATGTCTCGCCCGGAACGTCCGGACTGTCAAAGATCCATTTCTCCATCCTGACGAAGTTCTCGACGAAGTCCTTCTTGTCCATATGCTCGATGAATCCCACGTACTTGTCAATGATCAGCCTGGCCGGGTTGAGCAGTAGAAAGCCGAAATTCATGATGTCTCCGGGCATGTTCCCGAAGGAGTCGACCATTAGGTCTACATCCATGTGCTTCATCCACACGTGGAGCAGACCCTGATCGGTGTCGAAGTTGGTAGGGGTCACCGTGGTCACAAGATTCTTGATCTTCTCCGGATGAAGCGCGGCGTACATCACGCAGAAGGTCCCGCCCATACAGATTCCCATCAGATTGATCTTGTCAACGCCGCACGTTTGTCGGACAAAGTCCACTATGTTGTCCATGTACCCGTTGACATGGTCGTCAATGGTCAGGAACTTGTCCTTTCGTGTAGGGTATCCCCAATCGACCATGTAGAGATCGATACCCTCTTCAAGGAATGTGTGCACGACGCTCCTGCCTGGCTGGAGGTCGAGCATGGTCTCTCGATTAATCAGCGCATAGACAACGAGAAGGGGGGTCCTCGTCTTCGGCTCGGCCACCGGGCGGTAGTGCTTCAATTTCACTCTGTCTTCTTCGTACACCACGTCGTATGGTGTCACTGCAATATCGGTCTCAAGGGGCTCGAGCAAGACAGCTGAGGCCCGTTGAGCCCGCTCCTGAGCCTTCTCCGCGTCCTCGGCCAAATTCGACAACAGAAGGTCAACCGGGATCTTAAATTGAGCCATAACACCTCCCCCGTGCGGGATCCATCAGTGTAATACCATTGCCATGATCATCCGCTGTTAACCGTTTTTTCGGTCCGGTCCTTTTTCTCCAACTCTTTAATTCTCTTTTTCAAAAGATAGATCTCCTCGTACAGTTCGTCCACCTCCTTGTACGTCGGTATGGGTAAGGACTGTAAGGCATCCTGTAACATCTGATTCCGAGCCACTCGAAATTCACTCAACGCGTCTATGGTGTGCGCAAGGGTCTTGGTATACTCTGGAGACTTGAACAGGGTCAGGTAGTGACCTTCGAGTACCTTGACCCACAATCGATAGTAGTCTTTCGCCTTGGACGGGAGCTGACCGGATTCGGCCATCTCGGAAACCTTCTCTTGCATTACCTGGAAGGTCTTTTCAAAAGGCAGATAGAGCACCGACATGAACTCCGCCATCTTAGCCTCGAAGACGTTGAACTTGTCCATGGCCTCGTTCATCCGTTCCTGATAGACTCTGAACAACCCCAATTGAGGAATCTTCAGGAACTGCCTGAATTCCTTTTCGTAGATTTCGGACCAGGCCTTGAACGCGTCCTGGTCCAGGTTTTCGAATGAATAGGCCGAGGTGGATTGCCCGATCCGGCCCGCGCGTTCGAGAAATTCCCGCTGGAGATGAAACACCCCATTCCAGGCCGGCTGGATCACCTTGAGCAGCACGTCGGGAAGTGTGTTGATCCCCTTGACCAATCCTTCGACAGAACCGGGTTCCGACATCGCAGTGGAGAGGGTTCGCCACGACCTGATCGCTGCATCCCAAGACTCCTGGGCCCGGCCCTTGACAGAGTCCCCCTCTTCCTCCCTCTTTTCAGGGCGTTCTTGCGGAACGGGCCACATCTTCAGGGCTGAGTTGACGAACTCCGTAGACGTCTTCATCCACGCCTCGAGGAGCGACTGAGGACTGGCCGAGTCCTGTTGTTTATCATCCATGGATCACCTCACCTTCGCGGACGCGATCTTGAAACACCCGAGAGTACCGTCCAGCCGTTCACTTGATATCCGTCTCCCGATCCTGCGTTTCACCACGCGCGAATATCAAGATTATGGCAGGTTTGGCCATCCACCGCAACTTCTCATCGTATTAGTTGGATTTTGCCGATCTGGAGCCGGCCCTGGCTCTCCCCGTTGTGCTCTGACAGTCGGTTCACCCCCTCTCTGCGGGCCCGCAGCGTTGACCTCGGACGCGACTCATGGTACCCTCCGGTCCACACAAGGCAAATTCAGTAATGAGTTCCCGTGAGATCGTTTTCCACGGGTCTCCGCCTTTCCTCGGCCGAGGCACGGATGAAGCCGGCTCCACGGTCCTCCAGGCCTTGAGCCCAGAACGAACGCCTCCAGGTCTTCCATGAAGCACGGACGCAGATCCACAGCCCGGTGGGTAGCCCTCGGCGCGGTCGTCCTCGTTTCGATCGGGACCGCATACTGTTGGTTCGCAGTTCGCGCCCGCCGGGAAGTCGAGCACCGGATCACCCGTGAAATCCCTTCCGTCCGTCCCAGCCGAGAAAGATCCGTATATGACTTCAGCCGTGCCTTCTCAAAATCCATGATCGGCAAGATCGACAATTACGCCGGGATACTGAGAAGAGGGCTCGATGTCGACTTCGTGGTGGTCATAACAACGAGCCGCAACGGGTACTCACCGGAGGAACTGACCGACAAGCTCATGCAGGAGTGGCAAATCGGAAAGGGTACACAGGGCAACAGAGGCCTGCTCCTGCTCTTGTGTCTCCAGGAACAGGAAATACGAATGGAGGTCGGCTACGACCTCGAGCACATCTATACCGATAACTACGTGGCTCTGGTCCAAAACCGCCTCACGAAGGAATTCTTCGAACAGAACGAGGTGGAGAGAGGGTTCTACGCTACCATAGAACATATTGTGGAACGGGGACTCAATAGAGATCAGTACGTTGCTGAATCTCCCGAAAGGCCGAGCACTTGGGAGTATTTTTCAGGCGGAGCAGGTGCGAAAGCTCGGTTCCAGTTCGGAGCGATGCTCAACAGGCCGAAAAAGGAACTTGTTCAAGAGCTCAAAGCCTATTTCGGAGCGCAGCCGACGCCGGAGGACGCGTTCATCAAGTATGTGGAATTCGGATACCACAACCTTTCCGACTATGAGGTCGACCTGTTCTCGCCACTCTCCAAAGAATTCTTCAGGCACTGGCCCACGACGTCGCTCCAGCGGAAGTCCGAAGCGGAACACATGATGAACGAGCCGTACCTCGTTCGGAAAAAGGGTCGCCACGCGGTGGTTATCTTCCCCTGTAACGATGACCCCGCGCGCATGCGGGAATTCAATCCGTACTTCTTCGTACGGGGCGCTCAGGGCTGGCAAGCAGATATGAATGCCATGGCCCGCTCCATAATGATGACCGGTTACAATCATTGGTTCTTCATAAGCACGCTTCATCCTTACATGTTCGCGTTCCAAGACTATCTGATAGACAACAACACGCACATGTTCAAGAAGAACGGACAGAAGGCGTACCTGGGAATCCTGTACAACCGTCGCAAGCGAGACGACCGGGGCCTTGTGGTCTTTTCGGCAACGAATTCCCCTGCTGAAAAGGCTGGGATTCGGAAAAACGACATCCTGATCGCAATTGATGGAGAGACTATCACAAAACCGTTCCAGGATTGGGAAATGATGAAACGCCACAAGCCGGGAGACGTGGTGAAGGTCAAGGTCATCAGGAACGATAGGGAGATGACCATTCCCGTGGTTCTCTCGAGGCCTGAGAACAGCCGACATAGGCACGTGACACGGGCACTTTCGGGGAAGGAAAGGCCCTGGTTGGGACTCTTTTTCGGTTATTCGCTTCCCTTCGAGAGAAGGCTTGCCGAGAGCTACGTGTCCATTCTCGAAGTGGCGCCCGGATCCCCTGCGGAAAAAGCCGGTCTTAAACCCAATGACTATGTCATTCGGATCGAGGGAATGCGCGGCCGCTTTCCTACGCTATGGGATGTAATCAAGCTCCTGAACGAACTCAAACCGGGAGATGAGATAGAGTTCGTTGTCCTTCGCAATCTCAAGCGCACGTTGCGCACCACCGTGGTCGCGGAAAATACTACGATCAACGGATTCTATTAGGGCAGGTGAGGTGTTGAAATGCGAACCGGTCAATTCATTGTGGTAGTCCTGATAATCCTGGGTCTGGCCGTCGGGTACGGCTTCATCAACATACGTAACCGGTTGGTAGCCCTGGATGAAAGCGTTAACTCGGCGTGGGCGGAGATTGACAATCAGCTCAAACGGCGAAGTGAATTGATCCCCAATTACGTAGAAACGGTCAAAGGGTACGCTGGGCATGAAAAAGCGGTGTTCGCAGCGATTGCCGATTCCTCGCACCGGCTTGACACAGCTCACGGCCCGGACGAGAAAATGAAAGCTGAAAAGCAACTCTCCTCAGGGGTGTCCGTGCTGTTGAATCTCGTCGTAAAGTACCCTGAATTGAAGGCAAATCAGAGCTTCATGGCTCTGCAGGTGGAACTCGAAGGTACGCAGAACAGGATCGCCGTTGCCACAAAGCGATATAATGAGGCCGTAAAGCTATTCAACCGTGAAATAAGAGCCTTTCCCAACAGCATGATTGCTGGTTTTCTCAACTTCGCGCCGAGGAAGTATTTCCAGGTCCGGGAAGAGGAAAAGCGAGCGCCGAAAATCAGGATGTAAGGGCCCTCCGTGCAAGGGTTCAGTGAGCCCCAGTCTGCGCCGATCAGGGGGTGTGGGCTCAAGTTTCTGAAGAGCTGTGACTTCTCTTCCCGTGAACCAAGGAATTACCTCCGCTGCGTCTGCAAAGGGTTCCCCCTCTTTCACTGTTCCCATACCTCTCACGGAGGGCCCGGTTCTATGGCTTGCCGAGTAAGTTGGAACACTGCAGTACAGCACTGAAAGATTCTGCCCCTGGAAGATGCGTGCCGGCAAATTTTTTCTTGACAACCCGCGTGATCTGATTCATTGTTTCCAGCAATTGATGGAAAGATTGGATGGAATTTTCCAATGGCGACTCCGCTTGAAAAGGCCCGCCGAGATCCCGAATCCATGAAGGGAAAGATTCTTGCCACCGCGCGGCGCATCTTCGGCCAGTACGGGTACCATGGCGCGACCACGCGAATGATCGCGGAAGAAGTCGGGATTGACATATCGACCCTGTACTATCACTGGGGTGAAAAGAGCGATCTCTATGAAGCGGTCGTCGTCGACGTCAACGAGAACCTCCGCGACAAGCTCGGCGAAGTCGAGGGCATCATCCACGGAAAACCCCTGGCGAAGAGAATGGATATCTCTATCGACATGATGACCGACTACCTTTTCGCCCACCCTGAAATTGCCAACCTCGTGCTTTTTCGCTACTTCGGCAAGACCCGGGACGAATCGATACTCGGGATCTGCGTTCCTGAATTCGTGACCGACATTGCTCGGTCCATGGGGCTCTGCAAGGACCGCAGAAATGTCCCCAAGAACGTGAGAATGCGGGTTCTCGCTCTCATGAACGCCATATACAACTTTGTCTCGGGAGAGGACTTCTTTCGACCCATGCTCGAGCAGGAAAGGGACGAATATGTGGTGATGGTCAAAGAGACTCTCAAGTTTATTCTGATCCCCGCTTTCACGCAAACAGAAAATCCCGGAGGAAGGTGATGGCCCTGAATCTCGACAGCATCGGCAAGAAAATCGGACCCTTGACCAAGTCGTACGACTGGAAGGACGTAATACTCTATGCGCTCGGCGTAGGAGCGGGCTTCGACGAGCTGGAATACTGTTACGAGACGCGGCTGAAGGTGATTCCGAGCTTCTCAATTGCCGCCATATTCGAGTTCCTCGCTCAGGTGGGACTCAGCGCCGAGGTCAACCTCGCCGGCGTTCTTCACGGCGAGCAGGACCTGATCTTCCATGCTCCGATTCCGCCGGAAGGAGAGCTGATCACCGAAGGGACCATCACGAATATTTACGACAAGGGCGCGGAAACGGGAGCGCTGGTGGTCGGTGAGGGCGTCACCTATCATTCCGGCGGGCAAAAGCTTTTCACCAGCGTGGTCACGGTCTTTGCCCGGCTCGATGGCGGCTTTGGCGGCCCGGACTCTCCAAAGGAAGAGGTGGAATTTCCGGATCGGCCTCCTGATTTCGAGGAAGAAGACTGCCCCTCGCCGGATCAGCCGCTGGTGTACCGCTTGAGCGGCGATATCTTCGCGCTCCACGTGGACCCGGAATTCGCGAGGGCCAGCGGCTTCGAGAAGCCGATCATGCACGGACTCTGTACCCACGGCTTCGCGTGTCGCGCAGTCATCAAGCACCTCTTTCCAGGTGAACCGGAGCGGATGACTCGGTTCCGCAACCGCTTCTCAAAGACGCTTTACCCCGGCGTCCCCATTAAGACTCAGATTTGGAAGATCGATGAGGGAAGGGCACTCTTTAGGACGATCAACGCGGATACGGGCGAAGTAGCCATCGACCGGGGTGTCGTGGAATGGATCAGTTCCGAGGAAGTGGAGAAACGCGCCAAAGGAGGATGGGTCCGATTCGACGACAGGGTGGCCATTGTGACCGGAGCGGGGGCTGGGCTCGGAAGAGCCTATGCGCTTGAACTGGCCAAGAGGGGCGCCAAGATCGTCGTGAATGACCTCGGGGGCGCGAGAGACGGGAGTGGCGAGGGTTCAAGCGCTCCGGCCGACAAGGTGGTTGAAGAGATCAAGGCGGCCGGTGGTGAAGCGGTCGCCAGTTATGATTCGGTCGCGACACCGGAGGGAGGGGAGGCTGTCGTCCAAAAGGCAATTGACACGTTTGGACGGGTGGACATCCTCATCAACAACGCGGGAATCCTCCGGGACAGGAGCATGATGAAAATGGACCCCGCGGAGTGGAACGCGGTTCTCGCGGTTCACTTGGACGGAGCGTACAACGTTTCTCGACCGGCTTTCATCAAGATGCGGGAAGCCGGGTACGGTCGAATCGTGATGACAAGCTCCGCCGCCGGCCTGTACGGAAACTTCGGCCAGTGCAACTATTCCGCCGCGAAGCTGGGCCTCGTCGGGCTGATGAACACGATGAAGCTCGAAGGCGAGAAGCACAACATCAAGGTAAACACCGTGGCGCCGGTTGCAGCTACCCGGCTGACCGAAGACATTCTCCCACCGGACCTTCAGGAGAAGCTCAAACCGGAGTTCGTCACGCCGCTTGTCGTGTACCTCGTGTCGGAACAATGCCCTGCCAACGGAGGCATATTCAACGCGGGTATGGGCTACTACTCCCGTGCCGCGATAGTCAGCGGTCGGGGCGCGGTACCGGCCGGTGAAGGAGAGGTTCCCACCCCGGAAGCGGTGATGAAGAATATGAAGCCGATCTCTTCCATCGACAGCTCTGAGGAGTTCCACAACGCAACCGCGGCGCTGGGAGCTATCTTTACCACGGTCTCATCACCTCCTCAAGCCGCGCCGGCCGATACCGGTCCGGAGCTGACCGTCCGGGCGATCTTTGAGAACATCGAAGGAGCGTTCCAGCCCGACAAGGCCTCCGGAGTGGACGTGGTCTTCCAGTTCAAGATTTCCGGGGACACGGGAGGGAACTGGTTCGTGGCGGTGAAGGATGGGGCCTGCGAGTGCCTCGAGGGAGCACATGACAGCCCCACGACGACGATCCTCATGTCTGACGAGGACTTTGTGAATATGATCTCGGGCAAGCTCAATGCAATGCAGGCATATACGTCTGGAAAGCTCAAGATCGAAGGCGATCTGATGAAGTCCCAGCTCATCGAGAAGCTGTTCAAGTTCTAACCTGGGAAGGGAGCCAACAATGACCGGCATCGTATCGTACGGCGGCTACATACCGAGACTTCGGCTCAACCGAATGAGCATATATCAGAGCATGGGCTGGTTCGCACCGGCAATCGTCATGGTGGCACAAGGAGAGCGGTCCTTCTGCAACTGGGACGAGGACCCGATCACCATGGCAGTCTCCGCGGGCCAGGATGCTCTTGCTGGGATGGATAAGGATGCGGTGGACGCGGTCTTCCTGTGTTCCACGACCTTGCCCTTCCAGGACAGGCTCAATGCCGGGATCGTCAAGTCCGCCCTGAACCTCAAGGACAACATGGTGGCCCAGGATGTTACCTCCTGTCTCAAGGCCGGGACGACCGGCCTGATCACTGCTCTGTCAACTGTCGGGCAGGGCGACGCGAAGCAGGCGCTGGTGGTGGCTTCTGACAAGCGTGAGACCAAAGCGGCTTACTTCTACGAGATGTGGTTCGGCGACGGCGCGGCATCCCTCCTCGTGGGAGACACGGACCTAGTTGCCGAATTCAAGGGATCTTATTCCGTGTCTCAGGACTTCGTCGATCATTTCCGCGGCAATCGCAACCGGTACGACTACATGTGGGAGGAACGCTGGGTGCGTGACGCGGGATATTCGCAGATCATACCCGAGGCCGTTACCGGACTCTTCAACAAGCTTTCCATATCCATGGACGACGTGGACAAGTTCGTCTTTCCCTGCTTCTTCAAAGCGGAACACCGGAAGATCGCAACGAAACTCGGAGCCGCGCCGGAAAAGGTGGCCGATAACATGCACGAGGTATGTGGGGAAACCGGCACGGCTCACCCGCTCGTGATGTTCGTTCGAGCACTAGAGGAGTCGTCTCCGGGCGATCGTATCCTCCTCGCGGGCTTCGGTCAGGGCTGTGATGCGCTCTACTTTCAGGTCACCGAGAAAATACTCGATCTCCCCAAGCGGATCGGCATCACCGGCTCACTGGAGAACAAGTTCACCACAGACAACTATATGAAGTTCCTGAAATTCCGGGACCTTATTGAAACCGAAATGGGGATCCGCGCGGAATGCCCGACCCAAACCGCAATGACGGTGCTCTGGCGCAACAGGAAAATGCTCCTGGGCATGGTGGGCGGCAAGTGCAAGGAATGCGGCACCGCGCAATTCCCGCGGCAGGATATCTGCGTCAATCCGGACTGCAGAGCACGGTACTCTCAGGAAGACTACGAATTCTCGGAAAGGCCTGCAAGCGTCAAGAGCTTCACGGGCGATCTGCTGGCTGTAAGCCTCGATCCCCCTGCGATCTACGGGATGGTCCAGTTTGAGGGCGGCGGCCGGTACATGGCTGACTTCACGGACTGCGAACTCTCCGAGGTCCGCGTCGGACAGCCGGTGAAGCTCGCCTTCCGGAAACGGTACACCGATGTGGAAAGGGGATTCACCGGGTACTTCTGGAAAGCGATTCCCATCGTGGAAGAGGGACCGGTGGAAGCGGAACAGGAACTGATCCGGTTCGACGGGAAGGTTGCTGTAGTGACCGGCGCAGGCGCCGGCCTCGGGCGGGTCTACGCTCTGGAGCTTGCCAAACGAGGCGCGAGCGTCGTGGTGAACGACCTCGGTGGAGCCCGAGACGGGACAGGTGATGGATCTGCAGCTCCCGCGGATCGGGTCGTGGAAGAGATCAAGGCTCTCGGAGGGCAAGCCGTTGCGAGCTACGATTCCGTGGCTACCCCGGAAGGCGGTGAAGCGAACATCAAGAAAGCGCTCGACGCGTTCGGACGGGTGGACATCCTCATTAACAACGCAGGGATACTCCGTGACCGGACCCTGGCGAAAATGGAGCCCGCAGAGTGGTCAGCGGTCAGATCGGTTCATCTCGACGGATCGTACAACGTGACGCGGCCTGCTTTTCGGGTCATGCGGGAACAGGGTTACGGCAGGATCATCATGACGGCCTCGGCCGCGGGTCTGTTCGGCAATTTCGGTCAGACCAACTACGGAGCGGCCAAGATGGGCGCGGTGGGGCTGATGAATACGTTGAAGCTCGAGGGCGACAAATACAACATCAAAGTGAACTGTATCGCCCCCGTGGCCACCACGAGGCTCACCGACGACATCCTTCCTCCAGGCCTTCAGGACAAGCTCCTGCCCGACTTCGTCGCGCCGATGGTGCTCTACCTGAGTTCCGACCGGTGTGAGGAGACCGGCATGATCTTGAACGCAGGAATGGGATGCTTCAACAGGGCCGCAGTGGTAACGGGACCAGGCACGGTGATCGGCGGCGGAGAGACTCCTCCGAGCCCTGAAGAGGTCCACCGGCACTGGGAAGAGATCGAGAACATGAGCGGCGCCGCGGAATTTTACAACGCAGCCGCGGCTCTGGGTGACATGCTCAACGCGTTCTCTCCCGAGGCAAAGAAGGAGGCCGAGGCGGAGGCCGGGATCACAGTCAAAGGCATCTTCGAACGCATGCCGGAATACTTCCAGGCTGACAAGGCCGCGGGCTTGGATCTGGTATTCCAATACAGGATCACCGGTCCCGACGGAGGCGAGTGGCATGTCGCGATCAAGGACGCGGTGTGTGAAGTCTTCGAAGGTGCGCACGCGCAGCCGACAACGACGATCATCATGTCCGACGAGGATTTTGTTGCGCTCATCAGCGGCCAACTCAATGCCATGCAGGCCTTCACCTCGGGGAGACTCAAGGTCGAAGGGGACATCATGAAGTCGCAACTTATTGAAAAACTGTTTAAATTCTAGAGCCACAGGTCACATCACCAGGAAGCCGACCAGCGGCGGGAGGGTCGAAACATGGCAACAGGGATTAAGGACAAGGTTGCAATCATCGGCATGGGATGCACGCGCTTCGGAGAGCGATGGGACGTCGGTGCGGAGGAGCTTATGGTGGAGGCGTTTACAGAATGCCTGGACGACTCCGGCATCGACCCGAACGAGATCCAGGCCGCGTGGCTCGGCACCTGCATAGAAGAGATCAACGTGGGCAAGAGTGCTCTGCCGCTCTCGATGACGCTTCGGCTCCCTCGCATTCCCGTCACAAGAGTCGAGAACTTCTGTGCCAGCGGTACCGAATCATTCCGTGGCGCGGTGTATGCCGTTGCATCGGGAGCGTACGACTTGGCGCTCGCCATGGGCGTTGAAAAACTCAAGGATACCGGGTACGGCGGCCTGCCGAACCCGGGATCGGACTGGGGTTCGCTGACGTGGCTCTGGTGGCCGAATGTGACAGCCCCAGGGGCCTTCGCTCAGCTTGCTTCCGCGTACGCGGCCAAACACCGCGTTTTGGATCAGGATCTGAAGCGTTCCATCGCGCACGTATCGGTCAAGAGCCATGCCAACGGGGCGCTCAACCCCAAGGCCCATCTGCGCAAGACCGTAACCGAGGACCAGGTGATGGCCGCGCCGATCATCGCGCATCCCCTGGGGCTCTTCGATTGCTGCGGAGTGAGTGACGGCGCTGCCTGCGCGATCGTGACCACGGTCGAAAAGGCCAAGGATATGGGCTACAAGGATTTCGTTACGGTAAAGGCCCTCCAGTTGGCGCTCAGCAGCGGGGAAGAGTTCGGATATGACGACTGGGACGGAGACCATTTCCTTACCACCGAGAAATGTAGTGCCAAAGCCTATGAGGAAGCGGGAATAACCAATCCGAAGGAAGAGGTGAGTATGATGGAGCTTCACGATTGTTTCTCCATCACCGAACTCGTGACGTACGAAGACCTGCACATATCCGAACCCGGCAAAGCGTGGAAGGATTCGCTTGACGGCTTCTACGACAGGGACGGCGGAGGAATTCCCGCACAGGTCGATGGAGGCCTGAAGTGCTTTGGTCACCCGATAGGCGCTTCAGGGCTGCGAATGCTTTACGAGATGTACTTGCAGCTCCATAGCAGGGCAGGCGAGAGACAGATAGAGGACCCGAGGTACGGGCTTACGCATAACCTCGGCGGCGTTCCCTTCATGAACGTGTGCAGCATCGCGATCATCGGGAAATCATAGCGTCGTCCATGCCCTCAGCCCCGCGGCACGAGGCCGCCTCAGGAAAAAACAGATGCTCTTTGTCCGTCCGATCATGAATTCGTCCATCGAACAGGTGCTGGACTTCAAGACCTGTTGCGGACTGAAGATGTTCGATCAGAATCTGGAAATACACGTGCGGAATCTCGGCGACACACCGGTGCGGGTGCCTGGCTATTTCGACCTCCACGGAGATTTCGGGACCCGAAGAATAGACACGCTGACACCGGCGGGGGAGTGCACACTGGAACCGAGCAGCATCACTGCTTTTTACTGCTATATGGATGAGAGTCTTTGGAAGCAATCCCGCGAACTGCTCTTCTACGATTGTGACGGCAACTCGTACCCGGTTGCCATCCGAAGCAGAGATACCTGAGGAGGCAATGTCGGCCGGGGATCTCCGCCGTGCCTTTGCTGCGCAGTACTCTTCAGGTGGTAGCCAAACAGCGAACGACGAGCCGGGGGACGTAGCATGGAAATAATCAACTATACGGAAGAACATAGGATTTTCAGGGACGCGGTTCGCCGATTCTTCGAGCGGGAGGTCACTCCCCATGTGGAAGAGTGGGAAGAAGCCGGCATAGTGCCTCGGGAGATCTGGCGCAAAATGGGAAAGCAGGGCTTCCTTTGCATGGACGTGCCGGAAGAGTACGGGGGGTTCGGCGCGGATTTTCTCTATTCCGTCATTCTCGCGGAAGAGCTCGTGAGAACGAATCACTCAGGCCTGGCGGCACCGCTGCATAGTAACGTGGTCGTTCCGTACATAACCTCCTTCGGATCGGAAGAACAGAAGCAGAAGTACCTTCCCGGTTGCGTCTCCGGCGAGATCATTACGGCTATCGCCATGACCGATCCGAACGCCGGAAGCGATCTGGCGGGTATGAGGACCTCCGCGGTCGAGGACGGGGACCACGTGGTGATCAACGGGCAGAAGACCTTCATCAGCAACGGCATCCTGTGCGATCTTCTGATCATGGCGGCAAGGGATCCCAAGGAGCCGGATCCCCACAGGGCGATCGATCTCTACCTGGTGGAGGCCGATACTCCGGGCTTCGAAAAGGGTAAGAACCTCAAGAAGATAGGGTGGCACAGCCAGGACACCGCCGAACTGTTCTTCAACGATTGCCGGATTCCCAAGGCGAACCGGCTCGGTCCCAAAGGGAGCGGATTCCTGATGCTCATGGAGAAGCTCCAGCAGGAACGCCTCGTGGTCGTGCTGATCGCAGTGCCCGCGGCTGAGCGGATCCTGGAAATGACCATCGACTATTGCCGGGAACGCACCGCATTCGGTAGGCCCATTTCAAAGTTCCAGAACACACAGTTCAAAATCGTGGAAATGGCCACCGAGATCAAGCTGGGCCGGACCTTCATGGACAAGCTCGTGGTGGACCACATGGAGGGCAAGAACATCGTCGTGGAAGTCTCCATGGCAAAATACTGGACAACCGAGATGTTGAGCCGCGTGGCTGACCAGTGCCTTCAGTTCCACGGGGGATACGGCTACTGCGAAGAATATCCCATCGCGCGGGCCTGGCGCGACGCGAGGGTCATGCAGATCTTCGCCGGCACCAACGAGATCATGAAGGGAATCGCAGCCAAGTTCATGGGCTTGTAGCGGAAAACCGTGCGCGGAGCACCCGACCGGAGACAAATGCAGACCAAGACATTTCTCATGCCAACATACGAAGAATATGTTGGTCCGTATCGTAATCAAGCTGCAATGCCAACGCGATCGAGGAAGCGATCCGCGATCTTCGGATCGCGTCTATCATTACCGAATCCCTCGCTCGGCGGCGTGTCTTCCGATCCAACTGAGAGCCAGCGTAAGCCCATCGTCGGCGACCGTTAGGATCGGCAAGATGCCGATCTGACAAGTTTTCCGGTCGGCCTCGTATTCCGCCCGGACAACAAGCCGTCCCATGCGACCACCAGGTCACTCCTTCGGAGGCGGAGAAGAGGACGCTCTACAACATATCTTGAAAAGTGCGCTCCTCTTCCGCTATAGTGTCCCATCGGGAAGCCATTCCCAAGGCCCGGCGGGCCCGAAATCGGGGTCGGCCGGGAGCACACACTTCAAAGCGCCAGGAAGATCCATAGCGTAAGGGGGAGATGTGAACTACGACGAGAAGCCGTGGTTGAAGTCATACAACCCGGCTGTTCCTCCTGAGGTAACGATTCCCCAGCTCTCCCTCATGGAGAAGTTTCAGGAGGTCGCATCGAGAGTTGGCCAGAAGCCTGCGCTCCGGTTCCTCGGAGCGGCGCTGACTTACGACGAGTTGATGGCGCATGCGGATCGGATGGCTCAGGCTTTGCTGGACCATGGATGTGAGCCTGGCAATGTTGTCGGAATCAATCTTCCGAACATTCCACAGTATCTCATCGCTCTTGTGGGTGTGCTCAAGGCCGGTTGTGCAGCCTCGGGTGTCTCTCCTCTACTGACACCGCGGGAGATGGTGAGTCAACTGAACGACTGTAAAGCTAAGGCGCTCGTCACAGCAGATCCGATATTCGAGCATCGATTCTTCGGAGTAGCCGATCAGGTCCCGGAACTGAAATTCATTGTCGTCACAGGGATCCTCGATTTCCTTCCCTGGATCAAGAGAACGCTTGCAAAGCTACTCAAGAAGGTTCCTACCGGGAGAATCAAACCCATTCCCAATAAGCAGGTCGTTACGTTCATGGACATCCTGTCAAAGTACCCGGCCACATCGCCGGAAATCCGAATCGGTCCTGACGATCCCTGCCTCATCCAGTACACGGGCGGGACCACCGGGGTCCCTAAGGGAACGATTATCACCGATCGCAACATCATGGCCCAACTGGCCCTGGTCACGGAATCCCTCCAAATGCGGTGGGGAGAAGAAGTTGTCCTCTCCGGATTCCCCTTTTTTCACATCGCAGGTCTCGCGCTCGGTCTGGGAACGATGTTCCAGGGTCACGAGCAGATCCTCGTTCCCGATCCTCGAAACACGAAGCACATCGTCGGCGAAATGGCCAGATTCAGGCCCACAATTCTCGTGAACGTCCCATCGCTCTACATGATGCTCCTTGAGACGCCGGGCTTCCGGGAGCTCGATTTTTCCCGTCTGGGCTTCTGCCTCAGCGCGGCTTCACCTTTTCCCGCGGAATCGATAGGGGCGGTGGAATCGGTGATCGGCCAAGGGAAGATGCTGGAAGCGTACGGGATGACCGAAACAAGCGCACTCGTCACCTGCAACCCTCGCGGGGAAAAGGCAAAAGTCGGCTCGGTCGGCGTGCCGCTTCCGAACACAAAGCTCAGGCTCGTCGACCTGGAGACGGGGGAGCAGCAGGTGGGCGTAGGCGAAGCTGGCGAGATCCTTGTCCACGGTCCGCAGGTCATGAAGGGCTATCTGAACAAGCCCGAGGAGACCGCCGGCGCGCTGCGCGAACATGACGGGGAAATCTGGCTCCACACCGGAGACGTCGCGCGAATGGACGAAGAGGGCTTCTTCTACATCGTCGACAGAACCAAGGATATGCTCAACGTAGGTGGATTCAAGGTCTTCTCACGTGAGGTGGAGGAGAAACTCTACGAGCATCCCGCAGTGGAATTTTGCGCGATCGTGGGCCTACCCAACCCGAAGCGTCCCGGAACTGACATCGTCAAGCTCGTCGTGCAGCCCACACACGCATACAGGGACCTGCCGCGTGATGCGATCAAGGGCGAACTCGTGGCTTTCGCACGAGAGAATTTCGCCCCGTACAAGGTCCCGAAGGAAATCGAGATCATGGAGGCAATGCCTCTCACAGCAGTGGGGAAAGTCGACAAGAAGGCGTTGCGGTGACGGGCCTCCCGTCCGTGGCACAGCGACCTGAACCGAAGGAGAACCGAACAATGGGAATGCCGCCGGAGTTGGTTAAGGATGCGGTTGAGAGCAAGGTGGCCTTTTTGGAGCGCATGGGAATTAGAGCTCTGGAATTGAAGCCGGGACACGTGAAGATCGGAGCGCCGCTGCAAGGCAATGAGAACCACATCGGCACGATGTATGCGGGCGCCCTCTTCACGGTAGCGGAAATGCCTCTCGGAGCATTGTATCTCACGACATTCGACACATCCAGGTACTACCCTATCGTGAAAGAGCTGACCATCAGCTTCCTCAAACCTGCAAGATCTGACGTTAGCTTCGAACTGGCGATGTCCGACGAGGAGGTCGCAAAGATCGAAGCCGAGGCAGAAGAAACGGGAAAGTCGCAATTCGTCGTCCAGGGGGAGGTCAAAGACGAATCGGGACAGGTTGTGGCCACGAGCAAAGGTGTCTATCAACTTCGGAAGATCGGCACGTAGAACGTTCCGAATCGCGAGGGAATGAAGAGACTGGGCTCCCAGTCGCCCCCTGGAGGAGGGTGGAGAATGGTTTACGATAGTAGACTCTGGTACAAGTCCTACGATCCCGGAGTAGCTCGCCGTGTCGAGAGGGAGTTTGAGACATTCCCCGAATGCTTCGAGAAGACGAGGGCCGATTTCGGTAACAAGCCCGCGTTGCATTTCCTCGGTGTCACCCTCACCTTTGACCAGTTGATGGAGCAGAGCGCGCGGTTCGCCGGTTGCCTCGGAGATCACGGCTTGGGGAAAGGGGACGTGGTTGCGATCAGCCTGCCGAACTCGCCTCAATATCTAATCGGTCTCGTAGGAGCTCTGCAGGCCGGATGCGCGGTCTCCGGCCTGTCACCTCTTCTCTCTGCCGATGAAATGGCCCACCAACTCACAGACAGTGGGGCGAAGTGTCTTCTGATCATGGATGCTCTGTTTCAGCACCGCTTGGCAGGGGTCTCGGATCGAGTCACAGACCTCGAATTGGTTATCCCCACCGGGCTGCTGGACTTCCTGCCAAAGTACAAACAATTGCTTGCCAAGTGGTTCAAGAAGGTCCCAACCGGGAAGATTGCACCGCTTCCCGGCAAGAAGGTGCTTCCCTTCATGGAGGTCCTCGACCGGTATCCAGCTCAGAAGCCCGACATTGAACTCACTGTCGAAGACCCCTGCTTCCTTCAATACACCGGAGGGACGACCGGGCTCCCCAAAGGGGCTGTCTGTCCTCATCGCTGCATGTTGACCAATCTCGCGCAGTGGAGAGAATGGCTTCAGATCAGGCGTGGAGAGGACCTGCTGATATCCGCGTTCCCCATGTTCCATGTAGCAGGCCTGTTCACCGCGATGTGCGGTTTGGGCTTCGGCGTTACCCAGGTTCTGATCCCCAATCCTCGAGACACCAAGCACATGACCTCGGAGATGGCCAAGTATCGACCCCAATGGCTGGCCAACGTTCCATCACTCTACTTGATGCTCCTTCAGGAGCCAGGTTTCTCTGCGCTGGACTTCTCGGAACTGAAATACTGTGTTTCCGGCGCGGCCGCCTTTCCCGTGGAAGGAATCAAGCAGTTCGAAGAAATTGTGGGCACGGGAAAGGTGATCGAACTCTATGGCATGACCGAGACATGCGTGGTCGTCACGAGCAATCCTCGTGACGGCGTGAAGAAGGTCGGATCGGTGGGCATCACGTTCCCCTCAACGAAGATCAAGATCATGGATCTTCAAACGGGCGAAGCGGAGGTTCCCTTGGGCGAGGAAGGTGAGATAATTGCGGCCGGACCGCAAATCATGGCCAAATACCACGAGAAGCCAGATGAAACCGCTCTGGCTCTTCGCGAGCATGACGGCGACGTCTGGATGCACACGGGTGATATCGGACGTATGGACGAAGACGGCTATCTTTTCGTTGTGGATCGCGCGAAGGACATGATTAGCGTCGGCGGATTCAAGGTGTTTCCCAGGGAGATCGAAGAGAAGCTCTTCGAACTCCCCGCGATCGAAGTGTGCGCGGCCATCGGAGCCCCCAATCCTGAGCGGCCCGAAACGGAGATCGTTAAGCTCGTCGTGCAGAAAAGCGCTGACCACGCGAACAGGCCCGACGAAGAGATCAAGAAAGAGATCATCGCGTATTCACGAGAACACTTCGCACCGTACAAAGTTCCGAAGATCGTCGAGTTCCGCGATGTGCCTTTAACCGCCGCCGGCAAAGTGGACAAGAAGCTTCTGCGATAGGTGCTCCGCTGACACCTGCTGCAACCGACCGAAAAGAGGTTCCTCATGAACTACGACGAAAAGCCCTGGCTTGGACGGTATGATTCCCACGTCCTTGCGGAACTCGCGTTCCCGGAAAGCTCCTTGGTCGATCGCTTTGACAGTGTTGTCGAACGGCTTCCCCATAATCCAGCGCTTCATTTCCTTGGAGTCACGCTCACCTTTGGAGAACTCATGGCGTACGCCGATCGTTTCGCTCAGGCGCTCATCGCCCACGGATGCGGATCGGGGGACGTGGTAGGTATCAACCTGCCCAACGTGCCGCAATATCTGATTGCCCAGATCGGAACGCTCAAAGCGGGCTGTGCTGCAACGGGGGTGTCGCCTTTGCTCACGTCACGGGAGATGGCCTACCAGTTGAGGGACTGTGGAGCCAGAGCTCTGGTGACCCTCGACGCGATATTCGAAAATCGCCTTGTCGAGATTGCCGATCAATTGCCCGATTTAAGACTCATTGCAGCCACGGGGATCATCGATTTTCTTTCTCCGCTCAAGCGAGTGCTCGGACGTCTTCTCAAGAAGGTCCCTCACGGCAAGGTCGGACCTCTGCCGGGAAAAGAGGTGATCCGGTTCATGGACATTCTTTCCCGGTATCCCGCGAAGCGTCCCGATGTGAAGATCACTCCCGATGACTATTGTCTTATCCAGTATACCGGAGGAACGACCGGAGTTCCCAAGGGAACGATTCTCACCCACCGCAACATTGTGTCCAACGTGGTACAGATCGAAAACTGGACCAAGGTTGACTCCGGCGGGGAAACAGCGCTCTCCGGATTCCCGTTCTTTCATCTCGCCGGTCTTGCCATGGCGCTTGTGGTAATGTCCATCGGCGGAACACAGGTTCTTATTCCAAATCCTCGTGACACAAAGCATATCGTCAAGGAGATGGCACGGTATCGGCCGTCGATACTCGTCAACGTGCCGTCCCTTTACATGATGCTCATGGAAGAGGAGGGCTTCCGCGCTCTTGACTTGTCCAACATTGAGTTCTGCTTGTCGGGAGCGTCACCCTTTCCTGCGGAATCGATCAGGGAACTGGAATCGATTGTGGGAGAGGGATCTGTCCTCGAGGTCTACGGAATGACTGAAACAAGCCCGATCGTCACCATGAATCCGCGTTTCGGCAAGAAGAAAATCGGATCAGTCGGGATTCCTGTTGGGAGCACCCGAGTCCGGCTGGTGGATCTGGAGACGGGCAACGATATGGTCAGGTTCGGCGAAGAAGGCGAACTCATCGTCCAGGGTCCGCAGGTTATGCAGGGATATCTGAACAAGCCTGAAGAGACGGCTGTGACGCTCAGAGAGCATGACGGTGAGACCTGGCTCCACACAGGCGACATTGCCCGGATGGATGAGGACGGGTTCTTCTTCATCGTGGACAGAGCCAAGGACATGCTCAGCGTCGGAGGCTTCAAGGTTTTCTCCCGTGAACTGGAAGATAAACTGTACGAACACCCTGCAATCGAGTTCTGCGCAATCATCGGGGTTCCCAACCCGAAGCGGCCAGGCAGCGAGATCGTCAGACTCGTGGTCCAGCCCACCCCTGAGCACAGGCATCGCGATGAGAATCAATTGAAGGAGGATATCCTTACTTTCTCCCGCGAAAATTTCGCGCCGTACAAGATACCGAAGATAATCGACATCGTGAGCGAGATACCGCTTACCCCAGTGGGTAAGGTTGATAAGAAAGCGCTGAGATAATCGGCGGGAATTGCAGTCGGGCGGGACGAGTTCTCAGGGAGGACATCGCGGGCAAGGTGTGCTTCAACACGGAGACCGAAAGCAATCCAGAAGGTAAGAGAGTCTAACCACAAACAGACAAGAGAGATTGGACTGAGACGACACGGGTTGCACCGAGCCGGGAAATCAACCAGAATGTCAAGGTCTCGCGGTGCCAGATGGGAAGTCATTTCCCGGCCCGACTGAGCAAGACCGCCGGGAGGCAGCAAGTACTTGGAGGAGAACAATGCTTGGAAACGGCGAATCGTGCAAGGGGTGTTATTATTTCAAGCAGGACAACCCGCAGGATGAAGACGGGCACGGCGATTGCCGGCGATATCCTCCCCAGACGATTCCGGTCGGCGGTCTCGGCAGACTCGTTGACAGGGAACCGGTGAAGGTCAAGATCATCGTGGGCAGAACCCACACCACCTTTGCCTGCGGAGAATTCAAGGAGAAATCGGAGATGATGACGCGCCACTAGGCGAGGGAAACGGGAAGCCCTCTGAGTGGCTCACTCGCTTCTTGATATGGGAAGCGATAATCGGTGTAAGAGGAAGATGTTATGAGTCCTATAATGATTGATGAAGAGAAGTGCCGGAAGGACTGGTTCTGCGTAAACGAGTGTCCGGCACGGATAATTGAGATCAGGAACGAAGAAGAGAGTCCTCAACTCATTGAAGGTGGCGAAGAACTCTGTATCAACTGCGGCCACTGCGTCGCGGTCTGTCCTCACGAAGCCCTCACGCTCGATACGATGGCGCCGGAGTTGTGTGCGCCGGTACAACTGGGTCTCTTGCCCGGATGGGACCAGGTCAATCATTTCCTCCGGTCCCGCCGATCTATTCGCTCCTACAAGGACAAACCCGTCGAACGTCAGGTCCTGGAAGAGCTGATACGAACCGCACGATACGGTCCTACAGGACACAACTCCCAGCCGGTGCACTGGCTTGTCATCGAGCGGAAGGAGGAAATGAAGCGTCTGGCGGGAATCGTGATCGAATGGATGAGCGAGATGATGAGGACCGGCGCCGAGATCGCTGAGATACTCCACTTCGACGTGGTCGTGGACGCGTGGGCAAAGGGACTCGACCGCGTCCTCCGGGACGCTCCGCACCTGATCGCAGCCCACGCTCCCGCCGACTTGACGCAATCCCAGGCTGCCTGCACCATAGCGCTGACATACCTTGAACTGGCCGCGTACGCGCGGGGACTCGGAGCGTGTTGGGCCGGGTATTTCAATGCCGCAGCGAACGTGTACAAGCCGATGCAGGAAGCCCTCGACCTCCCGGAGGGACACAAGACCTTCGGAGGCATGATGATCGGCCACGCCAAATACAAATATCAGCGAATTCCGCTAAGAAAGAACCCACCCATAGAGTGGAGATAGCCCCATCGAGCGTGCGAGAAGCTTGCACTTATCGTGTCTCTCTCCCAGAGCTGATTCCTGCGCACACGTGAGACCGTTCGTGGAATCGCTCTTCGGCAAACGGAGGGTCGTTCGTCTAGAAAGCAGCTGGCGCCAGCGGCTGGCGACTCTCTCCCAAGGCCCTCTCAGCCAAGGCGGGTGATTCCACGTTGATTCCGACGCGTAGAGCTTTGAGTCCCTGCACCCCGGGGAGATCCTCCAGATCGAGCGATTCAACATCGTCCAGGAGGTAACCCTCGGCTTGCAGGAAATCAATATGCTTCACCATTTCCCGCCATTCAGCGGGATTGGAATAGACGATCGCGATGCGATCCGTCTGGGTCAGGCGCTCGGATCCTCCCTTGACCATGGCCTTGTCGAGCCGCGATCGGACGATCTCGTGAGCGATGTCGTAAGCTCCGTCCACATCGAAACGCTTCTCGTCGAAGCGAAACCTGATGGAGAGCGGCGAATGGTTCACCAGAATGAGATGAGTGGCGTCCAGAGGCACTTTGAGCTGGCTCTTGAGATTCCGGGTATGCCACGCGATGCCGCACGCGACGATCATTTGCCACAGGCGCATGTTCTTGACATAGATCTCGTTGAATCCGCCATTCTCAACCATGGACCGGCCCATGTATATGGTGTACTCAAGCCCGTCGGTCTGGTGCTTGTTGAAGTAATGGGGGAAAAGGGCTTGGGCTTCGGCTTCCTCACGATCCAGGTAGGCCGACAGACGTGAGTTGAAGCGGGAGACGCTCTCCTCAAAGTCTTTTCGCTTCTTGTAAACGGTTCCCAGTTCAGGCGTTATTGCCGCCTCGTACGCCTTTATCGCGCTTGCGACGCTCGTATCGAACCCTGCAATGGTCGGAAACAACGGTTCCACTTCCTCACGAAGAAATCGAATGAGAAAAGCTTCGTCTCCCGTAGCAAGACCCGTCTGCAAGTGATCCACATTGCTGTGGAGTCGGTGAGCCAACTCCTTGAGGATGGGGAGCTCCTTGAACCTGGCAGCGGAACGAACGACCTCTAACGAGAGCATAATATGCTCGGATAGGTCTGACCGGATGGAGGCGTTCCTCGCGTCGGAGGAACCCCTTATGTCCGAGGATCCGTAGAGGGGGTACACATCGCGAAAGACGATCGGCTCCAATTCCTCGGAACTCTCCGGACCGCACCTTTCCAGATGGTCCAGAACCGCCTTCTGGAAACGCCATTCGACAGAGGGATGGACCGCTGTACATTTCTCCTTGATCACCGCCTGCACGTTGTTGTGTAGCTCGTCCATGCCGCGCTGGAGTGCCATAGAGAAGAGTGGCAGCATCTGCTTGAGTTGGAGCGCGGCGGTTACGTCGAAGTCGCCGGGCAAAGGAGAACACAGGTCCATGGTTCCGATGAGTCTGTCCTGATAATAGAGGGGCGCGACAAGAAGAGATCTGATGCCCATCTCGAGAACCTCGCGATCTGCACGAGTCGGGGAGGGTAGTTCGGAAATGTCCCGGATGAGAAGGACGTCGCCCTTTTCTGCGGCCTGCTCGAATATGGATCCCTCGAACTCCTGGATCGGAACGTGCCGTGAAGCGGCAAAAATGCAGTTATGGCTCATATCGCACCCCTTTTGCATCAGCAGCACTTGATCCTTGGTAATTGCTGCGATGCCGGCCACCAGATTGGGATTGGCGAAGAGGGTGCGAAGTCTATCCTGCAGGCGCATGAATCCCGGCTGAGAGAACATGGAGTCCCGATCTATCAGATCCTTCTCAAGTGCGGACAGGACCTCGGTCGTGGTGACGTCGACCGCCTCTACGGCAATGAAGCCGCGGAACTCAAAGCACTCCGGAGGCAGAATCGTCCGAAGGACTTCCGGTTCGGTCAAGTTGTGGAGAATGGTCTCTCCCTGTTCCTCGGTAAGGGAGACGGGCCCACCGTTGTTACGCGTCTCCATGAAACGGAAATTCGGTTTGAATCTGAAATAGCGATCAAGCCCCGTCTTTTCGTCAGAAACCTTGTGAATAAGCGGTGATATCAGGCCTTCAGAGATGCCGTAGCACTCCCTGAGGATGAAGTGATAGGCGTGGATGAGTCGCATCTTGACGTATTCGTCCCCGGTCAGGAGCGGTCGCACTCGAAGGGATCCGTTCCCCTCCATCATCAGACGCTCAAACTCCGGAGACGCGAGGAACGGTGTCAGCAGAAAGGGTACTGCTGCTGCGAGCGCCTGTGTTTCCCACATGGCCGCGGGAAAGACCACGCTCATCAGGTCGCCCAAGAGAGCCCCATGAGATTCCAGTGCAGTCGGATCCTCAATGACGCCGCGAAGCTCCGGAGCCTGTTCCAGCCTGTGCTGCAGATTCCCGACGAGATCCGGCCGGCCGCCGTCGGAGGAGGCCACGACCGTACCCCAATAGTCAATGAGTGGCTCCAAGCTCAGCGTACACTGAAACGGATACTCTCTCAGAATCTCTTTCATCGTGTCCTCCTAAGGATAACCACTTAATTATATACCGGTATACCGGCAGAGTCCAGTTGATCTCTCCGGAAACGGCCCGGTACGGTCCGAACCTAAAGCTGAACAACTCCACCGGTATCGCCTCGGGAGCGTTGCCCACGAGAGATTTGCGCATGAACGGACATGCAACGCTGAATGAATGAAAGGAACATTTCCGATCCACCGTTTCAGTTGGTATAAATGATCCTCTTTGCCCTGCATATATATTAGACCGGTCAACTAGTTCTGCAAGGGGGCAACGGAAAAAAAGAATGAATTCCTTTCTCATACTGAACCAGAGCAAAGAACGACGCGGAGGGGTGCCTGAGGACATGCTGGGATGCAGCCCCTCTGGTAAACAAAAGACTCCTTGGAGGCTTCTGTTCGACATGGACCTGGGGTGTTACCATGCTGTCGTATTGCTCTGTGTCGTCGGGTGGCAATATGCCATTAGGAAAAATGGGTAATTGGGTATCCACTATAAGGTACCGAAGACGTGACAAGTTGATACCCCGAGGCGGCGATGTACTTTTACCTTTTCACTCCTATAGGGACCAAGGAATGTCATGCATGCGCAACGCAGGACCTACAAAGCGGAACGGACTCATTTTTGACGGCGTGATCATTTATCATGACAGGCCGGTTCCACATGGGAGGGAGCCGCACCTACAGATTTATCGGCTCTCTACGAGTTGACTTGAAGCGGCCCCGATGGTAGGTTAAATTTGAAGAAGCGGTTACCGGAGTTGGGTTTCTCTACCCTTGGATTCTTGATTTCGCTGCACGAGACTCAAAGAGGCGGTCTCCGAGAGAGAGGCGGGGGCGGACCATGGGCAGGAAGATTGATGGAAAGGAGATTTCCCGGGACATCAAGGCCGGCATGCACAAAACGGCTCTGATGGTCAAGTACGGTCTTACCCCTCAGCAGCTCCGAACCGCGCTCAAGAAGCTCGAGGACGCGGGTTTGATCGAACCGTTGGATCTGTCCGAACCCACTCAGGTCGCGGAATTTCAAGAGAAGACGATCCTGCAATGTCCGAAGTGCGGGACACCACTGCCGGAAGTGAACGGCGAATGCCCGAAGTGCGGTGTGGTGGCCATCAAGTACCCGGGACCTGATGACTCGTCCTCCAAAGCCGGATCATTCACCCTCCAGTCCACCGAGAGCTATTTCCTCAGCAACGTTGTCTCAGTCCTGGTTCTCATCGCGGTGATCATTGGCGGCTATGTTCTCTACCAGTCCTACGTGAGCCACAATCAGTACAACGCCGCCATGGCGGAGATCAAACCTACCATAGTCTCCCTCAGTGAGCGCAAGAACATTGATTGGGCCAGCGTCTCGCGATCCCTCGACGACAATCTCGGCCGATGGGAGGAAGTGCTGTCGCAATCCTATCCGGAACTGACGGTGCACCTGAAAAAGGTTGCTGCGACAGTTTTTAAGGTCAGGCTGCTCACCACTGAATTGCAGTCGCTGGAACGTCAGTATGCGCGGCTCGGAAATAAGGACGATGAAGAGGGCTCCACGGTCACCAAGGGAGTCGGTTCTGACTCGTCGCGCCGGACCACGTACGATCCACTCGAATCTGATGAAAAGGCGGAGCGAAGACTCGTACTCTCCGAGAAAATCGAAGCGACCCAACGCAAGCTCAGGGACCTCAAAAGCTCGTTGGCGCTCCTATGCAATAGACTCCGCGAAGAGATGTGAGCGAACCTGAGCGATACTTCAGAAAAGTCAGAGGGGAGGGCCTTTCGGCACAAAGCACCTCTCCGCAGAACTTTTGCTCTTACTGCGCCGCTTTGCGTCGCTGACGCTCCACATTGATGAGCCCTGCCCGTGCAATCTCGAGAAATGAATTCCGGGCAGCTTCAAAGAAGACTCGGTGCCCGAGCCTGTTCCAGTGCATGTCTCCTTGGGGCAGGTAGAGATTCTTGCCAAGTTGCGCTCGAATACGCGCCATCTCGTCGGTCGGATCTATGCAGGCTATCGCCTGCTTCCTACAGAACTCTCCGATGAGCACGTTCGGACGTCGAAGGTCGAAAGCAGCCTTGTTGAGCCGGTAGGCTTCCACGGTCTTTTCCCAGTCCGCGGGTTGAACCTGGAATCTCTGGGGGAAGAGGGCCACGGCAAGAACTATTCCTACGTGCCTGCAAAAGGAGTGGTAGGCTCCCAGGACGCGAAAGAATCGGCGGTACGCCTCCGCGATCCGAGGAGGGGGTGACCTGAGAAAGACTCCGAGACCGGTGCTGGGGTCGAAAAGCTTGTTCGGGACCGTACCGAAGCTCGCGTAATAACTCTTGATCGCCTGAGGCTCCTCGGCCGGGTCGATTCCCCAGAGAGATCGTCGCAGGAGCTGCAAGATGAGGGGTTGGTGGGCCCATGGTGAGGAGTGCACCCGGGGTGATCCCGTGGCTGCGGACTTCGGCAGCTCAATCTGCTCGAGCCCGTGGCGAAAGCCGATCCGGTCCTTCACCCCTATTCTGCACTCGATCCGCACCCCGTCCGGGGACGTTTTCAGTTCAAAAGGCCCGCGAGGATCCACTCCGATGTACGCCTGACCGATGTCGTTTCCCAGCGTAATCCCCAGTAAGAGCACATGTGGCCTGAAGTCTATACCGAAATGTGTGAAGTAATATAGCCCGGAAACGGGAGATCCGCCTCCACCGGTATGGGCGACAAGGACTTCGGCTGGAATGTGCGCTTTCCGCCTGAGCCACTGCTCCAGCAAATATGAGAAGCTGTCTCGTTGACCCACTCGGTACCCGACGGTAAAGGAATCTCCGAGCGACATGATTCGCAGAACACCCGGCAAAGGGCGGTCAGTATATTCGGCGTCCCCTCGGAATCCGTCAGAGTTGTTCGCCCATCTGACAGCGCCACCGTACCCGTCGCGTAGGAGGCCGTGAAAATTCTCCAGGAGTGCGCCTCCTTTTCCGAGCCGTCCTTGCGGCCTGAAGGCATCCTCGAAGTCGAGTACTCCCTCGTGCCGAACCCGGTACGTGGCCACGGCCACAAGTTCTGCAATGACGAGCGTTACGACAAGGGAGAGGGCTATGAGAAGAGCCCAGAAAGCTATTTTCTTCCTCTTCGACAGAGTGTCCTCCGACAAATCACTCGGAGATTCGAAGCCACAGAGTGCCGCAGGGCGGTCCAGCAGATGACAACATCGATCCTCGACGCGCTTTTCCCTCGGCCCCTCTTCCACAACAATCGGAGCAGACGCCGGTCGTCGTCCCGGACGCGTCAATTAGATTATCGGGGAAGGCCCCCGGTCGAAGTGCTGCGCCCGGTTAGGCCTCGGAGACTCCTTCGGGTTTCCCTACGAGCAGGTTGTAGAGCCATCCAAATATGGCCCCGCAGAAAAGTCCGTCAAAGAAACCCCAGATCAGACCGATAATGCTGCCCACCGGGCTGATATTGTACCCGAGATAAAACAATCCGAGAAACGTCCTGGCGCCGGATGTCCCATAGAGAAGGATGATCCACCAGGTGCAGACGAAAACGCTAATTCCCCAAAAAATGCCGAACGCCAGAGCCAAGGCTCGAACATTGAGTCTCATTTCCATCCTCCTTTCACGTGTCTAGACCGGATCACCGGCTGCCAGGGCCTCAATGTACCACAAAATCGGAACTTGGTGAACGTGACAGACAACCACATCTGTCCCGTCTCCCGATCGTCGCGAAGATGCGAGGCCACACGGCTGAGTTGTTTCGACGCTGAGGGGCGAACATTGAGGGCTGCGGCGCAGATGTCCGCATGTCCCGCGGAACGCGTCACTGGCTTGCGCTGCAGTGCCTTTTGGGGTAACCCGAGGAACCCTGAAGGTAATTCTGAATCGATCTGCCAGGCATACGTGTTGGAAAACGGCCAAATAGCTGTGCACGGCCCTCGAGTACTGAACTCGCCGGAAGCCAAGCCCCCTTCCTAGACTCTTTCCTTGAATTCCTCTCCGAGGAGCCCCTCGGGTCGCACGAGCAGGACCAGGATGATGACGAGAAATGCGAAGGTGTTCTTGAACGCGATGGATACGTATCCTCCGGCCAGCGATTCCGAGACTCCCAGAATGATACCCCCTACGATGGCGCCAGGAAGGCTGTTCAGGCCGCCCAGAATGGCTGCCGCAAATCCCTTGAGGAACGGCTCAAGCATGAAGAAGGGGTCGAGAATTAGCGCGGGAGCGAGGAATAGGCCGGCAAGAACACCAAGAAACGAGGCGCTTCCCCAAGAAAGGGCAAGGATTTGACGAGTCGGGATGCCGAGCGTCTGCGCCGCGGGCAGGTTCTCCGAGGTGGCTCGCATGGCCAGGCCGATACGGGTTCTCTGCACGAGCAGGTAGAAGGCAAAACAACTGAGAAGGCTGATGGCAAGCGTTCCCGCACTGAGCTGGCTCATGGTGACGTTGCCCACCTTGTACACGGTGAACTCTGAAAGAGGGAATGGGAATGAGTGCGGTTCGGCGCCGCCGAAGTAGCTGACGAGACCCTGGAGAATCAGTCCCAGCCCGAGAGTCAAGATTATCTGCCCCAATTGAGTTGCTTCCCGTCGCTGCGCGGGTACGAGGATCACAAAGTAGAACAGCATCGCGACCACGGCCCCGGCAAGCAGACCCAAGAAGGCTGACGCGGCAAAGGGCAGGTTTATCGACAGCAGCCCGAAGGCAATGAAAGTACCTGCGGTGCTCACGTCACCGTGAGCGAAATTCAGAATGCGGGTTGATCGGTAGATCAGCGCCAAACCTAAAGCCACCAGGGCATAGACTGCTCCCGTGGACAAACCTGCAACCGTGTACTGAAGGAATTTCTCCATATGGTCTTCCTTTGCCGAGCAGGACTATCGGAACGGCCAGTTCCTTAAGTAGAGTCTTGTCTTCATCCATCTGCCCGAAAGCCCGAGGGGCTCGAATATCAGAACGATCAATATGGTGACACCGAAGACAACGGGAACCATTTCTTTGAGAGACGTGAATACCTGTGGTACGAGGACCACGAAAGCCGCTCCCATGATCGAGCCCTCGACCGACGCAAGCCCGCCGATAATCACCGCCACGAAAATGGTGATCGATTCCATGAAGGTGAACATGTTCGGTTCCAGGTGCCCGAGGAAGAGAGCGATAAGACCTCCGTGAATACCCGCGTAAAAGGAACTCACAGCGAAAGAGAAAAGCTTGTACGACGTGAGGTTCACGCCGATGACTTCCGCAGCGATGTCGTTGTCCCTGATTGCTATGAAAGCTCTCCCAAGGTACGACGAGACTATGTTGTACGACATAAGCGTGAAGATGGCAGCGATTACGAAATTGAAGTAGTAGTTGAACGTCGTATCCGCCATACCGAAGAGCGGTTCGATCTTGGGGATTGCCAGTCCCATCCGGCCGCCCGAGAGCACCTCGGAATTCACAAAGACCTGGTACACCGCGATCCCGAAGCCCATGGTGGCGATGGCAAGGTAAGGCCCCTTGAGCCTGAGCGAAGGAAAGCCGACGAGAATCCCGAAAAGGCCGGCAACCAATCCTCCTCCCAACAATGCCAGCGGCCAAGGGGTGCCTGCTATCAGCAGGTGCCCGAAGCTATACGCACCGATGGCCAAAAAGCCGGCCTGACCGAAGGATATTTGACCGGTATAGCCGATGAGGAGGTTCTGCCCCTGTACGCTGATGGCGTAGATGCAGATTGTCGTTGCGATGTAGACCACATGGTCCGGACAGTAAAACGGGAGCAGCGCGAGCGCGATCACGATCGACGAAACCCAGACTCGAGTCCAGGGCCGTCGGACGAGCTGCAGCTCTTCACGGTAGCTTTCTATCAGATCCATGCGGGCTCACCCTCGGTACAGAGAATCGATCAGCTCTTTGTAGCGCTTCTCGAGGTAACGCCTTTTCACCTTCTTCGTGGGCGTGACATCCCCGTCCTCTTCATAAAAACGCCTCGGCAGCAAAGCGAACTTCTTGATGCCCTCCACCTTGGACAGAGACTTGTTCACTTTGGTGACTTCTCGATCGATCAGCTTGTTGATCTCCGGGTTCGCCGTAAGGTCGGCGAAGGTGGTGAAGGGAATTCGATTGTCTGTGGCGTACTTCGTGACGTTGTCTTCGTCGATGAGTATGAGAGCTGAGAGAAACTTCCTTTTGTCACCGATGACTACGGCGTCCTGGACATACGGACTGAACTTGAGTTTATTCTCGATAAAGGCCGGCGTGATGTTCTTGCCGCCCGCGGTGATGATGATGTCTTTCTTGCGATCGAGTATCTTCAGGAATCCGTCCTCCAGGGTGCCCACGTCACCCGTATGAAGCCATCCGTCTTTGAGGGTCTCCTCGGTAAGTTCGGACTCCTTGAGATACCCTGTGAACACACCGTCGCCTCTTGCAAGGATCTCCCCGTCTTCCGCGATCTCCACTTCCATGCCGGGGATGACTTCCCCGACATATCCCCATCGAGGCCGGTCGACTCTCTGGACCGCAATGACACCGGTAGATTCGGTCTGCCCGTATCCTTCTCTCAGGGGAATCCCAAGAGCGTTGTAGTAGAGGAAGAGTTCCGGAGATGCTGGCGCGGCTCCGCAGATTGCCCACCTGATCCGCTCCAGACCGAGTTGCCGCTTCAGATGATACAGGACCAGCCAATACACGGGCCAATAGAGAAGCGCCCACTTATGCCGTTGCATGGTGGCCGGCTCGGTTCGTACGTGGTGCATACCCACCCAGACGGCAAAACGGTAGAGTGCTCTCTTGAGAAACGTCGAGTCGGACATCCGGATCTCGATCATGGAGGCGAACTTCTCCCAGATTCGGGGCACGCTCGCGAAGAGCGTGGGCGAGACTTCCCGCAAGTTCTGGGGGAGTGTCTCCAGGCTCTCCACGAAGTTTACCGTTCCTCCCGCCCAGATGGCCTGGAAAAGAGACATGAGGTTCTCGTAGATGTGGGCCAGCGGTAAGTACGAGATGATCTCGTCATTCTCGTTTGAGGGATTGGCCGCCATAAAGCCGTCAGTTATGCTAAGGATGTTACGGTGTGAGATCATCGCTCCCTTAGGCCTGCCGGTCGTCCCAGAGGTGTAGATGATCATGGCAACATCGTCGGGCTTGATAGCGTTCAATCTTGCGTCGACGCAGGCGGGGTCTTGCTCGATACGCCTGCGGCCAAGCTCAATGAACTCGTCAAAAAAGATGATCTTTTCGTGGGTGAATCCCCAGAGCCCCTTGGGATCCCAGACAATGACTTTTACAACCGCCAGGTCGTCGATGATTTGCAGGACCTTGTCGACCTGCTCTTCATTCTCGACGAAGAGTATCTTCGATTCGGAGTGCCCCACCACGTAGGCGATCTGATCGGGAGCGGAAGTCGGATACACTCCGCAGGTCACCCCACCTGCGGTCATCGCCGCCAGATGGCAGTAGAGCCATTCCGGTCGGTTCTCACCGAGAATGGAAACCTTCTCGCCGGGCTCAAGTCCCAGGGCCAGAAGGCCTGCGGCAGTGTACCGGACCATATCACCGTATTCCGCCCAGGTGATGCGCTTCCAAATGCCCAGATCTTTGTCGCGAAGCGCCACTCGCTCTTTCCTTGCTTGCACCTGGTTGAAAAAGAGTTCGGGAAAGGTTTGCGCGGCCTGTTCCATCACCACGTCCTCCTCTTCTTGTACAGGCGCCAACCCTTTGGTGACACGGTCTCTCCACCGATACCGAGGTAGAGTTCCTTCACGTCTTCGTTCTCCTGAAGTTCCTTTGACGTGCCTTCGAGCACAATGCGACCCGCCTCCATGATGTACCCGTAGTGAGCTATGCTCAGGGCCATTCGGGCGTTTTGTTCCACAAGCAGTATGGTCGTGCCAGCTTGGCTAATTTTGCGCAGGGCGTCATAGACCACTCTCCCCACCATGGGCGCCAATCCGAGGGAAGGTTCGTCGAGCATGAGGAGCTTGGGCCTGCGCAGCATGGCCCGCCCCATGGCCAGCATCTGCTGCTCTCCCCCAGAGAGGGTCTCGGACTGTTGTTCGCCCCGCGCTTTGAGTATGGGAAAGAGTCCGTAGATGAACTCCAGGTCATCTTCGATCCCTTTGTCTCGGCGGCCCCAGCACCCGAGATCGAGATTTTCTTTGACGGTGAGCTCACGAAAGAGTCCCCGGTCTTCGGGAACGTAGACGATGCCCAGCGAGGAACAGTGCTCTGGCGGGAACCTTTGTATGCGCTTGCCCGCGAATTCGATAATGCCCTTCTTCGGTTGGTCTTTGATGAGGCCTGCGACGGTCTTGAGCAGGGTCGTCTTGCCCGCGCCGTTGGGACCGAGAACCGCGAAGATCTCCTTCTCTTGAACCCGCAGAGACAAGCCGTGGAGGGCGTATATCCGGTCGAAGTACAGGGTCTCGATGTTCTCAATCCTGAGAAGAGGCTGGGTGGATGGGGCTTCAGTTGCCATGGGTGCTACATCCGATCAGACGAAGTCTCGGGCTGTGATTCTTCGCCCAGGTACGCCCGGGCCACCTGGGGATTACGCTGGACTTCCTCGGGAGTGCCCTGGGCTATCTCGAGGCCCGATTCGAATGCGACCATCCGCTCGGCAAGACGCGATGCCATACGGAGATCGTGTTCCACCAGGAGGATCGCCGTCTTGTACCGGCCTCTAATCTCCATGATCCGGTAGGCGAATTCCTCTTTCTCTTCGGTTGTCAAGCCCGCAATGGGTTCGTCAAGGAGGAGCAGCCGAGGTTCCATGGCCAGCGCTCGACCCAGTTCGACCCGCTTCTGGACACCGTAGGGACAATCAGAGACACGGGCCTGGCGAAAAGCCTGCAGGTCGAGGAAGTCGATGATTTCTTCCACGGCCTCCCGGTGCTTCAATTCCTCTCCGCGTAGTCTGAGAAAAGCGCTTGCAGGGTTTTTGCGGAACTTGTTGTGCCGCCCCAACAGGAGGTTGTCCAGGACTGTCATGTGAAGAAAGAGCCGCAGGTTCTGGAAAGTCCTGGCAACTCCCTTGCGCGCGATTGCATCGGGAGATAGGCCGAGGAGGCTCGAGCCTCGAAAGCTGATTTCTCCAAGGTCGGGTTTGTAAACTCCTGAAATGCAGTTAAAAAGGGTTGTCTTTCCCGATCCGTTCGGCCCGATGATGGAGAGAATCTCGTCTTCCGCGACGTGAAAATCAATTCCCGCCAGTGCCTGGATGCCTCCGAAACTGATAAAGAGTTGATCGACTCTCAGAAGATTCATTCCCACTCAGCCTATCCCACAAAGATATTCGTTCGCATTCGAATTCGGAGAGACAGGTCGCGCCGGACGAACTCAGGCTCGCCCGGCGCGGAAATGGAAGCACTCGCGTGGGCTAGAATCGCGGCTTGAACATGGTGAACTTGGCTATGGGCACATGCTTTCCTTTTACGGCCCTGCCCATGCGAGCGGCGTTCACCCCGTGATGCCTCGTGGCGTTGTACGTGACCGGAGCACCGATGCCCTCGGGCTTCCAGTCCTTGATGGTTTCCATGGCCTTGATGTACTTTTCGGGAGTAAGGTCCTTACCAGTCCTCTTTAGCCCCTCGACGAAGTGTATCATCGAGACTGCTCCGAACAAGGCCAGGTATTCCTTGCCCTTGAGTTTGGGATTGGCCTTGAGAAGCACCTTGACCACCTTGTCCGCTGCGGGATCGGATCCGGGAACTCCGGAGTTTCCAGGCAGCGCGATGTAGGTCCCTTCCCAGGGTTTGCCCGCGATCTTATACATGATGGGATCGCCGAGCGTGAATGTTGTCAAGCGCTTCGGATTGTACCCGAGCTTGGCCATCTCTTTGACAATGAGGGCTCCGTGGGTTGGGGTGGGATAGAGTATCACCGAGTCCGCCCCGCTCTCCTTGAGCTTCAGCGCGTGTGAGCCGAGAGCCCGCTCCGTTACCTCGTACGGAACGGCCCCGACCAACTTTGCCTTGCCGCCCAGCTCCTTGAGAGCCTTCTCAACACCGGCCTTTGCCATCTTGCCGTAATCGTCGTTCTGATAAAAGATAGCAAACTTCTTGGAGCCCAGCTTGTTCACTGCATACTTGGTGATGTAACCTGCTTCGTCCTCGTAGTCGGGGTAGGCGATAAAGACGGGTTTCAGTTTGTCTCTGGGCTGTTTCGCCCAGATCCGAACGTCGCCGTACGCAGTAACGAGCGGGATGTTGTTCTCCGGGAAGAAGTCTTTGGCCGAGTTGAGAATTGCCGTTCCCAGCAAGCCGCACACCGCAAAGACCTTGCCCTTCATTTCTTGAAGGTTGGCCATGGCCCTCGTGGGATTGTACCCGTCGTCCTTGATAATGACCGAGATCTTGCGGCCGTTGATCCCGCCCTTGGAATTGATGTAGTCCGCGTAGGCCTTCATTCCGAGTCCCGTCACGCCCCAGAGAGCGGCAGGGCCAGAGAGGGGAGTGGTAACGCCTACGACTACTTCCGTGTCAGTCACTCCCGGAACTGCGCCCGAAAAGGCCGATCCAGGAACAAACAGGAGCACGGCGGCCAAAACAAGAACAACTTTCTTGATACTCATTCTATCACTCCTCACTTGCTGTCGGTTAGCTTACCTTTCCACAAGGCAAGAAGTTCGCGAACCTGATGCCCAACCACCACCTACGTCAACCTTCTGCTTGGCCGAATCCTCGACCTTTGAATCCCCACAGATCAACAGACCGGGGACTATCCAACGACATTCGCGATGATCGAAGCGCGTCCACCGCCATCCTCCATGGAACCGTCCACAGTGCAGCGGCCGCGCCATCAGAGCTTCTTCTCACGATCCAGTGACCCAAGGGGAACACTCTTACTTCGCACGATGGACAGGACCCGCCTCAGTAAAAAATCTGCCGAACTTGCCGCTCGACCTTGGATACTCGGTAGGAACACATGAGCGGATGCAGGTTACATGATCACGCGAGAGAGTTCAACTTAAAACCGACACAATCCTACCGAACCGCGAATGCTCTACAGATCGGATCGAGAACCTCGTGACAATGGATGCGCGGTTGCAGGGGTGCGCAAGGTTGCTCCCATATTCGACCGGACCCGACAGCCTTCCGAATCTCAAGGCTGTATGGCCTTGAGAAGCAGGATTTTCGCTGGAACCTTCATTGCACGCAAATCGGTCTCTGCCCGGCCGGTATGCGCGTGGAAGCTGCTTGACAGGGAAGCCGGTCAGGCGCTAGCATGAATTTTGGAGGGATGGCCGAGCGGTCGAAGGCGGCGGTCTTGAAAACCGTTGATCGAAAGATCCGGGGGTTCGAATCCCTCTCCCTCCGCCATGATACTCCGTGCTTCGGGTGCACTGACAAGCCGCCCGTTCCAAACTTCTGCAGCGCCCATTCGGTTACGGCCCATCACTCTCCTCCCTGGCTTGGTATTCATGATAGAAGCGTACGAAGTAGTCAATCCCCGACCAGACCGTCAAGAGTAAAGCTATATAAATGAGGACCGTCCCGATCAACTGGAAATCGATGGTAATGAAGAGCTTGTATTTGTAGTGAATGATCAGAGGGATGATCGCGCAGAATTGGAAGACCGTCTTGAGCTTGCCTATGGGACTCGGTTTGAGGGTGGTGTCCCAACTCTTGGTGATCGATCTGAGCCTGCTTACCGCCACCTCCCGTGTGATGATCAGCATCACGATCCACGCGTCGACCCTGCCGAGAGCTATGAGCATTATCAAGGTGGATGTCACGAGGACCTTATCGGCAATGGGATCAAGGAATCGGCCGAACGAGGTCTCGGCTCGAAAGCGCCGGGCGAAGAGCCCGTCAAAGAAATCCGTAAGTGACGCGACAAGAAATATCGCTGCAGCCACCGCGGAAGGAAGCTTGCCCGGAAAAAAAAGGAGGATTACGATCGGAGGCACGAGGACCATTCGGCCCAGGGTCAGGAAGTTCGGAAGGTGTTTCTTCATGCGAGATTTGCCATGGAGCATGTTCCAGGCCTCTGGGAGTTTCCGTCGAGCACGTGTTGTAAGCGAGCCCCCGAATGGAGGTCGCACCGGCGGAGCAGAACGGGCCGGGTCGGACGCCCTACCGACGCTTAGCTCCCTGCCACTCGAAGTCTTTTGTTGTTCCTGAATTTCTTATAGTACTTTAGTACCTTCTTGACGTAGTTTATCGTCTCCCGGTATGGAGGGATTCCCGCGTACCGGTCCACGGCTCCGGGTCCCGCGTTATATGCAGCGAGGGCCAGCCTGAGATCTCCGTACGATGCGATGAGTCCCTTTATATATTTGACTCCCCCGACGATATTCTCCCTCGGGTCGAAGGGCCTACTCACATTGAGCCGCTTCGCGGTCGAAGGCATCAACTGCATGAGTCCCTGAGCGCCCTTTGAGGACACGGCTCGCGGATTGTTGTTGGACTCTACCGCCACGATGGCCTTAACGAGCGCAGAATCGATCTGGTATTCCCTTGATATTTCATGGATTATTGACGATATTTTCCTGGGCTTCCCGCCTCTCGAGAATTTGATGACGGGCATGTACCCGGATTCTTTCATGTAGAAGACCCAGCCGCGGCCGGAGGGCCGGTTGGAGAACTCAACCCGTCCGTCCTTGTGCACGCGCTTGTAGACGTCAGCTTCCGAGACGCCGCCAGTCAGTGCGAGAGCGGTGCAGAGATAGGCCACGGCAAGTACGGACTTCGTTCCCTTCATCTTCTTCTCCATCACCAGTGAACTTTCGGAAGCGCGACGACCTCGCTATCCTAACCAAACCTTACCCGGACAATTCCGGGAATAAGTCCGCCGGTCTGAATCCAGGGATGAGCCGTTCAGCTACGGCCAGCCAGCTATCCACTCGGTGCTCCTCCCAGCGGGGCTTCCACAGGGAGTTCGGAGGCCACTACCCGCTCAAGGGGCAAGGTCACGTCGAAGGTGGTTCCCTTGTTGGGTTCGGATTTGACCTTGACGGAACCTCCGTGTTCTTCCACGAGCATAAAGACCTTGCTCAACCCCATTCCCGCGCCCGTGGTCTTGGACGTTACAAATGGATTAAAGATTTCTCCGATGTCTTCCCGAGGGATTCCGACGCCTGTGTCGCTCACGGAGGCGCGAATCCCCGACTTCTCTTTGGTCAGCGTGACCGTGCACTTGCCTCCGGAAGGCAAGGCCTCGTACGCATTGAGTATCAGATTGTAGAATACCTCTTCCAGCGCCTCGGGATCACCATCAATGGGCGGGATGTCCTTGGCGGCCTTGAGGCTGAAGGTGACCGCCTGCAGTGCCTGGTGATCGAGGTCTGCCTGGACTCGCCGATGGGCCCGGTCGATGACCTCCGCCAGTTCAACGTCTTGAAATCGGAACTTATAGAACTTGGAGAATCGCACATAGTCCTCAATCTGGTGCACCATCGACTCCAGACGCTCCACATCGTCGAGGATGAACCTGGTGAAGGTGTCGCACTCGGGGTCGCCCGCGGTCCGCTTGCGGAGCCTCAAAGCGAAACCGCCGAGAGAAGTGAGACAGTTGCGCACCTCGTGGGCTACCCCCTCGACCACCTTTCCGAGAGAGGCCAGCTTCTCCGATTGTCTGAGCCGCGACTCGATTTCGCGCAGGCGAGTTAGATCCGCTACGACCATGACGATCCCGCGGACCCGATTACCCTCTCGGATCACAGAAGTGGAGAGGTAACCGGGAAAGCTCCCCTT
This sequence comes from uncultured Syntrophaceae bacterium, assembly GCA_964497585.1. Classification (GTDB taxonomy): domain Bacteria; phylum Desulfobacterota; class Desulfomonilia; order Desulfomonilales; family Desulfomonilaceae; genus CAZCDS01. Next base: position 145,615 of record CAZCDS010000005.1, read on the forward strand.
GTCCTTCTTCCTGAACAGGTATTCTCCGTCTATCTTGCCGAGCTTGATCGTATCGCGCACGATGTCTCGATGCAGCAGCGTGTCCGCCTGGCCGCGAATGAGGAAATGCAAGTCCTTTCCCTGCAACTCTTCAGGAGAATAACCCCACATCTCCGCTGCCGCGCGATTGACGAACTCGATTCGGCCGTTTCGGTTGGTCGTGATGAGCGCCTCGTTGATGATGTTCGCCAGATGGGCCAGGTAGCGTTCGCCCCGTCGGATCTCCTTCCTGAGCCTTGAAGTCTCCTGGTCGGACTTCCGCCGCTCGAGCAGCCTCGAGGCTAGTTCGACCATTTCGCCCGGAGGAAAAGGTTTGTTCAGGTAGTCGTTCGCGCCGAGTTTCATTGCTTCCACAGCGGTCTCTTCGCTCCCCGCGCCGGTCATCATGACAACAAGAGCCTTGGGCGATTTCTTCTTGATGAACCGCAAGACATCCAGTCCGTCCGCCTCGGGCATCCGGATGTCTAGGAAGGCAATGTCCGGCGCCTCCTTGAGGAACATCGTCTTACACTGGTAACCGTCGCAAGCCTGGACCACTTCGAAGCCATGCCCTTCGAAGACATCCCTCAGGAGGTCGTTAAGGATCTGCGAGTCATCGCAGATGAGGACCTTGGCGTTTTCCCTTCCCTCGAACATGTGGTCTCCATCCCTGTCCGCAGCGGTTCGGTCGAGCGCTATATTTTCCCGGCATACCGGGATCCTGGTACACCCGGACACCATCCAAGTCCTTTCCGGGCAAATCGTTCTTCAGTTCCTCCACCGTGCGTCCTGAGAGGGGGTGGAAGGCGTCCGGAGCTATCTCCGAGAGTGGGACAAGTACGAACGCTCGCGTGTGCATACGCGGATGCGGAACCTCCAATCCGCTTAGGCTGACGCGAGAATCGCCGTAGAGCAGCAGATCCAGATCGATGACCCGAGACAGATCGCTTCGATGTGCTACAGACTTACCCAAACGCTGCTCAATGGACCCGATGGCGGCCATAATCTCTGCGGCCGATAAAGAGGTCTCCACGCGTATCACCGCATTGAGAAACTCGCCTCCACCATCCCTCAGTCCTTCAGGTTCGGTTTCGTACAAGTGAGAGATGCGCGTGATCTCCACGCCGGCTGTCTCCTGAAGAGCCGAGACGGCTTGCTCGAACGTGCCACGGCTGTCACCGAGGTTGGAACCGAATCCGATGTACGCCACAGGGCTCAATGATTACGCCTCCTCAACGCGGTTTGCCAGCGAACCGATGCCCTCAATGCGTACCTCGATGCGATCGCCCGATTTCATTCCGCCTATCCCGGGCGGGGTTCCCGTTGCAATGACGTCGCCCGGCTCGAGGGTCATGATGCGGGAAATGAACTCGACGAGCTCACCGGGTCCGAAGACAAGTTTGGAAGTCCGCGAGGATTGCATCCGCTCATCGTTGAGATAAGCCTCCACCGTGAGATCCGAAGGATCCACTTCCGTCTCGACCCACGGTCCCAGTGGACAGAACGTGTCGAAGCCTTTGCATCTCGTCCACTGTCCATCTCTCCCCTGGAGTTCCCGAGCAGTCACATCATTTAGACAACTGTACCCGAGAATATATCCTGGCGCTTGCTCCCGGGAGACACCGGTTGCCTTCTTGCCGATGATGATGGCCAACTCGGCCTCATAGTCCACGCGTCCGACGCCCTGGGGAAGCCGAATCGCATCGCCCGGACCGATGACGCTCGATGGCGGCTTCAAGAAGAGCAGGGGAAGGTCAGGGATGGGCATCCCTACCTCCTCCGCATGATCCCGGTAGTTGAGACCGATCGCCACGATCTTCGTAGGGTCCACAGGAGGCAGTAGGCGTATGTCCTCAAGCGAATAGGACGCGGAAGGGGCACTTCCCTCCAACGGGATCACTCTATCGTCTTCGACTCGACCGCTGAACACCTGGTCTTTGACGAGAAATCTCACCAATCTCATGATTCATCCTTGAGCCCGAGAAGATCGATCATGTCGTAGACTCCGTCGGGCTTATCGCGGAGCCACAGAGCGGCTTGAAGCGCACCCTTGGCAAAGGCGTCTCTGCTGTGTGCCCGGTGGGTAAGTTCTATCCGCTCACCGTTGGTCACGAACATGACCGTATGCTCTCCCACAACATCTCCACCGCGTAGTGCCATGACGCCGATTTCTGTGGATGTTCGTTCGCCCACAAGTCCCTTTCGACCATGGATTGCGGCTGAATCCGGATCCCGTCCAAGCGCGGCCGCGACCCCTTCGAGTAGCTTCACCGCGGTCCCGCTGGGTGCATCCTTTTTCATCCTGTGGTGGGTCTCGACGATTTCTACGTCGTATGCGTCGCCCAGCGATCGCGCCACCCGCCCGACGAGGCTGAAGAGCAGATTGACTCCCATGCTCATGTTGGGAGCAATGAGGAACCTTGTCGCCTTCCCGGCCGCGTTCATCTCCGCCCGCTGTTCGGCCGAGAATCCTGTCGTACCGACGACGACCGCCTTGCCTGCTTTTGCCGCGGCACGTACATGTTCAACCGATGCAGCAGGCGAACAGAAACTCACGAGCACATCGCAATCGGCCAACACTGTTTCCAGGTCGTCTGAAACCATGACACCGAGTGTACCGACCCCGGCCAGTTCGCCCGCGTCCTTGCCCAGATCCGGGTGGCCCGAGACCTCCAGGGCCCCAGTGACCTCAGCATCGGCATTCTCGTGTGCCAGTGCCACGATCCGCCTGCCCATTCTTCCGGCAGCGCCGGCAACTCCGATTTTCATTTCAGCACTCCATAATCAAAGGAGACCATACCGTTCAAGGATGCCCCTGAGCTTCTCCAGATTCGCTTGCGACGGTGCGCAGAGCGGTAGACGGAACTCGGGAGTTATTTTGCCCATCAAGCCCAGAGCCGCCTTCACGGGAATCGGATTGGTTTCGAGGAACATCGCCTGACACAGTTCGAAAATCTCGAAATGCTGGGAGCGAGCGGCAGCCACGTTGCCCTCCAGCATATTCTTTACGAGCACGGACATCTTCTCCGGGGCGAGGTTCGTGACGACGGAAACGACTCCCTTTCCGCCGAGAGCCATAAGAGGGAAGGTCATCTGATCGTCCCCGGAAAGAACGTCGAACTCCGGACCGCAGAGTCGAATGACTTCGCTCATCTGTAATATCGACCCGGACGCCTCCTTCACTCCCACGATGTTACGAATCCGAGCGAGCCGCTGGACCGTCTCATTGGCTATGTTAACCGCGGTGCGACCCTGAATGTTGTAAAGAACGATCGGGATGTCCACCGCTTCTGCCACCGACTTGAAATGCTGGTACAGCCCTTCCTGGGTCGGCTTGTTATAGTACGGCGAAACCAAGAGCGCACCGTCCGCGCCCACCTCCTTGGCGTGCCGCGTGAGAGATACGGCCTCCGCGGTGCTGTTGGAACCGGTCCCGGCGATCACTTTCACCTGCCCGGCCACCTCCTTGACGACCAATTCGATCACCCGAGCATGCTCTTCGTGGCTGAGCGTCGGCGATTCGCCGGTTGTGCCGCAGGGCACTATTCCGCTAATCCCCCCTTCGATGCCGTAGCGAATCAAGTTCCTGAGGGCAGTCTCGTCAACGAGCCCGTCCTTGAACGGCGTGACAATTGCGGTGAAGGCTCCTGAAAACATCCGTACCTCCCGTTAGTCTGTTTGCAAGAAATTGGAAGGGATCGTTTCACCCCGAACGAGATCTTCGTAACTCTCCCTGTCCCGGATGACGAAGTACTCAGCACCGTCCACAAGGACTTCGGCTGCTCGTCCCCTCGAATTGTAGTTGGATGACATGGAAAACCCGTACGCTCCCGCGCTCATCAAAGCCAGGAGGTCGCCCGGTTCGACTGCGTCCATCTCACGGTCGCGCGCAAGGAAATCACCCGACTCGCAGATGGGGCCGACCAGGTCCGCGACAATAGTCTTTCTCTTGCGGTCCCCTCCATCGGATCGGGAGACCTGCCAGACCGAATGATGCGCTTCGTAGAGGCTTGGACGCATCAGATCGTTCATAGCCGCGTCCACGATCACAAAGTACTTTTCGGGGCCGGCCTTTCTGTAGAGAACCTTCGTCACCAGAACTCCTGCGTTGCCTACCAACACGCGCCCAGGTTCAAGAATCAGCGTCACGTCCATGTCCGCGATCCGGCTGACGATGGCCGCGCCGTAGTCAGCCGGGGCTGGCGGGGTCTCGTCATCATAGGGAATGCCAAGGCCGCCGCCGATGTCAAGGTAGCGCACCTCAATCCCTTCGTCACGCAGGCGGTCAACCAGATCCTTGAGTCTCGCCAGAGCTTCCAGAAAGGGTGACAGCTCGGTCAGTTGGCTTCCGATATGGCAGTCGACTCCAATCGGCTCCAAGGCGTCCATCGATTTGGCCTTCCTGTAGAGAGCAATTGAGCGGTCCGAGTCGATACCGAACTTGTTCCTTTTCAGCCCTGTGGATATGTACGGATGGGTTCGCGGGTCAACGTCCGGATTCACTCGGAGGGCTATCCGGGCCTTCTTGCCCAAATTCCTCGCCCTCGCGTCGAGAAGATCCAACTCCTCTTCGGATTCCACGTTGAACATGAGGATACCTGCCAGAAGGGCTTCGTCTATCTCCGGCGCGGTTTTCCCCACTCCCGAATAGACGACCCGACCCGGATCAACTCCGGCTTTGAGCGCTCGGAAGAGTTCCCCGCCGGAAACGATGTCCATGCCTCCGCCCATATTGCTGAAGATCCGGAGCACCGTGAGATTGGAGCAGGCTTTCATCGAGTAGCAAACCAGGTGGTTGATACCCTCGAAGGGCTGGCGAAATATCTTGAAATGTCGTTCCAATGTGCCTCGGCTATAGATGTAGAGCGGGGTCCCCACTTCGTCGCACATCCGCCGGACGGGTACCTCCTCGCAGTAGAGTTGATCATTTCTGTAATGGAAGTAGTGCATTTGTTTCCCGGTTAATGGACGTGCTTGACCGCTTCCGACGCGGATCTACTCGATCGGACCGACGGCTCGTCCGCAAGATATGCCGTCACGGCATATCGGTACATGACTCCCCGCTTCACTTTTTGATCGTCGTAAGACGGCTCGGCCAATGGTTTTTCGTTGATCTTCTCGTAGGGCTTCCCGGACGCCGAACGGTAGATGTCGTATCTGACCTTGGCGTTTCTCATCTGCACCGGTTTCCAGAAAATCCTGATCCCCTTTGACGTCGAGATCACATTGACATCCTCCGGGGGCTGGATCGTGGCGGCCGGCAGAGACACCCTCACGGTCCTCGAGGGTCGAGACTCCATGGGAATCCCTTCATTCATCTTGACCGATCGGACCTGGTACGCGTACGGTTGATTCCTCTCCACGTTGCTGTCTACGAAGAATTTCTCCGCCCATTTGGTGGTGCCGTAGGGTTTGAGGTCTTCTTCGTTTCCCGTATCGGATCGGTAGATGTGATAGCTCCTGATGCCAAGGGTCCTTGGAGAGACGCGCCATTTGAGCACGATCCCTCGGTCGTCCGTCGTGGCCCTCAGATCCATCGGTCTCGGGGGGGGCTGGTCAAAGATCGCCGAAATCGTTGAGCTAACCGGTCCCTCTCTGCCCTTGAAATTGTACGGTGCTATCGCGTAGTGATAGACCTTTCCCTGGCTCACCTTTTTGTCGAGGAAGACCACCTTGTCACCTTCTATCGTGGCATTCGAGGGGTGCTGGGCATCCACATTGGCGTACAGTCTCTTGGTTTTGTCACACTTCTCACAGTTCTTCTCAATGTCCACCATGGATCGGAAAACCTTGAAGCCTGAGAGATCCTCCAGCGGAGAACCGTCCGTGTTTAATCGGGGCACATCCCAGGTGAGCTCAATTCGATCCGGAAACGCTCGAGCCGTTACCAAGAGAATCCGTTCCGGAATCGTAGCCGAAGCCGGTCTGGGGCTCGTCTTGTATCCGCATCCGAGAAGGCACAAGACGACCAGAATGAGCACTGAAGCGAGGGTTCGCCGCAACGCTTTCTCTCCCCATCATTCTCTCGCGCCGGACCGAAGACCGCGGTCACTGGGCAGCGCCCTTCTGAGAAACCTCCTGGCCTGTTGAATCTGGTGCATTACCGAGGCCCGTGAGGTCCCACCGGGGTGATTGCGTGCCTCGACCATCTCCTCGGGGCCGGGTATGTTAACGGCAGCACCAGTCTCGACTTCTCCCGTTGATCCGCGGCGGATTGCCTCGCCGATGGTCGCGTGGGCCTCCCTGAAGGGGACACCGCGCCGCGCCAGTTCGTCTGCGAGATCAGTGGCCGCCATCGTAGGATCGGACGCGGCTTCCATCATCCGCGCGGGACGAAATTCGATGCCTGGAATTAGCACCGCCATGATGTGCAGGGAACCCTTCACCGTATCGATCGCGTCGAAGACCGGTTCCTTGTCCTCCTGCAGATCTTTGTTGTACGTCAGCGGCAGGGCCTTGAGAGTGGTCATCAACGCGACAAGATCACCGTAAACTCTGCCCGTTTTTCCTCGTATGAGTTCACATGCGTCCGGGTTCTTCTTCTGCGGCATGATGCTGGACCCGGAACAGAACTCGTCCGGTAGCGAACAGAACCCGAACTCCTGTGAGGACCATACAATCAATTCCTCCGACAGACGAGACAGGTGCATCATCACCATAGCAGAGTCAAAGAGGAACTCCGCAGCGAAGTCCCGGTCGGAGACAGCATCCATGGAGTTGGCGGCTATTCTTTCGAACCCAAGCTCGCGTGCGACGGATTCCCGATCTATGTCGAAGGTAGTTCCCGCGAGGGCAGCCGAGCCCAGAGGCATCTCCCCCATGCGGCGCTCAGCATCTCTGAAGCGTTCCCAGTCCCGATGAAACATCTGGAAATAGGCCATGAGGTGATGGGCGAGGCGCACCGGCTGAGCCCTTTGCAGATGCGTGTACCCTGGCATGATGATTTCCATGTGGGCACGAGCCTTCTCCACGAGCCCGCTCATGAGAGAAACCAACTCCCGTCTTATCAACTCGGACCGGTCACGAAGGTACAGGCGTAAGTCCAATGTAATCTGGTCATTGCGACTTCGAGCGGTGTGGACCTTGCCTGCCAGGTCCCCTATCTTGTCGCGCAGAGCCTCCTCGATATTGATGTGGACGTCTTCCAGGTCCTCCCGAAACTCGAGTCGTCCTTCCGTAATCTCGTTGAGGACTTCATTGAGTCCATTTTCAATGGTTCGAGCTTCCTTCTTGGAGACGATTCCTTGACGGGCGAGCATCCGAACATGTGCGACGCTCCCCTTGATGTCCTCCACGTAGAGTCGCTTATCAAAAGAAATAGACGCGTTGAAACGCGCAAACTCGGGGTCCATGCGCTTCTTGAACCGGCCCTTTCGTATGCCTACCGAGCCTGAGTTCTTTCGGGCCCTTTTTTTTCGTGCAGCCGCCATGGACTCTACCGGAATCGGTGCGGCCGGAGTTCTGTGCCCCGGACGCCCCTTTACCTACTCCTCTTCATAAGCGATCGAATCCTCAGTCTGAGCGCGTTGAGCCGAATAAAGCCCTCGGCATCCGCCTGAGAATATACGTCATCTTCCTCAAACGTTGCGAAGCGTTCGTCGTAGAGAGACCGTGCCGAGCGTCGACCCGTGACTGACGCAGTACCTTTGTAGAGTTTGATCCTCACATCTCCCGACACGGACGTCGCTGCTTCGTCGATCGCGGCTTGCAGCATCATCCGTTCCGGCGCAAACCAGTACCCATTGTAAACGAGAGAAGCATATCTCGGAATCCATTCGTCCTTGATATGCATCACTTCACGGTCCAATGTTATGGACTCAAGGGCTCGTCGCGCCGCGAGCACGACGGTTCCGGCCGGCGTCTCGTACACTCCTCTGCTCTTCATCCCGACATATCGGTTCTCGACCATGTCTACTCTGCCGACGCCGTGGCGACCTGCGATTTCATTGAGCGTCTGCCAGAGTGTCGCGGGACCGAGTGGAGATCCATCCACTGCGACAGGATCCCCCGTCTCAAAGGAGAGTGTGATCTCCTGCGGCCGATCCGGAGCCTCCGTAGGGTCCACCGTTAGCAGAAACATCTCCTTTGGGGGCTCTGCCCACGGGTCCTCGAGGATGCCTCCCTCGAAGCTCAGATGGAGGATGTTTCGGTCCATGCTGTATGGCTTTTCCGCGGTCGAAGTCACCTCTATCCCGTTCGCTGCAGCGTATTCCATGAGATCTGAACGGGACCTCATGTCCCATTCCCGCCAGGCCGCTATGATCTTGATGTTGGGGTTTACTGAAAGATAGGTCAACTCGAACCGTACCTGGTCGTTGCCCTTACCGGTGGCGCCGTGGGAAACCGCGTCGCCTCCCACTCGGCCGGCCAAAGCCATCTGCGCCCTCGCGATACAGGGCCGCGCGATCGACGTACCCAGCAAATAACTCGCCTCGTATACCGCGTTAGCCCGAAACATGGGAAAAATGTAATCGCGCACGAATTCCTCGCGCAGATCAACGATATGAATCGATTCGGCTCCGGCTGCAATGGCCTTCTCCTCAAGGGGTTGGAGTTCTTCGCCCTGGCCAACGTCTGCGGCAAAGGCCACGACGGGACACTCGTACTCCCTCTGCAGCCAGTGCAGGATTACAGAAGTGTCGAGCCCTCCTGAATAGGCAAGTACGATTTTATTGACGTCTCTTGCTCTCACCGATCCTCCGTTGTCCTCTCCATTTCAGCGACTATTTCGAGCCGCATCAACGTGGTCATTGAAGTCTTCGCCTTTCGTTCCCGCGGTGCGATGTCCCTGGCGCCAACTCCATCCTTCGTCTCCTAGCCGAGTAATAACTCGAGCACTGCCTTCTGGGCGTGAAGACGATTTTCGGCCTGATCCCAGATGAGCGAGTGGGAAGACTCCATCACTTCATCGGTTATCTCTTCACCCCGGTGGGCGGGGAGACAGTGGAGTACACGGGCATTATCATGAGCGAGCTCGAGCAGTTCCGAATTCACCTGGAAACCCGCAAACGCCTTCCTGCGTGCCGCTGCCTCGTCCTCCTGCCCCATGGAGGCCCAAACGTCCGTGGAGATCACCTGAGCTTCTCGAACTGCCTCAGCCGGGTCCCGGGTGAGCACTACGTTCCCGGAATTGAGCTCCACATCGGGTTCGTACCCCTCCGGGCATGCAAGCCTCAGACCGAACCCAAGCTTCATCGCTGCAATGATCCAGGAGTTTGCCATATTGTTCCCGTCACCGATCCACGCTGCCTTCATGTTCGTAACGTCAAAACCGACCTCCTGAACCGTCATCAGGTCTGCAAGTACCTGACATGGATGGAACATATCGGTCAGGCCGTTGATAATGGGGATTGAAGACCACCGTGCAAGCTCTTCAAGAATTTCCTGTCCGTATGTTCGCATGACGATCGCGTCAAGGTATCTTGACAGTACCCTGGCCGTGTCCCGAAGGGGTTCCCCGCGGCCGAGCTGCAAGTCAGTCCATCCCAGGAAGACCGCGTGCCCGCCAAGCTGGCGGATTCCCACTTCAAAGGAGACTCTCGTGCGCGTGGAAGCCTTCTCAAAGAGTATGCCGACACACTTACCTTCCAAGGGCAGGGCGCCACCCTGTCGGGGAACGCCGCGTTTGATTTCAGCCGACCGGTTCAGGAGAGCCAGAACCTCCTCGGGAGAGAAATCCATCAGGGTGAGGAAATGTCCCTTCCTGTCCATGATCAGCCTCCGGCACTTGCGGCCAACGCAAAGTCCAGTGCGCTGACCATCTCATCGATCTCCTCACGCGTAACGATCAGAGGAGGCAGGAACCGTAATACCGTATCCGCGGTACAGTTGACGAGGATGCCTCGCTCCAGCATGATCAGAACGATCTCGGCACCTGGTGAATTAAGCTCGATCGCTTGCATAAGGCCCTTTCCTCGCACCTCCCGGATGATCGGGTGACGTTCGGCCAATTGTTTTAACTGAGACTTCAAGTATTGGCCGATCTCCTTCACTCGCATCAGGAAGCCATCCGAGAGGATTTCCTCCAGCACGGTGACGCCGGCTGCACATGCCAAAGGATTGCCTCCGAAGGTGCTCGCGTGCGTCCCCGGAACAAACGCGCCTGCCACCTCGTCCGTGGCGAGGAGGGCTCCTATGGGAACACCGCCGGCAAGACCCTTTGCCAGAGTCATAACGTCCGGCCTGATCCCGTAGCCCTCGTACGCAAAGAGCGTCCCGGTTCGCCCCGTTCCCGTCTGGATCTCGTCGAGGACGAGGAGGGCGCCCTTGGCGTCACAGAGAGCCCTCAGCCCGGACAAATAGCCCTTGGGAGGAACGACGACACCTCCCTCTCCCTGAATGGGCTCCACCATGACCGCTGCGGTCTGTGGGGTCATGGCACGTTCCAGAGGATCCAGCTCTCCGAAGGGAACGTGGGAGAACCCCTCCACGGCCGGCTCGAACCCTTTTCGATACTTCGTCTGTCCGGTCGCCGCCAGCGTGGCGAGTGTGCGCCCATGGAATGAGCCTTCCATGGTGATGATGTGGAATCGGTCGTGCTCACCTTTATCATGGAAGTACTTCCTGACGAGCTTGATCGCTCCCTCGTTCGCTTCGGCTCCGGAATTGCAGAAGAACGCCTTGTCGGCAAAGGAACTGTCCACGAGGAGCCGGGCCATGCGCAACTGGGGCCTGATATGGAACAGATTCGAGACGTGAATCAGTCGAGATGCCTGTTCGGCGATCGCCTGGGCGAGTCCAGCATGTCCATGGCCGAGCGGACACGCTGCAATACCACCGATGAAATCCAGGTATTCACGACCTTTGCTGTCACGGACCCGGCACCCTTCACCTTCAACGAGCATGATGGGCGTCCGCCCATAGGTGTTAAAAAGATACCGGTTGTTCATGCCGATGAAATCGTCGGATGTCAACTTTTCACCTCTCTTACCAGTTAACGGGGACAGAAATACGGAAAAATGCTCTGGCACATCGATCGACGGGCTCGCCTGCAGGACCGCCCAACCGGTCCCCGTTGGTTCAGGAAGTCAATTCAGTCTTGCCCAGCCCGCGACAGGTCTATTATAGCGGTGCCTGGTGCGCTTTCACGGACGATTTCGGTACCGATCCCCTGATCCGTCAACACTTCCAGAACCAGCGCGTGAGGCACGCGACCGTCTATGATATGGGCCTTAGGAACGCCCCCTCTAAGGGCGCCAAGGCAACACGTCAACTTCGGGATCATCCCGCCGGATGCCACTTCATCTTTGATAAGCCGTTCGGCTTCCTCTTCCGACAGACTCGATATCAGATCTCCCTTGGGATCCAGAACCCCTGGAACATCGGTCAGCAGAACAAACTTCTCTGCTCCCAGAGCCGCCGAGAGCGCTCCTGCAGCGGTGTCGGCATTGATGTTGTACGGTTTGCCGTCCGGTCCTGCTCCCACCGGAGCGATGACGGGGATGAATCCCTTCTCTTCCAATGAGCTGATCAGTTCGGCATTGATGGCGTCCACCTCGCCAACCAGCCCGAGATCCTCGTCTCCGTCGGCCAACTTGGCAGGACGAGCCTTCCTCGCCCTTATGAGGGAACCGTCACGCCCCGATACGCCGACCGCTTGGGCCCCATGCCGTGTGATCATCGAAACGACGTCCTTGTTCACCTTCGCTACGAGGACCATCTCCACAACGTCCATGGTCTCTTCGTCCGTTACACGAAGTCCTTGTACAAAACGGCTCTCCTTGCCGATCTTGGTCAGCAGCTCACCGATCTGTGGACCTCCGCCGTGCACGATAATGGGCTTGAGTCCCACAAAGCTCAGCAGCGCCACGTCTTCGGCGAAGTTCTCCTTGAGGCTGCTGTCCGTCATGGCGCTCCCGCCGTACTTGATGACGATGCGCTTTCCCTGAAACACCCTTATATAGGGGAGCGCCTCGATGAGTATAGTGGCCCGTCGGTCGGGGGGGATGCTCTGGTATGTCTTCACGTCCGCCATTTACCGTTGACTTTATGTTATTCGATCAACCTGTTGATATATTAGAGCAAAACAGCTCACAAGTCAAGAAGGATAGACAATATGCCGATCTCTCGGGAAAAATTTCATCATAACACGCTCTCAGGAGACGTCTCCATAAATATTTCGTTACGCTCGGGCGATTTGCCACGCGGGCTCAAGGCTCTCGGCAATGGTGTTTCGTTCTGAGCCCGAAACCACAGAGCAAACTCGGCTCCTCCCGCCTTGGAAATAGTTTCTCGACGCTGAAAGTTATGCTTGAGGAGGGGCTTCAAAGCCTGTTCAGCACTGCATAATTGCCATCGTTATCTTTGACGCAGTTCTTACTCGCAGTGTTCCGCGAAAAATATTGATTGACATGTCAATCAGCTCCTGCTATCGATCCATCGTGGAATACTCACGAGACAACACCGACCTAAAGAAAGAACGGGAGATCGCTATCTTTCAAGCCGCGTGCCACGTCATCCGACGCAAGGGGTTTCACCAGGCCCGCATCATTGACATCGCTCGAAGAGCCGGCATATCGTACGGACTCGTATACCACTATTTCAGAAGCAAATCCGATCTGTTCAACGCCATCTTCAATGAATGGTGGACCAGTCTCTTCGCGGAGATGGACCGTCTCGAATCCAAGTACTGCTCAATCGAACAAAGACTTGCCGGGCTTGTCGATTACTTCTTTGACCTGTATGAGAACAGGCCGGATTTACTTAACATCTTCATCACGGAGTTCTCGCGCTCCACGGCCAATTTGACGCCCGAGCACTTGGAGTCGTTCAAACTCTTTTTCAGTCGCACGGAGAAGCTCATGGCGGAGGCCCAAGCCGAAGGAAGCCTCCGTGACGATGTGCGACCCCGCTATTTCATGTACGTCTTTTTCGGATCTCTTGAAGGGTTGCTTTCGGCAATGGTTTTCGAGAATCAGCCCATGAAGAGCAGGGCCCAGAGGAAACGCATCACCCAGGGATTGTTGGAAATTTTCTTCAACGGTGCTCGTGCACGACGAGGCTGAACGAGTCCTTCATGGTCCTCAGGGAGACTGTCCGATGGATTTTGCCCTGACCGAAGAGCAGCTCATGTTCAAGGAGCAGGTGCTCAAATTCGCGCGAAAAGAGATCGCACCCCGGGCACAGGAACACGACCTGGAGGTAAAATTCGACTACGAGTCATGGCGCAAGCTCGGGGAGTTCGGGATCCTGGGCCTGCACTTTCCCGAGGAACTCGGAGGGAACGGCGCGGATGTCGTGACATCGGTGCTGGCCGCGGAAGCGCTGGGAGAAGCCGGCGTCGACGGCGGACTCACGTTGAGTTACGGTGCCCATACGTACTTGTGTGCGGATACGATCTTCACCCACGGCCGTGATGACCAGCGGAAAAAATACATCCCCAGGCTCGCCACAGGTGAATGGATTGGCTGCATGGGGCTTACTGAACCGGGAGCCGGTTCCGACGTCGCGGCCCTGAGCACCCGAGCCGACAGGAAGGGCGACACGTGGGTGCTCAACGGCTCGAAGATGTTTATTACCAACGGTGCAATTGCTGATGTCGCGGTCATCTATGCAAGGCTGGCGGGTAGTTCCGGCCAGGAAGGAATATCCGCGTTCATCGTGGAGAAGGGCACTCCAGGCTTTTCTGTGGGCAGGCAGCTCAAGAAGATGGGTGTCCACTCGTCTCCCACGTCGGAGTTGATCTTCGACGACTGCGTCATCCCGGCTGAAAATATTCTCGGACCGGAGGGTGGCGGATTTCCTATGGCTCTTCAGACGGTGGAATGGGACCGGAGCACGCTCTTGGCTCCCTTTGTCGGAGCATCGGCATTTCTTCTGGAACGGTGCACTCGCTACGCGCAGCAACGGGAGCAGTTCGGCCGTCCCATAGCGAGTTTCCAGGCGGTGAAGCACAAGATAGCCAACATCAAGATCTTCATGGAAGCGGCCAGGTCGCTCATCTACCGGATAGCATGGTACAAAGATCAGGGAAGACCCCTGAACCATCTGGAAGCGGCCATTGCAAAGCTCTTTGTCGGGGATTGGTCGTTGGAGCCGACGAACGACGCGTTGCAGGTTTTCGGCGGCTACGGATATTGCCACGAGTACGATGTGGAGAGGATCTTCCGGGACGGGCGACTGGCCCCGCTCGGGGGCGGCACGTCAGATATCCAGAAGGTGATCATCTCTCGCCTTATGTGAGGTTCGGACCGATGAACTTTGATTGGACGGTCGAGGAGCAGGAGATCAGGCCCAGGTTGGCTGCGCTTTTCGATGGGGAGGCCCGACTCGAATTGGACGCGCTCGACGAGGCGGATCCTCCTGAAATCAAGAACCTTACCGTGATGTGCTTCCGCAGGCTCGGGGAGACGGGATATTTCACCCTGGGGATTGGTCCCTCCGCGGGCGATCGGGTAATGCCCATGGTCGCGGCTCAGGAGATGTTGGCCGGGGTCTCGGGATCGCTCTACCTGGCAGCCGAGACAACCGCGCGGCTTTTTGGAGGACTTCTCAGAGGATACGGGTCCCCAGATCTGAAGGATTCTCTGATGGAGCCTATCCTCCAGGGCAAACTCATCGCCGCGGTGGCCGTGTCAGAGCCGGAGGAGCTGGACACGGCAGGGGCACCCGTGACAACCGCCATACTCGATGGAGACGAGTACGTAATCACAGGCAAGAAGAGCTACGTGACCAACGCGCCGCTCGCGGATTGTCTCGCGATATCTGGGGAGGTCAGAGGCCGTCCCGCGGTATTCATCGTGGAACCGGGACTCAAGGGAGTTTCCGTGGGGGATCGATACCGAACCCTTGGATACAACGGCCTGACCGTTTCCTCCGTTGATCTCAATGCCGTTCGTGTTCCCACGGCCCGGGTTCTGGGGCCCTTCGACAACACATCCCATCTCGACTTTTTGGCGACCATGCAGGATCTGATCTTAACGGTCGGGTCGGTCGGTCTGATGCAACGCACGGTTGCCTCGGCCAAGGAGTATGCGCAGACGCACCGGCGAGGAGGTCGTCCCGTACTTCGATTCCAGGAGAATCGCTTCAAGCTGGCGGAGATGCTGACGATGACACAGGCTGCTCAGTTGCTCGCGTACAGGGCCGCATGGCTCTACTCGGTGCAGGACAGCGAGGCCGCGACTGTGCTTCATTGCGCGAAGGTTTTCAGCGCTGAGTCTTCGGAGCGTGTGGCTGCCCTTGCCATGCAGATAATGGCCGGCCGGGGCTACATCTCGGGCAATCCCGCAGAACGGGCGTACCGTGAGTCGAAATTCGCCGCGATAGCGGGAACTACTTCCGAGGTCGCCCGCATGTCCATAGCAGACGATCTCTTGAGACAGTATCAGGTGTGATCCATGGAAGTCATCGACAGCAGAATTGATACCGCAAGCGATGAGTTCAAGGCCAACTACGAAGCCATGGCCGAGATGGTCGCCGAACTCAAGGAAGAGCTGCGCAAGGCACGCGAGGATCGGTCTGACAAGGCGCGAAAACGCAATGCGCAACTCGGCAAGTTGACGATTCAAGAGCGGTTGGACAAGCTCCTCGACCGGTATACTCCCTGGCTGGAAATCGCTCCCCTTGCGGCGAGGGGAATGTACGACGGCAAGGTCCATGCAGCGGGCGCACGGGCGGGTATCGGTCTGATTCACGGCCGAGAGGTCATTGTGAGCGGGAACGACCCCATGATCAAGGGCGGAACCATCTACCCCCTGGGCGTCAAGAAGACCCTTCGCATTCAGACCATTGCCATGGAGAACCGGTTGCCGCTCATCATGCTCGTCGATTCGGGGGGCGCTTACCTTCCTTTGCAGGCGGAGATCTTCCCGGACATCGACGACGGCGGCAGAACCTTCTACAACCAGGCGATCATGTCGAAGATGAATATTCCGCAGATCACTGCGGTCCTCGGCCTCTGCACCGCGGGCGGCGCGTACGTTCCCGCGATGTCCGACCACGTGGTTCATGTGAAGGGCACTGGAGCGATCTTCCTTGGCGGTCCTCCTCTGGTTAAGGCTGCAACGGGCGAAGATGTGAGTGCAGAAGACCTCGGCGGAGCGGATATCCATTGCAGGGAATCGGGGGTCTCGGACTACTTTGCGGAAGACGATGCCCACGCCATGGAGATCGTCCGAGACATCGTTGAAATGCTTCCCCAGGAGGAGAAGAGCTACATTCCGAGGCGGGCGCCCAAGGACCCGATCTATGATCCACAGGAAATCTGGGGAATCGTCCCGAGGTCCATCTCGACTCCGTACGACGTGCGGGAAGTGATCGCGAGAATGGTCGACGGATCGGAATTTCTTGAATTCAAAGCACTTTACGGTCCGACCCTCGTCTGCGGATGGGCGTTTATACACGGCTACCAGGTGGGGATCCTCGGGAACAACGGGGTGCTCTTCTCGGAGAGTTCTCTCAAAGCGACCCAGTTCATCTCCCTGTGCGATCGACAAGGCATTCCGCTGATCTTTCTGCAAAACATCCCGGGCTACATTGTCGGCGCTGAGTATGAGCGGGGCGGAATTACCAAGGACGGCCACAAGATGGTTCATGCGGTGGCCACTGCCACGGTTCCGAAGTTCACGGTGATCGTGGGAGCTTCCTTTGGCGCGGGTAATTACGGTATGTGCGGCAGGGCTTATGGGCCCCGGTTCCTCTGGATGTGGCCCAACGCTCAGATTGGCGTGATGGGAGGAGAGCAGGCCGCGGATGTCCTCGTGACGGTCAAAAATGACCAGTTGGTCCGGGAAGGTAATCCCCCGATGCCGGAAGAGATGGCTGAGCAGATTCGGCAGCCGATCATTCATTCTGCGCTGAAAGAGGGGAACGCGTACTACAGCACGGCGAATCTCTGGGATGATGGGATCCTCGATCCCGCGCGGACACGGGACGTACTGGGGTTGGCCGTTTCCGTATCCCTCAATTCTCGGCTTGACGAGCGCGATCAAGGCCACGGCGTTTTTCGAATGTAGGGGCCGGGTTGATGTTCAAGAAAATACTTGTTGCAAATCGTGGTGAGATCGCGGTCAGGATCATGCGGACCGCAGCAGAGATGGGTGTCAAGACCGTCGCGGTGTACTCGGAAGCGGACCGCAGGGCCTTGCACGTGCTCAACGCAAACGAAGCCTTTCTGCTGGGAGAATCCGATCCGCTGTCGAGCTACCTGAATATCGACAAGATTATCCAGGCCGCAAGAGAGTCCGGCGCGGAGGCGATACACCCCGGATACGGATTCCTGGCGGAGAATTCCACCTTCGCGAATCGCGTGGCAGAAGAGGGGCTCGTCTTTATCGGTCCGCCTGGAGACGTCCTGGCGCGAGTTGGAGACAAAACCGAAGCTCGCAGAATCATGGCTGAGTGCAACGTCCCGATCATCCCTGGTATGACTGCGTCCGAAGCCGATCCCGACAAGTTGGCCGAGGCCGCCAAGGAGATGGGTTATCCGGTATTGATCAAGGCTTCCGCGGGGGGCGGCGGCAAGGGGATGCGGATCGTGGAATCCCCTGAGCAAATTGGCGAAGCGGCTTCCCTTGCAGCGAGCGAGGCGCTTGGGGCATTCGGTGATGGATCGATCTACCTGGAGAAGTATCTCGAGAAGCCGCGTCACGTGGAATTCCAAATACTTGCCGACACTCATGGTAATGTGGTGCACCTCTTTGAGCGAGAGTGCTCCGTCCAGCGACGACACCAGAAGATCATTGAGGAGACTCCTTCCCCTGCACTCACCGAGGATCTTCGGGCCCGTATGGGCGAGGCCGCACTCGTCGCGGCCCGGGCCTCGGGGTACGTCAATGCGGGCACGGTTGAGTTCCTGCTCGATCGGAATGGTGAGTTCTATTTCCTCGAGGTCAACGCTCGCCTGCAGGTGGAGCATCCCGTAACCGAGATGACTACGGGACTGGACCTCGTACGCAGGCAGTTGGAGATTGCCGCGGGCGAGCCTCTGCCGTTCACGCAGGAGGAAATTTCGCGTAAAGGACACGCGATCGAGTGCCGAATCTACGCGGAGGATGCCGAGGCCGACTTCATGCCGTCTCCCGGACAGATACTCTATTTCCGTTCCGCGGAGGGTCCGGGCGTACGGTACGACCACGGATTATACTCCGGCTTTGAAGTGCCGGTTCACTACGATCCCATACTGGCCAAACTCATCGTCTGGGCTGAAGATAGGCCCTCTGCCTGCGATCGAATGGTACGGGGGTTGAAGGAGAGCGTGGTGCTGGGGGTTAAGACACCCATTGAGTTCCTCATCGATGTTGTCTCGTCTGAGGCTTTTCGCTCGGGAGAAATACATACCCACTTCATCGAGGATAATTTTTCCCAGTGGCGGCCGGATACCGGAGGCGATGTGACAGCCGCGCTTGCCTTCACTGCGAGCGAGATGCTCGGCATACGCCAGGTGAGTGCCCCGGGAAACCTTTCTGAGCGCAGCGACTTGCCCTCTCCTTGGCAGACCCTTGGGAGCTGGCAACTGATGAAATAATAGGAGGCGGAAACGGCTCGCCGCAACATAGATTCGGAGCCGGAGTCATCCCCATGGAATACAGAGTAAAGGTCGGCGAGGACATCCATGTAGTGGAAGCGAGTGACCTCGACAGCTTGCAAGCGAGCCCCGTCAAGGTCGGTGAGAAGACTATGGATGTTGCTGCGGCGACTGTTTCACCGTCTCACCTCCATCTTCGCGTCAACGGTCGACCCATGAACGTCTATGTGGCTGCGACTCAGGATGGGACTTGGGTCTGGGCCGACGGGCGGGCACGTCTCGCGCAGGACGCGGACCAGATTGTACGACGGCGGTCCCGTGGACCGGGCGGCGCAGCCCCGTCCGCCGTTACCCCGCCCACGCCGGCAACCGTGGTACGGATCCTCGCCGAGGTCGGGCAGAGTGTCACGAGAGGCACGCCTCTCGTGGTGGTCTCTGCCATGAAAATGGAGATCACCCTGTCCGCGCCCTACGACGGAGTGGTCACCGCGGTGAACACGGAAGAGGGATCAGCGGTAAGTCCGGGCGAAATCCTCGTGGATATTGAGAAACAGCCGGAGGAAGAAGCGGATGAGTGAACCGGAACTCCTGTACGAAGTCAAGGACGCAGTGGCCTGGCTCACTATCAACAGGGAAGTCCGTCGCAACGCGTTGAGCCTCGAGATGATTGATCTCTTCCACGAGTATCTCGACCGCGTGGAAGCCGACGACGCTATCAGGGTGGTCTGTTTGACCGCGACGGGTGAGAAGGCGTTCTGCTCCGGAGCCGACCTGGCGACAAGCTTCGAAGGGGAAGAGACCGCGGCCGGCGCGCGAAAATACGCGGGATTGCTCAAGAGAATGGCGGCTTTCTCCAAGCCGATCGTCGCTCGCGTGAACGGGCACTGCATGGCAGGCGGAATGGGATTCATGCTCTCCTCAGACATCGTTTACGCACGTGAAGGGGTGAAATTCGGCACGCCGGAAGTCAATGTGGGCCTCTTCCCCATGATGATCGGCGCGTTGATTTTTCGGAACGCCACCCGCAAGAAGGCGCTCGAGATGATCTACACCGCCCGGATGCTGACGGCGTCGGACGCAGAAGACATGGGACTCATTACAAAGGCCGTCCCGCGGGAAGAGCTTGACGGACTCGTGCAGGAGACCTTGAACACGATAGCGGGCAAGGCGCCCCTTGCCATCAAGATCGGGAGGCAGGCGCTCGCCGCGGCCGAGGATCGTACGCTCAACGAGGCATTGGATTACCTTTGCGAGAAGCTTGCAGAAGTCGTCTCGACCGAGGACGCCAAAGAAGGACTCATGGCCTTCATGCAGAAGAGACGACCCGAGTGGAAGGGGCGGTGAGGGAGATTGCGGATCGGGATAGGAACCAAGACTCCGCTTGTGGCCCTCCGAGAATCAGGCTGGTGTTAAGGAGGTTGTGGAAAGGATGTCTTCCTTGTGGATCAGAGATAACCAGGATTTCGAACGACCCTGCATGATCACCTGCGCACTCTCGGGAGTCGTGGCGAACCGGAACCAATGTCCCGCCATTCCATACACTCCCGAGGAATACGCTGAGCAGGCAAAGGCCGCGTACGAGGCAGGTGCGGCCGTGGTTCATGTCCACGCTCGCACCCGGGAAGGCCTCCCCAGCTACGAGGTCGCCGACTACCGCGACATCTCCGCCGCGATTACCGACGCGTGTCCAATCATTATCAACTTTTCCACCGGCGCCATCAACATCACCACCGAGCAGAAAACGGCTCACATCAAGGCTATCAAGCCGGCCATCGGCGCGTTGAACATGGGTTCCATGAATTACGCGAAGTACAACCCGAAGAAGAAGAGCTTTGTCTTCGAGTTCGTCTTTCCCAATCCGTTCACCGAGATTGTACAGATCGTGAAGGCGATGAACGAGGTTCGGACGAAACCCGAGATGGAGTGCTTCGACCTTGGGCACGTGGGAAATTCCTATCCGCTGATCGATATGGGACTGCTCGAGCCGCCATATCAGTACAGCCTCATCATGGGCGTGGTGGGCGGGATACCGCCGACCATTCCGAACCTCGTCAAGATGGTTGAGATGCTGCCCCCGCGGAGCGATTGGGAGGTCATCGGTATCAGCCTTGACCAATGGCGCCTCCTTGCCGGGGCGATCTCTCTGGGAGGCAACATCAGGGTAGGGCTTGAAGACAACTTCTACCTCAGTCCGGGCAAGATGGCCGCATCAAACGGGGATCTCGTAAAAAAAGCCGCTCGCATGGTTCGTGATCAGGGCAGAGCGGTCGCGTCCGTGGAGGAATGCAGGGAACGCCTCGGACTCGTCAACAGGTAAGGAGCGGGAGGCCCGTTGAGATGGATTTTCAATTCGGACTGAGTTACGATAAGCTCGAAGTGGGGATGAAGGACTCCTTCACCAAGACCATTACCGAGACGGACGTGTATCTCTTCGCGGGGATCAGTGGGGACTTCAATCCCATGCATGTCAACGAGGAATTCGCCAAGCTGACGCCCTTCGGGACGCGCATTGCACACGGCGGACTCCCGCAGTGCCTGATCGCCCCGGTCCTCGGCATGAAGCTGCCGGGACTGGGGACCATAGCGGTTGAGATAAGGACTCGATTCAAAGCGCCCACCTTCTTTGGTGACACGATTACCGCGTCCGCGGAGGTCGTCGAGAAGATCGAGGAGAAGAGGCGAGTAAAGCTGAAGCTGACCTGGGTCAACCAGCGGGGAGAGACCGTGGCTACGGGAGAGGCCGAAGTCATTCCTCCGCCCAATCCGGAAGAGTTCATCTCCGGCAAGACTACGAGAGAGGAAAAGAAAATGGCATTGGAGTCAGTCAAGGAAGTATTCGAGACGATGCCCAAGGTATTCAACGCGAGCGCTGCCTCAGGTGTGAACGCAGTCTTCCAGTTCCATATCACGGGCGGCGAGGCGGGTGACTGGCACGTAACAGTCAAGGACGGCGCCTGCCAGGTTGCCGAAGGCGTCAGCGATTCCCCCACGGTGAGCCTCACCATGGCAGACGTCGACTGGATCGCCATGTGCAACGGTCAGCTCGACGGGATGAGCGCGTTCATGAGTGGTAAACTCAAGGCAACCGGCGACATCATGATGGCACAGCGAATCCCGAGCATGTTCCCCTTGCAGTCGTAGCCCATCCCCCACAGGCTGGAGGGATGGGGCATGATCAGTAGCACGGACTACTTCGGTGAGTCACACAATATACTCAGGCGGACCGTAGCCCGCTTTGTGGAGCGAGAGATATCTCCGTTCATCGACGAGTGGGAAGAGGCGGGTGAGTTCCCCCGCGAACTCTACCGCAAGGCAGCGGAGGTCGGCATCCTGGGTGTGGCGTACCCGGAAGAATGGAGCGGCTTCGACAGCGACATCTTCCACGAGATTGTGGTTACCGAAGAGCTGCTCAAATGTAGCTCAGGAGGCCTGGCGGCCGGCTTGATGTCACACAACATCGCGTTGCCGCCAATTATAGCCCTGGGCAACCGGAAGCAGAAAGAGCGCTTCATCCCTCCAGTACTGAGCGGCGAAAGAATCGCCGCTCTCGGCATAACCGAACCCGGCGGTGGATCGGACGTCGCGAACATCAGAACCCGCGCTGTTCGGGACGGAGACTCCTATGTGGTCAACGGCTCCAAGACAATGATCACGTCAGGGAGTCGCGCGGACCAGGTAACCGTCGCCGTCCGCACGGGCGTGCCGGGCCACAGGGGAGTCAGTCTTCTCGTCGTTGAGACGGATACTCCCGGATTTTCCGTTTCCCGGAAGCTCAGGAAGATGGGCTGGTGGGCATCCGACACCGGGGAGTTGATCCTCGAGGATGTCCGGGTCCCTGTCGAGAACCTTCTCGGCGAGGAAGGTGCGGGCTTCTACGGCATTATGCACAATTTCCAGAAGGAGCGGCTCTACCTGGCGCTCATGGCCAATGCTACCGCGCAGTTGGCTCTGGACTTATCGATCAAATACGCCAAGGAGCGAGAGGCTTTCGGTAGACCCATTGTCGGGTTCCAGGTCACCCGCCACAAGCTCGTGGATATGGCCACCCTCGTGGAGGTCAGCCGAGAATTCACCTATCGCGTGGCAGCCAAGATTCAGGCCGGGGAGAACATGGTCAAGGAGATCTCCATGGCCAAGATCTTCTCCGCGGATATCTGCGACAAGGTCTGCCACGCTGCGGTCCAGATTCACGGCGGATACGGGTACATGCGGGAGTACGTCGTGGAACGGCTCTATCGTGACAGCCGCATTCTGTCCATCGGAGGCGGCACGAGCGAGATCATGAAGGAGATCATCTCGAAAATGATCCTCTGATCGGTACCAACGAGCGAGCAGATGACACGCCGCAGCGAACACATCGACGCAGGAGCGATCTCACCCGGAATATCACCGATCCGATCATCAGCTCCCAAGCAGGAAATCGACCAGCGCATCGACCGATTGAAGCATGGCATGTCGCGAGAGGGTTTGTATGGCGCGCTCATCGTACAAACGGCAGACTTGATCTATTATGCCGGCACCGCTCAGGATGCCCACCTCTTCGTACCGGTGGATGGTGATCCCGTCCTCATGGTCAGGAAGAGCTACGGAAGGGCGTGCGACGAATCGCCTCTTGAGAATATTGTGGCGGTCACGAAGCTTGCCATGATCGCGGACATGGTTTCCTCGCATGCAAGCCCAGACGGGCTCGCCATTGGAATGGAACTGGACGTGCTTCCTGTGAACAATTACACGGCCTATCGAACCCTTCTTCCCGAAAGCGACATCCAGGACGTCTCGCCGCTAATCCGGCGTTTGAGGATGGTCAAATCACGGTACGAGCTCGAAAGAATTAATGAAGCGGCGAACCTGAACGATCGCATGTTCGAACAGGTGGCGAAGATCCTGAAGCCTGGGATGACAGAGATCGCATTCGCTGGTCGGCTCGAAGCCTTTTACCGGGAATGTGGGCACCAGGGGTACGTCCGGGTAAGGAGTTTTAATCAGGAGGTTTTCTACGGTCACCTCATGTCCGGCTCAAATCTCGCTGTCGCCGGCAGTGCGCTGGGGCCTACGGGCGGCGCCGGACCCCATGCCTCTTTCCCTCAGAGCGCCGGTCTCAAGACTATAGCCAGAAACGAGCCGGTAATGATCGACTACGTGGGAATCCATGAGGGCTACATGGTCGACCAGGCGAGGATATTCTCTCTGGGGCAGCTTGACGAAAGATTTCACCAAGCTCATGACACGGCTCTCGCGATCCAGGAGGCCGCCGTGTGCAGAGGTGTTCCGGGTACTCCCGTCGAGGAGTTATACTTCACTGCCCTCCGCATTGCCAGGGATGCCGGGCTCGCGGACCATTTCATGGGCTCCGGATCCCCCGTTCAGTTCCTTGGTCACGGACTCGGCCTCGAAATCGATGAATGGCCGGTCGTTGGCAGGAATTCTCCTCACGTCTTGGAACAGGGAATGGTTCTCGCTCTTGAACCGAAATTCATCTTTCCCGGTCAAGGGCTGGCCGGGATTGAGAACACCTTCGTTGTTGCCGAAAAGGGCTTGGAGAGGCTTACCCATTTTGACGATGCCATTCAAACGATCTGACACGGTCGGCCAAGTGTGAGTGGACCCTACGAGTGCTCTTGCAGCGACTCGTTGGGATCAGCATGTCCGGTCCGGCAGAGTTGCGAGCGCCTCTCAGGTCCGATCCCAGAAGGAGAGGAACACTGCACGGAGAAAGAAAGACCTCTCGAAAGCCCGTCGCTGCCGTTTCCCGTATGAAGGAGCTCCTGAGAGGCCATTGTCGAACATTGCACAGGGCCGAGGAGACCGGGGACCGCAATGACCTGCGATGCTACTCCGGGGAGCAGCCCACTACCAAGATCGAAGCGTTTGTAGAGCAGCCCGGCTAGAGGCTGCGGCGACCGAACGGAACCCTCGCCATCCTTGACTCGGAAGATTACATATCCACGGTCAGAGACGGAATGTCCGTATCAAGCCTCACGGGGACTCCCAGTGGGACGGTTACGTTGGGCAACACATGGCCGTACGGGAATCCTGACAGGATCGGAACGGGGTGATCCCAAGTCAGCTCCAGGAGGCGCTGTTCAGTCTCAGCGAGCAGGTCCCGGTCCTCGAGGCCGCGCACATGTCCCACGACAATCCCGGAGACCTTTCGGAAGACCCCGGCCAGCTTCAATTGGGTGAGCATCCTATCGACTCGGTACAGTGGTTCGTGGACGTCCTCGACAATGAGTATCCCGTTGGTAACGTCAGGAAAATGGGGAGTGCCCACGATCGAGGTGATCAGGGAGAGGCACCCTCCGAGGAGAACCCCGCGGGCTACTCCGGACCTTGGAACGCGAAGCCCGTCCATCGGGTCTGGCAGCAGCTCCCTTCCTCGGACGGGGAGGGTGAGTGCCTTGAGGAGCATTTCCTCGGAAAGCTCATCGAGCCCCTCGCCGACTTGGCCCGCTACCATCGGTCCGGACCAGGAGGCCAGCCCAACGCGACCAAAGAGCGAAAGCTGCAATGCTGTCAGATCACTCATGCCCAGGAGCAGCTTGGGGTCTTGACAAACACCTTCCGTGTCCACCTGATCCAGGAGGCGCATCACGCCGTAGCCTCCCCTGGCAAAAAGGACCGCCCGGATTTCGGGGTCTCCCAGCATGGCGTTCAAATCAGTACAACGCTGCTCATCCGTGCCTGCGAGGTAGGCTCCGTTGCGCTCGCCAACATGACAGCCCTGCACAACCCGGAAGCCCTTCGATTTGAGGAACAGGAGACCCTGCTCGAGAAGCTCAGGCTTTGTGGGGCCTGAGGTGGCTACGACTCCGATCGTGTCACCCGCGGCCACCGGCGAGGGAACAAGAAGGGACCGTCCATTCCAGAAGCATTCATCGCTCTTCATATCTCTGTCCATCTTTGCCGCTTCGGGCTCTAGGACTGACTCGCTTTATTCCCGGCAGGTCACCGGTCTGTCTCAGAGCCTCGTATAGGATAATCCCTGCTGATGTGGAAAGGTTGAGGCTCCGGACCTTCGTCTTATCGATCGGGATCCGGGCAATCCTTTGGGGAAATCGTCCGTATAGAACCTCGGGAAGGCCGGAGGTTTCAGCACCGAAGAGTATGTGGTCTTCGCGTGCGAACTCCACTCTGTACCAGTTGTGGCCTCTGTTACTGCTCGTAAGAACAATGTGGTCGGGGCTTACCGACGCGAGGTAGGACTCAAGATTCTCCCAGACTACGAGGTGAAGTTTCTCCCAGTAGTCCAGTCCTGCGCGCTTCAGGGATCGGTCGTCGATGCGAAATCCGAGCGGTTTGACCAGGTGGAGTGTCGCCCCCACGGCCACGCAAAGCCTGCCAATGTTGCCCGTATTTGGGGGAATCTCGGGATTGACGAGGACCACGTTGATCACGGACTTCCTTTCCGAAGGGAGAATGCCTTTGCCGTCACGCGAGGCACTCCTTGATGCACGCGGCAACGTCACTGATCTTTGGATCGGCAAGGTTCGCGCCGATCGAAGGATCATCGGTGAGGAGGAACGCATCATCGTGCGTGTGCGTTCCCGTGAAGATGTCCAACATGAACGGCACGTGGACATCAAAGGCAGCCTTCAGATCATATCCCTCCTGCGGGATCAGCACAAGATCCGGTGCGGTGGGCAAACAGTCCAGGCCGTACGCCTCGGCGCGGGTCAACACCTGGTCGAAGAGCCGTGTCTCCGCTGAATCAAGATCGGCCGGCACGGGGCCTCCGAGATCGCCCACGCACAACCCTTCGAGGTCTCGCTTGAGTCGAGACAGCACCTCCTCTTCGGCAGCGGGACCTAGAATACCCGTCCTGAACCGGGACTGAGAGTTGAGATAGATCCTGCCAGGATCCAGTGCGAACGCTTCCGAGTCCGGAGAGACGTGCTCGATCCGTTCAGGAGCTGAAGTGGTGAACCTGAGGTACCCCAGACGATGGAGAATGCTGTTCACATACACCTGCGTCTTCAATCGGGTGAAGCCGTGGTCCGAGACAACAAGGAGTCGCGTTCCCGCGCCCAACCTGGCGAACAGCTCCCCCATCAGGGTGTCCACCCGCCGGTAGTAGGCAAGGAAATCTCTGTGGAAAGGATGACTTTCATCGAACGCGGCATCGTAGAAGAAATGATGGAGCCTATCCGTTCCAGTAACGACGCCGACAAAGAGATCCCAGGGTTGGGTTTCCAGAAGGGTCAGCATGGCTTCAACGTGTACGTTGAGCGTCCAGAAGAGGTCTCCCATCAAGTCTCGTCGGTCTGTCCTTCCTCGCACCGCGTCGACGTCGAATCGATACCGGATCGATTTCAGCCATGGGATCAGAGACGTCGGATAGGCCCCCCGATCGAGGAGAGGAGCCACGAACCCCGATATGAGTGTGCCGTTGAGCGGTCGGGCCGGGTAGGTGAAAGGAACATTAACCACGATCGCTCGTTCTGAAGGGATTTCTTGCCATATTGTCGGGCATTGGATGTCGTCAAAGGAGGGCAGCCTCACGGTTTTCTCGCCCGGAACGAGATCGGTGAAGCCGAAGATCCCGTGCCTGCCGGGCCCCTGACCGGTCATGAAGGAAGACCACGCCACGGAAGAGATGGGCGGAACCGTGCTTGCCATCTTGCTCAAGGATCCACCGCTCGTCCTTTCCGCGAGGCGCGGCATAAGGCCGGATTCGAGGAACTCCTCCAGAAGGCCGAAGGGGACGCCGTCGAGTCCGAGCACTGCAACTTTGCTCGTCTTCATTATGCGGAGAGCCTCATGTCACATTGAAATCAAGACGCCCTTTCGGAGTCTGCTTCCGAGGACTCGGCATCAGATTTCTTAGAGGATGTCAACGCGACCCTCCTCCTCTTGAGATTCACGAGAAGCCGATAGGGCAGGGGCCCTTGCTCCGGGATAAGTCCGAGTTGGATGCCGGGCTTGTTTGCGCCGTGGAAATCCGTGCCCCCCGTGGCCACGAGATGGTACCTGTCTGCGAGTTCTAGGTAGGTCTGCGTCTGGGCCGGCGTATGCTCCGGGTAGTAGGCTTCAAGGCCCTGAAGACCGTGCTCCTTCAGGCGCTTCACGACCTCTCCAAGCCCTTCCGAATCTCCCGAGAGCACCGAGTAGGGGTGTGCCATCACGGGCAGACCTCCGGCACGGGTTATCGTCCTGAGCGCCTCAACCGGGTCGAGCTTGGGCTTCTTCGCATATGCGGGAGCCCCACGCCTGAGGTACCGGTCAAAGGCCTCCTGCATTTCGGCCACGAAGCCCATCTTGACCATGACGCGGGCTATGTGGGGCCTCCCCGGTACGCCGCACCCCGATTCCGCGGCCACCTCCTCCCGCCTGATCTCGATGCCCAACCGTGCCAATTTCGAGAGAATCCTTACGGTCCGTTCTTCGCGCCCTCGCTTAAGATAGTCGAGTGTCTGGAGCAGATCAGGGTCCGTCCGGTCGACAAAGAAGCCCAATATGTGGAGTATCCCTTTGTCCCACTCGGCACTGATCTCCACGCCCGGTACGATTTCCACGTGGGATCGGGTACTTTCTTCCATGGCCTCGCCCAGACCCGCAACCGTATCGTGGTCGGTCACGGCCACAGCAGTTATTCCTCGGTCCGCGGCGAGGCGGACGACGCCGGCGGGCGAGACGGTCCCATCGGATGCAGCAGTGTGAACGTGCAGGTCGATCATCTCTCCGATTCCGTTGCCAGGGCCACAGCATAGCCACGGTTGAGAGATTCCGTCAACCGTTATGCGGGCAGGTCGCTCTATTTGGTCCCGCGGCTACTCGGTACGGGAATTCAGACAATCGGGAGAGTGGTTAAGGAGAGCCGGCAACCTTGGAGCCACTCCTTGCCGTGACATTGCAGAAAAAGCTTCACTCAGTCGAACTGAAGCATTACACGCTTCGGAATAAAGCAGGACAGTCTCCAAAGCTAACGGCGGCGAAAGGTCTTTTGGTGCGTGATTTTCGGTCGTTACTACTCATAAGAAGTAAAAGTGGGGGAGACTTCTTGGCAAAGCAGATGGTACCTCTCAAGGTGGGATTGCTCATAAGAGGAAGAGATTCGTGAGTCCTATCAAGGCGGTCCACGCTCGTAGTACACGAAATCTGAATGAAATTACGAATGCAGATTCATCGTTTTTCGGGCAATCTCTGCACGGGCATGGCCCAAGTGTTGACGAGGTTTGTGGAATAAATATGTACCGTCTACAGGCTCGGGGTCTGCGCGACTGAGGGGGATCGCCCGTTCTCTGGTCGCGGGAACGTCTCTGAAGCAGAGGACTGATCGTCTTTCTCGAAATCTGGGCCGGTGAGGGTTGGCTGAGGAGATCGGACCGCTGTGGAGGCGCGGGGAGCAGCTCGCGTTGATCAGGATATGCTATTGATCGTTGGTCCGACGGATATCAGGAAGAAGCATGCCAAGAAGATGAAGTATCTCGCGGCAGTCTGCCACGCCAGCGACAAGGAGTGTGGTCTCGGATACTGGGTAGGTACGCTGGTGGGGCCGAGAACGGCTCTTCGGAGGTTGTTCGGCTGGTCACCAGGCTCTATTCGCAGGAAGCGGAGGATTTGAGAATCACGAGCTGTTGGATGCCATGAGGAGGGTTTACCAGGTTACCTCAGGCCAAAGAATTTTCGTCATTGCCCCGGGTGGAGATCGCCGGCCGTAAGACGGGTTCGCCACCGAAGAGTTTCTGTTTCATTTCATCATTCCCCAGCTCGGGGACTGTGATCTGGTTGGGGGGAAGCTCAGAAAGATTCTGCGATTGGCCCAGCGGATTTTTGGCCTCCCCAACTTTCGGAACTTTGCCCTCGCAGACGAGATCAAAGAGATTCTCGGCAAGGCAGCGCACGATTCAATCCACCAAACAACAGACCAACAGGGCCATCCCACCAGCTCTCGTTTCTTTCGGCCTAAATTGTGAGGGAAACTCCAGGAAAAGTGGCCGCTCCGGCACTGCGCCCGGAATTCGGGCTCCTTCCGCTCCCGGAAGATTCTTCGGTATGGTCCGGAAGCGCCGGGAAAGGGAGGTGCCGTCTAGACTCCTGCCTCCTCGTCGCTCAGATAGCAGGCGGGATCGGGGCCCCAGACGTCACCGTGCACCGCCTCGGCCCGAACTCGGAAATTCCCACCGCAGATGTCCAGCCACCGGCAACGTGAACAGCGACCTTTAACGTGCTTCTTCTTTTCTTTGAGTTTTGAGAGCAATTCGTCGTCGGGGTTCGTCCATATCTCGCTAAAGGGCATCTCGCGGACATTTCCGAAGGAGTGGTGCCTCCAGAACTGATCGGCATGGACCGAGCCGTCCCAGGAGACGCATCCGATGCCACGACCCGAATTGTTGCCCTCGTTCATTTTGAGCAGTTCAAGCACTTGTCCGGCACGAGAGGGGTCTTCCCGCTTCAGACGGAGATAGGTATAGGGCCCGTCCGCGTGATTGTCCACCGTGAGCACCTCCACAGGCATTCCGTTGTCGTGGAGCCTCTTTGTGCGGTTAAGAATCAAGTCCACCACATCGCGGGTTTGCTCGTGACTCAGATCTTCGTCGACCAGCTGCGTGCCGCGGCCTGCATAGACAAGATGATAAAAGCAAATCCGGGGGATATCCTCCTTCTCCACGAGGTCAAAGACCCCGTCGATCTCCTGATAATTGCGCTTGTTGATCGTGAACCTCAGGCCGACCTTCAAGCCGGCTGCTTTGCAGTACCCAATGGCCCTCATAACTCGAACGAACGTGCCCTGGACTCCCCGAAACGAATCATGGACCGCCTCAAGCCCGTCAAGGCTGATGCCCACGTACGACAGTCCCAGCTCCTTGAGTCGGCCGGCGAGGGCTTCGGTGATCAGCGTTCCGTTGGTCGACAGGACCGCACGCCTTCCTTTTTCTGCGGCGTACCTGATCAGGTCGAGAATATCGCGCCTGACAAGCGGCTCCCCCCCCGAAAAGAGGATTACCGGGGAACCGAACTCGGCCAGATCGTCAATAAGGGCCTTGCCCTCCTCAAAGGACAGCTCATCCTCGTAATCACGGTCCTCAGAGCCCGAGTAGCAGTGCACGCACTTGAGGTTGCACCGGCGAGTCACGTTCCAGACGACCACAGGCTTCTTGTCACGGGAGAACTGGAGCAGGTGGGATGGGAGATCCTCCGAACGGCGTCCGTAACGGAGAGGATCCGACGCCTCGACTGCACCGCAGTAGAGTTTCGATATACCGATCATGAGAAATTCCTCTTTCCAGAGAATAGCGCGCGTGCGGGGCCGATGCAACCGTCAGGGGCGGCGTTCTCTCCCGGATAAACGGGTGGCTGTTGGCTTGGCCCTGACATATGGCAACGGCTATCTCGAGTCACGTGCCTACTCAGGAACCGTCGCGAGACAGGAAGTAGTCCCGAAGTATCTTTTCGTGGTCAAAGGCCATGGGGGACGGGAGGCTCTCCCGCTGAAAGACTCCGATCTCCAGGGCGTCATCCGCGGCCCGTGGAACGCCCTCGGCCCGGGCGGTGAAGACGACTGTCAGCGTGTGATGTCTCGGATCCCTGTCCGGAGCGGAATAGACTCTGAATTGGCACAACTCTGTGACGTCGAGGGAGGTTTCCTCCGCGGCTTCCCTGACGGCGGCCTCTTCCGCGCTCTCGCCGTAGTCGATGAATCCGCCGGGAATGGCCCATCCGTGAGGAGGATTCCTGCGCTTGATGAGAATCACACCGGTGCCGATCTCTATGATGATGTCGACCGTGGGGATGGGATTGCGGTAGCGGTACACCAGGTGCCCGCATTCGGGGCACGACACTCCGGCGATCATCTCTTTTCTCCCCAATGAGAAGTCTCTTATCGAAAGAATAGGAAAAAAGTCTTTGGGTGAAAACCTTTTTTTGCTTCAAGGACTTGACATTTGCTCCAGACATTGGCACTCACCTAATGAGAGTGCTAGCACTATCTGCGCGCTCAGCATAAGACACATTCCAGGAGGTAGAAAAGATGAAATTTCGTCCTCTACATGACCGCATACTGGTGGAGAGGGTCGAATCGGAAGACACGTCGCCGGGTGGCATCATCCTTCCGGATACCGCAAGAGAGAAGCCCCAACAGGGCAAAGTGATCGCGGTGGGATCCGGCAAACGTACCGAGGACGGTAAGGTCCTCCCCTTGGAGGTGAAGGCAGGAGATACCATCCTGTTCGGCAAGTATTCCGGCTCCGAGATCAAGATCGAGGGGACCGAGTACCTCATCATGAGAGAAGAAGACGTGCTGGGACTCGTCGAATCGTGATCTGTTCCTTCAACCTCAGCAGGTTTATCGTTTAGGAAAAACCGAATAATATCTTAAGGAGGACCGTATAAATGGCCGCGAAAATAATCAAGTTTGAACAACAGGCTCGGGACAAGATCCTCACAGGTGTGAACGTCATGGCCGACGCTGTGAAGTCCACGCTGGGACCCAGAGGCCGCAACGCCATCCTCGAGAAGTCCTGGGGATCTCCCAACGTTACCAAAGACGGCGTAACCGTGGCCAAGGAGATCGAGCTTGAGGATAAGTTCGAGAACCTCGGCGCGCAGATGCTCAAGGAGGTTGCCTCCAAGACCTCCGACGTAGCCGGTGATGGGACCACCACCGCGACGGTGCTAGCCCAGGCCATCTACCGTGAAGGGATCAAGATGGTCGCAGCCGGCGCATCTCCCATCGATCTGAAGAGAGGCATCGATGCCGCGGTGGAGGCTGTCGTAGGCAAGCTGAAAGAGCTTGCCACTCCTACCAAGGACAAGAACGAAATCGCCCAGGTCGGGACTATCTCAGCCAACAACGACTCGACCATAGGCAACATCATCGCCGAAGCCATGGAGAAGGTTGGCAAAGAGGGCGTCATCACCGTTGAAGAAGCCAAAGCGATGGAGACCTCTCTGGACGTGGTCGAGGGAATGCAGTTCGATCGCGGGTACCTGTCGCCCTATTTCGTGACAGACCCGGAGCGTATGGAAGCATCGCTGGACGAGCCCTACATCCTGATCCACGAGAAGAAGATCTCTAACATGCGCGACATGCTGCCTCTTCTCGAGCAGGTCGCAAAAATGGGCAAGCCGCTCATGATCGTGGCCGAGGATGTGGAGGGCGAAGCCCTTGCCACCTTGGTCGTGAACAAGCTTCGGGGCACGCTGAACTGCTGCGCGGTCAAGGCGCCGGGCTTCGGTGACCGAAGAAAGGCCATGCTCGAGGATATAGCCATCCTCACCGGCGGGCAGGTCATTTCAGAGGATCTCGGCCTCAAGCTCGAAAACGTCAGCCTGAATGATCTCGGTACCTGTAAGCGAGTCGCGGTGGACAAGGACACGTCCACGATCGTCGACGGAGCAGGCGCGAAAGAGAACATCGAAGGCCGTGTGCGTCAGATCCGCACCCAGATCGATGAGACCACCTCCGATTATGATCGTGAGAAGCTCCAGGAAAGACTTGCCAAGCTCGTGGGTGGCGTCGCAGTCATCAATGTTGGCGCTGCAACCGAAACCGAGATGAAGGAGAAGAAGGCCCGTGTCGAGGACGCGCTCAATGCGACCCGAGCCGCGGTCGAGGAAGGTATCGTGGCTGGTGGCGGCGTGGCGTACCTGCGGTGCCTGGAGGCTGTTGAGAAGCTCGGCCTCGATGGTGACCAGGCGACTGGGGCAAAGATCGTGCTCCGCTCTCTTGAAGAGCCCATCCGACAGATCGCGGTCAATGCCGGTCATGACGGCTCAATCGTGGCGGACAAGGTCAAACAGGGCAAAGGGGCATTCGGATTCAATGCTGCGACCGAAGAATATGGGGATCTTCTCGCAGCCGGCGTTATCGATCCGGCTAAGGTGACCCGTCTCGCCCTGCAGAACGCTGCGTCGGTTGCCGGTCTCATGCTGACCACGGAGGTTATGGTCGCGGAGAAGCCCAAGGACAAGGAAGCCATGCCTGCTATGCCTGGTGGCGGCATGCCTCCCGGCGGAATGTACTAATCGGCTCTCCGGGTTCCGACGTCAGGAGCTCGGTCTCAGGGCACAGCTCTTCGTTTTGCGAACGACGTTGGCGCCTCGTCCCTTCCGGGCAGGGCGCCAATGTTTTTTGGGAAACTCATGAACAAGAAGAGTCGCCACCACGCCATCAAGCCGCACTCAGAGGATGAGGCCTGATCAGAACTCTGTCGTCGGGCTCATCTTCAGATACCCACTTACTGAGCAAACTGGAACCACACCGTCATCGGTGTGACGGTCGATCAACTTGGGTCCTCCGGTCAGAATACCAGAGGACGTTGGGTGAGCAGAGAGTCATGACGCTGCAACCCCAGGTGCCGGCACCAATCGTGCAGCATGCTCTTCCATTCCGTGCACCTCAGGTTTCCCCGGCGACTTCGCGGTGAGCTCGTGCTCATTTCCGGACGGTGCACGGGATCCCGATGCAAACCCTGAGAGTATTTATGTTATGGGCGAAGAACGTTGCCCCGGTCCCACGCCTGTTCGAGCGGTGACACCGACGTTCTTTCTTTGTATTTGATGAGCGGGCCGAAGAATTCCGTCTCGCAGTAATGGCACATGAGGGTCAAGGGATCGGTGTCAATGACCTTGAACCTGCACGGAACTTCTTCGTGATTGGTGACGCAGAAGCTGTCCGGACAGACAACGAGATCTCCGATTTCCGTCGGAATCTCCACTTTATGCTTCTCAATGACCTCGCCGTCTTCGATCCGGGAGACCGTTGCCAGGGGAGCGATGAGCGCTACCACATTGATCATGTCCCTGGAAAGACTGAGGTTTTCCACCTTGATGATGTCTTTCCTCACTATGGACGCAGATTCGAAGTTCACACCGATTGCAATGATGTCACCGGTTTGCCGGGCGAGCGCGTTGAGCCCCAGGAGCTGGGAGATCCGGAACGCTTCGCCTGCGGGAATGTGATCGATGACAATTCCCCGGTCGATCTTGGCGATTGTGATGGGTCTCTGTTTCATCGCACTGCTCCCAGGATCATGGCCAGCAGGGTCTCTCTCACGAAGAGCCCGTTTCTGGCCTGTTCAAAGTAATAGGCATGGGAGGTGCCATCCACATCCTGGGCAATCTCGGTCACCCTGGGGAGGGGATGCATCACTTTCATCGTCGGTTTGGCTCCCTTGAGCATAGACGCTTCGAGCCGATAGATGCTGCGGAACTTCTCTGCAAGGGCCTTCTGCTCACCCATCCGCTCCATTTGAATTCTCGTCATGTACAAGATGTCGACCTCGGCAATATAGTCGTCGATCCGGCTGCTCTCCTCGATGACAAAGTCTCTTTCCGCTTCGGCTTTCTTGCATTGGTCAATTATTGCGCGGGGGAGGGCCAGGTCGCGCGGTGATATGAATATCATCCGGCAGCGGGAGTATTTGAGCAGGGCTTCAGTGAGCGAATGGACCGTCCGGCCGTTCATGAGGTCTCCCACCATGGCGATGGTAAAATTCTCGAGGCCGCCTTGAGTCTTCTGAATGGAGTAAAGATCGAGCAGTGTTTGGGTGGGATGCTGGTTCGGACCGTCGCCCGCGTTGATAACCGGTATGTCCGCAGCTTCTGCAGCCAGTCGAGCGGCGCCTTTGAGCGGATGCCGAATGACGATTACATCAAACCCGTACCCGTCGTGCATCTTGACGGTATCCCAGAGGGACTCCTCTTTTGCCGCGGAGGTGATTCTCGGATCGTAGAAGCCGCCAACTTCGCCACCCAGATTGCGCATGGCAACCTCGAAGGACGTGCGAGTCCTTGTGGAGGGCTCAAAGAACATCATGGCGCAGACCTTGTCCTTGCACAGCTCCCTCTTCCTTGGATGATCCCGGACTTCGTCCACCTTGGAGAGAATCATGTCGATGTCTTCGCGGGTCAAGTCGGTCATGGAGATGATGTCCCTGCCCTGAAAATCCATGGCGGCCTCCAACTATTGACGTTCTTCTCCGAACTGGTGGATGCGGCCTTCTTCGCGCCGCCCGACGTTCTCATCCTCGTTCCCGAAGGCCCAAGCCTCGGGAACCGGAACAACTGTCTCCGAAGTCCGGATCTCCCGGATCATCAGAACCGGTATTCCCGGCCCCGCACCACGGTGGCCCTTACCAGAGCGGGTAGAGTCAAACCAGCGAAAGGTGACCACCCGCACCGGGTTTTCAGAGGCCCCCTGCCGAGAATCTCTCCTTTTCCGACGCTGGTTGACGAGGTCGGATCGATGACGGTGAAGGACGCCGCTCTCCCCGGTTCGATTACACCTTGGGGCACGTCGATGTCTCGGGAAAAGATCTCCGCAGGGGCAACGGAAAGTATCTCCGAGATCCTGACCGGAGAGAACCCGCAGTCTTTCATGAGCCATCCCACAAAGGGACCGAGGGTGTCAAGGTGTGGCATTCCGGGGGCTCCGGCCTTCTTGTCATCGATCGTGTGCGGAGCGTGATCCGTTGCCAGCACATGTACCCTTCCCCCTTGCAGCGCGTCGACCAGGTAGGCGCGGTCTTCCTCGGATCTGAGCGGTGGATTGCATTCTAGAAGCTGCCAGTCAGGGAAGTCGTACTCCACGGCCGAACCGATTGCTCCACGATTCACCCAGAAAAAGAGGTGGTGTGGCGTGACTTCACAGGTAACCCGTTCAGAACCGCGTGCATTGAACTGTGCGATTAACTCGACCGCTGCCTTCGTGGAAACATGACAAATGTGGGTCGAGAGGCCGAGCTTGGCAGTCAGCTCAAGTATTCTTTCGACAGCTCGAACCTCGGCGGCCGGCGGTCTTGTCTTCCAGCGCGGCCCGCGACCCGCGTCTCGCAGCACCTCCGGGTCCTCCGCGTGGAAGAAGATCCGATGCCCCCTGAACCGGGCAAGAGTCTCTTCGAGGGGCCGCCATTGGCTAAAAGCCGTCGCTGACGGGTGAGCATCGAGGTAGACCTTGTACGGGAAATCTCCCCAGGGTTCGCATCGCTCAGGTGTCACCGCCGCGTACGTCACTACCGGGCAGTTCGATTCCTCCGCCAGGATCTCCTTGAGTCTGTGCGAATGACGGTCACGGGGCGGCCGAGGGTCGTTGGGCATCGCGCCGAAAAGCGTGACGCCTCCATTGAGCGCGGCCTCGCCGGCTGAGGAAAAGGTCTCTTTCCGACATGCCGCCTCCCATGCTTCCATCTCCGCTGAACCGTCGGTGGGCGGCGGCGGGTACTCACGGGCGTGGACGTGCAGGTCTACAAAACCAGGGAAGATAAGCCGCTCCTCGTTGCGGTCAGGGTGGGTCTCTTCGACCGACCGGATCACGCCGCTTCCGGGATGAAAAGAAACATCAGCCCACCGCACACCGTCGGGAAAGACGAACCTTCCTCTTTTCGTTACGCTTTTCATCATCCGAGCCGGAGTCCGGGAGGAACGGGCCTCTCTCTCATCACGCAGCGCGCGCGAGGGGAGAGCTGCCGGCAGGAATTCCGCGGCCTTTCTCTCAGCCTTCTTCCATGGCCTGCACGAGAGTCCTGCAGAAGGCGGGGAGATCGTCAGGTTTCCTCGATGTGATGAGGTTCCCGTCACGTACCAGCTCAGAGTCCTCCCAGAGGGCGCCCGCGTTCACCATGTCGTCCTTGATGGCTATGTAGGACGTGGCCTTCTTTCCCCGCACGATGTCCGCGCTTACGAGCATCCAGCCGGCGTGGCAGATGGCGGCAACGATCTTGCCCTTTTGGAACAGGTCTCTGACCAAGCCGACCATCTCCACGTGCACTCTCATTTTGTCGGGAGCGTATCCGCCTGGGATGACAACCGCATCGAAGCCGTCAGCCGAGACCTCCGCGGCGTTCTTGTCCACGTTGGCCGGGATACCGAACTTGCTGTTATACACGGACGAGGAACCGGAACCAACGACGACCACTTCGACGCCTTCCTCTTTCAGACGGTAGTAGGGGATCCAGAATTCGAAGTCATTGTACATTTCTTCTACCAGGATAGCGGCCTTCTTTCCTTTGAGTCTCATGTCCAACCTCCCTGTTCAGCCCGAGTTGAAGAAAACTCCTCTCGAGTTCCGGGCCGGACACTGCGGACAACCCGGTACATCCGACCGACTCGGCGGAACGACCGATGTTTGCGGTTCACAGCGCTCCCCAGCACCGCCCTGCTAGCTTGCCTCGTCATCCACCTCCATGGAGGCGATCCGCATCTCATCACGACCTTCGATGATCTGAAGTGCACCCGACTTGCATGACGGACAGAAGGGTTCATAGACTTCCAGGACGTGCACTGCAAGGCAATCGAGGCAACGGACTTTGATCGGTATGATCGTGATGTCCAACTCCGCCATCTCCGCCACCGTTCCCGGAGAAAGGACCTCGAAAGCGAACCGTATGGCGTCCGGTTGCACCGCGGTGAGAGCCCCGAACTCCAGACTTACCTTGACGATTTTCTTCGCATTGTGCACCACTGCCTGCTGTTCCAGGATTTCCATGATGCTCTGTACGATTCCCATTTCGTGCATTATTCAATCCTGGCCGAAGCCGGGCCA
Organism: uncultured Syntrophaceae bacterium; assembly: GCA_964497585.1. Lineage (GTDB taxonomy): Bacteria > Desulfobacterota > Desulfomonilia > Desulfomonilales > Desulfomonilaceae > CAZCDS01. The sequence continues at coordinate 183,579 of CAZCDS010000005.1, forward strand.
GGGAGACCGTATGGAACCGGTCTTGATCCACCGGGCGATCTGTCCTCAGAAGTGGCCGAATCATGGTCGGTCTTCCTGGTTGTCGAGTGCGACAGATGTGCAGCGCAGACTCTTCCCAATCGCTCACCGGGCCCAGGCCGGAATGACCCACTTCGTTCCGCCGCCTACCTGCTGGAAGAGGCCGTCCCCGTTCAAATCCATGAACAGCCTGAAAGTGTTCCCGGAATTGGTGTTGGAATTGAGGCTGAAGGCCACGGTTTTGCCTCTGAAAGAGTACACGCTGACGACTTGGCCGTCGGGCGTGGAATAATAGTTCGCTGTGGTTTCCTTGCCAGGGATGTCCGGAGCACGCTCGGCCTGTTTCGTCGTCAGGTACTTGAGGGATCGAACATCCGGGACTCTGTATAACCGGGGGGCCGCGGCTCTGGTCTGCTGCTGCGCCGACGCCCGGTACTGTGGTCGGGCAGACGCACCATATTGCTGAGCTGAGGCGAAGTCTGCAGACAGCAGAATGAGAACGACAGCGGTCAGGGCAGTGAGTTTACTCATACCTGATCGATTCCTTTCTCGGGTCGGTAGGAACTGGGGTCAATCCTATAGCAAATCTTTTGCTCGGCGACAACGCCTACATCTCCTCCACGTGCTCCACAGACAAGAGGTCCTGCCCGATTCCGCTGACCGAGCCGTCTCATGTGCCGGGGATCCCCTTTGGGAAGTAATCCGAATGGATAAACATTCAGTCACTAGGGAAAAGGAGTTCTTGGGAAACAGTCACTGGGGGCAAAGCGAAGCAGTGTCAACGACGTCCGGATCTCAGACTGCTTCGTTGTTTCACTCGTCGGGCACGGTTGTAGCGAGCCCTCTCTCAGCGCTGCTGAGCGCTTGCGTAGCAAGACCTCAGAATCCACCGCCTGATTTTCGCGGACTGATTTTGGACGACCTTCACTCCTTGACAGGGTGCCAACACGAATGTTACTTTTTATCAAGAAGTTAATGATGATCCCGGGCCCGTGGTGTTCGGTAGGTCATGGCGATGTGCAACTGATGCCGTTGAGGCGGGATCTGGGTAACGTCATTCTCTCCACGTGGTTGAACCACTCGACCCGCAGGCGGGCGTCATTGAACGGAGCGGCCAGGCGCGAATCGGCGTTGTTGATCGGTTCTGGACTTCCGGCCGCTGTGAGGTGGTGAGTAGCATGTCCAAGGAAATCGAAGCCAAAGTCTTGAGTTCCATATTGCGCGACCGCTATCTCTTTACCAAATTGGTGGGTGACGGCTTCAACGCCGGACTCTTTCGCGATCCCGATTTCCGGATTATCTTCTCTACGGTGCTCGATATGTCCCAGGTCGCGGACCAGGTGATCGATTGGATCACCATTGCCAATATGCTCGGAGAGAAAGGCAGGTCGACGCCGGAGGTCGATCGGGCGCTGGCAATACTTAAGGAAGAAGAATCCGTGGAGGCGGACCAGGTCATGGCCTACGCGGAGATACTCAAGGATCAGCATCTGAGAGATCAACTCCTGAAGGTCTCCCAGGTGATGACCAACTATGCCGCTCGAAAGGGGCAGTTCAAGGATGACGATTTTATCGATTTCAGCGGACGAATAATCCAAAGCCTCATCGATATGCAGCGCCAAAAGACCAGTGGCCGGCTGAGCCCGGTGAAGGCGACTATCGATGAGATTCGGGCACTCACGAACAGGACCGATGATCTCGGACGCCGGTTGCTTGGGTTCTCCATCAAACCCTTCGATAGGCTGGAGCAGGTTCTCTCAGGCGTCCGCAAGGGATTCTACTATGGAATTGCAGGCCCTCCCAGGCGAGGAAAGACAACTTTCTGCCTCGATCTTGCCTCTAGGATGGCTGAGAAGAACAACTTCCCGGTCCTTTTCTACACATGGGAACAGACACGCCGGACACTGGCGGCCAGACTGCTCGGGAGGGAATGTTACATAAACCCGGTTACGCTGCTCACCGAGGTCTCGCCGGCCGAGGAGCAGCGCCACGCACTGGTGAACAAAGTGATCGATCGATCAATTGCCTATAGCGGCAACCTGTTTATCGTCGAGGCCGGAAGAAAGGATACGATCGAACGGATAAAGGCCCAGGCGTACAACGTCATGCACGAGTTCCGAACCGACAACATTGCTATTTTCTTCGACTACCTGCAGAAGATTCCCCTGCAGAGACAATTCGAGGACATCAGGGGCCAAGTGAATGAGGCATCGGCCCAGCTTGCTGATCTGAGCCTCGAACTGAACTGTCCGGTCTTCGCTATCTCGTCCATGGACAAAGAGGGTTGCAAGCTCGACGAGAAACCACCCTCGTACGACGAGTATTCGACAACCTTTTTCTCTCGCCCCACCATGCACAACTGTGTAGGAGGAGGGGACCTGGAATACGATTTGGATGTGGCCATGATCCTGTCGAAGGATTGGGTTGCCACGAAGAATCTCCAGGAGCGGCTAAGTCTCAAGGACAGGGACAAGGAAGTGCCCGATCTGCCGCAGATCGACATCATCAACCTCCACGTCGACAAGAACCGCGACTCCGCGGGCGAGTCGGTTCCGACGATACAGTACGCCTTTTTCGTCAACATCAACAAGTTCGTCGAGGTAGGATTTAAGGCCGAGGAAGAATACAGCAAGGAATTTAGGAGCTTCGCAAAGGCGGAGGACATGTTCGGCACGCTCCTGGATACGAAGATATTCAAGCTCTAGGACGCGCGGATTCTTCCGCGATTATCCGATTTCCTTCGCGCCTGCTGAACTCTGGTGTCGATCCCACGGGTTCGGGTGCGGAGCATACCGTTCCCAGGACCGCGAGAAGTCCGCAAATGAGACCTGCGGGCGAACGCGGTACAGTGACCGACCGACGGAAGGACCTGATTTCATATGTACTTGAGAACCGTACACATTGATGCTGAGAGCTTTCCTACCGGAGAACTGTTCCCCTTCAATCTTGATGTCTTCCGGAAAACCCAACGTATCGAGCTATCTTCACCAGTGGTCTTCCTGGTGGGCGAAAACGGTTCGGGCAAATCGGCTCTTCTTGACGCGTTGGCCCGAAAAGGAGGATTTCTCCCCTGGGGCGGGACAAAGATCCACAGGGTACACCAAAATCCATATGAGACCCGATTGGCACATCATCTCTCATTAGAGCTCAGGCCACGCCATCCCTACGGGTTCCATTTTAGAGCGGAAGCTTTTTTCAATTTCGCAAGCTGTCTCGACGATATCCTGATGGACGACCCTAGGCGCGACGAGTACTATGGAGGAGGATCACTGAACATCCTGTCGCACGGAGAATCGTTCCTCGCCTTTTTCCGGGGATACAGCTTCCAGCTGGATGGACTGTATCTGTTGGACGAGCCTGAGGCAGCTCTGTCGCCGGAAGCACAGGTGGAATTCGTAAGAATTATCCTTAACTCACTGGAAAACGGCAACAAGCAGTACATCATCGCAACTCATTCTCCCATTGTAATGGGATGTCCCGGAGCACAGATATTGAGCTTTGATGATCCGCCCATTCGGTCAATAGAGTATAGTGATACACGTCATTACAGATTCTATAAGGATTTTCTCAGCGACCCGGAGAGCTATTTCAACTCGTCGAAATCCTGCGGGTAGAGGTGGGGACTGGAACTTCCGCCTGTGCTTGGGACGCCGGGCGCGGGGTCTTACCATTTGGCTTGCTCTTGCGCTGGAGTGCGTCCCCGGCCTGTGACATGGGGCATCATATGGCGGGGCAGGCATCCGGAGAGGGGCAGGACCTATCTCTCGCCCGATGGAACGCGCGTCTCGGGGCTAAAGCGACGACTTTCCGCGTCTCCACTTGACTTGCCACCCATTCCTCTGAAATGAGGCGACAATCCAAAACTCCGTCTCGATTATGTGTCATCGCCCTCGGAGCGCTCCATTGACCCGTGGCCCGGCATTGACTATAATGTTTTGTTTTTCGGAGCAATCAAGTGAAGCTCTACCCCTTGATGATGAATATCCGGGATATGCCGGTGGTCGTAATTGGGGGCGGCCGGGTGGCCCTTCGAAAGGTCAGGAGCCTGCTCAATTGCGGTGCGTCCGTTACGGTAATCTCGCCCGAGGTGGAGCCAGAGCTGGAGAGCTTCGCGGCCGAGAAGATGATTCGCTGGATTGCGGCAAGCTTTCAAGAGTCGATGCTGGACGAGGCACCTGTGCCGATGCTGGTATTCGGAACGACCGATCGGAGAGAAGTCAACGTGAGGATACACAGGGCAGCGGTCGACCGAAACATTCCGTGCAATATCGCCGACGTCCCGGACCTTTGCACCTTTATCGTCCCCGCGGTGATGAGCCGAGGTGATCTTACCGTCTCGATCAGCACCGGAGGAGCGTCACCCGCATTCGCCCGGCGGATAAGGGAGGAACTCGAGCGGAGTTTCGGACCTGAGTATTCCCTCATGACGCGCGTCCTCGGGGATCTTCGCCGACGAGTGCTTGACGCGGGGACTTCGTCGGAGGACAATCGTGAGATCTTCTTCCGATTGATCGATTCACCCTTGTTGTTGGCTCTCCGGGCGAGGGACCGAGGCCGGGCCGTCGAGATCCTCAAGGCCGTGCTTCCCCGCGGGATCGAGCCGGAAACCGTGGTCGATGAAGCCTTGAAGGGATAGGAGCGTGGACCTCGTATTCTTCAAAATCGCCGTTGCGCTTTACATGGGAGCGTGCGTCGGCTACCTGGTCTTCCTGCTCAGTCCGTCCGCGAGCCGTGCTCCGGTGGGATTCTGGTGCGCGGTAGCGGGCTTCACGGCTCACTCGCTCTCCATCCTTCACCGGGCGATTTTCTCCGGTTTCTTTCCCTTGGCCACCGCGTTCGACGCGCTTTCGTTCTTTTCGTGGCTGCTGATTGGGCTCTTTTTCGTGGTACGGTATCGAGAGCCGAGCCCGATATTTGGTTGCATTGCCACTCCTCTGGCCACGGTGATGATGATCTACGGATGGGGGCTTTCCTATCAGATCGGAGAACCGCTCGTGCCGGTTCTGAGGAGTTGGTGGCTCCCGATTCATGTGACCCTCGCGCTGGCGGGGAACGGCGTCTTCGCGTTTATGGCAATCGGCGGGCTGATGTACATACTCCAGGAAAGGCTCATAAAAACTAAGAGAATAGGCAGGTTTCACCGGCTTCTTCCGTCGCTTCAGACACTCGATACGATCAATCGTCACGGACTTCCTTTCGGTTTCTTCCTCCTGACACTCGGCATCATCTCGGGGGCTCTGTGGGCGGGAAGCGCGTGGGGCTCCTATTGGAGCTGGGACCCCAAAGAAACCTGGAGCCTGATCACCTGGTTCGCATACGCCGCAATGATCCACCAGCGCATTGTCCTGGGTTGGCGCGGCAAGCGGGCCGCGCTGTTGGCAATTGTCGGGTTCGGGCTGGTGATGTTTACGTTTCTGGGTGTGAACGCGTTGATGGGAGGTTATCACTCATTCGGTGAGCCTGCAGGCTTGGCGAGGTCGAGCGGAATATGACGATGGACATACTGGTCGTCGGACTCAACCACACTACGGCCCCGGTGGATGTTCGGGAAAGGGTGACTTTTCCCGGCGACGAGAGTGGTGATGTCGCGCGCTGGATCGCGAGCCTGGACGGGATGGAGGAGGCGGTCGTTCTCTCCACGTGCAATAGGGGGGAAATCGTTACGGTGACAACCTCGTCCGAGGGGAGTGCCGAACGACTGGTCCGCGCCATTGGCGAGATACACGACTTGGAACCCGCGGTTTTCCGCAAGCACCTCTACTTCAAGACTGGCTCGGATGCTGTTCGTCACCTCTTCCGGGTGGCATCGAGCCTCGATTCCATGGTCCTTGGTGAGCCCCAAATTCTCGGACAGGTCAAGGACGGCTACCGCCGTGCGGTCGAAGGTGGCGCTACCGGACCGATTATCAATCGGCTTTTGCACCGGGCATTTTTTACGGCCAAAAGGGTCCGTCACGAAACCGGCATCGGCAAGGCTGCAGTCTCCGTGGCATATGCAGCCGTGGAGCTGGCCCGCAAAATTCTCGGAGACCTGCAGAAGAAGCGAATCCTCCTAATCGGGGCCGGCGAGATGGCGGTCCTCGCGTCTCGGCACCTTGCCAAGCTCGTGGAACAGCCACTCATAGTGACCAATCGCACGTACGAGAGGGCGTGCGCACTTGCAGCGGAGTTGTGCTCCGATGCGATCCCTTTCGAGCAGCTTGATGACTGTCTCGAAGCCGCGGATGTCGTCATCTCCTCGACAGCGGGTACCGAGCCGATCATCCGGAAGGACCCTTTCAAGAGGGTGATGCGGATCAGAAGGTATCGTCCAATCTTCCTGATTGATATCGCCATTCCCCGGGATGTGGAACCGGAAGTGAATGACCTCGACGGTGTCTATCTGTACAACATCGATGACCTGCAGGCCGTGGTCCAAGAGAACGTGGGTGAACGAAAACTGGAGGCACTCAGGGCAGAGAATATCGTTGTTGAGGAGGCATTGAAATTTATGGACTGGATGAGGGCGCTCGACGCGGCCCCGACGATCGTTGCGCTCAAGGAGAAGCTCGAAGGAATCAGGGAAGGGGAGTTGAGCCGCCTCAATGGCAAGCTCTCGCGACTTGGCTCCGACGAAAGAGAACTAGTTGAAATACTTACACGATCTATCGTCAATAAGATAGCTCACGATCCCATCGTGTTTCTCAAAAGGGCAGGGGGCAGTGCAAGACGCAACGTGTACCTCGACGCGACCCAACGGATGTTCAACCTCAACCGAGCAGAGAACGAAGATCAGAACGACAAGGAAGACTCATCGACAGAATGAAAATCACCATCGGTACCCGTGGCAGCGCACTTGCTCTGTGGCAGGCGCGACACGTGAGGGATCTCATATCCGTAAAGCACCCCGAATACCAGGTGGAACTGCTCACCATCAAGACGAAGGGCGATAAGATACTCGACGCTCCTCTCGCCAAGATCGGCGGTAAGGGCCTCTTCACCAAGGAAATAGAAGACGCCCTCCTGAACGGAAAGGTCGATCTTGCGGTCCATTCCATGAAGGACCTTCCTACGGAACTCCCCCGAGGACTCAGAGTCGGCGCGATCCTCCAACGGGAGGATCCGAGAGACGTTTTCATTTCGAGAGACGGCCGGGGACTCGGTCAACTTCGGTCGTGCGACCTGGTCGGCACGTCGAGTCTCCGACGCCAGGCATTTCTCTCCAGCCGTTTCCCGGAAATTAAGGTTGTCTCCATCAGAGGAAACGTGGACACGCGCCTCAGGAAAATTGAGACCGAAGACCTCGCCGGCGTTGTCCTGGCGGCAGCCGGAATCTCGAGGATGGGGTTCACTGATCGAGTGACGAGCTACCTGGAGTTGGACACGATCATTCCTGCGATCGGGCAAGGTGCAATGGGGATCGAGATCCGAGAAGACGATCCTGCGATACAAGCTGTCGTTTCCGGACTCAACCACCGAGAGACGGAACTTTGCGTCAACGCGGAGAGGGCCTTCCTGAGACGGATGGGGGGCGGTTGCCAGGTGCCGATGGCGGCCCACGCGGTTGAGGTTGACGGTCGATTGATGATCTGCGGTGCGGTCGTCCACCCGGACGGTCAGCCAGTGATACGAGAGAGCATCACAGGTGAACTCGAAGACCCCGAGATCGGCGCTGACCTCGCGGATATGCTGATTCAAAGAGGCGGTGACGAAATAGCGCGAAGCGTGCTCGGACCGGACTGGCGCCCGGGCGCCAGGGAGGCTACTGAGGGACCCTTCAACCACCAGGACAGATATTCGTCAGGGAGATAGGAATCCCAACCGCCAAGACGCGGAGACACCAAGAAGACAGTAGTCAGCGCGCTCGGGGAACTGCTCCGATTGTGAGAGCTACCTCCGCTACGCGTTATGGAGGAAACGATTACGAGATGGCCGGGAAAGGGCGAAACCACACCAATGAATCCGTCGGCACCGTGTACCTGGTGGGAGCGGGTCCCGGCGATGAAGGTTTGATTACGGTCAAAGGGCTCCATCTGATCCGAAGCGCAGATGTTCTGGTTTACGACTACCTGGCTACCCCCTCGCTACTTCAAGAGGCGGACGCCGAAGCGGAGATCATCTATGTCGGTAAGAAGGGGAGAGATCACACCCTCGAACAGCACGATATCAACGACCTCCTCGTGAGCAAAGCCCGAGAGGGTAAGACCGTTGTCCGCTTGAAAGGCGGCGATCCATTCGTCTTCGGCAGAGGCGGAGAGGAGGCCGAACAGCTCGCGGCTGCGGGAATCCCTTTTGAAGTGGTTCCAGGGGTGACCTCCGCGGTGGCTGCGCCGGCTTACGCGGGTATTCCCGTAACGCATCGGGATCACGCCTCAATGGTGACGTTCATAACCGGTCATGAGGACCCTACGAAGAAGGAAACCGCGATCGATTGGGACAATCTGGCCCGCAATCCCGGTACACTCGTATTCCTCATGGGAGTGAAGAATCTCCCGAACATATCGACATCATTGATAGAGCACGGTAAGCCGGGAGACACGCCAGCCGCGCTGGTCCGATGGGGCACCACACCGGACCAGTCTTGCCTCGTGTCCACCCTAAGAGAGCTCCCCAAGGAGGCCAAGCGGCTGGGATTTAAACCGCCGGCCGTTCTGCTCGTGGGATCGGTGGCCAGGCTTCGTGAAAGCCTCAATTGGTTCGAGAAAAAACCGCTATTCGCAAGAAAAATCCTTATCACCCGCAGCAGAGCGCAATCGAAAAGGATGGCGGACGCCATTGCCGCCCAGGGCGGAGAAGCAGTGCTCTTCCCGACCATCGTAGTACAGCCTCCCAATGACTACAAACCACTGGATTGCGCGATCAAGGACATAGGGTCATGTGACTGGGTCATTTTCACCTCGGTCAATGGCGTGGAACGCTTCTTCGAGCGCTTCTTCGAGCTCGGTCACGATATCAGGGAGATGGCAGGTCCGAGAATCGGCGCGATCGGGCCTGTGACCGCCCAATCAATTCGTGATCTTGGGATGAAGGTGGACCTGGTCGCCAAGGAGTTCAAGGCTGAAGGGGTCCTTGCGCAACTGGCCGAAGAAGAGGTCCGCGGAAAGCGATTCCTCATCCCCAGGGCTGAGATGGCCAGAGAGGTGCTCCCGGAAGGAATCGTTGAAATGGGAGGTGATGTCCGGGTCGTGCACGTGTACAGGACGGACAAACCCACAGACTCGGACGTTCAGAGAATTCGGGAATTGCTGGAGAACTGTACTATCGACGCGATCACCTTCACCTCGTCGTCTACTGTGTCGCATTTCGTGGAGATGCTCGGCGCGAGTGATGTCGCTCGGCTCGTCGACGGCACGGTCTTGGCCTCCATCGGACCGATAACCTCCCGGACTCTCAGAGAAAAGGGACTACCCGTCCATGTCGAAGCATCCGAATACACCATAGACGGCCTGATCCATGCCCTTGTTTCCTACTACAAGGGAACCCATACAAAATCATAGTGCAAACTCTTGACGTCTACACAAGAACGGTACCCGACCACGCCGAATCGTCCTTCCGCAGGAGCGCGGCATGGGTTGAAGAGCCCAATACTAGGTGTGCCCTTCTGACACGTACTCAGAAGACCGTTCTTTCCGGGAAGGGAAGGGAGCTGGTACCGCGGACCTGGACACAGGGGGGGTGCGCCATCGGACGCCAACCCGGCAGAGTTACCACTTCCAACCAATAACCGACTTCGTACCTTGTCAACGTCGAATGTAACAGTCGTGCCTGGTGGGGGACCGCCAGCAGAGCGAGCGTCCGCCTCAGTCCACCGCTAAACTTGCCCGCCTGCAATCAAAGAAGCATTGATATTTTTCTATTCCAGCTCGACTCCATGAGGCGAGGCGGATCACATGGTCGGGAAAGAGAAAGAAAATGATACGAAAACAGGGTCTATAGGCATGCCGGTATCATTGACCGGGTCCGAATGACATGATAATTGTCTGAGCAGTCGAGCGCTACCCGGAAGGTCAAGTGGACTCTTGCCCAAAGGGTGGTCGGTATCCCCTTAGCTGTGAGGCAGTTCATGAGTATGGATCTGAAACAGCCCCGATGGACGATAGGCTTCTTCTTCGCCGTTGTGTTCCTCTGCGCGATGCCTCTTCTTGGTCGGGCCGCAGATCCGAACGACGCGGTGAAGGCAGAAAACGCGTTCTTCCGGGGCAGCCATTTGCTCTCCCTGAACAAGATTGCGCAAGCCGTTCCCGTGCTGGAGACCACTGTAAAGCTTGCTCCAGACAACTCCCGATACAGGCGCGTCCTCGCGGTAGCATACAACAACATGGCTATACACCTCAAAAGACAAGGGAAGGTGCGCGAAGCCCTGACGGTCTTGGAAAAGGCTGTACACATGGCTCCGGAGGACAAGGAGATCCGCTCCAATTTCGTTCAAGCTGCAGTACCGACCGCATCGCTTCCCGATAAGGAACTCGCTCTCAGGGACAAGGTTGCCTTCATGAGAGTGGCGGTGAAGCTGGCCCCGGAGAACGCTTCCTGCAAGAAGGCCTTGGCCGCGTTGCTGAACAACCTCGGTGTAGCCAAGGGGAGAGCCGGGGACCATCGGGAAGAGGTGGCAGCCCTCGAGGAAGCGGCCGCATTGGATTCGAAAAGCGCGGTTATCCGCAAGAACCTTGCAACCGCGTACCACAATCTCGCACTGGCCAAGGGCAAGGACAAAGATCCAAAAGAGGAGGTCCGACTTCTCCGCAAGGCATGCAAGCTTGAGCCGAAAAACAAGACGCTGGTCAAAAGCCTGGCCCGGGCTCTCTCGGATTTGGCGGTCGCCAGAGGAAACGAGAAGGACGTGCCAGGCCAGATTGCGCTCCTCAAGGAGTCCTTGGCGCTCGTTCCAACCGATCCGACGGCCAGGAAGAACCTCGCGGCTGCGTACAACAATTACTCGATATCTCAGAAAATCAAGATGGAGCTTCCCGATCGAATTTCCAACCTCGAGAAGGCGATTAAGCTCGACCCGAAAAACAAGTCCGCCCGGCAAAACCTTGCTCACCTACTTCTTCAAGAAGCGATCAAGGCACATAATGCCGGCTCTGACGGTAAGGCGATGAAACTGCTGCAAAAAGCCCACAAGGCCGATCCTCGGGACAAGTCCGTTCGGGTCAATCTAGCCGCCCTGTACCACAACGACGCGCTCATGATGGGCCAGGCAGGCGACCACAAGTCAGAGATAAAGAAATTCCGTAGGGCGCTGGATTTGGATCCGTCGAACGCGGAGATCAAGAACTCATTGGCTCTCGCGTATAATGATTATGCGGTCAAGCTCGGAAAAAAGGGAGACAGCGAGCAGGAGATCACCTATTTGACCAAGGCAGCGAAGCTCGCCCCGGCCAACGAGACGATCAAGCAAAACCTTCTCCGAGCCAAGGAGTCTGCGCCCAAAAAGAAGGCGAAGTCCGACGCGGGAATCAAGAAGAAACGATTAAAAGGCAAGAAAAGCGCGGCGAAGAAGAAATAACGGCCGCAACGCTACCCGTGGCGGCACAGAGACTTCTGCGAAATCGGGGCTGCCGGTTTTTGCTGTGCATTGGCATGCGAGAAACCGACTCGCCCCCGGGTAACCGGTTGCGAATACAGCTCGACTCCAACCGACTTCATCGGAATTCACTGCGTCAAGGTCTTTCAGTTAGCCAATCCCACTCGACCCTTTCGGCCCCCCCCATGGTGCGCGGCGGTTTATTGACAAGCCTTCTCATCGGTAATATAATAAATGCCTTAGAAGCGTTCCCACGTCTTTCATCCAAGGTTCTTTCATGGTTGCCAAATTCACTCGCAAGGACTTTCTGGAGGCCCTGTTTTCTGACTACTACAAAGAGCACAGGGGCTTCATACTGGTGAAAAGCTTGCGCCGCGGGGATCCCAAGATGAGCACCCGCTACTTCCCGAACATCGAGATTCTCTCAAAGGAGCACTACGGTGACGAGCGCGACGTCTACTTCGGGATCGCCCCGCGAGAGCGGATGAAAGCCGAAAAGGACCACATCCACTACGTCGTCGCACTCTGGGCCGATCTCGACATCGGCAAGGAAGGGCACGAGGACAAGAACCTTTATTTCGAGGGTCCACAGCAGGCCGCCAGAGCGATCAGGAGCTTCCCACGTGCTCCTTCGCTCATCGTCGAATCGGGGCGAGGGGCGCACCTGTACTGGCTTCTCAAGAACGTGACCCAGGTAGCAGATGCCGATTTCGTCGAGTCCCTTCTGAAAAGCATCAGCGACCATTTGCGATGTGAGACCGACGTGAGCGTCGATTGCGTCTTCAGACTGCCTGAGACGGTCAATACCAAAGTCCCGGGAAAACCGGTCGCGTGTGACGTGAAGTTCATCAACACGAACTTCCGGTACGATATTGGGGATTTCGAGAACCTTGGTCAACCGATTGTTGTTCAGCCCACCGCTTCGACCACACCTCCGGAGCCGGGAGGTGCCGACGTCCATGCTCCCTCGCCTCCGGCAGCAGGTCCCCCGCCTCCCGATCCGGCGGGACCTAATCCCGAACAGCTCGATGAGTCGCTGGTTCTAGACGAAACCATTATTGACGAACTGATCGACGACATGTCGATGACCAATGTCCTCGACCCGATTACTACGGGGGAGATCGCCGCGGGCCTGAGCCGGACGCCCAGTCAGGAACCGGTCACCATTCCCAGGCCGACCTCTCCGCAACAGGTTTCGCCCCCTCAGGTGGTTGCCGCGCAGCCGGTTGCCACGGTCTTTCCCGCGGCAACCAGCAGCGTTCTGGAACGCCTGGCCGCCAACAGAGACGAAGTCCAGGTTTCTCTCGTGGGATCGAGCGAACTGATCAGCGGAGTCATCGCTTCCAATGAGAGCGGCCTGATCGGGATCGAATCGGGTGGCGATCTGTATACTGTCCCGATATCCAGCATTTCCTACATCAAGAGCAAAGCGTAGCCTCGCAGGTCACACCGTGCCTCCGGCGCGTCTCGGCACAGGGCACCGGCGTACTGGTCTGCGCAGAGGGGAAGGTACGTATGTTGAACATTGTCTGGTTGGTGCTCCTGGTAGGATCGGTAGCAGTGGGGGCATGGAATGGCTGCCTGCGGGAAGTCGTTCTATCTGTGACGGACAGCGCGGTGAATGCGTTCAAACTCGCCCTCGGGTTCGCAGGCATCATGGCCCTGTGGCTGGGAATCATGAAGATCGCCGAGGAAAGTGGGCTCATCGGTATGATCACTCGGCTCATCGCGCCGATTATGAAGAGGCTCTTTCCTCGGGTCCCCGAAGGCCATCCCGCGCTCGGGAGCATGACCATGAACATCGTCGCGAACATGTTCGGTTTGAACAACGCGGCCACGCCCCTGGGGATCCGTGCGATGAAGGATCTCGACGAATTGAACTCCCGGGCAGGGGAGGCATCCGACGAGATGTGCATGTTTCTTGCCGTGAATACCTCGAGCGTTCAGATCGTACCTGCGGGAGCCATCGCTCTGCTTGCATCGGGAGGGGCTCAGGATCCGACGGTTATCGTCTTGCCGGCGATCCTAGCAACCGGCGTATCAACTGCTGTGGCAATCATCAGCGCACGAGCGTTATCGCGGATGAACCGTTTTCGGCAAGGCGCGACGAAAGGATCCGAAGATGAAGGGACTCCCTGAGGTTGCAGCAACCCTTTCAAATGCTATCTTCCTCATTTTTCTGGTGGGGATTCCCGTGTATGGTTTCCTCAAGGGAGTCAAGGTGTACGAGTCTTTCATCAAAGGGGCGCGGGAGGGCTTCGATGTCGCGGTCATGATCATTCCGTACCTTGTTGCCATTCTGGTGGCGGTAGGCATGTTCAGGGCTTCGGGTGCTATGGACCTCATAGCGAAAGCATTGCCGGCTGCGCTGGAGCGACTGGGATTGTCACCGGATGTCGTGGGCCTGGCTCTCATGAGGCCGCTTTCGGGAGGAGCCACGCTCGGATTGCTCGGCGAGGTGATTTCCCGGTACGGCGCGGATTCCTATCAAGCTCGTTTGGGCGCGGTCATAAGCGGAAGTACCGAGACGACCCTGTACGTTCTCGCAGTCTACTTCGGTGCGGTTTCCGTCTCTCGCACCCGCTACGCCCTACACGCGGGGCTTCTCGCGGACGCAGCGGGTGTAGGTGCAGCGATACTGGTGTGTCTGGTATTCTTTGGCTGATTGATACGAGCCTTACCGGGGAAGACTCATCGTGCGGAAAAGCCCCCTCCGGGAAATCCACCCGAAGAGGGCCTCGTCTTCGTCAAACCTCTCATTGGCGGAGAGAGAGGGATTCGAACCCTCGGTAGGGGCTACCCTACACTCGCTTAGCAGGCGAGCACCTTCAGCCACTCGGTCATCTCTCCGCGCGCCCTACACCTCAAGAATATTGGGATAACGCTCCCGTGTCAAGGGATTTGGGCCTTACTCGTCGAGTGAATAGGTCCGGAAGTATTCCTCGGGAACTTCTTCGAGGAAGCGGGACATCCTCACGGGTATCTGGCCCTGCGAACGATCCAGGATGGTTCTCGGGGAGACGAGAACGAGATTGTGTTTCGCCCGTGTTGCAGCCACATACAGCAGTCTTCGTTCCTCTTCCAGTTCGTCGGTTGATTCCTTGGCCATAGGAGAGGGGATGCGGCCCTCGGACGCCCAGATTACGATGACGGTGTGCCACTCGAGCCCCTTGGCCGAATGGATGGTAGAGAGCACCAGGCTGTTCGACCTCGTTCCGGGCGCCGTGGCGTCCTCGTCCGGCGGTTCCAGGGCCATGTCATTGAGAAAGCGGTTGAGGCTCCGGTACTGAGAGGTCAGGTCGGCCAAGTGCTCGAGATCTCGCATTCTTTTCGGGTAGTTGTCGTAATTATCTTTGAGAAAGGGGAAATAATACTGGTTCACCCGGTCCACCTTCTCGGCAATGGAACCGGAGTGCTCCTTGAGTTCCGTCAGGAGACTCATGAGATCCTCAAACTGCGCCGCGTACTTCCTGGCACGAGGCACGATCTCGGCAGAATCGCGCGGGATCCCCGTTTCCGCGAGGGTCCCGGCAAATTTGAGAGCGGTCTTGACACCGATCCCCGGAATAATTCTCAGAATACGCGACCAGCTCAATCGGTCTGAGATGTTGTTGAGCACCTTGAGGTGGGCGAGAACATCCTTTATGTGGAGACTTTCCAGGAACTTGAATCCACCGTACTTGACAAAGGGGATGCTGTTGCGAGTCAGCTCGCCTTCCAGATCGAAGGAATGGAATCCCGCGCGAAATAGGACGGCCACATCACGCAGCAGGATCCCGTGATCGCTTAACTCTCGGACGCACCGGAGAACGAATCGGCTCTGCCCGCGCTCTGAAAAAGGCCGAACGGCCAAGGGTAATGGGCCTTCGCTTCTCCGGGAAAAGAGTCTTTTGGGGTACCCGACCGTGGCGTGGGATATGATTATGTTGGTCACGGCGAGTATGGGAGCGGTGCTCCGATAGTTCTCTTCGAGCTTCACGACCCGTGCCCCGGGGAAGACCCCGGGGAATTCCATAATGTTACGAAAATCTGCGCCCCTGAAGGAGTAGATGCTCTGAGAGTCATCTCCCACCGCCATGACGTTGTCGTGACCGGAAGCGATGAGATAGAGCATTCTGGCCTGAAGGGGATTTGTGTCCTGGTATTCGTCGACGAGAACATGTCGCCATCTTCGGGATATTTCTTCTCGCACGTGTTCGTGCTCTTCGAGCAGGTGGATGGTCTCGAGCAGGAGATCGTCGTAGTCCACGAGGTTGTTCAGGTGCTTGTGGTCGACGTACGCCTTTCGGATCTGCTCGATGAGTTCCGCGTGCGGCTCCATATGAGGGTAGCGCTGGCGGATCGTATCCCCGACAGTCACATTCTCGCTTGTGGCCCGGCTGACGATCTCCGCCAGAGTCCTGGCCTTGGGAAACCCTTTGAGTGCATCCTTGGGGAGTATCAACCTCCTGATATGATCAAAGGCTTCGATCGCGTCCGCCTGGTCCATGATGGAGAAAGACGGCGCGAGGCCCGCGAGGCTCCCATACCTTCTGAGGAGCAGGTTGCCCGTAGAGTGGAACGTACCGCCGGAGACCCGGGACACGCGGCCGTCGAGAAGCAGAGAAGCCCTGTTGAGCATTTCTTCGGCAGCCTTTCGCGTAAAAGTCAGCAAGAGTATCGAGGAAGGATCGATGCCCTGTTCCACGAGCCAGGCGACCCGGTACACGATCGTTCGCGTCTTGCCCGAACCTGCTCCTGCAATGACGAGGGTAGGTCCCTCAAGCGTAGTAACGGCTGCTAGTTGAGCCTCGTTAAGCTCCTTTTCATAATCGATGCGGCTGCCAAGATGGTCGTTCATTGCTGATTCACCGTGAAGCTTAATCATTCCGATCTCTTCTTTAGAACTGAAGAAGTCGAATGTGAGGAAATGCTTGAAAAAAGCCGTTCATTCATGTTATGATGCCTCCGTTCGGGTTCCCGGGGGAGTGTTCGAAGCGTTTTATGTTTTGAAGGAGGACGGCGTGGACATATCCTCAACGGTTCTTGCGTGCCCCCTGTGCCACACTCAATTCTCCCCGCCAAGCAAGAATGGGAACAGAGGCACAGTGGTTTTTGGCTACGGACTCGACTTCAGGCTCGTGCCCCTAGAATGCGATCGATCGGCGGACATCGCGACGTGTCCGGATTGCCTTTATACATACCGCAAGGAAGACTTTCACCATCGTGTTCCCGGAAACGTCAAGGACGTGGTCCGGTCGGAAGGATACATCGGTATATTCCGAGAGTCTAGCGGGGAGGTCCTCGGTGCGAGGAGCTGGCTGGCCAATGTCAAGATCCTCGAGGCCCGGGGGATCAATCCTCGAGATCTTGGCGCGGTTAGCCTCAAAGGCGCTTGGATAGCCCGTGAGTTATGCAGCCTCGAGACCGAGAACTCGCTCTTGCAGTACGCTGATTTCCATTTTGACATGGCGCTCAGGCGTGGACTGACGAAAGGGGACCCAGGAATGGTCATCTACCTCCTCGGAGAGATCAATAGGCGCCGCGGCGAGTTCAGGCGCGCCAAGGAGATGTTGACTTTCCTGGGCAACAACCCGCGGTTCCGATACGCGGCCTTGCTCCTGACGGTGCTCATCGAAGAAGAAGATTCCACCCCCTACTGGTCGAGGCACGCACCCGACAAGATGGAGCAGCATTCCCCGAGATTCAAGGGGCTGTTCCCGGCACTGAGAAGCATCCCACCCGGAAAAACGGAGTTTTTCCCCGAGGAACTCTCTGAGCAGTCAGAACGACCCGACTGAGAAATCCGAGTTCCCCAACCGACCCACGATCAGCGCGCGACAGAGGTTACCGTGATCTCAGTGCGCTGATCGTCTTTGTCCCTAAACGCGCTATCGTGCTTGAAAAGCTCCTTTCAACTTGATATTTTATTTTTTTGCGATTTCCACACTTTTAGAGACGTAACCGAGGGAGGAACGGGTATGAGACCGTACTTCGAAAAGATGACGGAGTTTGGAAAAGCGCTTTCTGAATCGAAGATCAAACAGTCTGAGCAGAACGTGGCTCAGGTGATGGAGATCGAACAGCAGATTCGGGAAGAGGTGGAGAAGGTCAGACTGGCAGGCCTTCCGGCGGAAAAGATCAACCAGCGCGGCCAGCTCACCGTGTGGCAACGGCTTGAGTATCTCGTAGATCCAGGCACATGGACCCCCCTTCACTCCATATTCAATCCCAAGGAGAATGTGGAAGGGACGACAGGGGTCGTGGACGGCCTCGCGAAAATCAATGGGAAATGGGCCATGGTCATCGGCTTTGACAACAAGGTCATTGCCGGCGCATGGGTTCCGGGTCAAGCCGAAAACGTACTGCGCGTGACGGATATTGCAAAGCGTCTGAACGTGCCATTAGTGTGGCTCGTCAACTGCTCCGGCGTGAAGCTCACTGAACAGCAGGAGGTTTATCCCGATCGTCGCGGAGGCGGGACCACCTTCTTCCGCCATTCGGAACTGGAAAAGCTGGGCATTCCCGTTCTTTCAGGGATCTACGGGACGAACCCGGCCGGGGGCGGCTATCACGGAATCAGTCCAACAATTCTTTTAGCCCACAAGGACTGCAACATAGCCGTCGGCGGCGGGGGCATCGTCAGCGGAATGAGCCCAAAGGGTTACTTTGATGAGGAGGGTGCGGAACAGCTTATCGACGCGACGCGCCACTTCAAAGAGGCGCCTCCAGGAAGTGTCAAGATCCATTATGACTCAACCGGCTTCTTCAAGGCAGTCTTTGAGACCGAAGAGGCGGTTCTCGACGCGCTCAAAGAATACATGGACATGGTACCGGCGTATAATCCCAGGTTCTTCAGGGTGGCGGAACCCGCGGAACCCCGGCTAAATGAAGAGCACCTCAACAACATCGTCCCCGTCAATCAGAAGATGGTCTATCCATTCGATCAGGTGCTGGCCCGACTCACCGACAACAGCGAGCATATGGAATTCCGGCCCGACTACGGACCGGAAGTCTACACCGGGCTGGCAAAGATAGACGGCTTTCTCGTTGGGCTCATCGGGAACAACCAGGGGATGTTGCCCCCGAACTACCCGGAGTACGCGCCCTATCCCGGAATCGGTGGGAAGCTCTATCGCCAGGGCCTGATCAAGATGAACGAATTCGTCACGCACTGCGGACGAGACCGCATCCCCATTGTATGGTTCCAGGATACTTCAGGGATCGACGTCGGGGACATCGCGGAAAAGGCGGAGCTTCTCGGACTGGGGCAGTCGCTGATCTATTCCATCGAGCAGACGGACGTGCCGATGATGCTTATCGTGCTTCGCAAAGGGACAGCAGCGGCGCACTACATTATGGGGGGACCCACCGCGAACAATCACTGCACATTCACTCTGGGAACTCCCACCACGGAAATCTACGTCATGCACGGCGAAACAGCCTCCGCCGCGTCATTTGCGCGCCGCCTCGTCAAGGAGAAGGATGCGGGGCGCGATCTTGGGCCGGTCATCGACAAGATGAACGCGCTCGCCCAGCAGTACTATGACCAGTCGCGACCGATTTACTGCGCCAAACGAGGATTTGTCGACGAGGTTATACCTCTCACGGAAATGCGCAAGTACATGGTGGCTTTCGCGGGCAGCGCGTACCAGAACCCCCGGTCGATATGCCCGCACCATCAGATGATGCTCCCCAGAATCATCAAAGGATAGGCGAGAGTCCCTCGTTTAGCTACGCGTCGATGAATCTTGCTGCGCTCCCGGTCGGGGGCTTTGCAACCCCGAAATGGATGATTATTCTGATATGAGTCACAGTGGTGAACCCGAATTGATGAAAGGAGGCATCATGAGCGAGAGTGAAAAGAATTTGGCTGCCGCGTTTGCAGGGGAGTCGCAGGCGAACAGGAAATACTTGGCCTTCGCAAAGAAGGCGGACGAGGAAGGCCACCCGGGAGTGGCGAAGCTCTTCCGCGCTGCTGCAGCAGCAGAAACCGTACACGCTCACAATCATTTGGACGTACTTGGGGGAGTCAAATCAACGCTCGAGAACCTGAAACAGGCGTACGAAGGCGAGCACTACGAATTTACCTCCATGTACCCGGAGTTCCTTGCAAAATCCAAGGAAGAAAAGGCCGGTGCGGCTACCAAGACCTTTCACTGGGCGAACGAAGTGGAAAAGGTCCATGGAGATCTCTACCAAAACGCAATCAAGGCGCTTGAAGATGGGGGCAAGCTCGAGGAGAAGGATTACTACCTCTGCCCGAAATGCGGGTACACCATTGCCGATGCTCCTCCGGACAAGTGCCCGGTCTGCGGGGCAAAGAAGGAAGAATTCTTTAAGGTGGAATGATAGTCAACCACCATTGAGAGACTGCTTGCTGTTGAGAACACGGAGCGCCCGAGTTGATTCGGCTGCACTCTGTGCCAAAAAGTGACGGGTCGAGGTCGGTGGTATTTCTCACGGCATTGACGTCGAGTCCGCGTGCGATTGGGTGCCCGGAATCGAAAGCCGAGCCCGTAACCGCGGCCCGGCCGTGGCCCCTGCCCCCGGCCCGCTGGTCCGGGAAGTCTGGTCGCTCTACAGCCGTGTAGAGCACATGAAAACCATACGTCATAATTCCCATTGACGTTTCCGCAGTCGGAGCGCATCGGATCCGATACAAGAGAACTGACTGAACCGGAGGGCGCAATGGCTGAGATTGTGTCGGTTAAGAATGTCGGGCTCAGGGGAGTGACCGTCGCGGACACGAAGATCAGTTTCATAGACGGCCACAAGGGAATCCTGATCTACCGCGGTTACCGAATCGAGGATCTGGCCAACAGGTCTTCATTCCTGGAAACAGCCTACCTGTTGCTCAATGGCGACCTGCCAACGGTGCATCAACTGGAGGAATTTACAAGCGAGGTTCTCGCGGCCAGGGAGGTGCCGACGTTCGTGTATGACGCTTTTCGGGCGCTTCCCAGGGACGCGAACCCGATGGACGTGCTGCAGGCCGCGGTACCAATGCTTGCAACGGCAGACCCCGACCTCACCGTGGAGACCCGTGCAGCGAACGAGAGAAAGGCCGTGCGGCTTATCGCGCGCCTGCCCGCCGTGACAGCGGCGTGGCACAGGATCCGAAACGGACTGGACCCACTCCCCCCGGACGAGAACCTCCCTCACGCAGCCAACTTCCTGTGGCAACTCACCGGCACCAAACCGGACAAGCAAACGTCCCGCGATCTCGATGTCTGTCTGATACTCCACGCTGACCACACCTTCAATGCTTCGACCTTTGCCTGCAGAGAGGTTTCTTCCACCCGGGCTCACATGTACGCCGCGACGGCCGCCGGTATCGGAGCCCTCTCCGGAAGCCTCCATGGCGGCGCCAACATGCGGGTCATGGCGATGATGCTCGAACTTGAACACGAAAAGGACGTCGCGGGATGGGTAAGAGAACGGATCGAAAAGGGTGAGCGGATCATGGGCATGGGGCACGCAGTTTACAAGACCATGGACCCCCGGGCCAACTACCTCAAGGAAATGGCCACGCGACTCGGAAAGAGCAAAGGGCTCGAGAAGTGGGATCGTATGTCCAAACTCTTGGAGAAGACCGCGTTGGAGGAATTCGAGAAACGCGGCAAGACGGAGATCAAACCCAACGTCGACTTTTTCAGCGCTCCGGTCTATCACATGATGGGAATACCCAGAGACCTGTTCACCCCCATCTTTGCCATTTCCCGGATCGCCGGCTGGTGCAGCCACGTCATTGAAGAAAAGTTCGCGGAAGCTCAGGATAAACCGATGCTCTACCGGCCTACGGCGGAATACGTGGGCAACTACTGCGGGCTCATGGGGTGCGAGTACGAGGAGGCTGCAACACGCTGAAGCCGGAATCGGGTCATTTGGTGATTTCAAGGTCTATTACAGAAAGTGACCATCACAGGCGTTCGACGGTCTCACCAGCCGTTCTGACCCGGGGGCCGTCCTGGGCTCGTCGACCAATGGTCTGAGTAAAGGGAACTCATGATAGCCAAACACGACGTCGTCATTGTAGGCTCGGGCCTGGCAGGTCTCCGTGCGGCCATTGAGATCGCAGGATCCGCGGATGTCGCTCTTATCAGCAAAGTCTTCCCCACGAGGTCCCATTCCGGTGCGGCGCAGGGAGGGATCGGCGCCGCGCTGGGGAACGAGGAGCCCGATTCCTGGGAATGGCATATGTATGACACGGTCAAGGGAGGCGACTACCTGACCGATCAGGATGCAGCCGAGATCCTAGCGAGGGACGCGGTGCGGGCCATCTACGAGCTGGAACACATGGGCGTTCCCTTCAACCGCACTGCGGAAGGGAAAATCGCGCAGCGAGCCTTCGGAGGACATACCAGGGACTTCGGCGAAGGACCGGTGAAACGGGCCTGTTATGCTGCAGACCGGACCGGTAGAGTCATCCTGGACACGCTTTACGGAGAGGCGGTCCGCCGGGGTATCAAGGACTACGCGGAGTTCCAACTTCTCGACTTGATCAGGTCAGGGGATCGCTTCATCGGGATCGTCGCGTACGAACTCGCGACAGGCGAGATTCACGTCATCCACGCGAGAGCGGTAATGCTCGCGACCGGAGGGTTCGGACGAGTCTTTGACGTCTCCTCGAACTGTGCGGCCAACACCGGCGATGGCATCTATTTCGCCCTTCGATCCGGTATCCCGCTGCAGGACATGGAATTCGTTCAATTCCACCCCACCGGCATCTACGGCATGGGGGTGCTCATCAGCGAGGCGGCCAGGGGTGAGGGCGGCATACTGCTCAATAGCGAAGGCCGCCGGTTCATGGAGGAATACGCACCGACCATCAAGGATTTGGCTCCTCGGGACATGGTCTCTCGGGCGATCCTCACCGAGATCCGGAACGGTCGAGGGATCGACGGCAAGGACTATGTCCATTTGGACCTGACGCACCTTGGGAGAGAACGAATAAAAGAGCGGCTCTCGGATATCTCATCCTTCGTCAGGATTTATCAGGGTATCGATACTGCTGAAGCGCCCATACCCGTCAGCCCGACCTGCCACTACATGATGGGTGGCATACCCACAAACGTCGACGGCCAGGTGCTCGACGAAAACGGCGTGCCTGTGGCCAGCCTGTATGCGGCGGGAGAATCCGCGTGCATATCGGTCCATGGAGCGAACCGGCTCGGGTGTAACTCCCTGGTGGATCTCGTCGTCTTCGGACGCAGGACCGGAAAGATGATCCACAAGGACCTAAAACGCATTGCATGGAGCGAGCTTCCGGCCGGCGCGGAGCAGCCCGTGTTATCTCGGATGGATGCGGTGATGAGCCGTTCCTCCGGCGTCCGAGCCACTACCGTGCGCAAGGCGATGAGGCGGCTCATGACGTTCGAGTGCTCCGTCTTCCGCCACGAGAAGGGGCTCAAGGATGCTCTTGCAAAACTGGCCGCCCTCAAGGAGCAGTATCAGCAGGTGATGATCGACAATAAGGGAAAGGTATTCAACACGGACCTGATGGAGGCTTTGGAACTGGAATCCCTGCTCGGATTGGCCGAGACGATCCTCGTCTCTGCGGAGGCCAGAAAGGAGAGCCGAGGAGCTCATTTCCGGGAAGATTACCCGGAACGGGATGACGAGAATTGGCTCAAGCACACCCTTGCACGAAAGACCGACGACGGGCTGGCGCTCTCGTACAAACCGGTCACGATCACGCGATTCACGCCGAAACCGAGGACGTACTGACATGCAAATGACATTCAAGATCTTTCGGTTGGATCCCACCGAGGACGACGAGCCCCGGTACGACACATACACAGTCGAAGCCGACGAATCGGAACGCCTCCTCGATTGCCTCAACCGGATCAAGTGGGAACAGGACGGAACCCTGAGCTATCGACATTCATGCGGCCATGGCGTGTGCGGTTCCGATGCCATGCGGATAAACGGGGTCTGCGCCCTGGCCTGTCAGAAGCTCGTCAGAGACTACAAAGGCGCCGAGGTGGTGCTCGAACCGCTCCCGACCTTTAAGGTCCTCAAGGATCTCGTCGTGGACATGGACCCGTTCTTCGAAAAATGGTCTCTTATCCGCCCGTACATCGTCGCATCGAATCCGCCGGAAAAGGAACGATTCCAGGGCCCTGAGGACAGGAAGAAGTTCGACGAGTCCATCCGCTGTATTCTCTGCGCATGTTGTATGGGCGCGTGCCCTGTGGTCAACGAGAACGAGAAGTTCCTCGGGCCGGCCCCGCTCATTCAGGCCTTCAGGAGGATCTTTGATACGCGGGACGAGGAGCGCGAGGCTCGCCTCAAGCAATTGGACTTCCCCGATGGAGTCTGGGGTTGCGTGAACCACTTCGAATGCACCCGGGTCTGCCCTAAAGAGATACCGGTGACCAAGTCCATCAACCTTATGAAACGGGAAATCAAGAAAGCAAAGCCCTCTTAGCGCAAAGTGACGGCAGGAAGTACCAGTCGACCGGCAAATTATGGTCAAGAATGGCGTTGGAGCTGCAGACGGCAATGATTACGGCAACGCGCTTTTGGATGCCGTGAACAGGGTCGTAATGCCGCCTGTCATCCTGGTGTGGGTTGCTTGAACGAATCCCGATTGCTCAATTATGGAGGTGAAACGATCCGGCGACGGAAAATCGGCCATGGAATCGGTCAGGTACCGGTACGCTGGAGCGGAGGACATGATCTTGGTGACCAGGGGCATGACGATGTTCGAATAGATGCGGAAGAGCGGTTTCATGAAGGCATTTTGCGGGTCGGTAAGTTCAAGGACGACGAGCTTTCCGCCCGGCGCGAGGACTCGGCGGAATTCCCGGAGGGCCCGCTGCCTGTGCGTCACGTTCCTGATGCAGAAGGAGGTGATCACGCCGGCAAAAGAATTGTCCCGGAACTGCAAATCAAGCGCATCACCTTCCAACAGGGATATCCTGTCCGCCACTCCTGCCTCACGGACCTTTTCTCGACCCAGGGCGAGCATACCCTCGGACCGATCGACGCCTATCACATAACTTTCCGGCTGAAGACAGACGATTTCCACGGCGACGTCAGCCGTGCCGCAGCCGACATCGAGATAGACACTGCCGGGCTGAGGAGCGAGAGCTGCTATGGCCCGGCGCCTCCAGTATCGATCGAATCCCAGAGAGAGCAGTCTGTTGGTTCCGTCGTACCATCCTGCGATGCAATCGAACATCGCTCGGTTCTCTTCAGCGGAGATGAGTGAATCCCGTCGTCTTTCGTTTTCGACTGAAGGCTCCATAGTCCTCCTGCACTGCGGGAACCGTTCGCAGGGAAGATATCTTCGGCTCCACATCCTACCACCGGGGCGCCGAGAAGATTAGAGGTGGTTGCAAAACCTCATAGACATTTTCCCAACGTTACCATGACACAGG
>CAZCDS010000006.1:0-106484 GCA_964497585.1 uncultured Syntrophaceae bacterium
ATCGTCCTCCTCGAAGCTTTCAGGAAGCCATATCACACTCCATTAAATTCAACAATCAACTTCTGAGACGGAACACTAGTTCCTCCCCTTTCAAGGGAGCCAGTATGACTTTAGTATTGGAAATCTGGTACTCAGCGCAGTCGAAACCAAAGACGTCAAAATCGACGGGTTTGCCTATGGACCGAGTCGGTCGAACCGGGATATAGAGGCTTTCAAGCTCTTTCTTGTCAAACAGACGGATTTCTTCTCGTCCACTGAGGTAGTCGATAGCATTCTGATCTCGATCAATATTCGTGACAAAGACCCCCATTACGGAATAACCATCCTCAACCTTCTTCGCCACGTCCGATGAAGTCAGTAGGTTAGCCAGCTCCCGATTAGAAGTGGCGGCAGCAATACGGACTATCTCTTGCGGATCTCTGAACTGGCTGATAGTACCAACGAATTCTTTCAGCTGCGTATCTCCAAGGGTCTTGTTGACATTCTGTACAAGCTTGCATTGAAAAAGGTCGATTGTCTCAAGGTTCTCGTCAACATAGACGCCGTCAACACCCTTGTCGTCTGGACCGTCACAAACAGTATCCTGGGCCTCCGTCTCATCAAAGCGGTAATAATGTTGTAGAAACCAAACGAGGAATGCATGAGAGTCGGTTCGGCCCGCCACAAGGACCGGCTTGATCAAGCGGAGAATGGAAGGATATGTCAGATCAGGACCTTTCGACATATTGGCCTCCTGCGCCGCCGCCCCGCGGTGCGCGATACAATATTCTGTGCCGCCACCAACAATCTCACCCACTCGGCGCCTGCAATCCCCATAGTCCACTTTCGAAATCGGGAAATGGCAAGACACAATATTGATTCTTGCCTTTTTTGGGGTCACTGTCAAGGCGTTGGCACCGTGCGACTAGGGGCGAAGGTCTTTTGCCGCTTGGGCCTGAAAGGCGATGCCATCTAGGGCGTTCCCTTCGCACATGAGATTGGAGCTGGGGGACGTCGTCCTGGGAGACTCCTTCGCTGAAGGCCTGTTCCTAAACCCAGACGAGATGGCGCTGATTTGGTTTTCCTTGCGCGGGCGCTTCGGGCATGTTACGGAGTTCTCTACCGCAGTGTCTTGCGAGTCCGCGGCGAATCACGGTCGTGTCGAACCCCGGTCGGTGCACAGCGTGGGGCGAGGAGCCGCGCGGATACGATCGCCACAGGTTCTATTGACCGGGTCTCCTCCAACCGTGCTTTTCGGACGGGCGGCATAGAGCCCACCGAAGGTTCGGAGGAGATGGAGTGCGAGATGATATCGGGGCATTGGTGCTTTCGGACGTTTCAAGAATTGTTCCCAAGCTGCGCCCGGAACGGAGGCCACGCAGCCCGGCCGAAGGGTTGCTCTTCCTCTGACGGGACTGAATTTCCCAGGGGCTGAACCCGTGAAGACAAGTGTTTCCCTGTCCGAGGTTCATCGGAGCGTGTCAATTCCCAAGGGCACTCATCTATTCAAGCGCATGTTTGCCTTTTTCGGTCCGGCCTATCTCGTCAGCGTCGGCTATATGGACCCCGGCAATTGGGCCACCGATTTGGAAGGCGGCTCGAGGTTCGGTTATCAGCTCATATGGGTCCTTCTCGCATCCAACGTGGCGGCGATCGTGCTCCAAGCATTGTCGGCAAGGCTCGGGATTGTTACCGGCAGGGATTTGGCACAGTCTTGCCGTGACCATTATCCCCGTTCGGCAAATTACCTTCTTTGGGTGCTCGCGGAAGTCGGTATTGTTGCGTGCGATCTCGCGGAAGTGTTGGGGAGCGCCATAGGCCTCAATCTCCTCTTCGGCATACCTCTGTTGTGGGGCGTCATTATTACAGGATTTGACGCCATGCTCTTCCTCGCCATCCAGAGCCTCGGAGTCCGAAAATTCGAGAGCTTCATTTTGTCGCTCATCAGTGTCATCGGTTTGTGTTTCGTGCTGGAGATTTACTGGTCGGCTCCCCATTGGCCTGATGTGGCAAAGGGATTCATCCCGAGCATACCCCATGGATCGCTCTATATTATCATCGGCATCATCGGTGCGACAGTTATGCCCCATAATCTGTATCTGCATTCGGCGCTCGTCCAGAGTCGAGCATATGAGACGACACCGGTGGGCAAGCGACAAGCATGCCGTTTCAATCTGATCGATGCCGTTCTCGCGCTCAACGTCGCCTTTTTCGTGAACGGAGCGATCATGGTCGTTTCCGCGGCTGCGTTCCACGGCAAGGGCGTCGAAGTAACGGAACTTCAACAAGCTCACAGTCTCCTTTCCCCCATGCTCGGGACAACGCTTGCGGGAGCCGTATTTGCAATAGGGCTCGTATGCAGCGGCCAGGCCTCCACCATAACCGGAACGCTCGCGGGGCAAATTGTCATGGAAGGGTACCTGCACTTCAAAATCCGACCCT
Source organism: uncultured Syntrophaceae bacterium (assembly GCA_964497585.1). Taxonomy (GTDB): domain Bacteria; phylum Desulfobacterota; class Desulfomonilia; order Desulfomonilales; family Desulfomonilaceae; genus CAZCDS01. The sequence goes on from CAZCDS010000006.1 coordinate 2,422, forward strand.
TCCTGCGAAGACTCGTTACCCGGATTCTCGCAATCGTACCGACCGTTTTGACCGTCATGTTTGCCGGCGACGCAGGCAGCTACAAATTATTGATCCTCAGCCAGGTCATCTTGAGTTTGCAGCTCCCCTTTGCCATGATCCCCCTTATCCACTTCACGACGAGCAAGCGGATCATGGGCGAATTCGTCACCGGTCTCGGCCTCAAAATTGCGGGCTGGATCACCGCGGTTGGAATTGTAGGCTTGAATATCAAGCTCGTGATCGATGAACTGGGAGCCTGGATAGAATCAAGCCCAGCGCCTGAGTGGATATGGACGATCGTCGTTCCTCCCGTTTGTGCCCTCGGAGCGTTCCTCATATACGTTTTCTTCAGCCCTTGGATCAGTCCTCCTTCCAAGGAGCGGATTCCGGGATGGCGCAAACTCAGTCACTTTGTGCGTCCGGACGACGACACCTTGGACCTCGACCTGCCGCGGTACAAGCGCGTCGGCGTAGCGCTGGCACACACCGACGTGGACAAGACCGTTCTGAGTCACGCGCTACCCCTCGCGCGTCAGCACGACGCAAGGCTCTTTCTCTTGCACGTGGTGGAAGGGGCTGGTGGAGTGGTTTACGGTAGCGACGCGTTTGATGAGGAGACCAGACAGGACGAAGCATACCTCAGACAGCTTGCAACCTCACTGAACTATCGTGGGGTCGAGGTGGAAATCTTTCTCGGCTACGGACAGGTGGCCAAGGAACTGGTCAGGATGACCGAGGAACAGGAAATAGATCTCCTGGTGATGGGTGGGCACGGACACCGATGGTTGACAGACATTCTCTTGGGTCGCACCATCGACCCCGTGAGGCATGAGCTGGAAATTCCCATTGTGGTCGCCAGATGACCGCCATGAAAGCACAGGAGCTGTTCACCATCTCTGAGCGACTGTGGGTTGTCCCACACGTTGGGGCATGTCATAGTGGCCTTCAAATCGATTACTGCGGGCCAATACATTGCGGGGTGAAGAGGTGTGGCTGGACACCATTTTCGGGAAGGCTTCAGGAACGCAACCATTACGAAGATGTCATCCGTAATGACAAGGATTTACACGCGATCCGAGATTATATAGAGACGAACCCCTCGCAATCGGTGAATGATCCCGAAAAGCTCGATTACAACCCACAGGGAGACCAACGATGACCCGAGAAGAAATCCTGAAAAAACTGGAACAACATCGCGATGCAATCCACGGCTTCGGGGTACGACGCCTCGGTATATTCGGCTCGTACGCACGTGGAGAGCCAAGCGAGGGAAGCGACATGGATTTCCTTGTAGAGTTTGAGCATCCTACCTTCAAAACCTATTTTGGTCTCAAATTCTTCTTGGAAGAACTCTTTGACTGCAAAGTGGATTTGGTCTTCCACGACACTATTAAGCCGCGAATTCGCAACACGATTCTGGAGGAAACGATCTATGCCGAGGGACTATAGACTCTATATGGATGATATTCTTGAATCCTGCCGAAAGATCCGACAGTTCACTGCGGGAGTGTCTTTCCAGGAATTTAAACAGAACATAATGATGCAAGATGCAGTTATGAGAAATTTCGAGATAATCGGCGAAGCGGTCAATCACTTGCCGGATGAAATCAAATCTCTCTATCATGATATTGCATTGGCCGAAATCGTTGGATTTCGCAATGTACTGGCTCACGGATATTTCGCCATCAAATCGGAAATCGTCTGGTCAGCAATCGAACAAGGGTTGCCCGATCTCGAACAGCAGACCAAAGCACTTCTCGGCGAGGAAACGTAATGGTCGTTCCCTACGTCATAGACAATCAAGCCCACCGTCTGGCGGATGTTCTGCGGGGCGATTCCTTTCCACAATGGCACCCTTTGGAGAGGGCTCTATTCATCCCCGCTCTTATTTTTCTCTCGTTTTGATAGGCACTTGGAGCATAATCCGCGAACCTGGACATGTTTGCTTTCCACCCGCCCCCATCCCTCAGTTTCGGGAGGCAGCCCTGCAACGTCAATCTCAGGCCAATAGAAATCCATAACACTTTGGCACCGTGTGCAGACCAGATGGTGATGTTGTTTTGTATTGGGATCAAACCGGGTCTTGCCCTCAAAGAAATGGACTCTGGCAATAAGACCGTGTTTGTCAAAGGTGCTCAGGGTCCTGTAGACCGTGTCCAGCGAAATGGTCGGCATCTTTTTTCTTACGTGGCTAAATACGTCCTCCGCGGAGGGGTGATCGTCAGCATCCATTATTTCGAGAAATATCTCCAGGCGCTGAGGCGTCACCTTGATGCCCTGTTCTTTGCAGACTCTTCGAAACAATTCGATTCTATGTTCGGGGAGTCTTTTCGATGCTCTAACCATTTGACTGAACCTGAGAAAGCTGCATTGTGATCCGCGCGCACGATCTGTGCCTTACCGTGCGGGTGCAGTCCCCCGAAGACGCGGGCCCATCCAAAAGACGGGCCCGCGGTTGACAGATGCCGTTTTCGCCCTGGACTCACCACCGATTAGTATAGCAGTATCCCGGCCGATGAGCATCTCTCTTTTTGGCAATCCGTCTATTGCTTCGTCTTCCACTCCTTCCACACCTTTCCCACGAGTTGCGGTCCAGGTTTGAGTGTCGGCTCTCCCGGCTTCCACCCTGCTGGCGTTGCTTCAGCACCGCCGGTATTGCTGACGTGCTGGAATGCCATGATCTGCCGAAGAAGTTCATCGATGTTGCGGCCCACCGGAGGAGTCATCACTTCCATCGCCTGAATTACCCCGTTCGGGTCAATGAGAAATCTGCCTCGAATGTCAACGCCTGCTGCTTCGTCGTACACACCGTAGACCTTGCCGATTTCGCCGCCCGCATCGGAGAGCATGGGAAAAGGCACACCGCCGGGAACCATCTTTGACAGTTCCTCTTCCTGCCAGATTTTGTGGGTGAATCTGCTGTCTGTGCTGATAGAGAGCATCTGCACATCGAGCTTTTTAATTTCATCATGTTTCGCGGCAACTGTCGCGAGCTCCGTCGGTCAGACAAAGGTGAAATCACCGGGATAGAAACAGAGCACTACCCATTTGCCTTTATAGTCCGATAGCTTGAGGTTCTGGAAACCTCCGTCGACAAATGCACTGGCCTCGAAGTCCGGTGCCGCCTGACCTACTCGCGCGAGCATGGTGGCCACCTCCTTTCGCACGCTGCTCGTACCTTCCGAAGTTGAATCAGAAGATTCCGGTCGGTGAATCGGGCCCTTCGCGGGGGTCACGCACCCGTCCAGGGGATCTGGTGCCATCAATGTTACCTCCTCTCTCTCTGCGTCTCAGTGAATGGTTGGTCTGTCACATCCACTTGGAGACTTCTCGTCATCCTGTGTACTCGAAGGGCTGCTTCCTGGACCCGGCATGGGCGTTTAGTGCTTGCCTGGAGCAAGGGGAACCCCACGACGTTCAAAGGTGATGTAGGCCTGAAGAGCCACCATTTTCGGATCGTCCGCGGCCAGCGGTTCTCCTTCCAGGGGATTCTGGATGCACCAATTGATCATCTCGAAGAGAGGAATGACCTTTCCGGTCTGCTTCTGAAACTTGGGATAGGTCTCCGGATGGGTGTTGGCCGCATTCGGATGACACTGGTCGCAGGAAACCTTGTTTTTTCCCAGCGTAGAGCTGTGGAAGATTTTTTCGCCGTTCTTTACAACCGTCATGAACTCCTGCTCCCAGCGATCCTGATCCTTCTTAGTGAACTCGTCCGCCCATGCCGAGAAGATGATTGACAGTCCTACCAAAAGTGTCAACGTCGCCACGAGGACTCCGACGGACTTGGCATTTCCTTGCATTTGACAACTCCTTACAAGACTAGTAATGGGTTTGCGGCGGAATCCGCTTTTTCGGATCCTGAAACTTCGTGTCTTGCGGATAACCGGTCTTGGGATTGAACGCGACCGTTCGGTTCTGGTTGTCCGGCAATTGGTAGCTCATGTCCACGTCGCCTGTCTTCACGTCAATGAATTGCCAGCCGGTGGCATCCCGCTCAAAAAACGGGTCAGCACGATTCATGTTCACCGTAAGCTTGGGGAGGTGGCTGGGCACCTGTGTATAGGTTGCAGGATAGGGCCAGGGCCAGGCTGTGGCCATCACCGCGTGAAAACTTATGTTTCCGATCTGGTTGTACTGGATCTGATGCACATGCCCATAGATGACAGTCACCTTCTCGAAAGGCTTCAACAGACTTTGGACCTGTTCAGCATCATCGGTCCAGAAATTCCAGTTCTTGAAAATCTTCTGAATGGGAGAATGTGAGCACATGACGATAGGTGTGTTTTTGTTGACTTTCTTGAGGTCCTTCTTCAACCACTCACGCTGAGCATTACCCACCATAAATGGCGAACCCTGCGGATTGTCCAGGCGTGCCATGGCCAACATCCGGTCCATGGCCGTCGGCCACTTCTCGTTGGTCCACTTGTCATAGGTGAGTATACTGTTGAGTACAATGAAATGGACTCCCTTGTGATCGAAGCTGTAATACAAGGGTCCTATCTTTTCCTGCCAGTACTTGCCCAGATCGAGGTAATAGTCGTGCTCACCGATGACGTGGCGGAGTTTGCCCCGCAGAGCGGACAAGATCTCCATGCCGTGATCCAACTCCTCCTTCTTGCCCAACTGAGCCAGATCGCCGCCGAAGAAGAAGAAATCAGGTCGCGGTTGCAGCAAGTTGGCCTCTCTGACAGCTCGGATGAGGCCCATGTCCCAGTTACGAACGAATTTATTTCCTTTAATCTGCTGGATATGCGCGTCCGAAATATATCCAAAGGTGAAGTCCTGGCCTGACTTTTTCGCTCCAAAGGCCACCTTTACCAGGCTCACGGGCAAGGTGCCCGCAATCGCGGCAACGCCCGCGGTCTTGAGAAACATACGGCGGTTGATAGTCATATCTCCGTCTCCTTGTTGGTCTTATGTCTTACGGCTGCGAGAGTCACTTCTTGACGAACTCCGGACTCGTCAGGGCCTTCAGGAATTCCACCAGATCGGCCTTTTGCTCGTCGCTCAGGTTAAGGGGGCGAATGCCGCCACTGAGGAGTTTGGGCACTGGATCGGACTCCTTAAGTCTCCCACCGTTGTTGTAAAAATCCACAACCTCCTCAAGGGTATCCACGCTGCCGTCGTGCATGTACGGAGCAGTCAAATCAATGTTTCGAAGCGTGGACGTCTTGAAGGCCCCGATGTCCGTGAGATCACGCGTTACTGCGTATCGGCCGAGAGAAGAGGTCTTCTTGTTGCTCAGCACCGCGATATCGGTTCCCTTCTTTTTCACTTCTTCCACAGCAGCCGACAGTTCATCCAGGTTCTTGGGCATGTCGTTGGCTGCGACTCCTATCATGTGGAAACGGTTGTCAGTAAAGAGAGCCTGGGTCTGTTCTATCACGTGGCAGGAGACGCATCGTCCTTGTCCGAGGAAAACCTTCAAGCCGCGGATAGCTGCCGGGGACATGGCCTTCTTGTCGCCGCCATAGTAATACCGGTCAAAGGGGGAGTTGCCCGCCACAATGGTTCGCTCAAACGCAGCGATGGCCTGTTTCACCTCTTTCATGGTTATCTGTTTTCCGGTCTTGTTAAACGCCTTCTTGAAGAGCGCCGTATATTCAGGATCCGTTCGGACGATCTTCAGGATTAAACTGTAATCCTTGAGACCCATCTCTACGGGATTCAGGGGGGGCTGACCGGACTGGGATTCCAAAGTGGGCTCCCGACCGTCCCAGAACTGGGTGGTGAGATACGCCGCATTGATTACGGTTGGAGCGTTGCGCGTGCCCTTGAGTTTGTGGATCCCTTCCGACACCGGGAGGTTGTCCGTGAAAGCCTTCTTTCTGTCATGGCAATTTGAGCAACTGACCTTGCCTGTGCTGCTAAATCGCTTGTCCTCGAACAGCTTATCGCCGAGTTTCACTTTTTCCGGAGTGATGGCGTTGTCGCTCGGGACCGGCACCGGAGGAAGCCCCAGAGGCGCGCCGAAAGCGACAGATGCCACCAAGCCTGCAGCAATTGCGGCAATAAATAGCATTCCTTTGGCGTGCTTGGCTGTTGTATACACGTCCCTGCCTCCTTTCCTGTTTTCTTGTTCTGTGAGCTACACGTTCCAACTCACTTCTTGGATTCGGCTGAGGCTCCTCACCCCAACCCTCCGTGTTTTTGAGGAGCCAAAACCTACAGTTTGTCAGAAGGTTGACTTTATATACTCTCAGTTGACACGAAGACCCACTCCTCCAGGTCTCCAGGTTCGGGAAGATGGCGAAGGTCAACTAGATCAGAAAGCTTCTTATCAAAAAGGCTATCCGATTGGGAAGCTGTCGTCAAGAAAAACTTCACATCGTCAAGGCTAGTGGAGCTTTCAATAATTATTTCAGTTGGTTGGCTCTTGGACTAGAGCCTCTTGCGCCTGAGCCGCCAAGATGATTCGGCCGATCGGGCGCGTCCCCTTCTCACCCAATCGCTCACCGAAAACGCGAAATATCTGAGACTCCGAGGTATGAAGCAGTCTGGAAGACACACTCGGTCAGTCTCAAGGGGATCTGACGGAATCACCGTTGCTGCAGCGTCCCTTCCCTTCCCCAAGTTTTCGCAAACGGGACGGGGCAGAAACGCCAAAGCCATTCAAGCAGGTTTGGCGCCTCTCCGCACCAAACCGAAAAGATGACAAAAGCTCAGCCGGTGAACGATTGCGAAAAAGCCATCGTGCCCTGGACATCCGGTTTATAAAAGCCGCAAGGAGCTTCCCCCGGCCAAAACTGACTACTTCGTCCCTGTCACAAGCTCGAACATCCCCTTGCCGATGGGCATGTGCAGCAGGTCCTTGAAGCCGACCTTCTTGAGCATTTTGTTGCGTTCCTCAGTATTCAGGTGGACAAAACCAAGGCAGATTTCAAAGAACTGCTCGAGAATCGCCATATTGTACATGGGATTTCTGAAATCCTCCATTTTCGCAGGGTACGGGAAATCGAGGATGACGATCGCACCGCCGGGTTTCAACGCCTGGTGAGCCTTTTGTAATGCCTTCTCACGGATCTCCGGGCGGATCTCGTGTAATGTCACAACCATCACCACCAGATCAAATTCCTTGTCGAATTGGAGAGCCTCCCCACCGATGTTTTCCACGGAGACTCTTTCGCCGAGGCCCATTTTGGCGATCCGGTTCTTGGCTGCTTCGATTCCGTGGCTGTCCGGGTCGACTCCGACAAAGGTGCTCTTCCCGAATGCTTGCGCCAATTGTGTGATGAGCTTCCCCCGTCCGCATCCGACCTCCAGCACGCGGACACCTTGCTCCAGCTTCTGCCTCAGCGCCTCATTCTTAGGGAAGACCATAAATGCCAACGCGAGGTGCATGTTCTTCGTGGTTTCCGCTACCGTCTCGGATGCCTCCGGTGTGTAGCCTTCCATCGCGATTTGACCGGTTCTGTAGTAGTCGGGAAACATTTCGATCAACTTGCCGACAAGGTCAACGGACAGCGTGATATTGGCGAGATAATTCTTGAAATGGGACCTGTCACCGAGAATCTCTCCGAGGTGAGGCTGGAGCGTGAACCGCTCCTGCTCGTCGCAGTCAAGGATCTCAAAGTGATAGGCCGTCCTACAAAGCGTCCCCAGGTAAGGCTCGTGTAGGCCAAGCTTTGCCGCGAGATCCGGGATGGTCATCCCTTCGCTCGCTTCATGAAGCGCCCCGAACAACCCCACCTTCGATCCGAGGTTGATCAGATGCGTTGCCATGAAGCCTCGTTCAAAGCCCCGAATTTTTGCCATCTGACTCTTTGCGCTTAGTTCTTCCATGACAAACCTCCCCCTGATTATCGTGAAAGATCAGTGGCTCGTGAGCGCGTTTGTTGCCTCACGTATCAGACCGACATCTCGTTCCGACCCAAAATCTTCGAATATCGACAGGGCTCTCTTATAGGACTCTGATGCCTCGTCCACCGCTCCCTTTTTCCCGAGAATCTCGCCCAAGCTGACCAGATCCCGTCCCAGCTCCAGCCGCATGCCTATTTTCTCGTGCGTCTCGATGGCCTTTCGGGTCCAACTCACCGCAGAGTTATGGTCCGCAGGCTCCGCCATGCCGTAAAACTGTCCCCACAACCGATAGAGATATCCTTCGTAGAGCGGCACATTGAAGGTCTCGGCATTTTCCAGATTTCGGCGGCACGCTTCGAAGTCTTTGTCATGGAGGTCAATCTCCGCCTGGAGCGCCAGAGAAGCACACTTGTATGCATAGAATCCGCCAGCATCAATTAAGTCCGCGAACTCCCGGGCATGTCCCGCCGCAACGTCATATTCCCTCGTGCGCAGATGCAATCGGATTCGGTGTAACAAGGACTCCTCCATTGTTCCATGAAGTGAAATCTTCCTTGCGTTTTCATATGCGATAGCCAGATGTTGTTTTGCCTTTTCCATGTCTCCCTTCTCAAGAGAAAGCCATCCTCTCACCATATTGGCCCAACTTCTTGTGAAGGGCTCGTCGAGTTTTTCTGCCAATTCGTACGACTTCGAAGACCAGCTTTCAGCACTCCCGCGATCTCCGAAGTGTATGGCACGCCATGCCATGAACGAGAACGGCACGGACAGGGTGTACCAACTCCTCTTCTCCTCAAGGGGCCCGATGACTGTCCGCAGTGGTGCTTGCGCTGAATGAAGCTCCCCGGAAAACATGTATGCCCAACCAAGGTAAGTTGCCGAAAAACTCATCGTGGGAATGTCATTCGTTTCTTGGGACAGTTTGAGTGCCCTCTTCAATGATTGTATTCCTCCATCCAGGTTGACTTCATGGGCTGCCTGACATATTCCCAATATTGTGTACATTCGTCCCAACGTTTTCGGGTCATTTTCTGCAACAACAAGCTTCTCCAGTGGTCTCACCACGCTCAGAGCCTTGGGATACATGTTCCTCAACAGATACGCGAATCCCAGTTTCGTGCCCACGTCTAAGACCAGTGCATTTCTGTCCTCACCTTCCGGGAGTTTCCGAATCTTCTCACGGGCCCCTGCCAGGTATTCAATGGCCTCGTTCACCGCGTACATTCTCAACGACCGCCGGGCAGCCAGGCGCCAGTATTCGATCGCCTTTTCCAGATTGTTGCTCTTGTCGTAGTGGTAGGCGAGCATCCCGTAGAATTCTTCGAGCCTGTCCGCATAGAGCGCTTCGATCGCCCGCGCTATTTTCTCGTGGATCTCCAGCCTACTTTTGAGGAGCAGGCTGTTGTACGCGACCTCCTGCGTCAAAGCGTGTTTGAAGATGTACTCCAGCTCCGGGAAAAGCGCCTTTTCATAGATGAATTCAAGTCCCTGTAGGTTCAGCAGACATGATTTCAGTTCCTTTCGCATGCCTGTTATTGCCTGGAGGATGCGAAAGGCAAAATCCCGTCCGATGACGGAAGCTACCTGTAACAGCCTTTTCAGCGTCTCTTCCAGCCTGTCCATCCGGGCTGCGATGATCCCCTGAATGCTCGACGGCACCTGGATCTCGGAAGCGCTCCGACTTAAGATAAAGCGATTCTCCCTCTTCTGGATCGACCCGTTTTCCAGTAAGCTTCGGGTGAGTTCTTCGACAAACAAGGGATTACCCGATGTGCGGGAAAGGATAAGCTCCACAAGCTCAGGCGCTATGGACGAGCTTTCCAGGATTGACTGAACCAGTTCAGTACTCGTGTCGGCCGGTAGCTGGTCGACGTACACATTTGTGTAATAGGATTTACTGGCCCACGAGTGGACGTACTCCGGACGGTACAGGACGATCAGGAGAATATGCGTGCGAGGCAGCCAGCCGATCAGGTAGTCGAGAAGATCTTCAGAGGTCTTGTCGATCCATTGAAGGTCATCGATCACAAGCACCAGTGGCTTGCGCTGACTCTCTCGTATGAAGAGGTTTCTTATGCCCTCGAATGTGGCCTCTCTCTTTTTCAAGGGGTCAAGCCGTGTGAATTTCGCGTCCTCTACTTTGAGAGACAACAGTTCCTGAACGGCCGGGAGTACAGGACTGAGATTCCTGTCGAGTTCCAGTATCTTCTCCTCCATTTGCGTTTTGATTGCGAATTCCCTCTCCGTCTCTTTCACATCGAAATAGGATCTGAGAATCTCGATGATCGGGAGATAGGGCATGGAGCCGCCGTAGTGCAGACAGTGGGCTTCAAGAAATGTATGGTCTTCGAGCTCCAATCTCTTCCTCAGCTCAAGAACAAGCCGCGATTTCCCCACGCCGGCCTCCCCGACGATACCGACGACCTGCCCCACCCCTGAGCGGGCCTTCTCAAAGGTTTCGAGGAGGGTTCCGATCTCACCCCTGCGCCCCACAAATTTGGTAAGTCCTCGGGCTGCAGACGCGGCAATCCTTGTTTCAACCTCCGACCGCTTCATGAGCTTGCAGCACTCGATGGGAGCTTCTTTTCCCTTGACCTGGATCGCGCCGACGGGTTCGAACTCGAAGAACTCCCTGGCCAGCCTGTGCGTGTATTTGGATACGAGTACGCCGCCTGGTTCTGCGTTGCTCTCCATTCGGGCAGCAAGGTTCGCGGTATCTCCCTGGGCTGTATAGTCCATCCTCAGATCGTCGCCGATGGCACCGACCACGACCGGACCGGAGTTCAACCCGATGCGCATTGTGAAATCAATGCCGTACCGCTCATCCAGACGCTGCCGATATGGGATGAGCGCTTTCTGAATGGCCAGGGCCGCGTAACAAGCCCGTTGCGCATGATCTTCGTGAGCGATAGGGGCTCCGAAGAGAGCCATGAGACCGTCGCCGCGAAACTGGTTCACGGTTCCTTCATACCGATGGATCTCGTCCATGAGGATGCGAAAACAACCGTCCATAATCTCGTGGACCGCCTCCGGATCGAGCTTCTCAAACATTGCGGTGGAGCCGGCCACATCAGCGAAGAGGATCGTGACGAGCTTGCGTTCACCTTCAAGCGCGGTGCGGTTGGAGAGAATCTTGTCCGCGAGATGTTTTGGCGTGTACGATTGGGGTTCGTCGTAATCGATCACGGGCGCTCTCTTCGGCTTCTTCAGATCATACCCGCATTCGTTGCAGAATTTGCTCCCCGGTGGATTCCTTTTGCCGCATTCCGGGCATTCGGCTTCCATTACGCTTCCGCACTCATTGCAGAACTTGGCTCCATCAGGATTTTCAAAGCCGCATTTGGGGCAGTTCATTGCTTCTCCCCCCAACCCCGGAATCTCAGGATACGGCCGCTCGAATGACGTCCGCGGGAAAAGGCTCGCCGTGAGCCGGGTAGATGGTTCTCGCTCCTTCCTTCAGTAAAAGGCGCCAGCTTTCCTTGACCTGGGACAAATCCTCCGCAAACACCGGGAGATTGGGACCGTACCGCAGAAAGAACGTGTTCATGGCCAGGTCCCCCACAAAGGCTTCCCCGCTTTCCAGGAGAACGCTTATCGACCCTGGAGAGTGGCCCGGCGTATGGATCACCCGACCTGCGATGCCGTATTCTTCCAGGGACATCCCTTCGTCACCGATAAGGAGATCAACCGTCGCGGGCGGATAATGAACAAATGGGAGGAAGAGCGTGGCGGCCTTCTCGAGAAAGACTCCCCAAGCATTCACACCGGGTGGCATGAACTTCAACGGTTTTTCGAGGCATTCCCGATCCAAATGGTGCATCGCGATCTTCGCTCCGGTGAATTCCTTTATCTCGCTCGCGCATCCGATATGATCCCAATGTCCGTGAGTGATGATCATCAGTTGAAGATCACGCGGGTCCATCCCGACGGTCTCCAACGCCCTCTCGAAGACCTTGAACTTGCCGGGGATCCCCCCGTCGACCATGACGGTCCCCTCGTCCTGAATGATGTAGACCTGATCGAGACCCAGATGAATAGGGTGAATCATTGCAGCCATCTTGTCCCCCCTTTCCCGATTGGTTACGGTTTAGCACGCCCGGTTTTCCGGATGCGGGTGGTATGGTGATCCTTGAAGATTCCCAAGCATTGTGAGGCTGCGATTCCCTGGCACGCGGGACTGCCCCTCTGAGCACGATTGGCAGTGCCTGTCACCGTTACGCGGCCGGCCCCTCCTTGGCAAAGACGTAAGGAAACGGTATGGCGATAAGATCGCCGATGATGTAAGTGGCAAACACGACCTTATAGAAGATCGCATACAGGGGACACTCTCCGGCTATGAGAAGTGGGATAATAACGGCGACAAACCATATGGTCTTGTAGCAGAGTTCCATCAACAGAATCGGAACGAACTTGAGAGGAGATCGCAACCCCAGGATGGAGAGAAGCCCGAATGCCACACCCACACTCCCGAAAATTCCCAGCACGATCGGATCCTGGGTGGGCCATCCGAGCAGCGATTTGAGCACGTCAGGAATAAAAAGTACGCACAGGCCGAAGCCTCCCGCTCCGACAATTGTGTAGATATACATGATCCGCAGCCAGGTCCACCGAATGTTGTAATCCCGACTCATAACCTGACCTCCCTTCACAACCGAGTTCCTCGCCGTACAGTCTGGCAAGATCTTTGGGTTGTGTCCAGCCTATTTTCGTTTTCCTGCTCCCTGATTACGGACCGAGATTGAATGTCCGTCCGCTTTGCCGGCTTGAAATCTTTATCCTGAAGCCCTCGTAACTCCTCGCCTTCAGAAACGTCCGGTGAGCGGCGATCAACTCGATTGATGGGCCTAGTGCGTTGCTCAGGTCCAGCCATCCATGATCGCGAGGACTCTCGGGCCGTGCTGTGCGTTTCAACGGACCACAGTTGGTACGACCGGATCCGTCAGCGCTCGGGCAGGTAATCCTCTCGCACGGGGGAGAAGACTTCTAAGGCCACACAGTCCTCAAAGACTTCTGCGCTGTGCTCGACATCACCGGGAATGCACCAACTGTCCCCGGGTTCGGCGTCGAAGGCCTCCTCTCCTATGGAGAGCCTCAATCGACCCGATACCAGGTAACCTGTCTGCTCGTGGGGGTGACTGTGTTTCGGGAGCTTGCAGCCCTTTGCCAGGCGAAACTCCGTGAAACAGGTTCGATCGCCATAGACGAGAGTTTTGTGCTCAATCCCCTCGAGCACCTGCTTGTACCCGCTGTCGACCCGTTTGTAGAACATAGACATCTCCTTCCGAAACTGTGATGGCTTGGATCCTAAATCGCGTGAAAAGACGTCCATTTTGCCATGTCGCGCAGTCCCGTGCAGACACAGGCCCTGGAGATCGGACAATGGGAGGGAGGAGGGATCCTGCACGCGGTCCAGGTAAGCGAACTCTCCTCCGGCGCTCGTCGACGGGTCCTGTTTCGAACGCGGCCAAACCACCCGATCTTGGCTCCGATCGGCGGAAGTGCTCGGTTCCACAGGGTCGAGAACGTGAGTCCTCAGCGTCTGGGACGCGGCTCAACCCCCACTTCGGTCAAATCAGAAAGCGCCAATCATGCCGCTCCTTCTGCCGCAATACACGCGGAGGGAGATGCGGCCAAAGGCATGACGATCTCGCACGAGCGACCCTGATGGGATGGACGGAACGATCCCTGCTATGCCTTCTTGAACAAGCGATAGATAACCAGGACGATGATCGACCCGATAATGGCTATGATCAGGCTGCGTATGTTAATCCCGGTGACATCCCCGAAGCCGATCCTCGTTGATATGAATCCGCCGACAACCGCTCCCACGATGCCCAAGAACATGGTGACGATGATGCCCCCCGGATCTCTGCCCGGCATGAGGAATTTGGCGAGTGCTCCCGCAATGAGACCGAGAATGATCCAAGAAAGAATACCCATAGTTCAACCTCCCTCAGCAAAACTGTGAGTGCCGCCAGCGTTGTAGGAGGCCCTCTCCGAATGCCGGCAGCCGAACATCGGCCTCCCTCCCGGTCACCTGCGGCGCTGGAAAGAAAGATTTTGGGAGAGAATCATAGCCCGTCTCCCTTGTCCAGTCAATGGTTGCCGGGGAAACGCAACCATTCGCCGAGGAGAAGAAAGAGTTCTCGAGAACCAGGCCTGTCACTTGTGTCATGGGGCGGAGCACAAGTCCCGGCTTACCGAAGGGCACCGTTTTCGCAAATCCGATACGGCCTTCTCGCACAGGGCAGCGGCTTTCTCACGCATTTCGGGACTTGCTGCGCCATATTTCTTCGTCCCGCCGAGGAGGATTTTGGCGAGGAACAACCTTTCCAAGGCTGTATGCAACACCCTGCCCCGGTCGTATGCCCTCAATTTCGCATGGAGATCGCCCATGGACTTTCGCGTGGCCGGATCCATCTCAATGTTCGCAGGGTCGCCGGGGTGTTCCGACTCAGCGTATTGTGTCTGGAGTTGGGCAATTATGGCTATCATCTTGTCGACTGTTTCGCAGATCTCGAATCGGTCTTCTCGCGTCCGTTCTGCACGTCTCTCAGGCTGGCGCGGTTTTGTTGGCTTCACGCCGTGCTCTTTCAGGATACGCTTCACCTGTTCGTCCGACGCAACGTCCAACGCTGTACGCCCTATTCTATCCGCGGCATTGACGTCCGCTCCCTTGTTCAGGAGAAGCTGCACCATCTCCGGGGCTCCCGTTCGACAGGCCCTCATGAGCGCGGTCTCTCCGTTTCTATCCTTGGCATTGGCGTTCGCACCGTTGTTGAGAATCAGCCTGACGATCCCGACGTTATTCTTTTCAGCGGCGATCATCAGCGCAGTTTTGCCCCGCTTGTCGGAACGGTTCACATCCGCGCCCCTGCGGACAAGGAGGGCTGCCAGCTCGTCATGTCCCGTGAGTGATGCCTGCATCAGAGCGGTTCTTCCCAATCGGTCCGCGGCGTTGACATCGGCGCCCCCGTCGAGTAGGAGATTTGCCACTTCGGCCCAGTCCTGGGAACCTTTGCCGAGAAGAGCCGTCTCGGCAGAGACAGGGGCTTCCAGACGTCTTTCGCCCTCAAGGCCGAGACCGGCCGTCCACCCTGAGGCGGTCGCGAGCGTCATGGAGATAACCGCGACAAAGGCCGTGAACCAGCGCACGAGGATTCCACCGACGTAGACTCCCATCCGGACAACTCCTTTCGTGGATCGGCTGAGGCGCCTCCGATTGTCGGACTCCCCTTGGCCTCTCTCAGTGCATTCTTTTTCGTCCCTGATGACCCGCCTGGTTGGACCCCGATCAAGAACACTGTCGGGCCGGAGTCCGGGGAGGATGATCGATCCCCCGCAGCCGCAGCGAGCTGATTCTCACCTGACGAGGATACTTGTCCGTCCACTCGCCTGTCAATCCTGCATTCGGTCCGACAGAGAGGCGCTCCGGGTAGGATAGCGAAAACACACTTGCCCCGGACTTTTCTCGGCAGATCCAAACCTGTTGCTTTATAATCGAAGGGAGGCCTGAACCGAGAGGCTTCGGGAGGTCTGAGCATGCAACGCAAGTCTCGGTCGGATGCACGGAACGAACACTCTCTGAGCCTGAAAACCCTGAGAATCCTCCACAGATATCTTGGAGACTTCGTCCTGGTCAAGAAAGCCAGGTCAGGGCTCATCTCACCATCCGAACTCGAACGACTGCTCCGCTCAGGGGGAGCAGACCCGGATGAAACCAGCTATGTGATCGCCGAGTACCGTGGTTTCACTGGCCGTTAACGTTTCTGCGCGTTGAGGCCCGTTCCTCAGGTTACCAAGCCGACCCCGAGTCGGGAAAGGTCTGGACAGGCCGTCTTGGGAGGCACCCTCATTGACAGTACCCGCTTCGTGACGTATCTTGAAGGGCCGCGGTTTGCTGTCCCGGAAGCACAATACATTTCTTTTCGCGTGGTCGGGCTCGACCGTCCCGATAACCGTCCACAGACCAATGGCGTCCCTTCGTGCGTAGCCAGGAGTGACAATCATGCACATTGAACTTGTTACCCGGGAGCCGAAATCATCATCCAAATCTACGCCGATCCTCTTCGTACATGGGATGTGGCATGGAGCCTGGTGCTGGGAAGAGCATTTCCTGCCCTATTTCGCGGACAACGGGTACGTTGCTCACGCGGTTGACCTGCGCGGCCACGGCGCGAGCGAGGGGCGGGATCGGCTTCGATGGTCGTCGATTGCGGATTACGTCGAGGACGTGGTTCAGGTTGTACGTCAGATCGGCGGCCCTCCGATTGTCGTAGGCCACTCCATGGGAGGCATGGTAGTCCAAAAATACCTGGAAGAGAACGCGGCTCCTGCGGTAGTTCTTATGGCCCCCGCGCCGCCCCGCGGCGTATTCCTCACCGCCTTGCGCGTCCTGTGGCGCCGGCCGCTGGCCTTTGCAAAGACCAACCTGACGCTCAGCATGTATCCGATCGTTGCCACACGGGAGCTGGTACGAGAGGCTTTCTTTTCCGCGAGCATACCGGACGAACGCTTGAACGGCTTTGCCCAACGCCTGCAGGACGACTCCTATCGCGCGTACTGGGACATGGTCATCCTGAATCTCCCGAGGACCGGAAAGATAACCACTCCTTTGCTCGTTCTCGGCGCGGCGGATGACACCATGTTCTCTCGCGGTCAAATTGAGTCGGCAGCCAGGATCTATGGAACCCAGGCGCATTTCTTCCAGAACACAGCGCACGACATGATGCTGGAACCCGGTTGGCAAACCGTTGCAGACCGCATACTGGCATGGCTCAGCGAAAGGGACTTGTAGCGTGACATTGGGCTCGCGCCTATCACCTCAGCCTGTCTTAAGCGCTCCAACCCGATCAGGCGGTCACATTTCCGGCCTTGTGGAGGCTTGGTCATGAATGACAACCATCCGCAAAATTCCCGCGCACAAATATCCAAGGAAGACTTCGAGTTCCTTGTCGGAACCGACCTGTTCCGCGCGACATCGGAAGAAGCTCGAAACTACCTGATGTCGGTCATGTACCCCCGGCGTCTGAAAGCGGGGGAACGATTGATTTCCCAGGGAGACAAGGGTGACGCGTTCTATGTCATTGAGGAAGGAACGTGCCTGGTGCATTTCGAGAAGGACGGTCAAACCCACCCCGTCTGCAGGATCAAAGAACGGGAACTCGTCGGCGAAATGGCAGTGCTGACCGGCGAGAACAGGGTCGCCAACGTTGATGCAGAGACTGATGTGCTCGTCTGGCGTATCGGCTGCGACGCGTTCGAGCAAGCATGCAGAATTCATCCGGAACTGAGGGAATATTTGACGGAGATCGTCGCGTACAGGTTCGCCTCGCAGAAGATAACTGCGGACAGATCCATCGGCAGGCACACGATCACAGGCATCATCGGGAGAGGCGGCTGGAGCGTGGTGTACAAAGGGATTCACTCGTTCCTCCACTTGCCCGTAGCGATCAAGATGCTCAAGCACGACATGGCCATGGATCCCGATTTCCTCGAAAGATTCCAGAATGAAGCCAAAATCATTGCGAAATTGAATCATGAGAATATCGTGAGGGTCTACGACATCGAACACGCATACAAGACGGTTTTCATCGTCATGGAGTTCCTCAATGGCCAGTCTCTGGACAACATCCTGAAAAGAATCCCCCGAATGCCTCTCGCGAATATACTGGATATCCTGGTACGAGTGGCTTCAGGACTCCAATATGCGCACGAGCAGGGTATCATTCACCAGGACATAAAACCGGCGAACATCTTCATTACCGAAGACGACAGGGTCAAGATCCTGGACTTCGGTCTGGCGTGCCCGAAAGCGGTGGGCTGGCACGACTTCGACGGCACGGTACATTACATGGCCCCGGAACAAATCGAGGATGAACGTGTGGACGAGCGAACCGACATCTATTCCCTCGGAATCACCGCGTTCGAGATGGCCACGGGAATTCTCCCTTTTTCCGACGTCGATCTGTCCAAGGTACTCGACGCCCACCTCAAAAAACCAATTCCTGACCCCTCCACGCTGCGGCCCGATTTGCCGAAAGCCCTTCGTGATTTCATCAGCCGGGCTGTGGAAAAGCGTCCCGACGACCGATATCAACGCATGGGTGAGGTTCTTGAGACCCTGCTCCCTCCGGCACAGGAAGCGGGTGCGGCGGTCGGCACCCGAATCCGAGCCAGGCGCAAGACCGTGGGCCTGATGATGTCCTACGACGAAGAGTTGCAGATGGAGATCAGCGTTCTGCTGGAGGAGTTCGGAAAGCGCCTGAAGGAACTCGGTGCGGAATTCCGGTTGGGTTCACTTGAGGAGCTGTGATCGGTGTGTCCGAACATGGGGGGTATGCGTCAGGACGTGGTCCGTCGGCTCAGAGCGGGAATTGCACCAGGGTCGGTGCCGTGTTATATTTACTTAGGGAAGGGCCCTCAGCGGTCCCGAAGGGAACACGTTGCTTAATCGCTCGATCCGTTGCTTCCTGGACTCGTGAGGTTGCCTTTCTGACGGAGCCGACAGGATGTCCTGAGCATTTTCCTGTCGCAAGGAGGCCACATATTGTGATTATCAAGGACGACACACCTCCAAGAGATCAAGAGATCTCCGGTTCTACAGCGGCCGCCGGGGTTGATCCCGAAGCTGCCGTCCAGGCGACTGAATCTTGCTGAACGACTGAAACTCAGGTCCAGGCGGGCCTGCCCAATATCGATCAGCCCTTCGTTACAGGAACCATTGCCACCCCGGTGGGTGACGTGCCGGTCGTTTCGTGTCAACTGAAAGCGACTGACTACTGGGGAGCGTTCAAGTCCCGATGGGGTGTCGGTCGGATGCACTACACCGTCGATCCGGGGTTGTACGCAATCGGACGACCTGAACACGACTCGCCGGTATTGGTCACCGCGAACTACAAGCTGACCTTCGATAGCCTGCGTGAACGATTGTCCGGCCTGAACGCGTGGCTGTTGGTGCTCGATACCAAGGGGATCAACGTCTGGTGCGCGGCGGGCAAACACACTTTTGGAACCGATGAACTCGTCAGTAGGATCGAGTCGAGTCGGCTCGCTGAGGTGGTTTCGCATCGGCGCGTAATCCTTCCCCAATTGGCCGGGCCGGGGGTCGCGGCCCACAAGGTCAAGAGAGCATCGGGTTTTAAAGTTACGTACGGCCCGGTCCGGGCGCAGGACATCCCGGCCTTCATCGATGCCGGCCTTGAGGCCACCGAAATGATGAGGCGCAAGACCTTTTCCACTCGTGAGAGAACCGTGCTCGTTCCCGTGGAGTTAGTCGACGCGGTAAAGGCGGCTGTTCTCGTGTTGCCGGTCTTCTTCTTCCTTGCGGGTCTTGGAGGTCCCCAGGGATATTGGTCCAACGTATGGACGTACGGTGTTTTCGCTGTCTGTGCTTTGCTCGCAGCCATTTTCACCGGATCGGTACTCACGCCGATACTGCTGCCCTGGCTCCCCGGTCCGGCCTTCTCGCTCAAGGCGTTCGAGTTGGGCCTGCTTGTCGCGCTTGTCCTGACGGTGATCAGGATAGACGCGTGGGCACACTGGCCGGGACGATTGGAGATCCTCGCCTGGTGGTTTCTCGTTCCGGCCGTGGCAGCCTTTCTCGGCATGAACTTCACCGGAGCGTCCACGTACACGTCCCTGTCGGGAGTTAAGAAGGAAATGCGAATTGCCGTGCCGCTGCAGATCACGGGTGCCGTGATCGGCGTGGCGCTGTGGCTGGGATCACGCCTTTCTGCGTGAGGAGGCACGAATGATACCGCAAAATGTCTATTTGAGAAACGTCGTCACTCTGCAGTTCGATCCTGAGAGGTGCACGGGATGCGGCATGTGCACGATTGTCTGCCCTCATGGAGTCATGGTACGGGACAATGGCAGAGTGCGCATCGATAACCGGGACGCGTGCATGGAATGCGGAGCCTGCGCACAGAACTGTCCGGTGGAAGCCGTTACGGTGCGTGCCGGCGTGGGATGTGCCACGGCGGTCATCAACAGTGCGCTCAACCGCAATACCAGCTCCTGCTGCTGCGTCATCGAGGAGCCTGAACCTTCCTGTTGTTCCCTACCGGAATCCGAACCCCAAGAGAAGCAGTCCTGTGCTTGCAGCAGTTAGATGAGAGCTTTGCACGTTTGAACTCGGATTGGCATTACCGGCTGTCAAGGATTTTGTTCCAGGTGTCGAGCTGGCTCTTCGTTTTTTCAAAGAGCTCTGTCGTGTCTCCCTCTATGAATATGCCTTCGATGACGTCGTTCTGTGCGATGCTGTTGACCACGTCCTGATCTTCCGGGCCTTCCACTTCCCCGAAGACCGAGTGTTTTCCATCGAGCCAAGGAGTCGGCACGTGCGTGATGAAGAACTGGCTCCCGTTCGTGTTCGGGCCTGCATTGGCCATGGAGAGAACGCCCGGTTTGTCGTGCTTCAGGCCGGGAGCAAACTCATCCTGGAATTTGTACCCCGGACCGCCGGTGCCGGTTCCCAGGGGGCAACCTCCCTGAATCATGAATTCCGGGATCACCCTATGGAATTGTATTCCGGTGTAGAAGCCTCTCTTGGCCAGGTTCACAAAATTGGCAACCGTAACAGGCGTGAGATCATCAAAAAGCCTGAGATGTATGTCGCCCTTGTTGGTTTTGATCGTTGCCTTCACGTACTATGACCTCCTTGGGTTCATTGCCTCACGAAAATGCGCATCACAACTTGCCCTGATCCGAAGCCCCTGTTCATGACCGGGCACGATTGCCGCCTATCCGCAAAGTGTGACCGATAAGTATACGGCTTAGGAACTCCAGGTGCAAGGAAGTACCGGAAACTAGGAGTCGAAGGCAGACTCCGCCGTCTCAAGACCTGATCCCAATCGAACAGATAAGGTCCGCACCTGGCTGGACGCGGGAACGTTCACCCCGGACTGTCTTCTCTTGCAACAATTGGTCTCAGAACCGGAGCGCCCCGCCTTTATGTGCCCTTCTCGCCTGATTTGGGTTGTTCCAACCGAACCAGCCGCCATTTCTGGGTAATGTCCGGCCCGAAGTGGACGAGCACCTGGGTCTCGTCTTTCGTCAGGTTATAGAGCCCGGTTTCCATGATGATGTCGGTGTTCTTGCCGTCGGCAAAGGTCCAGGCTGCCCGTTGGCTTTTCTTGTCTACCATTCCCTTGATCGGTCGTTTCACATCCGTGCTCGTGTTGTAGTAAGTACCCTCTATCACTCCTTCCTTGTCCACCGCGAGCTGGATCATCATGTTGGATTCATCGGTGTCTCCCTGACTCAAGGCAAAGACACCCAGTGGCAACCAGTCTTTCGACGCCGTGTCCTGGGTCGCATGAGCGCTGTCAGCAAGTGTGGCGGCCTGGTCGTAATACTCCTGGGACGTGGCGACTTTCCGGCCGTCTACGTAAACGTAGTCGCCTTCGTAGTAAATATTCTCGTCGTAGTCATAGTAGACGGGAGCACCGAAGCTAGCTCCGACTATCCACCCCGCTGCCACGCCCCAGGCGGCGTGTCTCCACCAGCGGGGAGGGATCCTGTGCCCCGGCCAGTGTACGGGATACACCGGTCGGATCGGTTTGACTGGTCTGTAAGGAGGCCGCGCGATCGGGTGTTCCGGTCGAAGAGGCTTGCCCGGCCTGTGTGGAGGTCTGGCTATTGGCTTTTCCGGCCTTTCTGGTCGCCCGGCCATCGGTTGTTCCGGTCGAGCCGGTCTCTCCGGCCTGAGGGGACGCTCACCCGGACCTCCCGGCCGAGATTCCAGAAGCCGACGGGCCCCTTCGAACCCGAGCGCTCCCACAGCGGCTCCCGTCCCTATTTTCGCCAGGTCCCTTCTGCCGGTGCTCGGCCTCCGGGCCGGCGTGTCGAGGAAGTTCTGGAGCTGCGCTCGGCTCGGTCTTTCCGTGCGGCCCGCTGCAACTTGACCGCGGGACGGCCGGGCAGGCCGAGCCACTTGCCGAGGCCTGCTGTAGCTTCTTGACGGAGCAGGTCGCGTCGAAAGACTCCGATAGCCCATTGACGGACTCCGGTATGCTGCTCCTCCCCCTCTGAAAGATGCTCCGCCCTGAAATCCTCCCACTCTTCCGCCGCCACCGCGAAACCCGCGGGCAAAGGCATCCCCTGCAGCAAGCAGAGAGATTAACAACAACGCGAGAGCTAGGTAGGCTGGCTTTCTCATGGCACACCTCATTTACCGCTGGAAGCCTTGTGCGTTGAGTCGGCTTGTTTGCGAACCACGGTGACTTTCGGCGTGTTCGGGAGGAGTTCGCCTGCAACTTCCCGTCCGGTCGACTGCCACGTGAAGGAGTTCTTATTTACCGGCGTGAAGACGTTTATTGAAGAGGCCTTCTCGCCCGTGTTCAGCACAATCGTCGAGCTGACGTACCAACTACCCCCGCGTTTTGTCCATGTACCTTCGCCAAAGCCCCCGTTCGAATCGAAGACCCAGGAACGGATTCGCTTTGACGCGGGGTCCCAGCCGATGATCTGTTTCCCTTCGAACGTAATTCCTTTCTCAATTTTGAGGGAAAAAGAGCGCACCAAGAAGTTCCTGTTGTTGCTCCAGAAACATCTTGTAACCAGCCTGCCGGTCTGGTCCTCATCAACCCAATCTCCCGTCATCCACTCCAATCCTTTGAGCTTCTCGTAGTGCGAAGGGGATCCCAACGAAAAGACTTCCCTGAGTCTCGCGATCTTCCAGGCTCCGTCTTGCTTGACGTACGCGGCCACGTACCGAGTTGACTCGGGATCTTCACCCGGCCGCGTTGTCGTTGCCAGGCCTTCTTCCATCGCCTTTGTCGGGGACTCCGCATAGATGGCAAGAGGTGTCACCTTCAGCTTGATTCTCTTGTTTTGGGAGAAGAAGGTCCTGAACGCGTTCTCCAGCTTCTCTCGTCCCAAGAATTGCTCGCCCGTGGCAGTGACGAATGAGCCGTCCACGGTCCAATGAGCTGCCAAGGCCTTGGCATCTCCACGGTTGAATGCCTCGACATACGATTTGATTGTTTGCTTGATTGCCATGTCACCTTGGGCCTTTTTATCCACGGCCGCGGCGAGGGCAACGCTACCCCCAACCAAGAGAATCACCAGACACATTCTCAGTTGTCTCATCTTCTCTCCCTTTCTATCCAGTGGTCGGAGACCAGGGCACTGTCAGTCTATCACAGGAGATCCGGAACGCTACACTCGGCCGACCAACGCGGCAAGCCTCCCCTCTCAGTGTCTCAAGGAATTGATACCAAAGCGATTTCGAATCAGTGAGATTCAGGCGTCTCGGCCCAACCCCTGGGAAATGAAATCCCCCCTGCCCCCCTTTGCTAAAGGGGAAAACCGGACTTGTCCCCCCTTTGAAAGAGGGCGGTGCCGGGGGGATTTTGAACGTGGCCTGTGGCGTCGGTCAATGTCACTTTTCTGAGAGCGCATCCGTAGAAGGGGTCTTTGGGAGCCGGCAGCCAGTCGGCATTCTTGTCCCTCTGCGGATTCTCAGCATGCACGTGAGGGTTGAGAGAACCGTCCGACTTGAACTTCTGCTCGTGCCGGTGAACGGTGACGGGGAAACAAACCTTGCCTGGAGCGTCTTTTCGAGAGTGGGGCCTCGCTACGCGCGGGACGCGTGGGTATATTCTCCGAAGACTCCCCGCAGCACGTCGCAGATTTCGCCGAGCGTAGCTCTCTTCTTGACCGCGTCGAGGATCAGAGGCATGAGGTTGTCCGATCCCTCTGCGGCTTTCTTCAGGCCCTGCAGGGTCGCATCGACGGCAGAGGAATCCCGTTGTGCCCTCAGTTCCTTGAGGCGCCGGACCTGATTTTCTCTCACGGTCGGGTCCACTCGCAGCAGACCGCTCGGCAGTTCCTCATCAATCTGGAACTTGTTGACGCCCACGATGACCTGATCGCCCGATTCCACGGCTTTCTGGAACCGGTACGCGGAGTCCTGGATCTCGTCCTCAACGAAACCGGTCTCGATGGCGCGCACAGCTCCTCCCATTCCGTCGATCTGCTTGATGTAATCGGCCGCTCGGTTCTCGATTTCGTTCGTGAGTGCCTCGACGTAGTACGAGCCGGCAAGGGGATCGACCGTGTCAACAGCTCCGGTTTCGTGCGCGATGATCTGCTGGGTACGGAGCGCGATCTGTACGGAGGTCTCACTCGGGAGGGCCAGGGCCTCATCCCTGGAGTTGGTGTGCAAAGACTGCGTGCCCCCGAGCACCGCGGAAAGAGCCTGGAACGCAACGCGCACGACGTTGTTCTCCGGTTGTTGAGCTGTCAGGGTGCATCCCGCGGTCTGGGTGTGGAATCGGAGCATCATGGCACGGGGGTTCGTAGCGCCGAATCGCTCCTTCATGATTCTGGCCCAGAGCCTGCGGGCGGCCCTGAACTTCGCGACCTCTTCCAGGAAGTCCTGATGCGCGTTGAAGAAGAAGCTCAGCCTTGCGCCGAAAGTGTCCACGTCGAGCCCCGCGTCGATCGCGGCCTGAACGTAGGCCACGCCGTTGGCCAAGGTAAAGGCCACCTCCTGAACCGCGGTGGATCCTGCTTCCCTGATATGGTACCCGCTGATGCTGATCGTATTCCACTGGGGAACGTGCTCGTCGCAGAAGGCGAAGATGTCCGTGATAATCCTCATGGAGGGTGACGGCGGAAAGATGTAGGTTCCCCGAGCCGGATATTCCTTGAGGATGTCGTTCTGGATAGTGCCTCGCAGCTTCGAGACGTCGGCTCCCTGCTCCTCCGCGACCGCTAAGTACATGGCGAGAAGAATGGCCGCGGGCGAGTTGATCGTCATGGACGTGCTCACCGACGCGAGATCTATGCCGTTGAAAAGCACTTTGAGGTCCTCGATCGAGTCGATGGCCACGCCCACCTTGCCGACCTCACCCGTCGCGATCTCGTTATCCGAATCGTAACCGATCTGGGTCGGGAGATCGAAAGCAACGGAAAGGCCCGTCTGCCCCTGCTCAATGAGATACTTGAAGCGTCCGTTGGTCTCCTCCGCGCTTCCGAAGCCTGCGTATTGCCGCATGGTCCACAAGCGGCCCCGGTACATGGTCGGTTGGACACCCCGAGTAAAGGGATAGGAGCCCGGCATCCCCAGGTCGGTCTCCGGATCGAATCCCTCGGCGTCCCATGGCCAATAGGCCCGTTTCACCGGTAATTCGGACACCGTGCTGAAGACCTCGCGGCGCTCAGGCCTTTTTGCGAGCTTATCCTCGATCTTATCTTCCCACTGTTTGACTTTATGCTTGAATTCCTCGGACATGTACACCTCCAACAACAGCCCGGCTGGCGTCGAGTTTCGACTGAACAATTGAGAAGAGGTTACAGGCTGGTCCAAACTTCTGCCCGGAGAGGCCTCCAACCCGGGTAAACTCAGACACTACACCAGATTCGACGATTCGCGCAAATTCTTTGGATGGCGGACGGGCGTCCCGATGCAGGCTTCATTTTGTTCCCGGGCACGAGCTTGGGACTGCGATCCAGCTTGGTATCTTCTTGGTGTCTTGTGTCTTGGGAGTGGAGACTTCTTTCTCTTTCCGGCACCCCATATCCTCCGGGCGCTGCCGCGATTTCTCCTTCCCCTGCGGCCGCCGCAAGGGACTGTTTGAAGGTCTATTCCTGCTCTTTCGTCTCCTTCTCTCTGAGTTTTCGCTCGACCTTGCACGAGATCCCAAGCCCCTTCAGGCCGGTCTCAAAGCAGCCGTTGCAGGAGATACACTTGGCCCTGTCCCTGTCGCCTCCTTCCCATCGCTTTATAAGGTGCGGTTCCCTGATGAAGGGGCGAGCCATGGCCACGTAGTCGGCTTTCCCTTCGGAGAGGATCGACTCGATCATTTTGAGGGATCTGATACCACCGACTGTAATCACGGGTACCGCTACGGCTTGCTTGATGGCCGCGGCAAAATCGAGGAGGTATGCCTCGTCTTCCTCCGTCTTGATGTTGGTTCTGGAGTGGCCCTTGTCCCGCGGGGCCGCGGAGCCTCCCGCGCTCACCTCGATCGCGTCGATCCCGCTGTCAGCGAGGCGCCGTGCGACGCGGACCGATTCCTCAGGAACCAGCCCCCCTTCAACGAAATCGTGGGCGTTGAGTTTAATGAGAACCGGAAAATCCCCTCCCACGGCCCCTCGAACGGCCTCCATCACCTCGGCGAGAAATCGGTATCGCTTATCGGGATTGCCGCCGTACGCGTCGCCCCTGCGGTTGAAGTAGCCCGAAAGGAACTGGTTGATGCCGTATCCGTGGGCTCCGTGGAGTTGCACGCCGTCAAAGCCCGCTTGTTTACTCCGCGCCGCGGCAGCAGCGTAGGCTTCCACGAGCTGTTGAATTTCTTGCAGGGTCACTTCCCGTGGCACGTTACCTGTGGCCGGGTCAGGGACGGCGGAGGGCCCCCACAGGTCCCACCCCTCGGGAACGAGCTTCGGGTTTGCCCGGAGCCCGCAATGGACGATTTGGGGGACAATCCTGCCGCCCGCGTCGTGGACGGCCCGCGCCAAGCGGCTCAGTCCCTCAATCTGTGCGTCGTCGCAATTGCCGATCGTGTAATTGAGCTGCCGGCCGTTCGGTAGAACGTATTGATAACCTGTGATGATGAGGCCGATTCCGCCACTGCCCAGATCCTCGTAGAATTCTACGGCCCGATCCGTTACGCGCCCCTCGTCGTCTCCCACTCCGCTCCAGGTGGCCGACCGTACCGAGCGATTGGGGAGTTCCAGGGACTTGATTGCTGTCTTGTCGAACAGTCCTACCATGATGTAATCCTCCATGGTGAACGCTGGCCGTCATTCTCGTCGGCTGCCGGACCCGCATCCGGAAATCCTCCGTCACCGTCTATTGCCGAATAGGCTTTGCGATGGGGACCATGGTATCGGAATGGACAGAGCAGTCTTCCAGGGATGCTTCGCGGGTCCCGCGAGCCCGGTTCTCCCCCTCAACTGTCGCAAGAGCTATCTCGAGAAGGCCAACGGCCTTGGTCTTCGCGGGGCGAACGCGGAGACCGCCCGAGTCCGGGCGGCCCTCCACGGAATTCTACAACCTCTAGTCGTTCCCTATTCTACGACGACAAGGACATCGCCAACCTGGTAGGATTCTCCCTCTTTGGCCGGGATTTCCTTCACCGTTCCGGCGTCGGTTGCTACAACGGGCAGTTCCATCTTCATGGCCTCAATGATGATCACTTCATCATCTTCTTCAACACTCTGCCCGACCGCTACCTTAACAGAGATGACCTTGCCGTTCATTGGCATGGTTATATCAGCCATTTTCCGTACCTCCTGAATATACCATCCATCAAAAAAAGAAGCGCCAACGTACCCGCGGCGTCTCAAACCGAGCCGGGGAAAGAGGCCACTGGCAAAGCACCTCTTTCCTATACATATGCAACGGGACCTCGGGTTCAGGTCCCGGCAGAGGATCGACAACGGCCGCGGTCGCGGACCGGTTCAAGTCAGTGTGCCCCTTCAGTGGGCTGCACCAGCTCCATGAGGATCCCATGTGTCGCCTTGGGGTGCAGGAATGCGATGGTCATCCCATGGGCGCCCTCACGGGGGGTCTCGTCGATAAGTCTGATTCCCTTGTCCTTGAGTTCTTTCACGGCCTGGTCTATGTCTTCCACTTCAAAGGCTATATGGTGGATACCTTCGCCGTTCTTCTCCAGGAACTTCTTCACGGCCGAAGACCCGGACACATCCTCGAGTAGTTCGATGGAACTATCTCCAACAGGAATGAATCCGATGCGCATTCCCTGATAGTCTTCGGTGTGGGTAAGCTCCAAGGGCAGGCCACCGGTAAAGAGCCTCAGAGCCTCGTCCAGGCTCTTCACGGCAACTCCCAGGTGGGCGATCCTCTTTATCTTCATGTGGCCCCTTTCTCCCGGCTTACGTGTCCAGGTCCTCCGTTGGAGAGGCTTGTCGGGCAATTAATCCTCCGACGCGCCTTTCGAGTCTCCGGTGGATTTCTTCTCTGAATCGGAAGACTTCGTCGCGGATGAAGGCGTGGGCGAGGAAGACCCGTCCTTTCTTGCGTAGTCGGTCACGTACCATCCCGTCCCTTTCAGGACGAACGATGAATGAGAGATGAGACGTGAAGCCTTGCCTCCGCAGACGGAACACTTGTCAATGGCAGGATCGGTAATTTTCTGCCATTCCTCGAATTCTCTCCCGCAGCTTTCGCATCGATACTCATAGATGGGCATTGTCGTTCCTCCGTCGCACCGCTTATGTAGTCAGCTCAAATCGCTCAATCGGCTGGTCGTAGAGCTGGATCAGACCGTCCGTGTTGGTCACCCCGGAAAGGATATCGCGGGTGATTGCGTGGACCACGTGCTCTTCCCTTTGTCGGTCCGCGCCCGTGGCGTACAGATCGCCCTCGGATCTTCGGAACCGCACGATATGAGTCAGTTCGTGCGTCAGGATGAAAAGCGCCATGGTCCAGAGGTCAATGGAATTGACCCTGAGAAGCGCGTGAAGTATCTCGGGGTCCTGCAACACGATCCCGAAGGTCGCTCTTCGGCGCTGGGCTCTCCGGGTCCTCGCGCGCGGCTCCATCTGAACGATATGTGCGAACACGTTCTCGGAGTAGAGAGCCTCGTCAACCTCTTTGCGGGTGAATATGCCGTAGGGGTTCCGGTACCACTCATCGTCCGGCAACCGAAAGTGCTCACCCGTGAGCTTCTCGGCGAGCACGGCCGCTCGATCGATGGTGACGAGGTCCGAAGGCATGAACAAAGCCTGCGTGACCATGGAAAGCCTCGCTACTTGTTCTTGTGGCGCATCTTCGCACGAAGCTTCTTATGCTTATGTTTGCGCATTTTTTTTCGTCTCTTTTTGATGACGCTCCCCATTTGGGTCCTCTCCGTCTTTTATCAAAACATAATTTGTAACACGTCCCAAAACCCGTGTCAAACCTTCCCTTACGACTCCGCAGAAAAAGCGCGCATCCCGTTTCGACGCGCTCTCCACCGCCCCCATGGAGGCGTGCTGATCAGCCCAGGCACCAGCCAGAAGGCCGCATAACATATCTTCTACCGTACCATTTGCGCTCCTTTTGATCTCTGTCAAGGGCAAAATGTGACTTAGAAGGTCCTGTGGCGTCCTCGCATTTGGGGCCACCTGGTTTCACCGGCCCTTCACGAGAGAAAACCCTCGCGGTGCGGACATGTCATCCGAGGCGTTATGTCGAGAGAGTGGGGGTACAAGAGGGGGCGAAACCCTGCTAGAGTTGCGGTGAATTATCTTGACATCTTCACTAAAGTTAAATATAGGTGGTACCGTTGGATTGTTCATCTGAGGAGCGGATAACCGAGGAAAGTTTATGCGGATAACTACAACCAGTAGGTACGGTGTGCGAGCGCTCTTCGACGTCGCCTATCACGGGGGGGGCCAGCCCACCCAGATCAAAGATATCGCCCGACGTCAGAAGATCTCTCAGAGATATCTTGAGCAAATCTTCAACAAGCTTCTCAAAGGGGGACTGCTCAAGAGTAGACGAGGACCACGCGGCGGGTACATGCTTGCGCGAGATCCTTCCGAGATCACCATCGAAGACATTGTCATTGCTGCTCAGGGCCCCATCGTACCCGTACGCTGCCTGGCGGAAAACGAGCCCGGCGGTCGGACCTGCGAGATCCTCAGTTCATGCATTACGCGCCACGTATGGAAAGAGACGCAAAAGCTGCTGATCGACTACTATCGATCAGTGACCGTAGCGGATCTCTGTTCCATCGCGCGCAAGCAGGGCGTCTCCCGGGAAGTGGACCACAAGTACATGTATTTCATATAGTTCAGGCTTCTCTGGCTTGTTGCGTCTTTCGATGCCGGCAAGCCTTTATCACGCTATTTCAACTGCATGGCCGTGGCCGGGCTTCAGCCTGGAGCCCAGGACGCAGCCGCACTCTCGACCTCGCAGGTCCGCCATGGCTCGCAAGCCACTCAAAGAACCCGTTCCCCTCGATGCACTCCTGGAAAGCGCGTTCGAGCACCTCGGGCACGGACGTTCCTTCGCTCGCCACAAGGTGCTGAGAGTGTGGCCGCGCGTTGTCGGCAGGGTTGTGGCCGGTCACACTGTCGCGGAGAAGGTGACCGGGTCAGTCCTGCATGTGGCGGTCGACTCGTCTGGGTGGATGAACGAATTGGCAGCCATGAAGAACGTCCTGTTGGAGAAAATCGGATCATGCCTGGAGCCCGGGGTAGCTCCCATTACGGAAATCCGTTTTCGGCAGCGTTCCTGGGCGAGAAAGAAATCGGTCCCGGACCCCCTCCCCGAGGTTCCGGAGCCGACCGAAGAAGATCTCCGTTTGGTACGCAAGAGCCTGGAACCCCTTCAAGATGAAGAGCTGCGGGAGATCTTCGAAAGGCTGATGGAGAAAGATCGCAGGCTGAAGCATCGCCGCACGTCGGGGAAGTAAGCCCGACGGTGCCGGTCGTCCCGCCGGTGGACGACTCAATCGGTCTGGTCGAGTGACGCAATTCCCCCTGCCGGCTCCTCGGGATCGTCAATGGATGGCGCCCGGAACTGTCGTATTCGCGTGGCTTTGGGGGCAGTTTTTCGTCGGCCCCGCGTATCGGGACGGCGCATCTGCTCTTCCGGGACCTTTACCATGCCGATCCCTGTAGCGCCCGACGCAAACGGCAGCAGCAACCAGATCCTGTTCTCGTCTCGTTTCTTGACGGGGATCGTCTGAATTCCGCGGTCGGAATGCTTCGGGTGGTAGAGGACGAGGGCGCGGCCGGATATCTTCCATCGCCCCTGTTCAGGCCTGAAGAGGTTCACCATCTTCATGGTACCGTCCTCGTTGAGGCACATGAAAGCGGACCTGCCGAATCTCGCGATCCTGGCTCTCCCTGTATCGGTGACACCCCATCGGAAGAAGTAGTCGGTACACTTCCACGTCCCGACCATGAACGAGCGGGACAGAGGAGTGGCCAGACCGAGGAGAACCGGCACGTCTATCGTGGGAGTTCCGGAAGCGGGCAGGCCGCCGGAAAGCAAGGGTATGAGCGTCAGAGCAAGGACCTGAGCGGTCAGCACTGTGCAGACTCCTGAACTGATAAAATAAGGTGGGATTATACCAAAAGCCGGTTCAACGGTCCAGGTCGATGCGTTTCCGCGAAGGTTGACAGCCCTGCTCGGGGAATTTAGTTTGGTCTTTCGGCCTGTCGCGATCCGGTCCTGTGGGAGGAGGAAACCGACCTTTGCAAGAGAATTTCGTGGATCGAAAAATCCTCCGGCCCGGCGAAGCACTCGGCGAGCTTTTGATCCGTCCCTTTCAGATCTTTGCCGCCACAGAGGTCTCCGGCGGCGTTCTTTTGTTGGCCACGGCGGTTGCAGCGATGCTCTGGATAAACTCCTCTTTTGGGCATCTCTACGAGGCGTGGCTTCACGCCCCCATCGGCATGACCATTGGATCGACGGTCTTTGAGCGGTCCCTCCATTTCTGGGTGAACGAGGGCCTCATGACGATCTTCTTCTTTGTTGTGGGCCTTGAAATTAAGAGGGAAGTGATCTCCGGCGAACTGGCCACAGTGCACCAGGCCGCCTTGCCCGTGGTCGCGGCTGTGGGAGGCATGGTCTTCCCTGCGGCCATCTATTATTCGCTCAATCAAGGAGACGCGGCCGCGGCGGGGTGGGGAATACCGATGGGAACCGATATCGCCTTCACTTTGGGAGCCCTGAGGCTGCTCGGAAAACGTGTTCCCGATTCCCTTTCGGTGTTCATAGTTGCGCTTGCCATTGCCGATGACCTCGGCGCGGTTCTGGTCATCTCTCTCTTCTACACGGTCCAGATGTCCGCAGGCTATCTCGTGCTGAGCGCAGTCGTTTTCCTGGGTCTGGTGACAATCAATGTCTTGGGTTTCCGCAGCCCTCTTCCCTACGTGGTTCTGGGATTCTTCCTATGGCTCACGGTCTACCTTTCCGGATTGCATTCCACGGTAGCGGGAGTACTGGCGGCAATGACGATACCGGCCAGGACCCGTTATGATACGGATGCGTTTCTGGACGATGCGCGCCGAGCCCTGGACGAGTTCCACTGCGCGGGTAGTTGCGGGTTCAGCGTGTACACCAATCCGGACCACCAGGATGCGGTTCGCAGTCTGGAATCGATGTGCCAGAAGGTTGAGCCGGCGCTTCACCGGATCGAGTATTCGCTCCATCCCTGGGTGGCCTTTCTCATCGTGCCTCTCTTTGCGCTCGCCAACGCCGGGCTGCACATCGACTGGTCAAGCGTGGGTGCGACCTTTGGAAATCCCGTTTCCCTGGGAGTTATCCTGGGCCTTTTCCTCGGAAAACAGATGGGGATAACCGCGGCGGCCTGGCTCGCGGTGAAGTCTCGGCTGGCGGTCATGCCCGAAGGGATCAGGTGGAGCCACCTGTACGGCGCGGCTGTGCTCTGCGGAATGGGTTTCACTATGTCGCTCTTCATAGCCGACCTGGCCTTCCGAGGCACTCCGCAACTCGATGCGGCCAAGATGGGGACCTTCGTGGGATCGTTGCTTTCCTTTGCGGTCGGCGTTGGCCTCCTCGCCCTCTTCTCGAGGGCGCAACCGAGAATCTGGGGGGCGAGACTGAAGAGATTATCGGGATGACCTTTCGAAGCTTGCAGGCAGTGCCCATGAACACAGGCCCAAAGGCTGAAACACTCCTTCCGGAATTATACGACGCGCTGGTCGCGCGATTCGGTCACCGAGGCTGGTGGCCGGGCGACTCTCCCTTTGAGGTTTGCGTCGGCGCGATCCTTACCCAGAATACCGCGTGGAAGAACGTGGCCAAAGCTATTGAGAACCTCAAGCTCGCCAAAGCCCTTGATCCCTTTGTGCTGTATTCGATGCCTCAGGAAGAGCTGGCCGAACTTATCCGGCCGGCTGGGTACTACAACGTCAAGGCAAAGCGGTTACGAAATCTTCTCAATCTCATGGTGGAAGAGTACGAAGGCGACCTCGACTCGCTCTTCTCGCTGCCCATGGAGGATCTGAGGGCCCGGTTGCTCTCCGTAAGCGGAGTGGGGTTCGAGACCGCGGACAGCATCATCCTCTACGCAGCGGGTAAGCCCATATTCGTTGTCGATGCGTACACCGGCCGGGTCCTCAAACGCCACGGACTCGTGGATCAACAAGCGGACTACCGTGCGATGCAGGAGCTCTTTCACGCGCTTCTGCCGAGAGACACCGATCTGTACAATGACTTCCACGCACAAATCGTTGCCGTCGGACACCATTACTGCAAACGGAAACCTCTCTGCGACGAATGCCCGCTGGTGAAGTTCCTGCCGAACGCGGAGGCTTTCGATTCGGAAGGATGAATGCGGAGATTCCCCTTTTGCGAAAAGGCCTTCCCCGAAGAATCCCTGCACCAACTCTCAAAAGACGATGGCAGCGTATCCGACGAAGCTGGAACCGGGCATCACGTCGTAGCTCGTGTAGTACTCCAGGAGCCTGCCCTTATCCCGGCCGAACGCGGAGACGGAACTGACCACCGAGGCGATCGGCCCTGAGGAGCAGGTATTCTGCCGCGAACGCTGATCTTCGAGAACACCGTGCACGTCCATTGCAACGGCCTTTTCGATGATCGACCGGTCGTTTTCGTGTTTCACCCAGTCCACTGCTTCCGGACCGGTTCCTTTGGGGCTCCATCCGTAATTTGGTCCGTAATGGGTGAGATCCGAAGAGCCGAGGAAAACGGCTTTCAGGGCTTTCTCCTTGAGCCTGTAGTTGACGGCTGACGCCAATCGAACCGCGCCCTCCCCCGCGGGGGAATGGAGCGCGATCACGGGCGTCTCACCAAAGAAGTGGCGTACGAAGGGAAGCTGGATTTCCACGGTATTGTCAGCATAACCTATACCGGCCTCAACCGCGTCGCCCGATGATATGAGGGCCCGAGCGAACGTTGCGTCGATCGGGACCCACCCAAAAGGAGTCTCCCAGGAATCTTCGGTGTAGGCGATCGGCTCGGCCGCGCCGCTCAGGTGCCCTCCGTACAGGACGACCCGATCGACGGACGGACTTTCGGAAAGCGTCTTGACCACCCGCGCCGCGGCCCTCCCCGAAAAGAACCACCCCGCATGGGGCGCCACGCCGCCTATCCAGTCGCCCTCCGGAGGAGTGAAGCCGATCAGGAACTCTTCGATATCGGATTGACACTGGGCGGCTGTGCCCGGATACCACCCACTCGGCAACGATCTCTTGCGAACGGTCATGGCCTCCCTCCCAGGAATCGGTGCACACCTCCAGGATAGACGTGTCCAGCCGGTCATGTCAAAGACAATGAAACAGCCGTCACATCTCGAACCTTATCCTTGCCCCAAACCCGTCCCTGCTCTCATACGATTTCGCAAATATTTCCCTGACTCGGCTTCGGTCCACGAAGACACTGACCACAACTCGGCGTGGGTAGTGTCTTCGCGGAGGCGTCTGAGGCGCTGGCTTTGTCGCGAATAAGTATTAGAAGGGATTCGATCGAATCAGGAAGCCGCAGTGTTCCGACCGGGAAACTTCAGTCCCCTGAACTCCCCGGAAGAGAGTCTGAAACAGACAGAGCGCGGGCGTCCTCTCTCTTGCTCGAGTTCCTTGAGCTTGGGGCCTATCCATTCCCACGCGATGCGCATGTCGTCAAGCTGTTGAGCGGGAGCCTTGATCGTTCGGATTTCACCGTCGTCCCACGCGAACGTCACACACCCTTCCTCCATGTTGTTGAGAATATCTTCTCCCCATGGGCTTTCTTCGGAAGACACAGCTCACCTCCTCCTGGAGAATTTCGGCAGCTCATTGCCGTCGCGTCCAGGCCAAACTCGCCAATTCAGACTTGGGCGGCTCTGCGGATAGGCTCGCAGGTACGGGCCCTCGGGAGGGCGCCTTGGAGCCTGCAAAAACATTAACGGAACAGGAGCGCCTGGAAAAGAAAAAATGCGACCACGAGGCAGACCGCTGCATAGTCTCGCCCGGCGAGCCTCAGAGGATTGTATTCGGACCGGGGTCTGTCCGGTCGGTACCCCCGGGCGACCATGGCCGTGGCAAGGATATCCGCGCGTCTGAGCGCTCCCTCCAGCGCGGGAACAAGCACCGCGATCAGGTTCCTCGCTCGCGACACGAGGTTTCCCCGGTCGAACTCCACCCCCCGCGCGGCCTGGGCCTCCACGCTCTCCCGCAGTTCCAGTTGCAGCAGCGGCACGAACCTCATGGCGAGTAGAAGGACCAAACCGATCTCCTCCACCGGAACTCTCAGTAGTTTCAAAGGCTGCGCCAGTCGCGCGCACCCCCGGGCCACTTCCTGCGGGGTGGTGGTGAAGGTGAGAACCATCGAAAGGACAATCACTTCCGCCACCTGCGCGGTGAAGAGTATCGAGGATCTCAGTCCCTCCGTGGTGATCGGCAATTGCCGGCCGGTTACGGTCAGCGGGGCGCCGTAAGTATTGAAGGCCAAGTTGACCAAGGCAATGATCGCCAGCATCCAAACAAATCGGCGAAACCCCGAGCTCCATGTGCGAAGACCGGCTCCACTGAGAACCGCCGGCACGAGCACCATCAGCAAGGAAGCCGAAACTCCTGCCGGGCTCCCTGCCGCGAAGATACCCGCCACGATCAAGAGGAACCCAGCAATCTTCGTTCTCGGATCCAGTCTGTGCAGGATTGTATCTCCGGGAATATAGCTCCCGATGACGATCCTGTCGAGAATTCCGGACATGAATGATTTTCCCCGGGTATGTAACGCCTGATACCGCTGTGCCGTGACAAGGGGGAGATCCTCGCTCAGCCCCTTCTTCCAGGGGAACAGAAGACCATCATCGCCTGCCTTCGCGGACTTGACCCGCGTGAACGCATACCGGTGACCGCACCGCGCCTCCGACGTGGCTATCCCATGTTCACACAATATCATGAAAAGTACCCCCCACACATCGATGGGACGCTCCCCCCGGAGACTCGTCCGGAGCTGAGGCAGGCTGCATCCGAGAAATATTCTCAGGGCCGGGCCGGCGCCAACTATTTTCCTCAAGCAGATTGACAGGAGTTGCGCAAAGGACGAAAATGAAATCAGCGTAGTACTCTTGCGTTGACCGTGAAAAGGGGATCTTGGGGAATGCTGTCCGATGTTTCCTCCCTCTCAACTCGGAGCCCGGCGACAACATTCAGGGAGAAGGTGGGGCAAGTGGTCGTTATCAGCGATGATCACACCCACTCCGCATACCTGAGGAGTGTTCTGAGCGAGAGTTTCCGGGTGGATGTCGTTGGGGGAGCCTCCTCCCTCGCAGAGACAAATCCGTCCAGGATTCCCGATCTGGTCATTTTCGACTTGGGGCGCGGAGGCGCGACCGCGACCTGCCGGTCCCTCTTCGCGGAAACGGGCGTGCACGGAGTACCGGTGGTTGTGCTCAGCGATGATTTACAGGCCCAGATCGATTGCCTTGATCTGGGCGCTGCTGACTGTCTATTCCGGTCGGTTCATACTGACTTGCTGAGGCGCAAAGTAGCAGGCTTGATTGCACGGAAAGAGGCCGATCAAGAGCTTCGGCGCTCCTTGATGGAAACGAACGAGAAGGTCAAGGAACTCGAATCCATCGTGGACATGGTGGCTCATGACCTCAAATCTCCGGTCGTTGCGGTCGGCGGATTCGTGAATCTCTTGGAGAAGCGATTCAGACCCATGCTCACCGACCCTGCGGTCCGAGAGATCATGCACCACGTCTCCACTGCGTGTAACACCATTCAGGATTTTCTCAAGGATCTCTCTCAATCCCTGGTTACGGACCGCATGGAACTCGAGCTGAGTCCCCTGCGCATGGATGAAGCGATCAGACAAGCAATTGACCGTAACACCAGGTTCATCGAGGACCGGCAGATCGAATTGCGGCTCCGTCTGGGCGACACCCCCTGCCGGGTCGCGGGAGACAGTCGGAGGATAGCCCAGGTTCTGGATAATCTCGTCATCAACGCAATACGGCACATGGGAGACACCCCGAAGCCGGTCATCGAAATTCACGTGGAAGAGAACGAACGATCGGTGACCGCTACGGTCTCCGATAACGGAGTGGGCGTCCCGGTGGAATACAAGGACAAAATATTCAAGCGCTTTTTCCGGGTTCCCAGAAAGAGACGCCAACCGGGCAGCGGGCTGGGCCTCTCCATTGCCAGGGCGATCATCGAACGGCATGGTGGCGAGATCTGGCTTGATCTGAAGGCCGAGCGGGGTGCTGCATTCCGTTTCACACTCCCGAAATGGACTCCCCGAGGAGAACCGCTTCGGTCCGGCTTTTGACGGGATTCATCCAACCCACCGGAGATGCCGCACATGCCCGAACAGGATTATGAGGGTCTGACTCTCCTCAAAAAGAGCACCACCTCCTACCCGGACAGCCCCGAGAAGGCGCGGCTAGAGACCTTTCCCAACAGGTATCCGGCGAGAGACTACACCGTCGAATTTGACTGCCCGGAGTTCACCAGCGTCTGTCCCATCACGGGGCAGCCCGACTTCGCCAGGATCACGATCGTTTACGTTCCCGACAGGAAGTGTATCGAATCGAAGTCTCTCAAACTCTATCTCGGGTCCTTCCGGAACGCCGGCATGTTCCACGAGGAGATAACCAACCGAATTCTCGATGATCTTGTGGCCGCGTGCAAGCCCCGGGCGGCTCGGGTCAAGGGGACCATGAACGCTCGTGGAGGGATCTCGATCATCGTTACCGCCGAGTACGAAGCTGAAGGAAGAGCAAGTCTCGAAATCGGAGCGTCGGGAGAACGCGGGTAGCCATCTTGGCCCTCTTCGAGTTAGACGGATTACAGTTCAATTCTTCACCGGGCAAAGTAGTCAAAGAAATCTCCTTCGTGCTCCGGAGAGCAACCGTAGTTTGGGTCAGAGGCCCTTCAGGCGAAGGAAAGACGACCCTTCTCAAATCGCTCGCGCGACTCACCTCGCCCGTCGGCGGCGAGATGTCCCTGGAAGGCGTCTCATGGAGATCTATCCCAGCGACGGCCTGGCGTCGTTCGGTAGTGTACCTCCATCAGAAGCCGGTTC
The DNA here is from genome assembly GCA_964497585.1 of uncultured Syntrophaceae bacterium. GTDB lineage: Bacteria > Desulfobacterota > Desulfomonilia > Desulfomonilales > Desulfomonilaceae > CAZCDS01. The sequence continues at coordinate 40,223 of CAZCDS010000006.1, forward strand.
TCTTTCGGGGAACGGTCCATTCCAATATTCTTACAGCCTTTGACTTGAAGACACGCGCCAAACAAGCACCGGACATGGAATCCGCCAAGGAGATACTCGCCTGCCTGATGCTTCCGGCGGAGATGCTCGAACGCGACGCCCTGACCCTCTCGGTGGGTGAGGCTTCCCGCGTAGCCCTAATCAGGGCCCTGATTGCTGAACCGCGGATCCTGCTCCTCGATGAGCCGACTTCCGCACTCGACGCGAACGCGGCCGAAGCGCTCGCAGCGCTTCTGCAGAAATGGATTTCCACGGGAAAGCGCGGAATCGTGGGGGCCAGCCACGACGAGGATTTCCTTGACCGACTGCCGGGGCGCCAAATCGATCTGCAGAGACTCAAACGGGTATCCCCGTGATTGCCCAGGGGCGGAAGCACTAGCCCTTGAGCCTTGATGAGAGGTCAGGAGTGGCAGTCTGGAGGCGGAAGTTGTCGTTGTTGACTATGATCGAGCCCTGGCTGGACAAAGAACGCGGCTCGAAATCCCTGTTGACCGAAAGGGGAAGGGTCAGATAGACTAAAGAAGAATGGACAAACAACCGGAATCCTCAACGGAGTGACGGGACCGGTGCACGGCCGGTTCGGAACCGCAGGAAGCACGGGAGAATCAATCAGGCATCGTAAAATCCGGGAGGCGCGCGGGACGTACGATTATTCCTACTAAATTATCCGGCAGTTCATTTCGGTAAAGAAGGGGGAGAAGACCATGCCCACATTCATCATGTTCGGAAAATATTCGGATCAAGCCCGCAAGGAGATAAGCCCGGATCGCACCGTATGGGCCTTCAATCTTGTCCGGGAAATGGGCGGCCGGATCAAGGAAATGTATGCCTTGTTGGGGGACACCGATCTTCTTATGATCTGCGATCTACCAGGAATAGATGAGGCAATGAGGGTTTCCGCCGCCCTGGGAAGACATACGGGCATTGCCTTTTCCACCTCCCCGGCTGTCACCGTCGATGAATTCGACAAACTGCTGGGTTGATCCCGGATCCGTGCCATTTTTTCTTTTTTTCAGGAGTTCGTCCTGTGAGTCCTTCCGGTTTCGCGTGCCCCCGCGTCTCCTCTCGCCCGGCGAGCATTTCCATCTCGCCCCAAGCTTGACGTTGGGATTTCCCTCGGCTGAGCCTCCGTTCATGGGGGCGCATCTTCCTCTTTTTCGCCTTTTCTCCGCGTGACGCCTCCCGCTCAGTTTACGTGACCCACCTTCAGTACGGTCCTTTGTATCGACACCGACCCCGTCGCACTGATGCGACACCGTGACCTGATGCGTGATCGTTTGTTGTCGCGAGACTCGCACAGTCAGGTTAACGTGACCTGTCTCTCACCCTTTTGCTTTGAGTCCCTGCGGCTTCGAGCCCCTGACCCCGCAGATCTGAACCGAATGTCCTGCAGGGCCTAGCCCCATCAATATCCGCCTGCATTGGGTGAACCAACTGTCAGCGAAGGCTGTGGTCTTTCCTCATTGTTCTCTCTGTTGCAGCGCTGCGGTTTGAGGGATCTCATCCTTGAAACACCCTTGGTGCGTCGACCGATTCTCGGTCCTCTGTGTGCGAAGCAGTCAGTACTTCAAGCATTGGCTTCAAAAGGTTTTTTTGCCGACGCTGACGACATTCTCCCTTGACAGGCGGGCATGAGCGATACTAAACTTTATAGAGCTTTTTAAGTATTACTGTACCATCGACGGCCTGATCCTGCTCAAACGCAGTCGTGACCGTTGAGAAGAGACTATTCGCAGTGAAGGAGGACTCTCCATGTCGTTTAGCCAGCCCAACCGAAGCCCGGCAACCAAGACGAAGAATAGGGTCGCGGCCGCGCCGGTGTCCGGAATTTGCGTTACTTGCCTGGATGGATGTCCGGGCCCCTGCGAAATTGGGCAATCAGCCATCAAATGCCGGGAAGTCATTTACCCGCAGCCGTACGGAAAGATTACCGCCGGCGCGGACAAGGATTATCCGCTGGACTTTTCGCATTTCAATATTCAGGGAACATGTGTCGGCGCGGTCGGAACCGCGCCGGATCCCGACAAGGCTACGTTCCCCGTTGTGGACTGCTCCACAAAACTTGGCCGAGACGATTCGATCAACCTGAGTTTTCCGGTCTTTACCGGTGCTGTGGGCTCGACCTTCATTGCACGGGCAAACTGGGAGGAAATGGCTATAGGAGCTGCTATTTCCGGGATCATGGTCGTCGCCGGCGAGAACATCTGCGGGATGGACAGGCAAGCAGAGTTCAGACACGGGAAGATTACGAGATCCCCGGAAATGGAACGGAGGGTACACGCGTTCAGGCGGTGGTACGACGGTACAGGAGCGATAGTCGTTCAGGCGAATGTGGAAGACACCAATCTGGGGGTGCCCGAGTACGTCATCCAGAAGCTCGGCATCGAGGTCTTTGAGCTGAAATGGGGCCAGGGCGCCAAGGATATCGGAGGCGAGGTTCAGCTTGGAAGCCTTGAGCGGGCACAACAGCTCAAAGAACGCGGGTATCTAGTCCTGCCGGATCCGACGTCGGAGACTGCTCAGAGAGCTTTTGAGGCGGGGGCAATCCGAGAGTTCGAACGGCATTCTCGCCTGGGAATGGTGAGCGAGGAGGCGTTCCACAGACAGGTCGCGCACCTTCGGAGCCTTGGCGCCAAATACGTCACGCTCAAAACTGGGGCTTACCGGCCGGCGGACCTGGCCCGGGCGATCAAGTACGCTTCCGACGCGAAGCTGGACTTGCTCACCATAGACGGAGCAGGAGGCGGAACGGGCATGAGTCCGTGGCGCATGATGAACGAATGGGGCATACCCACGACTTTCCTTGAGAGCCTAGCTTACAATATGTGTGAAACCCTCAGCAAACAAGGAGCCTACATTCCTCCCATAGCAATTGCCGGCGGTTTGTCGCTTGAGGACCACATCTTCAAGGCCATTGCCCTTGGTGCGCCGTACGTTAAGGCCGTTTGTCTGGGCAGAGCCCTCATGACGGCCGCGATGGTCGGCAAGACTCAGGGAAAGAAAATCAGGGAAAAAGTCGGTGAAGAAGGCATGGAACGCGGTATTCTCGCAACCTTTTCAGTGGCAGCGGATCTCAAGGACCGCTTTGGAGACGACTTCTCGAAGATACCTCCCGGTGCCATCGGGGTGTACTCGTATGTCTTGAGGCTCAAACAAGGCCTGCAGCAACTCATGGCCGGGGCCCGCAAGTTCGCGCTCGAACACATTGCTCGCAACGATCTGGTAGCCCTGACCCGTGAGGCGGCTCACATGTCTGGTATTCCCTATGTGATGGACTCGGATATGGAGCAGGTTCAGAAGATATTGGGGCCGTCGAAAACCGACTTCATGGAGTGAAGGGTCTCAATATCACTGGGGAACCGGGGAGCAACCGTTCGTTCAAGTCAGATCCATCGAGAAAGGGAGCCGGACCTCGGTCATCGGGCCCGCTTCCTCCCTTCTCCGGGTTTTGCTCACACCGAGATCTCCGTTGCGGCTTTCGCTCAAGGAGGGCCCCTGGTTTGACGTGAAGACTCAGTTCGGACCCGGTCCCTTGAAAGTGGCGCCTGAGGTGCGTGGCGAGAAGAACCGGACCAGCTAAGCAACTCTTGGAAGCAGGAATGACTCATACCGCGAAAAAAGATTCCCGTTCCACAGGTATAAGTGACGTGGATCGCCTGATCGGCCACCTGTCCGAGGGTGACAACGTGATCTGGTACGATTCCGCCGGCACCCTCAGTTGGCCCTTTTCATGCGGGTTTGTGCGAGACTCTTTCGCACTCCAAATCCCTTTGCTCTATATTGTCTTCGACGAATCTCCGAGAGACCTGTTGTCCAAACTGGGCCCTCTTGCCAACAATCCTCACATGACAATCCTCGACTGCTTTACCTGGGGTAAGGGTAAAGGTGCGGGCACTTTTCTGGACTTCTACTATGGAGATCGGGGGGCGTATCCGGGGCGCGTCACGAGAGTTGACAACCCCTTCGACGTGAAGTTGGTATCCGAAGTCCTCTGGGGAACTTACGCTTTCATGCGGGGAGAAGTTCGTCTGGTGTTCGAGAGCCTGACCGGAATGCGAGATTTGTGGGGCTCTGAGGAAGATGTTCTGAATTTCTATAGCAAAACCTGCCCCAGGCTCTATGAACTCAATACGCTTTCCTACTGGATCGTCAAGAAAGGACATCTGTCTTCCACAGTCCGAGCCCAACTGAACGGGATCGCCCAGGTAGTAATTGATCTCAAGGTAAGAAGAGGCAAAGAATTTCTCGTCCCCCGCAAGACGGGAAGCCGAGGGACGGGACGCATAGGGAGACCGTACCAGTACTGGAAGGAAGACGACAACAGCCTTACTTTTGAAGGATACCGCAAGTCCACAAATGAGCTCGTGATTTCACGCCGCGTGAAGGAAGCTCGCGAGATGCGCGGGATGTCTCAGGCTGAACTGGCTCACCGAGTCGGAGTTACTCCCGGCGCCATTTCGCAAACTGAAAGCAGCACCGTCTTGCCGTCATTGCGCACGCTTCTGAAAATAGCCCAGGTGCTGTCGGTGGAACCGAGCTTTTTCTTCCGCAAGAGTGGCGAGCCCCCGGACCGCCTGGTTTTTTCACCCGCAGAAGGAGAAGAGATTACACTTGCTCACGTGGCACCGGACGCTCCACTGGCAAGGAGAGTCATGCCCGAGACGGAAGGCTGCGACAGAGGCGTCTATTACATAGAGATTCCGCCACGCAGAACCCTTCCCTCACACTTCCTCGTACACAAAGGTGAAGAGATGGGATTCCTGCTTTCGGGAACCCTGCGATTCACCTGTAAGCGGAGGGTCTACGACGTGGCTTCGGGTGATGTGGTGTACCTGAGGTCGAATGTGCCACAAAACTGGCAGAATCCGGGTCGAAAGACCGCCAAACTTCTTTGGGTCAAGCTGTAATAGCCATGAATCACACGTCTTGCAGCGAAGTCGGACAGTACGCACGTCACTATCGCCGGGAGATTCGAAACCAGGCACAAGCTATTCAGGAGGACACCAAATGATGGGGGTTGTTGTAAAGACGGTCAGGCAACTGGAGGAGGCCAACAAGTCCAGAGCACATCCCAGGATTATCGTGGAAGGCGAATTGGCGAGCAATATCCTGGCGTCGGGAATTCTGAAGCCCTTTAAGGACAATGGCGGAACGGTATGGAAAGTGGCTCCGATTCAGAGGAACGCCGGGCCAAGCCCCATCAATGACGTGATTCGACTGTTGAACGATATAGCCTACACCTGCACAATTGACGTGGTCACTGAAGCACGGACGTCCCGAATAGCCATCTACCCGAAGCCCGTACTGAGGCGTGAGGGCAACTGAGATTGATTAAAGATGGGAGTGAGATTGTCCTTCGCCGGTCAAGGCCCCAGCAAAGGCATCCCCGGAACAAGACCCATCGTTCGGGAGGCTTGGTTGCCACCCTCCCGCAATTGGAGCGGGCGGTACTGAGTTACGCATGAAAATGTCGCGTAATCCCTGCCGGGCGAGGGTTCTCTCGCGCAAATCGTCCGCCCCACAGGCCGGTACGCTCCATCATCCGCACCGCAGATCTCTTTTGTGATAAGAGGGCCTCCTCGCTACCAATGCATCTGCCATCCAATACCTCTTTTTCTCTCGAGTCGGGGGCGGTGCACCGAGGCTGAACAAGTAGCTGTTGAGGGGTTACGCAGGCCCGACTCGTCCGTTTCTCAGAGGAGAGGCAGCGAACAAACAACCCGCAAACGGGGAGTCCCGGTAAACTCTCCTCCTCCAGCCAACCTTTGGGTCTTGCGGGATTTTCATGCCTCGGTGTACCATGACGATATCATGCCGGTTACGAAGCCTTTTCCCGGAGGCTGTTATGAATTATCACGTGGTTGCCATTTCCAACTTTCACCTCTTTCTCACCGCGATCCTTATGGTCCTCGCCGCCGGGGTCTCAGCCGCCTTTCGACTGGGCCTCGTGAAGTCTCTCGCCTGGGGGACCTTCCGATGCGTTCTGCAACTGAGTCTGATCGGATATGTGCTCGGCTGGATCTTCCAGATCGATCGCCCGGAACTGGTTATCCTGATAGTCGCTCTCATGTGCCTGGTGGCATCCCACACCGCGACCAGACGGACACCGAATGTCCCGCAATTTCCTCGATTGATTGCATTTGTCTCCATGGCGGTCAGCACGTATCTCGTTATGGTCATCGTGTGCGGAGTCATCATACGGGCTGAACCATGGTACACTGCGAGGGTCGTTATTCCGATCTCCGGGATGATCCTTGGAAACGCGGTGAACGGCATAGCGCTTTCCCTGGACCGGCTCTACGGCGAGGTCCGAGTCCGCAAAGACGAAGTCGAAGCACTCCTTTCCCTCGGCGCCACTCGATGGGAAGCCATTCGACACTGTGTCCAACAAGCGATTCGTTCGGGCATGACACCGACGATCAACTCGCTGATGCTTGTTGGACTCGTTCACCTGCCCGGTATGATGACCGGCCAAATCCTCGGCGGTGTGGACCCGCTGCAGGCAGCCCGGTATCAGATTGTGGTGATGCTCATGATAGCCGCAGCCGTAGCCATCGGCAGCATGATACTGGTCGGGCTCTCTATCGGACGCATCTTCACGGACGACGACGCGATCAAACCGGAACTCCTCGCCAGTTTCCGGCAGTAGCTCGAGCTTAACGAGAGATGCTTTGAATCACAATTTGTCCCAAGGTCCACAAGCTTCTGAATGGAGGGTGAAGCGAAGTCTTGGATTGCATGGGCTACCCGCTTGTCATCGTCGCAGGGACGCGGCTCGCCGAGATAGTTGTATTTCGCGTCTTGGGCCGGAGTCGTTCCCAATAGAGACCAACAGCCCGGAAAAGGGTTGACGGCGGTCGCTCCGGAGGGCTATGCTCATTTCTGGCTATATGGCTATGATTAGGCTAGAGATCGGACGCTCCCAACCCTGAGGCCGGCGACAGGCATGGGGTATGCGACAGCGCCGCTGATTAGCGACGGGACTGTGGCTGCGTCGTCCCCTGTCACAGGTTGAGGCGGCAGAGCAATTCCCGAACGGAGAAAGAGGGATGCAATGAGCAAAAGGTTGTCTCTCAGAGCAGTCCAACGGAAAAACTTCACGTTGATAAACTTCGTCGTTTTACTACTCGGGCTGCGCATCCTGGCACTCGGGGCATATATCGAGAACTCGCAGGTTGGCAGCGCCAGCTACTTGGGGATGGGGGGCATGGGGACGGGGCTTGTCACCGCAGCGCTCGTGACACTATTTGCGCGTTGGTTCCTGACCGAGCCGGAGCCGAATATGATCGAGATCGAGCATTCAGACAGAACCGCCGTCACCAGACTACACCAACACAAGATACTGGCTGCAAGGAAGGTCGACTTGTTGTCGATGAGCGGTATCGGTTGGTTGAGGGAGCAGGTTGGCGATAGGGAACACAAGCTCCTGGGAAGGGTGGTTACGCGAAGGACCGATGTTCGTGTGATGTTCGTGGACCCGGAATGTGCCTTTGTGAAGATTCGTGCGATAGCCGACCGTGCCGGCCCGGAAAATCTCAGCAAGCTTTTCAAAAAAGCTCTCAGGTTATACTGCCAACTGGGCGAGGATTTGGAGCAACTGGCCAAGAGTAAGCACTACCGTAGCAACGGTACTCTTGAAATACGCATGACCGATGAGTGCCCCCACGTATGGATCTGTCGAACGGACAATGAAATCCGTTGGGGCGCATACAACTCTAATGCCCCGTCCATTAGCTCAGCTAGCTTCATTCTTCGCCAAAATGTCCACCCAGAGGTGTTCGATCAATTTGCTAATCATTTTGAAAATATATGGGGTCGCGGACGCACTTTTGGACCGTCCTTGGGCGACGAGTTCTTGATACGGTACGATAGGGAGTTCGGGGTACAGTTCAACGAAGCGTTGATCGAACATTTCCTTGGAAAGGATTGGAGGACGAACAAAGAACAAGTCGAGTCGTAACTGGGGCGGGAATGCCAGCCGCTCTTGGGCCCGGCTTGGGGTCCCCGCACTCAGTCACCAAAGTGCCCTAGGGAGCCGGGGAGGTCTCTTACCTTCGGCGGTGATAACCCAGTGTGTTGCCGTGCACTGTCGGCTTGATCTTCCCTGGACGCTGTAGCGCCGTATCCAACTCATAGAACAGGAAGGGCCTATTGTGAAAAATAACTGATTTTCCGCACGATTCGGGCTCCCGAAGGGACATGGCAGGATTGGTTACAACATAGGGCAGCGACGGGCCGGATATCCCAATCGCCCAGTTCCCCTCAGCTACATTACTCAATGATGTGAGGACATAAATATGCCTAAGCCTCTGGAAGTTCTTATGGTCGCAGCGGAGAATGACGGGGCAAAGCCCTTCGTATTCCAGGGCATAGCAAACTCGTGCAAGGTCGGTGGAATGGCCGACGTGGTCAGGGACGTTCCGCCTGCTCTCGCCGCCCAGGGGTGCACCGTATCGGTGGTAACCCCGTCATACGGTTTCCTGCAGAAGATCAAAGGGAGTAGGAGGACCGGTTCGGTCTCCTTTCCGTACGGCAACAGGCTTTGCGAAGCCGATCTCTATCAGGTGCCCGGAAGGCGTCTGAGCAAAGCCGTCAGACACTTTGCTATCGATCATCCGGTTTTCCAGTCCTTCGATCTGAGAACCGGTCGCTACCTCGTCTACTGCAGCGATCCGCCCAACAGGCCCTACGCAACGGACGCGAACAGATACGCACTCTTCTGCGCGGCGGTGGCTGAAGCAGTCAAACGAAATCTTTTCGGCCGTATCGATGTGATTCACTTGCACGACTGGCACACCGGCCTCTTTCTCGCTCTCCGTGAATTCCACAATGCTTACAAGGCCCTCCGTTCGATCAGGACGGTTTTCACCATACACAATCTCGCGTACCAAGGATTTCGGCCGTTCCGGGGCGATGATTCCGCGCTCGAAGCGTGGTACGGCGGCGAAGGCTTTGCGTATTCCGAGAAGGAGCTGGCCGACCCGGAAATGAGACACCTCGTCAATCCCATGGCCGCGGGCATACGGCTCGCCGACGCGGTTCACACCGTCTCTCCCTCGTACGCGGAGGAGATATGCCGGCCAAGCTATCCGCCGGCCTTCTATGGAGGCGAAAGACTGGAGGGAGATCTTCTGCAGGCACGGGATGAAAAGCGCCTCTTCGGGATACTCAATGGATGCGAATACCCGACCGATCGTGCGGTCCCCCGTATGGATTTTCCCGAACTGCTCAATTTCCTGAAATCGCAAACGACGAAGTCCTTGGCGGGCGACGCGGCTGAATTACCGACCCGGAGACTCTCCGAATGGATCGAGAAGCAGCCCGAGAAGCCGCACATGGTGCTCACGAGCGTCACGAGGGTGGCCCAGCAGAAAGTATTTCTCATCAAGGAACCGGGAAATCGATTCGAATCCGGACTTCAGGGAATTCTCGAGGCTTTGGGCGACCACGGGGTCTACGTGCTGCTCGGTACCGGCGATCCTTCGTATACCGATTTTCTGAACTATCTGACCAAGCGGTTCGCCAATTTCGTCTTTCTGGAGTTCTACTCAAACGACTGCGCCGAGGCCCTGTACGCAAATGGCGACCTGTTCATTATGCCGAGTTCCTACGAGCCGTGCGGCATCAGCCAGATGTTGGCGATGAGAGACGGCCAACCCTGTCTCGTCCACAGGATCGGCGGACTCAATGATACCGTCCGGGATGGGGTGGACGGATTCGCGTTCGGAGGCCTCGACGCGGCAGAGAAGGTCGATAATTTGGTTCTGTCGTTCCGCGAGGCCCTGGAGATCAAACTCAACGATCCCGACCGCTGGGAAACGATCCGGGCAAATGCGTCGGCAAACCGCTTCGAGTGGAAGACAAGCGTCGCCCGCTACGTGACAAAGCTCTACGCGTGAATCATACCGCCTTCTTGACCGATGCCACCTGCCTTGCATTGGAAGGAACAATCCAGCTCTCGCACGTTATGAAAGCCGCCTAAGCCGAGTTCTTTCCGCCAAAATGGCGGAGCGGGGACTGCCTTTGTCTCCCGCCCTTGGCGAGGGGGCGCTGCGGGCCGGTAGTAACATACCGAAATCATTCGCTGGGCTGGGGTTGTCTCGATGCACATAGGGGACAGGGCGGATGTGATTCAATCTCATTCATTGGCAGGCTTGTCGGCATCAGAGCTCAGGGGATTTCCCCACGATCACGTAGAGCGTGTGCATCCGCTTGCCTCTCATCACGGTCATTTTAATCTGGTCGCCGGGTTTCGCAGCCGCCACTATCTGGGAGAGGTGCCGACCGTCCCTGATCTGCTTTCCAGCCGCATCCACAATGAGGTCTCCCTTCTTCATTCCGGCGTGAAAGGCGGGTGAGTCGTTGATCACCTTCTCGACCACGATGCCTCGAGGAGTGCCCAGTCCGAGCTTTCGGGATTGTGCTTCCGACACGTCCTCCACGTGGATACCGAGCCAGCCCCGGGAGGGAGCCTTCATCCTTCCTCGGGCACTGATCAGTTCCCGGACGTAGTTGGCTGGAATGGAAAAGCCGATGCCCTTTCCCGATGCAATGATCGCGGTGTTTACTCCGATCACCTCGCCGGCCAGGTTAAACAACGGACCGCCGGAATTTCCCGGATTTATGGATGCGTCAGTCTGGATGAAGTCATCGTCCGGGCCCAGCCCGATGAACCTTCCCTTGCCGCTGACGATCCCCAGTGTCACGGTTCTGCCCAGTCCGAAGGGATTGCCCATGGCAAAGACCCACTCCCCTACCCGGACTTTCGTGGAGTCACCCAGGCGGGCCTTCTGGAGAGAATAGGGAGGTTTGATCTTTATCAGCGCAAGATCCACCCTGGGATGCTTACCGACGAACGTGGCTTTGCAGACCTTTCCCGTGGAGAGGGTGACCAGAATCTTCGTCGCATTTTCAACCACATGCGCGTTTGTGACAATATGCCCTCTCCCGTCGCAGAAGAAGCCGCTTCCTATACTATCCAACTGGAACCGATCCCGTCCTGGAGAGCGTTCGTCCCGGCCACCGGGCCGGGATCTGAAAAGAGGCGGCGGCTCTGCGGAGCTTTTTTGCACCACGTTGCGCTCGATGGAAATACTCACGACCGAGGGCGCCAGATCCTGGATAAGGTCGACGATATTCGGGCAGCCCGGCTGCTGAACACCCGCATGGGCCGGGCTCGGCGGACGGGCACAACTGTCTGAAATAAAGAATAGAACGCAAATTATTGCGAGAATTGGAGAGAGGAAGGATCGTGTCCGCAGGGGGCTGGGATTCATTCAGAGGCCCTCAACGTTTGTTTCATGATTTTGACCATATCAGCCCAACAGATGGGTGTCAACTTAAGCAACGACCTTGATGCGGTTCTCGGAAAGACCGATGATATCGATTCACGGTTGTTTTCCGGTATCCGTTCACCGGGCCAGACCGAGCGGTTCGTGGACGGAGGTTTGATGCGCTTTGTTGAGGGTTCTGCATTCCTGCTTCGGAGGCTGGTAACGAGGAAAAAGGGCTTACTCGGGAACTCGTCAAAGAATTTCTTCTCGGTGTCTTGTTGGTGCAGACCTCTTCTCTTCTTTGTACTCCTGTGATTGAAATTTCTTGTCTTCTCTCCTCCTGACGTGACAGCGGTGGTCCACCGGCTCTAACGATCCCCTTTTCCGAGGATGAGCAGCAGCTCTCGCACGATCTTGGCGGCTGTGACGGAGGATGCTCCCGAAGGATCGAGGCCTGGGCTGAGTTCCACTACGTCCGCGGCGACGAGGTTCATGCGGTCCGTCGCACGGTAGAGGCGCTCCATATCCGCATAGAACCAGCCTCCTGCTTCAGGATTTCCCGTTCCCGTGAGACAGGCCGGATCGAGAACGTCGAGGTCGAGGCTAAGGTGTACGGGTCTCGACCCGATCCTGCGGAGCAGACGAGCTTCGGCTCCGGGCTCCCACTGCAAAAGGGTTGAATTGGCACGCATCCACCGGAACTCCTCCCGGGTGCCTGCACGGATACCGAGCTGGATCAGCCCTTGGGGACCCACGAGATCCGCCACACGCCGGATCACGGTCGCGTGATTGACGAAGCTCCCTTCGTATCTCTCTCTCAAGTCCGAATGGGCGTCCACGTGGAGCACCACGAGATCGGGATGGAAATGCCGGAGCGCCCGAACCACGGGAAGTGTGACCGTGTGCTCTCCGCCGATAATGAGAGGCAACGCGCCTTGACGTACGACCCGCAAGACCTCGCGCCTCAGCCTCTCCAGGTAGAGGTCGACTGTTCCGCCTGAAAAGGCCAGGTCTCCTAGGTCGCAGAAGGAGAAGTCCACAAGGTCGCGGTCAAGAAACGGGGAATATGATTCAATTGATTCCGACGCCGATCTTATCGCGCGAGGCCCCTCGGCGGACCCCGAACGAAACGTTGAAGTAGCGTCCAGCGGGCACCCGATAATTGCCGGACGTCCGGGGATCAACTCTTCGGAAAACGCTTCAAGAAAGGTTTGTTCTTTCATGCGTTCCGTTCCGATGACGTTCGGGCCTCTCGGAGCATTTCCCTGACGAACACCGGCAGCGCGAAGGCTGCCCGATGGATGCCGCGGTCATAGTACCTTCGCTCCTCCGGTAGGACTCCAGGGCCGTCAATTGCTCCGCTGCCGGTCGGATCGAGCCGCTCCGCGCACATGGTGAACGACCACAGTCCGCCCGGATAGCAGGGGATAGTGGCGCAGTAGGGATAGGTCGCGTCCGGACCGAACACCGTTGCCAGATCCTTTACCGCGGTTGTAAAGACCTGCTCCATAAACAGGGGGCTTTCGGTCTGAAAGACGGCAACCCCGTCCTGAACGAGGCTCCGTCTGACCGATTCGTAGAACGGTATCTCGAAGAGAGCCTTTGCAGGACCTATCGGATCGGTGGAATCCACGAGCACCAGATCGAACCGGTCCTCGTGTTTCGTAACAAAGGAAGCTCCGTCCTCATGCACCACGGTCACTCTCGGATCCGCCAGACCGGCGGATATCCGGGGAAAGAACTCCCGGCAGGAACTCACGACAAGCGGGTCTATCTCGCAGAGCGTCACGGATCGGATGTTCGGGTATTTGACGATTTCCGTGACCGCGCCTCCGTCTCCTCCGCCGATCACGAGAACGTCCTGGGGATTGCGTAGGATTGAGAGTGCAGGATGAACGAGCATCTCGTGGTAGATGAACGCGTCCTTGTCCGTGAGCATGAAACACCCGTTCAAGATGAGTGCCCTTCCCATGCCCTCAGTCTCGAAGATCTCTATCTTCTGAAAGTCGCTCTGCCGATTATAGAGCTTGCGTGAATAGCGAACCGCGAAGGCAGTTCGTTCTTCGAATACTTCGGTAAACCATTCCCGTTCGCTCAAGGACATAGGACCACCGCCGCAAACACCGTCCCTACTCTGCGAACCGTGAGAGACGTCGAGATACTCGCGATCCGGCGAATGCTCAGCCCTCGGACCGTTTCCATGCCTTCCCGAACCATGTTCCTGGCAGCCGCCTCGCACGGTTCCGTCGGGCCCTCCAGCGCGTGCTCCATGATGAGTCCAACTTCGGTCTCCTCATCGGGTATACCCACGGCGATGGCCGCGGAGATCAGCGTTCCGGGCTCGGCCGAAGTCAATTCTCCGTAGGCCAGAGGAACCATCGCGCCCTTGGGGAAATCGTATGATTCGATCTCCTGCGCCCCGGGCGGAAGGATACTGCTCATTCTGACAAGATTCGTGTTCCCGACACCCGCGTCCAGCAGAGCTGCGTCGAACGCGTTCAACGGGTTGGAGGCCTCGCCGGACCCGCACGTCAGGAAGAACCTTTTCGCCACTGTTCCGAACATCAACTATCTCCTGATACCAGACCGCTTCCGCATCAATGAGATTCAGGCGCATCCGTTCCGGTGCCCGTGGAGTGAAATCTCTCCCCGGCGCCCCTCTGAACAACGGGGGGGATATTGAAAACCGGTCGCTGCACCGGCCCCCGTCACTTCTTTGAAAGCACCGTGGTATGAATCAGAGAAGATACCAGCTCCCGGGTCTCGGAAGCTACCACAATCTTCCGTCCTTGGGGGTGGGCAAAATAGGCGGCACACCCTTTTCTCAAGCCGATGGAAACCGCTGGTTCCCGCAGCGCCTTCTATGCGGCCGAGGTCACCCGGTCCTCCGAAATCCGGAATGGGAGCGAGATTTCGATCCCGCCTGAGACGGGGGTGAAAGCCTTCGGGAAGCTTCGCCGCGCGTAACCCGCATGAAAGTCAGAAAGAGTGCGACACTGCAAAATAGGATCGACAGGGTGAGCGCCACCAGAGGTCCCCAATAGAACCATTGCTGGGCTACTTCAACCTCGTGCTCCAATTTTCTCACCCGTTCGCGCAACTCGAGATATTTTCTTTCCAGGGCTTTCTGCGCGGAAGAATCGATTGACGGGACAGGGGCAGGAGGAACCGGTTGAGGAGGAGCGACAGATGGGGATCGTGCCTCGAGGGTTTCCTGCGGCGCGGGAGGGGTGGGTGGCGATGGCTTGACGGGCTCGGCCGCTCGCTCAGGGGCCGGCTTGCGGAGGAGCTTCTTTCCGTCGAGCCGGATCCGGACGATCCGATCCCAGGGAAGGCCTTTGAACCGCGACTTTCTTGACCTGTCCAGTATCCGAAACGAAAGGGAGGTCTTCCAGGGCGCCTCGAACATGCCGCTCTTTGCGTCGTATCCTCGGTGTATCCCCAGTCGCCACAGTCTTCCCCATCTGTTCGGTTTCTTCTCCCATTGAATGAAGAGGTCATCCATCGCCCCCGGCTTCTCCCTCCCCGGAAAGACGAACCGTATTCGCAGGGCGTCGAACTTATCCCTCGGATTGGTCTTCTCGACTCGGAGAACGGCCCTTTCTTTGGTTATTCGAGCTTTGGGTTGGAAGTGCCCGTTCGCGTCAACGATCCCCACCAGGTCGCCGTTGGAACCCCACGTATCTGCGGATATGGCGAGAGAAAATGCGAGGGCCAACGCGATCAAGAAGCGGAAGTCTATTCGGGGGGGTATTTGTCGTGCCATTGGCGAAGGATATCTTCTTTCAGCTCTTCCAGTTCTTCGCGGATTGCTTCCCGGCTGCCGTGGATGAACATTTCATTCTTGGCGAGTCGGTCTTGCAGCACTTGAACCTTCGGCATCAGATAGAAAATTCCGTAGGAACCCAGAGCCACCAGCAGAATAAGATTGAATATCTGGGCCACCCAGATCCAGATTCCGGCCCCTCCTGTACTAATCGACTTCCCACCGGCTCCCGCTTCTTGTTCCGCAGGCGTGGGGCCGACAGGTTCCTTTTCTGCTTTTTCGCTGGGCTGGCCTCCCTCATTCACCTTGGCCGGGGGTAGTTCCGTCACTGGGCTGGTCTCCGCCTTTTGTGGAGCGGCTCCGGGCTCGGTCGAGGTGAGTTCGGGTGACGTTCTTATGGGAATTCTGCGGGTCTCGCGGATTCTGTTGCCGTCCCAGACCTTAATAGTGATTTCCTTGCCGTTGAGTTCGGCCAGTTGGCGGGGATCGGACTCGGGGATGAGCACGATGAAGATCCCCGAATCGGCTGCAACGGAGAATCTGTCCCAATTCTCTCTCGGGACTTTGGTCTGTTCAGGCTTTCGAATTATCTGGAAGTAGAGCAGTCCCTTTTCCGGCAGGGTCACGCCAAGAGTCTGATTGTAGCCCGAGCGGTTATCGACGTTGATGATTTCGCCCTTCTTGTAGTTCTCTTCGTTAAAGACAACCGCGGACTTGTCCACATCGATGGAGATGTCTCGACCGCTCTTAAACTGGACCTTTCGGTTTTTCTCGTAGAAGCTCTCGGACGACCGGCAGAGCTGACCGTCAATGCGGAGTTTGAAGAGGTCCGAAAAGTCTTTGCCTGCGAAAAGATTCCGGGTCGAGCCGTCAATGATCTTTACGGCCCGGGACCTCGTCATCGAGTCTTTGTATATCCTTGTTGTCGGGTTGTACCGGGGACCAGCAAAGAGAAGGGGCTTTCCCGGCTTGCCGTCCGTGGATATCCACTGGATCTTGAGAAGACCCACGTTGCGAATCAGGAGATTGTTCCTCCGATTAACGATGAAGGATATGGAGTTGAACTTCTGTTTGGGCTCCTTTTTCTCTATAAGAATTTCCTTCTTCTTGATCGTGACGGTGACTTTGGGGACAAAACTGCCCGCCTCGTCCGTGATACCGTACACCGCGGCGAACCCGCCGTCCGGAAAGAAAGCAAAGCCCCACAGAACGATCAGCAATGTCGGTGCTATCTTCCAATGGTTGGGAATAACCTGTGACCTCGTGAGACTCATATGGCTCCAAGAAGGAACGGCCCCCGTCCCAAAAGCATTGGGTTTTCTTACAGTTGCATTATTCTATCAAGGCAACGGCGGAAAATCAATGAATAAGTTTGAAGCGGACGCCCAAGGTTGAATATAATGGTGCTCCGGAATTGATCCGGAGATACTTCATGGAGACGATCGATGGACCGCACCACGGGCTGTGTCTCGAGGAGAGCCGAGCAGATCCCGCCATTCCTTGTAATGGACGTCTTGGAGAGGGCCATGGAAATGGCTCACCGCGGGGAAGACGTTATACATCTGGAAGTGGGAGAGCCTGACTTCGAGACACCGCCCAATATCATTGAGGCAGGCATCCGGGCCCTCCAGTCGGGAAAGACTCATTACACCGCGAGCGTCGGTATCCCGGAACTCCGTCGGGCCGTGGCCCATCATTACCGACAAACGTACGACGTTAGGATCGATCCCGACTGCGTGGTCGTAACCTCAGGATCTTCCCCCGCGATATTCCTCGCGCTCGCCGCGCTTCTCGATCCGGGGAGTGAAGTAATCCTTTCCGACCCACACTATGCGTGCTATCCGAATTTCATTCGATTCCTCGGAGGGGTTCCCGTATTCATCGAGACCTCTGCCGAAAATGGTTTTCAGATGGACCCGGACGAGGTGGGGCGCAAGGTCACAGAGAGGACTCGTGGCATTCTGATCAACTCACCCTCCAACCCTACCGGAATCGTGATGGAATCCGACAGAATCAGGACACTGGCAGAGCTGGGCATCCCCATCCTCTCGGACGAGATCTATCACGGCCTCGTCTATGAGGGGCAGGAGCATTCGGTCCTGGAATTCACGCAGAACTGCTTTGTTTTCAATGGGTTCTCCAAGCTCTATGCCATGACGGGTTGGAGGCTGGGGTACGTCATCTCCATGCCCGAGTACGTTCGGCCGATCCGCAAGATGGCCCAGAACTTCTTTATCAGTGCCGCGGACTTCATTCAGTACGCGGGCGTGGAAGCATTGGCCAACTCATCGGCCGAGACTCAGCGCATGAAAGAGATTTTCAATGAACGGCGCCTGGCCATGCTAGGCCGGCTCAAGGAGAGCGGCTTCGACATCCGGGTCGACCCGACCGCCGCCTTCTACGTACTGGCGGACGCACGGCGCTTTTCTGAAGACTCCTACAAGTTCGCTTTTGACATCCTCGAAGAGGCCGGCGTGGGCGTGGCGCCCGGCATAGATTTCGGAGACAAGGCCGAAGGGTTCCTACGCTTTTCCTATACCAACTCGCTGGAGAACATCCTTGCCGGACTCGATCGGATCGACCTGTATCTCAAGAGATGTTTCGGACGACACGCGGCCAACCGGCCCTAATGTTGGTTTTTCCCGGAGAGGGGGCCGGCGCACGGGCGTCAACTTACGAGAGCGGCGTTGCCTTGTCCGCCGTTCCGGCAAACCGTTATGAAGATTCCCAGGATATTCGTTTCTCCTCGCAGCATCACGGGCCGGGCCGTTACCTTCCCGCCGCGGGCGGCTCACTACCTCAGAGACGTACTGAGGCTCGTACCGGGCGATCAGGTGCAAGTCTTGGATGGGAATCGAGTGCACGTCGTTCGGTTGACCAGGTCGGACCGTGAGGAGGTGTGCGCAGAATTGATTACGAGTCGTGCCCAGCGGGAGCACGAGGGATTGGACATCACGCTCGCTTTTGGTTGCGTTCGACCCGGCCCCTTTCAGGAGATTCTCAGGCACGGAACCGAACTGGGGGTGCGCCGATTCGTTCCGGTACTCGCTCGGCGGACCGTCCGGCGGCCAGAGCGCAGGAAGGAACGGTGGGAGCATGTAATCGCTTCCGCGGCCTCCCAGTCGGGGAGGACCACTCTGCCAGTGATGGAGTCGCCGGTAGACCTGGAGGGACTGATCGCTTCCACAGCCGATTCTCGAACGAGGTTTGTTCTCTCCCCGCACTCCTCGGCGCGGCCGCTGCTGGAATCTCTCGAACACGAGCATCCGCGAGCGCTGCTGCTGCTCGTAGGGCCCGAGGGAGGTTTTGACGAAACGGAAGAAGAGAGGGCCGTTGAAGAGGGATTCAAGCGCGTGGGATTGGGACCGGGAATTCTCCGAACGGAGACCGCGTCTGTGGTGGCAGTCGGCGTGTGTTTTGCCTGGTTGCACAGGACCCGTCTCGGGGCTCTCCAGGTTCCCCTCCCTTGAAAATCGGACATTGTCCATTGACTGGGGAAGAACGGAGATATTCCGCCGCTTGCACGGTCGTCGCGTCCCGGTCCAACCGCGGCGTCAACGGGGGGGCCTTGATGGGATGAAGCCCGATGGGGTGGCCGCAGGCAACCAGGACATTCCCCGGAATTTCATAGGTGAGGGGAGTTTTGGTGGCGGATTCTATGGGCTTAGGGCTTATGGGAAGTGAAAATGGGGAAACTTCTTGCCGAAGCAGATGGGACCTCTCACGGGAGAATTGCTCAAGAGACGAAGAGATTCGTCAGTCCTATCAAGGAGGTCCACGTTTGTGGTGCACCAGGGCGGAATGCAATTGCGAGTGCAGATTCCTCGTTTTTCGGGGAAACTCTGTACGGGAATGGGCAAGGTATTGACGAGATTCGTGGAAGAGATGATTTACGCTATTCAGGCTCGGGGGTCTGTGCGACTGAGCGAGGTCGCCCGTTCTTTGGTGGAGGAGACTTGCCTGAAGAAGCGGATTGATCGTCTTTCTCGGAATCTAGCCGGTCAGGGTTGGCTGATCAGATCGGATCGGCAGTGCTGGGTCAGGGAGGGGCCCGCATCAGGCAAGACACGCGGTTGATCGTTGATCCGACGGATCTGAGGAAGAAGTATGCCAAGAAGATAGAGTATCTTGCCACAGTCCGCGAGGCCGGCGAGAAGGAAGGTGGTCTCGGATACCGGGTAGATACGGTGGTGGGGGCGGAGAAAGGTTCATTGGAGATTGTTCCGCCGGTCACCAGGCTCTATTCCCAAGGCGCGGATGATTTTGTGAGCCAGAATGAGGAGTTGTTGGATGCGATGGGTCGGGTATAGCAGGCCACCTCAGACCGAGGAATTTTCATCATTGACCGGGGTGGGGATCGCCGACGGCTGGAAAAGGTTTGCTCACTGAAGAGAACCGGTTTCGTTTCATCATTCGCCAGAGCGGGGAGCGTGATCTGCTTTATCGGCGGAAACTCAGAGAGACTCTGCAGTTGGCCCAGCGGTGCACAACACCCCATGGGAGAAGGTGATAAAGGAGAAGGCCTATCATATCCGGTTTGGATTCGCTGCGGCGCGGCTGCCCGAGCATCCGGAGAGGCAGTTGTGATTAGTGGTGGTCAAGGGTTTTGAACAGAAGGCTTGATGCTTCCTACCACAGAGCCGATGCGGCGTAATCGGAAGGTTCTCTGGTGGATCGTCCAGGTCTATCTGACCCGCTGGCGGGTGGAGGAGACGATCCGTTTCATCAAACAGAGCTCCAATCCGGAGGACATCAGGGTGATGACCCACGAGCGTCTCCAAAACATGGCGGCTCTGGTGTTGGCCGCATCCTTCCTCGCCGCGGTTCATGTGGGGTGCAAGCCGAAGCTTCAGATCCCGGCTCTTCATGCCCTCACTGCGGCCCAGCGGATCTTTGGGATTCCCAACTTTCGATACGATGCCCTCGCCGACGGGATCAAGGAGATTCTCAGCAAGGCCGGAGGAGGAAAAGCCTCCCAAAAGAGGGAGGTGGCGGGGCCTCATGCCCACCTTGCCCTCTTCTTCGCCTGATTATTTTGGGGAAACTCCAGCGTGATTCCTCTTGACAGGACTTTTGGGCCTCTGTTAAACGACAAATAGACAGACCCTCATAAATCCGATTAACTAAGTCGGAAATCCCTTCTGTGGGGGCCGACCATGCAGATGGTTATTGTCCTCAATGCCTCATACGAGTTTCTAGGGCTCGTCACATGGCAACGGGCGATGTGCATGATGTTCACCGGAAAGGTGGAGGTCGTCAGACACTCCGAAAACATTGTCAGGACGGTCTCCAAAACCTTCAGGATCCCTGCGGTGGTGCGCCTTGTCAAATTCATACGGCAAATCTACCGGCGTGAGGTCCCTTTTTCCCGGAAAAACATCCTGACGAGGGACCAGTTCGTCTGTCAGTACTGTGGAAGAGAGTTCACTTCTGGGGAACTGACCGTGGATCACGTGATTCCCAAGGTCCAGGGAGGAGCCAACGCGTGGGAGAACGTCGTGACCTGCTGCAGATGCTGCAACATGAGAAAGGGCGGACGCACCCCGCGGCAGGCTGGAATGCGGCTGGTGCGCAGCCCTTTCAAGCCGACCATCATGGAGTTCATCAACCTCTATTTGAAGCGAAGATTCGGAATGGAACTGTCGGAAATTCTCGATTTCTAGCTCGAAAAACACCCAATTAAGTCCTCGCTCGATACCTGCTGCAGTCCCCCGGACAGAACGAACAACGCCTCTGGCCGTACTCAGCTCGGAGGCGTAACTATTTGCTATGACTATATTTCTCTGATTCCTCGGCAGAAAAACAAAATTATCGCCGCGTGTACGAACTTTTCCTTTGCAGCCCCCTCCTTTCGTGATATGAGGAGGCCACTTCTCAACATTCTTTTCCATCCCAGTGGAACACACGAAACGGCCATTTAGATGCCGTTTTCGTGTTTTTGGGGCCGTGTTTTCAGCCCCCCCGATAGGGTGACTCCCCCCTCGGTATCAGGTCTCAACCGTGACGTCGGATGGTCGCGGCCGCCGCTGTTGCGCGTCCCACATCCAACCTCCATTTGAGACTTAAATACCTTTTCCATGGTTTGTCAAGGGTTTTTTTCAGATATTTGAATAGTTGTACAGTTTTCCTAGAAATAATTTCATTAAAACCTCATGCATATCTTTAGATCATCACGGTTGTAATGGACCGGCCGGCCAATTATATTCTCACCGATTCGCATGTCCCATCGTCGATGAGAGGGTCTCCTATCCTGAATTCTCGAGGCAAACAGACCGGATCTTGCGACAGTCCCACGGTTCAGTCGGGGAACGAGCGGTTGCGCGCGGCGTTTCGCGATGTAGAACAGGCCCTGGAGGGTCTTCACTCGTCCGCCCGTCTCCTACTGGTGGCGCTCGTGTCGGCCGCGGGCTTCTGTCTCGTGGTGAACACCGCCTGGAACGCGACGCCCGACGCAGCGCTCTATCTGGCGCTCGGAGAGTCTCTCGCCCGAGGGGACGGCTATGTCTTCAATGGAGAGCTGCACACGTTCGTGCCGCCGGGTTACCCGTTACTTGTGGCTGCCGCCGCGCGTCTTTTCGGGGAAGGTTTCGGGGCCTACCGCGCACTCATGGCGCTGCTGGGGTTCTTGTCGGTGGGGTCTGCGTACCTCTTCCTCCGGAAGGGGTGGGGGGCGGACGTGGCTTTCGCGGTGGGAGGCCTCTTCGCGGTCAACCACGTGCTTCTTCACAACGCGACCATGACCCTGGCCGACGTGCCCTTCGCGTTCTTTACCTTCTGCGGGCTCATCGCGTTGCTATGCGCTGCAAACCGGTCGAACAGGGTATTCTCTGCGATAGTGGCCGGCCTCTTGATGGGTACGCTCCCCCTCATCCGTATCAACGGCCTCGGTATCCCGATGGCTGGGGCCTTCTTCCTTTTCTGTTCCTGGCGGGACATGGATGCGGTTCGCCGCGTTTGCCTTCTTGCACTGTTCCTCGCACTGGCTTTCGCACCCACGCTCTTGTGGCAGGCGTGGAAGGCATCGTTTCCCGTTTCCGTCAGTGAGGGCAGCTACGCGACGATGATCCTCGGCCGCGGTGCGTGGTATCAGATTTCGCTCATGCTGGCCGCGCTGTGGGACTATGCTTCTCAGACCACGTACGCGCTCTCAGGACTTGTCATCAAAACGGGATTCCTGGAACTGGTGCTCCCCCTCGTTACCCTGGGGGGAGCAGTATCCGCGTGGCGCGCTGGCGACAGATTGCTCGTTCCTCTGGTCGGAATTCAGTTCGCGGGGTTGCTCTTGTCGCCCGCGGGCAGCCGTTACCTAATCTTTCTTCTCCCCGCGCTCTATCTCTTTCTGGCCCTCGGACTCATCAGGACAGCCGGCTGGATCTCGACGAGGCTCAGACGTCCCAAAGATCCAGGGCGCGTACTGATCGCATGCCTATGCGTGCTCGCGGTCTGCAATCTCGGTCACAATTTCAAGACCATCTGGAACGCTCGTAGCGCGCGGGAGGTCCGTGGTGCCGAATCAGAACGGAGTCTGCCGTTCTTCAAGGCCGCGCGCTGGCTCAAGGCGCATGCACCGCGCGCCACCGTCATGACAACAAATCCTCGGATCATTCACTATCTGTCGGGGTGTCGAACGATTTCGCTTGTTCGGTCCGGGGTCCCGGACGAACAGGCATGGGTTGACGATCCGGAGTCAATCGGTGCGTTGATCGAGCGGACTTCGCCGCGTTTCCTGTTCCTCGACCGGAAGAATCGGCGCGTGCATGATTCCGCACTGGAAGCCTTCAACCGTGTCAATCTCAGATTGAAGGTGATCCCCCAGGGAAGCTCTCCTCCGCGCCACATGTTGTACGAAATAGCTCCTTCTCGATCTCGAAAGGGACAAGGACCATGACGGACACTACGCCGATGCTCGATGTGGTAGGCTTCGGATCTCTCAATCTCGATGAGTTTTGGGAGGTTCCCGGGGAATTCCTCCGCGAGTTACACCTCGAGCCAGGGCAGGAGTACGTCAAGGATATCGGCTGGTTCAGAAGCATCTACCCGGCTCTCCAGGAACGGGGAATCAACAGGGCCTGCGACCCGGGCGGGTCGGCTGCCAATATGATTGCAGCGCTCCGTAAGATGGGCTTTCGAACGGGATTCCACGGTTCAGCCGGAGCGGAGGATTGCGGATTACTCAGGCTGGAAGAGCTCGGGCGGCCCGAGGATCTGAGAATCCGACGTGTGGACCTCCCATCGGGACGATGCCTCGCCCTCATCGACAAGGATGACCCCCAGCGTGACCGCGCCCTGGTAATCCTGCCGAACGCGAACGATCTTGCCGGCACGGAGGGCCCTGATCGTGCGTATTTTGAGCAGGCCCGGTGGATACACATGACGTCCTTCGTATCGGAGTCACCGCTGCACGCGCAGATCGGGCTGGTCGAAAGGCTCCACCGGGGGACGCGGCTCAGCTTCGATCCCGGCGCTATCTACTCGTCAATGGGCTTTGACGCGATGGAACCGCTCTTGCGCGGCGCGGACATACTGTTCTGCACCGCAGAGGAACTTCCGGCGATGACCTCCGAGACCCTTATGGAGCGCTCGCTCGAACGGGTCTTTGCAATGGGCGTCGGAATCGTTGTTCTCAAGCAGGGATCGAAAGGCCTGACCGCTTGCCGGCCGGATGGGGCCTTCTTTCAACCAGCGCTTCCTGCCCGCGTTGTCCGTGATCGGACCGGAGCCGGTGACGTTGCCGCGGCCGGGTTCCTCGCCGGGATCCTGGTGGGGGTGGACGTCCGGAAGTGCGCCGAAATAGCCGCGGCTGCCGCGGCCCGAAGCATCGAAGGGTACGGAAGGAGTTCGTACCCGGACAGGGAGTTTTTTGATGCTTTCATCGCACACTGAGCTATCAGATTCGCAATGACCTGAGCGATACTAAACTGCTCTGAGAGCCATCCCGAGGGTTCAGCGGAGGAGGAACGATGAAACAGGGATCCAGGCGTATCTTCATCACCGATTGCGAAGGCCCCATCACGAAGAACGACAACGCGGCCGAGCTTGCCGCGCAGTACATTCCACAGGGTGACCGCTTCTTCGCACGGATCAGCCTCTATGACGATTATCTTGCAGAAGTGGTCCGAAGGCCGGGTTACAAGCCCGGAGACACGCTTCGTCTTATCCTCCCGTTCTTCAAGGCGTTCGAGCTGGACAACGAGACGATGGTGGAATTCTCAGGCCGGAACATTGAGATGATCCCGTCTGCGGATCGCGTGCTCCGTGAGCTTCACGCGCTCGCGCCGGCCCACATCGTGAGCACGAGTTACTCTCCGTACATCAGAGCCGTGTGCGACGCGATCGACTTCCCCTTTGAAAACACGTACCGGACCGAAGTCAACCTCGACGCGTACGCGCTTTTGGAGCCTGAATGCAGTCAACTCAAGGAAATCCACGCGCGGATCATGGATCTGGCGGACTTCGAGATCCCCTCGGGAGCGAAGTCGGCTGAAGATCTCTCCGAACCCGATCGGAAGACCGTGGCCATACTCGACGAGATCTTCTGGACCGAACTCCCCCGCATGGAGATCTACGCGATCATCCGGGACGTCAACCCGATCGGCGGCCGGGAAAAGGCCCGGGCCATAGAAGAGATCGCCGCCAGGGAAAAGGTTGCTCTGAGCGAGGTGATGTACGTGGGAGACAGTATTACCGACGTGGACGCGTTTCGACTCATCAAGTCCGCAGGCGGGCTGGCCGTCTCCTTCAACGGGAACGACTGGGCCGTGCGGGAAGCCCACTTTGCAGTGACTGCCCAGAATGCGCTTCCCATCGGTTGGCTTGCAACACTCTTCCTGGAAAAGGGTGTGGGAGCATTCCAGGATCTCTTCATGGACCGGATCACGACGGACAATTCCGACGCGATCTCCGCGAGGAGCAGCCGCGTGAGAAAAGAGGTCCGGACCGAGATTATCGGCAGCCTCGGCTGAGCTGGCAAGCGAAAGTCCTTTTTGGGTAAGACGTTACCGGGAAGGACCTTCGGGCAAGATGACGTCCGGTTGGAGCTCGAATGTCCCGCCGGACCGGGGGACTTGCCCGTCCAGAGCTGCTACTCCAGTCGGCCCAGCCTCTTGTCACCCGTCGGGGAAAATTTAGGGGCTTCAGTACACGTAGGGCAGGAACCGCCAAGTTCTCATACGGTATTGCTCGTAGTCAGGGTACTTGTCGGCAAGAATACGCTCCTCCTTGACCGCCTTGATCACGTACAGGAGGACGATCGCGAGCCAGACCGGAAGGAAGAACGTGCTCCCGAAGAACAGGACGTAACCCAACAAGCCGATGATGACCCCCGTGTACATCGGATGGCGGATCCGCGAATAGACGCCACCGGTGATAAGCGTTCCGCTCCGTCTGGGCGCGGCATAGACCCGGAAGTTCCTCCCGAGGGCCCGAAAGCTCAGGATTCCGAGTCCCAGTCCGGCCAGTGCCAGAGCCGCTCCGAGGATCGATTGAACGAGCGGCACGCTCCTTTCGAGGAAAACGCTCTCCACCGGCGCGCCGATGAGCGTAACAAAGAGAAGCGCGACGTAGGCCTGGGCCACTGCACGGACATCTTCCCCGCGACGATTCGGATCGCGGTGCGGTCGGGTCAGGCTGAAGGGACCTTCTGACTTGCGGCCTCTCTCGAGGAGGATGAGATAGAGAATACCCCAGTTCAGATTGTATACCGTCGTGAATCCCAGCTTGCGCATGGTCGCAGCCACGGACGGCGATCGGTGACCGGAGAAGCAGGTCACCAGCACAGGGCGGTCTTTGGGCCTGCTTTTCGCCGCCTCGCCAAGGCCTTCCCCCCAGGGGTAATTCTCCGCGCCGCTCAAGCGGTTCCAATGGAATTCGGGCTTGGTACGGACATCCACGATCCACGTGTCGTCCGGCAGCGTGCGAAGACGCCAAGGCGGCAACGGCCGCGCGCCCCCGGCGATGGTAACCAGCTCCCCGCCAACCATGAGATTGCCGAGCAACGGCAGGACAGCTGTATGGCTGCCGAAGGTACCTGACCCGGATTGCTCGCGGGCGAGTCGGCGTACGAAGAGAATCGTCTGTGCGGAGTAGGCTGTGAAGAGGACTCCCCACAGTGCCCAGGCCACGGGGCTCATAACCAGAATACAGAAGCCGAGGAGGCCCAGCACAATCGACGTGGTTAACGGATGCAGAAGGTGGGATCCATGTACCCTGGAAAAGAGGTGTGCGTCGCCCTTGATTGACGGAATGAAGACAAAGTAGGTGATCAGTCCGAACAGTGAGAAGATGAACAGAAGTGCGGCAGGAATCAGGAGCAGAATGGCGGCCGCGGCTCTGAAGACATCGAGCCCCGGAGTCGAGCCCTCCGCGGCGAAGACGCCAAGAGCGACGAGGAGAGAGGCTGTGAGGTACGAGATAATGCTGAGAGCGCGCTCGGTCGCTTCCATTGCAGCCTTCCGACAAACCCGCGAATCGCTGGGAACCTTTCGGACCCGCTTGCCAAAGGGACTTCGATTCTGAATACGGGCCTGCCCTATCACAAAAGCATCGGTTCGCAAAGGAAAAATCGGGGCTGCAATTTGCTCACCCGCGATAACGGAAGCCTTGCTTCAGGCCGTTATCTCCGTCTCATTCTGCGCAGTTTCTTGAGAAGCCGTTTTCTCGCGGCCATGGCCTTTCTCTTCTTTTTCACGCTTGGCTTCTCATAGGCGCGGCGCTTCTTGGTCTCGGTGAGAACACCCGACTTCTGCACCTGTTTCTTGAATCTCTTGAGCGCGTTTTCAAACGGCTCGTCTTCTTTGACATATACTCCCGGCATGAGATTCTCTCCTTTCTCAAAGATAGTTTAGTTTGACCGTCGGTGTCCGGCGAGGGAACCGCCACGGCACACACCCGGCAGCACGTGGAGCCAGTGGGATACGATAGCGGCCAAGGCTCCCCACACTTTGCCGCACCATCCCTGCTGATAAGTGAAAACGCTTGTCCCTCGGAGGGAGAGACTACTTCCTTCTGATTAGGACAAAAGAATGATGATTCGGGCTGGAGGTATCAAATCCCTTCTATTGAGAGTCGCACTGACGAAGAGAGTCAGCGCTCACGAGGATCCGGCCGAAAAAAAGCACGATACTGTTTTTCCCATTGCCGGCTCAATTTTTAAATATAAAACAGCGTCATACATTCGTCAAGATAAAATGAGCCCCAACTTTTCGAAAAAAAACCCGCTCCGGCGGCCTTCTACCTGCTCGAAAGCAAGCCTTTCGTGCGGCTCATCCTGAACGCGCGGTCTCCTCCAATTCCCGCTGCACATCCGCCCCTTGGAAGTATTCCGGATCGCTCAAGTAGTGGGAGATGACCTCCCATTCCCGCTCGTTCATCACCGGCTTGAGTAGCGGCAGGCCAAGGGTCCGGAAAGGAATGAGATTCAGGAACTTGACTCCCGCATCCCGGGCCGCTTCGAGACCGCCTTGCTGCCTGTCGAGGACCACCGCGACCGTCCTGCACTCGACGTCCGCGAGATGCATTCTTTTCACTTCGTGCAGGACCTGCTCCAGAGCAATCCGTTTGCTGTCGAAGCGGGTTACCAGATCATCCACCACGGCGATCCGGTCACCTGCGGTCAATTCCCCTTCCACCAGGGCGTGCTCGCCGTAACTCGTCACGCGTTCCCTGAAAGATTCAAGGGTCTTGACCCCTTCCAGCTTTCTCGTGAAACCGGCCGCGATGTGCCCGCAGATCGACATTCCCGCTGCGATGGGGACCCCGGCCATAGCGATCCCGATGACTTTGGTTATCTCCGGCGCCTCCTGCTCAATCATGTGAGCCATGGCACGGCAGACTTTTTCAAAGACCGATGGGTGGGATACCAGTGGGCGAAGCTGAATGTAGAGCGGGCTATACATTCCCGACACAAGCGTCCATCCCGAGGGTCGATCTCTGAAGAAGGTTCGAATCATTCTGTTTTCGTACAGGAGCGTGACGATCTCCCGTGCAGCCTGTTCCTTTTGGTCTTCCCAAGACATGGTTTGAGCTATCCTCGAAATCTCGCTCCGGTTTCCATTCGATCCGTACTGGGAGTCCCTTGTCGCACTACCACGACGCAACGGGATGAGAACGACTTGCCCTCCCTTACCGCAAATGGGCCCTCTCGCGTGAACCGCATCATACCATCGGCAAACGCGGAGACCAACTTCGATTACAACCGGTATACCGGAAGGACGCCGATCGCCGCAAGGCTGCAACCGCGCCACTGCAAATCCGATCTTGTTTCTCGGTCCTTCCCTTTCCGTCGACGCTTGCCCGCTGGTTGACTCGCTCCGTTCGCTCGTGTATTTCTAAAATTTACCGCGTGCGATGACTCAACCCCAGGAGCAGCGATCGCCAATGTTGAATGGTAAGGACATCCTTGTAATAGGCGCCAGGCATGGCGGATACGGTGCCTCCATTGCTTCCGCGGCCGTCGAGGCAGGCACACGGGTTTTCGGAACGACCCTCAATCCTGAAGATCCGCGCGAGCAGGAATTCTTCAAAGATATCGGCGTGAGGCTGGTTGATGTTCCGCTCAGATACGACGGGGAGCACAGGGATCGTGTCTTCGAGGACCTGGCCGGAGTCGAGGCCCGTCTGCGCGAGCACGGGGTGACACGGCTCGGCGCGGTCATTCATACTGTCGCCGGAGGCTTTCCGAGGCAGCCGTCCGCCATGAAGGCGGTGGGCGACATTCTGAGGGGCAAGTGCACGTTCGCGGACATGGCAACAGCAGTCAAACGAAACGTCTACTACGTGAATGCGGGCTCCTTTGCCGATACGGTCGAGGGTCTGGACAATCTCACGGACGGGGAGACGCACTTCGTTGCCTTGACTTACCGCGGAGATCTCCCCTACTTCATCGCAGATACGAAGAGATACCTCGAGCGGCTCGCGGTTCGCCTGGCACGTCAGGGGAGACGAACACTGATCGCGGCCTTGCCCGAGGCATGGACCCAATCTTCCCAGTTCTTCACCGGCATAGAGATCGCGGTCTTGCACAGCTACCTGGAAGACCTGATGGGCCGAACGCCGGCTGATGACCTACTCTCGAAAATGTTCGATCGAATGGAGAAGGCCCTAGGGGAGATTGAAGGACTCGATGACCTCCTGGCAGAACTTCAGGGTTTCTTCAGAGACCAGTGGCCCTCAATCACTCCGGCCGCCGACCTGGGACACGTCTACAGCACCGTTCAGAACCTGTACGGCCCGCTGAGAAAGCAGGGCACCTTCGGCATCTTGCGTCGGGCTGTGGAAGCCGTTTCGGAATTCATTCGGGACGCGTCAGGCCTGATCCTTATTACCGAGGTGATCGGCCGTGGCGGCTACGAACCGGGTGACGTTCGCCAGGTCCGCTGTAGGGATCTTCTCGGCGGCGGGATGATAGGGATTGCAGAGCCGCGGGATGACAAGCCGCGAGCGCCGGCTCGCATCAGGCAATGGGTGACATGCGAGAAGGACGAGATTCGGCAAGTTCTGAACATGTACGGCGAGAATTTCCTGTTCGTTGATCGGGTCATCATGGAAGCCGGCCGGCCGTACGACGGAGCCATGGGCTTCGGCAGTTTCACGGTTCCAAGCGCGGATGAAAATCCCATAATGAAAGACCATTTCGTGGGAATGCCGCTCTTCGGAGGGCACCTGCAGATGGAAGCCGTCGCACAGTTCGGCACCTTCATGTTGCTCAAAGCCCTCGGAGATCGTAAGCTGTTCCCGATCCTTACGGGCACGGAATTCCCCGATCTCAATACGATGGCCCCTCCGGGGGAGAAGCTCAGTATGATGGGCGTCATCCGCTTGCCGGAGAAGAGGCTTATTACCATGGAGGCGTTTGTGGAAAATCGCTACGCTCGTTCCATGGGGATCATACGGGGAATGATCCTCGCCGAACGCATTGTACGCAAGATGATGTCCTCATTCTAGGAAAGAGAACGGTTGGGGAGGACCTTCCCGCAGGAAGGCCAGGCCGGGAGAAGTCTTGCCCACATGCTTCCGACGTCGGATAAGTCCATGAGCAGCAATCGATGGGATTTGACACGGTCTGAGCGAAAGATGACAGAACTCGGCGAGATCTTGTCAGGGGCCAGGTCGAAGTCCCTACTGATCCTGGATCACAACAATCCCGACCCTGATGCAATTGCAGCGAGTTACGGTCTGAGCTTTCTTCTGAAGAAGAAGTTCGGGGTCCGGTCGATTATCGGGTATGGCGGAGCCGTCACTCGAGCCGAAAACAAGGCGATGGTACAGCGGCTCAGGATCCCCCTTACTCGGCTTTCGAGGGTGGACCCGTCAAAGTACTACGGCATCGCGCTCGTGGATGCTCAGCCGGGCACGGGTAACAATCTGCTTCGGGCTCGGCACGGCGTCCCGCTCATCGTGATCGATCATCATCCTCTCCGCAAGATCAGTGCTAAATCTCCCTTTCACGATGTCAGACCCCGCTACGGGTCGACCTCGACCATCATCACCGAGTACATTGCCGCGACCGGTTTGACTCCCACGCGTTCCCTGGCCAACGCGCTGCTCTACGGAATCAAGACCGACACGAACTCTCTGGTGACGGCCAGGCACGACAGCGATTTCAAGGCATTCAACTACCTGTTTCCCATGACCAACCCACGGATGATCGGATTGATCGAACGGCCTGTTCTGACTCGGAAGTATTTCTCCGACTACACCCAGGGCATCTCCAAAGCTGTTATCTATCGAGACGTGGTCGTTTCGTACCTGGGAAGGATCAAGTCGGAGGCAATCGTCCCTGAGCTTGCGGACCTGCTGCTTCGCCTCGAGGGGATATGCTGGGCGCTCTGCATGGGCCGGGCCGGCACCGCGCTGATGCTGTCGCTCCGGTCTACCTCGAAGAAGTACGCAGCCAACCAAGTGATGCGAAAGCTGTGCGCAGGGAAAGGACCGGCGGGCGGCCACAGAGAGATGGCCGGAGCACAAATCCCGCTCGATGGAATGAGTAAGGCAGAGGTCAGAGGGCTGGTCGAGACAATCGTGGAGGAGTTCCTCAGACTCATCGACAGAGAGGGAATACACCCGAAACCGCTTGTGGACTCCTGAGAATCCGTGGACGGACCGACTGCGAGGCTCGTCTCTTCATGCTCCCAAATGACCATTCCTCGGCCTCACCTGGAAATGTCCGTTTCATTGACGCAATAGCGCAGCGGTTTTCCCTCCTTGAAGCTGCAAATGTTGTCCGCAACCACGTGGGCTACTCGCTCGAAATTCTGCCGTGTGACACCCCCTACGTGGGGTGTGGCAAAGACATTGTCCATCTGCAGAAAAGGATTCGAGGGATCGAGGGGCTCACTGTGGAAGACATCCAGGCCCGCGCCCCCGATTTCACCTGCACGGAGGGATTCCAGCAGATCCACCTCGTCAACCACCGGCCCCCGAGACGCGTTGATCACGATCGCGGTGGGCTTCATCGATCGGAAGAGTTCCCTGTTGAACATGCCACGGGTTTCGTCGCTCAGCATCACTGTGGAGATGACAAAATCCGCCTCAGCGGCCATCTCCAGGAGATCCGAAGGACCTCCGACACGGGTGACGGGAAGCTCCCCGATCTGCTCCGCGTCGGGGCTACGGCGGATAGCGATGACGTTCATTGACAGAGCGGTGAGCCGTTTAGCAAGAGCCTTGCCCACTCTTCCCAGACCCACGATGAGCGCGGTGGAGCCGAAAAGGGCCGCTCCCATGGGGCCGCCCCACACTCCCTCATGGAAGGCCCTGGTGCATTCATGGATCCGCCTGGCAACCCCCAGCATGAGGAAGATAATCAGTTCGGCTGTGGAATCCGCGTTGGGAGAAGCATCAGCCGGGACATTGCACACACAAATGCCCCGGGACGTTGCAGCGGGGATGTCAATGCCTTCCAGCCCCACCCCCCACTGGTGGATCAAACGCGCCCTCGTGCCCGCGATCAATTCCGGCTCGAGGCGGTGCATGAGCGGTATCAGAACATCTGCGTCCAGTCCGAAGGTGCTCACCTCAGTTCTGTGGCAATTCCGGATGTCCTCATTCGGAAGCAACTCCCTGAGCTTTCGGGGGCCGTCGGCAAAAAACTCTCCGCAGAAGAGAATCTTCATGGTCGCCGCTTTCCGAATCTCCGGAGGCAGGTTTCACCGGAGATCCGATACCCTTCGGGGCCGAGATCTGCCGGACCCGGAGCTCTGGTGGTACCCGACAAGTCCGTACCGGACCCCCGGGCTGCCGTCAATCGGGCAAACATTCGCTTCCAGGTACGCGGCCAGGGGAAACAGCGGACAGGTGTTGCCCGGAATAATGAACTTGGGGAGTTCCGCGTCGAGCAGCTTGGACATGCCCGTGCCCACCTGCCTGCCCACCAACGGTTCGCCCTCAACCGGCGATCGGGGGTCGATTGGCACTTTGATGGAGCGAATCTGCCCCGTGCGTTCGCACACCACGATCACGTGTTGTACGTTCCGAGCCCTGTCACTTGCCCTCGCCCCCTGCACGAACCGTTCGCTGAAGCCGCAGGAGGGACAAGACACTTCAATCACTGCAGCCTGAGAAAACGCGTTGACGGGTAATCCGATGAGGATCACCAGGATGAGGAGAATCGTCCTGCCATCCATATCTCGCTCGCCTCCAGGTATTCTCCGTCCCTTGGACGATTACCGGATTCTTAACGGGCGACGCCTCAAAAAGCAAGTTGTTTTATTAACAAATCATGATAAGTTATTGATGTTATATCTTAATTATAACCAAATTTGCTCGCGAAACAGACCACGCCGGTGCGTACTCAACGGAGAATGATCTTCCCTCACCTCGATCCTCTCTCAGAGAGAAAGATGACGGTGCTTCGGTGGGTGGGCCTCCCTGCCGGCCTTTCTTCTCTTGGTTCAGGTCGTCCGCAGGTCTGACTTGACGCTTGGACGCACGGTGAGGGCTCGGATCCCGGTTTGTGAAGGACCGGCAAGAGCTCGGTCCTAACGCCAATCGCTGCTCACCCGGCGGACCACTTCTTCATGGAAGCCGATGATCTCTTGCAGGGTCTCAACCGGGGGGCCGGAAATCTTCTCGAGCGATTCGAGGACTATGCGAGCGATCCGGTCAAAGGCGATCCGCTTCGCGAGAAAGAGATCCACCGCCACTTCGTCCGCTGCATTGAGCACGATAGGAGCGGTTCCGCCAGCTTCCAGGGCATCGTACGCGGCTCTGAGCAAGGGAAATTTGACGAGGTCCGGCGTGTGGAAGTCGAGCGATCCCAATGCCGGAAAGCTCAGCCGGGAAGTCCCGGACCCGATCCGCTCGGGATAGGCCAACGCGTAGCTGATGGGGATGCGCATGTCCGTCGCGCCAAGTTGCGCGAGGATCGAGCCGTCGTTGAACTCGACCATGGAATGGCAAATGCTCTGGGGATGAACAACCACCTCAATGCGAGAACCGGGAAGGTCAAAGAGCCAACGGGCCTCAATCACTTCGAGCCCCTTATTCATCAGTGTGGCCGAATCGATGGTCACTTTGGGACCCATCTTCCATCGGGGATGGTCAAGTGCCTGTTCGGGCGTCACCTGAGCCATCTCCCCTTCCGGCATGTCGCGGAACGGGCCGCCCGATGCGGTCAAGATGATCCGGCTGACGGAGGCTCCCCGGTTCCCTTCCAGACACTGAAAGATCGCGGATTGTTCCGAATCGACCGGAAGCAGAGCGATCCCTGTCTCTCGTACGGCCTCCATGAAGAGGCTCCCCGCCATCACGAGCACTTCCTTGGTCGCAAGAGCCACGTCCTTTCCCGCGTTGACGGCGGCAAAAGTGGGTACGAGTCCCGTGCTGCCCGGCAGGCCGCCAACGACGATCTGCGCTTCCTCAAGGGTTGCAGCGCGTTCGAGGCCTTCGGCCGAGTGCTCGACAGAAACCGGCCTGGAATAGTCTCCAAGCCTGCTGCGCAGCTCACCTGCAGCGTGCTCCGTCGCGCAGGAAACAACCGCAGGTTTGAACTCGCGAACCTGTCTCGCCAGGAGATCGACGTTTGTGCCGGCGACGAGGGCCGTGACCTTGAACCGGTCCGGATGCAGGCGTACGATATCGAGGGTCTGTTCACCGATGGAGCCGGTTGATCCGAGTATGGAGACGCCCTTCATTTGGGCCCCCATTGCCCCACAAACAAGAGAAAGTAGTAGGTGATCGGAAAGGCAAGAATCAGGCTGTCCGCGCGATCCATGACTCCCCCATGGCCCGGCAGGATGGAACCGAAATCTTTGATTTCCAGCTTCCTTTTGATCATGGAAGCCGCGAGATCGCCCACGGGCCCAGCCACAGCCAACAGCAAGGTGAGGACAAGCAGCACTTTGAACGAGGCGATGTCGGGGACCGCGGCCTTGACGAGGAGCATTCCCACTAGATTCCCCGCCAGCCCCCCGAAAAGGCCCTCGACTGTCTTGGACGGGCTGACCACGGTGGAAAAGTGATGTTTTCCGAAATATCCGCCAGCGAGGAACGCCCCCGTATCTCCGAGGCAGATCACTATCAAAACGAACACAATCCAGGCGATTCCGAATTCCAGTGTCCTGAGGAGAATCGCATGACAAAGTGGAACCATTACATAGGCTACCGCCATCACCATCTGCGAGGCGGATTCAACGGAGCGCTCAATGCGGTGATAAAGTGCCAGATGGACGATGAGAATCAGTAGTGGAAACCAAACCACCGTTGCGATCGCCCGCTCGGGCGGGAGCAGGAAAAACGCACCCACAACAGCCAAACCGAAGAGCATTGTCAGCTCTCTGCCGGGACGGGGCTTCAATGCAGGAAGGCAGCAGGAAAGCTCCCACAGAGCTATTCCTCCGAACAAGGCGACGCAGACCGCGACTCCCTTTTCCCCCAGCAAGACCACGAGTGGGACCAGAATGGCAATGACGATCGCGGCGGTCAGCAATCGAAGGCCCAACATTACTCGTTTCCTTCGTCGGTCTCAACCTGCTCGGACGTCATACCGAATCTCCGCTGGCGTGACCGGTATTCTTCGATCGCCCTGAGGAAATCCTCCTTGCTGAAATCAGGCCACAGGACGGGGGTGAAGTAGAGTTCCGTGTATGCGGTCTGCCAGAGGAGGAAATTGCTGATACGCAGTTCGCCTCCCGTACGGATGAGCAGATCGGGATCAGGAAGCCCCGCTGTGTACAGGTACCGCCCGAAGAGCCCCTCATTCACGGAATCCTCATCAACGGTTCCCGCCTTGACGGCCCTGGCAAGTCCTTTGGCAGCCCTGACAATGTCCTGTCTGCCGCCATAGGAAAGGGCAATGTTGAGGATCAGGGATTTGTTGCCCGCGGTCCTGCTCTTGGCCGCCTTGATTTTCGCTGCCATGGCTGCGGGGATACGTTCCAAGTCTCCGATGGTCGAAAGCTTGATGTCATTCTCGTGAAGCTCCTCCAGTTCCGAGTCGATAAACTCGGAGAGCAGCCTCATCAGGCCCGAGACCTCACTCCTGGGGCGCTGCCAGTTCTCCGTGGAAAAGGCGTAAAGCGTCAGAATCTTGATACCCATATCACCACAGAACTCTATGGCCCTGCGAACGGATTTCGCGCCCTGGCGGTGCCCCTCTATGCGCGGGAGTAGCCTGCGACGGGCCCAGCGACCGTTCCCGTCCATGATGATGGCCACGTGGCGAGGCAGCGATGCGGATTGCTCTGAGGATGAAGCCAAGAGGCTCTCCTGGAATAATAGCGGGCTCGCACGGGATGGCGCGGTCAAATCACCGGAGACCGCGCCGATTATGAAGTCCTCTTGAGAGGCACTGATCTTCGCGGGCAGAGAGCGACTGGAACCGATCAAATCTCCATAATTTCTTTTTCTTTTTCAGTCACCAGATCGTCCAGCTTGGCGATGTACTCGTCGGTGGTCTTCTGAATCTGGTCCTGCCCTTTGTGCATCTGGTCTTCAGTGATTTCCTTTTCGCTCTTGAGGTCTTTAAGCATCTCATTGGCGTCTCGTCGATGACTACGTATCTGAACCTTGAAATCCTCGGCCATCCGCCTGACCACCTTGACGAGTTCCCGGCGTCTCTCCTCGGTCAGGGGAGGAAGCACGATCCGGATGATCTTTCCGTCGTTCATCGGGTTGAGACCGAGTTCGGACTTGAGGATGGCTTTTTCGATATCCGGCACGGCCTGGGAATCCCATGGCTGAATGAGAATCTGGCGAGGTTCGGGAATGGAAAGGGTCGCGAGCTGGTTGATGGGAGTCGGACTGCCGTAATAGTCAACCATAAGCCCGTCCAACAATGCCAGAGACGCGCGTCCCGTCCGGATCCGTTTCAGATCGCGGACCATCGCCGAAACGGTCTTCTCCATGGACGCTTTCGTTTCGCTGAAAACTTCGTCTATCATGCTCTCCACTCCCTCGCCTCCGGGGTAAGTCGCGACCGGCAATCCTCCAACCCCGGACTCGTCCCGGCACGTTTGCTCGGGACATGCTTTTTTCTCACCTGATCGTGCTGCCGACCTTCTCTCCGTTGAGCGCCTTGAGGATATTGCCGTGCACGTGCATGTTGAGGACTATCGCAGGAATCCCGTTCTCGGCAAGGATGTCCACGCAGGTTGCATCGAGAACTCTCAGCCCCCTTTTGAGATACTCCGTGGGGCTGATCGTGTCAAAGAACGACGCGTCCGGGTGCTTTCTGGGGTCTCTATCGAACACGCCGGCGACCTGGGTTCCCTTCACCAGCACGTCGGCCTGAATCTCAACGGCCCTGAGCGCAGCGGCTGAGTCGGTGGTGAAACACGGATTTCCCGTCCCACCTGCAAAGACGACGACATATCCTTGCTCAAGATAAGCGAGCGCTTTTTCTCGTTCGAAGATCTCGATGAAACGCCCCACTGCAAACGCGGACATGGCCCGTGCCTTCGCGCCTGCTGATTCCAACGCCGCGCGGAGGGCAAGGGCGTTGATCACCGTCGCGATCATGCCCATCTCATCGGCCGCAAGACGAGGTACCCCAACCGAAGCCGCATCCACTCCTCGCAGGATATTGCCTGCTCCGATCACCACCCCAAGTTGTCGCCCCTCCCGACTTGCCTGGGCAATTTGAGCCGCTGTCCGGGACGCGTTTTCGTGGTTGAGCCCGAAGCCTCCTTCCCCGGCCAGGGACTCGCCGGAGATTTTCAGCAGCGCTCGACCGTATCCGTGGGGCATAGGCCCTTCCTCATCAATCCTCGCCCAACTGAAAGCGGACGAACCGACCGACGGTTATGTTTTCCCCCAGTTTTGCGATGGTGTCGGTTATGAGCTGGGAAATCGACTTGTCCGTATCCTTGACAAAGGGCTGTTCCAGCAGGCAGTTCTCAGAGTAGAACTTCTTGAGCTTGCCTTCGGCTATCTTCTCGAGAATCTTGTCAGGCTTTCCCTGCTCCTTTGCCTGGCTCATGTAAATATCCTTTTCCTTTGTTATGACGTCCTCGGGCACGTCATCCTTCGCCAGCCACCTGGGGGCAGAGGCCGCCACGTGCATGCAGATATCCTTGGCAAGTTCCGCGAAATCGTCGGTCTTGGCTACGAAGTCGCTTTCGCATTTGAGTTCCACGAGAACACCGATCTTTCCAGTCATATGGACATAGGAACCGATGCGTCCCTCCGACGTGGCTCTCCCTTCCCTCTTCGCGGCCTTGAGCGCGCCTTTCTTACGCAGGTGATCAACAGCCTTGTCGATGTCGCCCTCCGTCTCAACGAGCGCATTCTTGCAGTCCATCATCCCGAGCCCGGTTTTCTCTCTGAGTTCCTTTACCAACTGTGCTGTTATTGCCATCGGGTAGTCTCCTGTCACCGATTCGATTTACGCTGAGCACGCGTGGGAGTCGGCCTGACCCGTCAGTATTCCTCCCGGAGCCCGACCCATGATGCTCCCCTGCGGTTCCTCACGGGCTCAGCCTGGGTCGGAAGCGCTTCGGGTCTGCCGGATTTGAGCTTCACGTAGGAAAGTCGTCGATCGATACCAGCCAATCAAGCAGATGCGGGCCTCTCTTCAATCACCGGCTCCCCCTCTTCGTCTTCGCCCGCCACATTCACGCTTACCGCTTCAGCGCTCTCCGTCTCAGCGCTCTCTTCGGTGGGTTCCTCAGTGGGTGCGTTTGCCGCGACTTCTTCGGCGGGGGCTTCTTCCGGTGCCTCCCCTTCCACGGCCTTTGGCTCAACGACCGGGCCTGCCTGATCCGTGACTTCTTCTTTGAGCGATTCCTCGTAGATGGTCCGTCCTTCAATGCAGGCATCAGCGATTCTGGCGGCAAAGAGACGGATCGCCCGGATCGCGTCGTCATTTCCCGGAATGACGTAATCGATCTCGTCCGGATCGCAATTGGAATCGACGACCGCCACGATGGGGATGTCCAGCTTTCTCGCTTCCTTGACCGCGATACTCTCGTTCTTTGGATCGACCACGAAGATCGCGCTGGGGAGCTTTCTCATGTCCCGAATTCCGGCGAGGTTCCGATTGAGTTTGTCGTGCTTGCGGCTGAGACTCGAGAGTTCCTTTTTCGTCAGGTTCGTCTCTTCGGCCGACTCAAGCACGGCCGCGATCTGGTTGAGTCGCTCCACGCTCTTCTTAATGGTGCTGAAATTCGTGAGCATGCCACCGAGCCACCGATGATTGACGTAGAATTGCCCGCCTCGGGTGGCTTCTTCAAATATTGCGTCTTGGGCCTGCTTCTTGGTTCCCACGAAGAGAACGCTTCCGCCTGTGGCGACGGTCTCCTGAACGAAGGAATAGGCCTTCTTGAAGAGCCTGACGGTCTTTTGCAGGTCGATGATGTAGATGCCGTTGCGGGCGCCGAAGAGGTACGGTTTCATCTTCGGGTTCCAGCGCCGGGTCTGGTGGCCAAAGTGCACGCCGGCTTCAAGAAGCTGTTTCATGGTGATCAAGGACACGAGGAATTCTCCTTTTCAATCGGGTTGGTCTTCCACCCCGGCCTACGTGCCGGCCTGCGGCGCGACCCGACCATGCTGGGGTGTGCGAATTAAACGAATATTATGACCGACCCATCGAGCCATTGCAAGCCAAAAAACGCGATGACGGGTAAGACTTCAGTCACGGGGGCTTCCTCTGGAAAAAGCCCCTACCCTGTAGCATACGCTCACCAACCGGAACCCCACCGGTCGGCTCATCGCGTAAAAAACGCTTTGCCGTGGGGCACCTTGTACGACGGCATTCAGTCATAGAGGAACGACATTGTTTACGTTGGGTTCTTCCCTAGCCTCATTCTTGGACGAGCGGGGCGTATGAATCGCATCGGAAGAGCATGAACACGAGCGCGTCCAACAGATTTGTCAGTGCCGGCGGCAACGTCTGCCGAGTGTGAGAACGGCCCGAGCGCATCATCGCGGTGGTTAACCCGATCATGGGCGGAACGTAGGCTTCCGGTGCCGCTCGTACCTCCGCGGGCACGGCCGACCCCAGCAGCACCAACGCGTGGCTGATCGAACAAGGGGAGTCGTCGACCAATCCGGGCAGCAGCTTCGGTGTCCATTGTTCATGAATCCAAAGCTGGACTCTGGGCTCCATCGCGGCTGAGCCGGTTCGCGGGACGGGGAGGCTCCCGATCTCCTGGGCGGATAAGTAGTTGTTGGTGCTGGTGATCTTGATGCGCCAATTGAGCAGTCTGGAGTTGAGCAAGCCCAGCAAGTAATCCGACGGTTCCGTAGGATCGCGCAGGAAATTGGTCATGTCTCCCAAGAAAGTGCTCGCGGGAACCGCAGCGGCTTTGAGTCTTCGATCAGTGGCCATGTTGACCACCCTTCCCAGGACTATTCGTTCCGAATCCCAGGGCGTTCCTCTCCGGCCCTCCCGAGGCTCTTGGAAGACCGGAAGCCGCTGCGCCGCCATCTTGCCTTTTTTGAGATGCCGTCCGCGCCCGAGCATTTCCGGAAGGACCCAGTCAAGCCTTTTCTCCCGGCGCGACGGGTGAACGAGACGGAACGGGAAGACATGCTCTCCGCGAATGAGGGGATAGCCTGTTGGCGAGTCCGTTATGAAATCCCGATGTGTAGTGAGATTGATTTCTCCCTGATGAACCTGCGCGACCGGCACGCAGTTTCCGTTCCCCGCCAGTTGGGGATAGCGGAGAATGGCCTCGAGGAACTTCTTCTCTTCCTCAGCTCGAAGGAGTGGAATCCGGCCCCCGGTCATGTCAATGAGTCTGCGGTCCGTGCACGCTCCCGGCTTCGCGTCACTGGGATCGTCGGTATTCCGGAATATGGGCCTTATGGAGCGTGTCTTGTCGCCCTTGTGAAGAATCAGTATGAGAAGGGCCTGGGTCACCCCTTCAAATACTCTTGCCTTTTCCGGGATCACCGAGGCTTCCGTAACCGTTGAACAGTCTAGAACGAGCCTTCGTATCTTTTCGGCCGAGGAATCGGCCAGGAGCGTCGCGGGAACGATGAAGCCAAGCGTTCCGCCATCCGCGAGGAGGTCCAGACCACGTTCCAGCATGAGTCGATAGGTATTGATCTTACCCTGGCACGTCCGGTGGACCTTCCTGAAATACGCCTGCTCTCTGGTCCTCTCCCGCAGACCCGATTCCTTCACCGAGACGATCTCGTAAGGGGGATTGCCCACGACCGCGTCGAACCCTTTGCGCGGCCCTCGAAACACGTCGGGAAACTCCAGCGGCCAGTGGAACACTCCCGTTGCCCCGGCCCAGCCGGAGACATCGGTCTCACCGACGATCTTCGGGCCAAAATAGGCGGTCGCGTGCCTCAGGTCCTCGATTGCACGACACAACTGCGCTGAGGTTGCGGAGCCCGTCCCGATAAGTGAGTTTCCCAGTCTCACCCGCGGCTGCAGGTCCAGGGCTTCAGGTATGTCCTTAAGAGCTCTGTTTGCCAGGCGGATTCGGGCCACCTGCACGGCAAGGGGATCGAGATCCACTCCGTACAGGCAATGCTCGAGGACGTGAATCCTGACGCGGGTCCTGGTATCGAACGCCGAGGTTTGGCCCTGGACGTGATCGCAACCCCGGTTTAGAATCGAAATCCTTTCCAGGACATCGTGGCTCCTCCCTTCCCCTCCGGCGAGCACCCGGTCCACGATCACGTCCAGTGCCCGAGAGAGGAAGACCCCCGTACCAAGCGCAGGGTCCAGGAGCCTCAGGGACAGGTAATCGACGGGATCTTGGATGTTCAACGCGTCCAGAGTTCGTTCCACAATGTGTGACACGATCGCCGGGGGTGTATAGAAAAGCCCTTGATTCCGCTTTCCCTTCCGGCTCGGGACCAGTCGAGGCCGCGTGCGGTTCCCCGGTTCAAGTTGAAATCCGCGAAGATATTCGTACAGCTCCCCTACCTCTTCGGGTGCCGTCATGGGAAGCCTTTCGCTTAACCTCGCCGCAACGTGATCCCGTTTGGCCGCGGTTGCCGATCTACGCCTGCGGATACACCGGTCAAGCAACGATTTGACAAGACGACCAAGGGCAATCCGGTAAATCGCATGATCGTCGCGGTTTGGCCCCGGCTCACCTCCTGTCCGATCCGAAATGAGTTCGGCCAGAATGTCCAGGGCCTCAAGACGCACATGTTCATCAAGTGAGTGTGCATTCATCGGATTTTCGATAATCATCCCCTACGGAGCTTGCCAAGGGACCGACTCCGCAGGTTTGCGGCATCGGTCGCTTCGCCTGCGTTGTCTTTTGGGGCAGGCTTGTGATATTTCCAAG
This sequence comes from uncultured Syntrophaceae bacterium, assembly GCA_964497585.1. Classification (GTDB taxonomy): domain Bacteria; phylum Desulfobacterota; class Desulfomonilia; order Desulfomonilales; family Desulfomonilaceae; genus CAZCDS01. Next base: position 81,991 of record CAZCDS010000006.1, read on the forward strand.
AAGCAGCGAGCGCAAGAGAGCCCGTCCGAGGGCGAGCACCGCTCGCCGGTCCAGTCCCGGACGTTACCAAAGTGCATGTATCATGTCCGGGCAGCTATGCAAGGTACAATTGACGTCCGATCGAGGAATTGTGACGTCGAAACGGATGGATGGAACTGACTTGAGAAACGCCGGACGCTCTCGGAAAAATCTCTCGCACCTGCCGGTAATCCTGCTTGCTGCGTTCCTGGCGTGCCCAGTGTCGCACAGAGCAGTCCTCGCGCAGAACTCCCGGTCTGTGCTCAAGAACTCCGCGTCCAAGCCCACCTCGACCAGGACAGTTCCGGTCAAGCCTGCGAATGAGCCTGACTGTCCGCTCCTTCCCGGCTGCCCCGACGGACCGCCTGTCCCCTTGCCGCCGGATCTCAAAGCGAGTCTCAGGCCCAAGACAACCGCACCTGTAATCGATAGAAAGGGGATCAGGGAGGGCTCCGGCGAGTTCGCGGGAATGGTTCTGATTCCGGCGGGGCCGTTTCCCATGGGAAGCCCCGATAGCCAGGGGAGGCCCGACGAGCGGCCACCACACCAGGCCTTTTTGAAGGATTTCTACATCTCACAAAAGGAAGTGACCGTACGGGAGTACTGCAACTTCCTCAATAGCCGAGGTCTCCTGGGGAAGAATCGGGTGCCCAGGGTCAACCTTTCCATTCCTGATTGTCCCGTGGTAAGGGACGGGCGCAAGTTCAAGCCCAGGGAAGGCATGGCCTTCCGGCCGATGACCTGTGTCTCGTGGTACGGCGCTCAGGACTACGCTCGGTGGCGACATGCCCGCCTGCCAACTGCAGCGGAGTGGGAAAAGGCAGCCCTTCTCACGAATCCTAATCCTCCCGGGGACTTTCTCACCATACTCCCGAGGAAATCGAGCGTACCGGTGAGCATCTCTACCCCGGGCATCAAGGGTGTAAGCGGAATGATCGGAAACGTCTGGGAATGGTGCTCCGACTGGTATGACCGAGACTACTATGCTTCCAGTTCACGCACGAACCCCAAGGGTCCTTCGCTCGGAAAGCACAAGGAAATCAGAGGAGGATCCTGGGCGTCCGCGGAAGCCTCCCGAAGGATCAGGAACCGCCATAGCGCACCACCGCAGGGCTACTTCAAAAGCGTCGGTTTCCGAATCGTAAAGGACCTGGGAGTTGCATCGAAGTAGCGGCACACCCGTGGGATGTCCACGCGAGGATATTTGCCGCCAAGACCCGGAAACTCAACGGTACCCACGCTCCCTTCATGAGCAGAAGGACCTGAAAGACAGTGGAAAAGGCAACCCGAAATTCGCACGCGCCTCTCCGCTCCCTCGGGATAAGAAGCGTACCCCACCTGGTGCGCCGGGAAATCCTTGCCACATTTATCGCGCTCGCCGTACTGGGCCTAGTGTCAGCCCTTTTTAACGCGCCTTTGCAGGGTCCCGCGGATCCGTCCGGCATTCCCGCCGAAGATGTCAAGGCGCCCTGGATCTTCGTTGGAATTCAGCAGGCTCTTCGCTACCTGCCGGCTCTCATCGCAGGCATTCTCTTGCCTCTGGCCGCAGTGGTAGCGCTTGCAGTCATGCCCTTCCTGCCCCGTGAAACACCGTTACAACGAAAAGCTTTGTGGACCCTTGTTTTCGGGACCGTTCTGGTCTCACTCTCATTGACCGTTTGGGGGTACCTGTTTTGAACGGTCCGACCTCCCGGTACGGAATTGCGCTCACTGCAACGCTTGTTGTTTTTGCCGGGATCCTCATATATGTGGGGTTGCGGGATCGTACCCACGAGTGGAAAAGCTGTCAGCAACGGGGAATCGATCTCTCCGTTGAAAGACTTGAAGCGCAACTGGCCGACATTCCTCCAAGCGACAAGTCGTTTGCCGACAAAAGATCGCGAATCCTCGAGCAAGTCAAATCACTGCGCGCACGGAAACCGGCTGTTATCGAGATCAGACCGTTCGACGGGAAGCTCGGCCCGGAGCGCTGTCTCACCTGCCACTTCGGGATTGAAGACCTCTCGCCTTCCCATCCCAATTCGGTTTTCGGGTGCGTGATTTGTCATGGCGGAAACGGACCGGACCTCACCGTAACAGGGGCGCACCGCGGCCTGAGGGGCGCGGGAAACCCTGGCCGGCTGGACCTTGCCGCCGCGAGTTGCGGGAGCCGAACCGCAATAGCGGGGAAATGCCATTCCGAACGCAAGGACAGACTCCTCGACAGAGTGGACAATGTGCCCCGATCGCTGATGGCCACCAACGCGGGCATCGTCGGCATACTCCGTTTCCAGTGGGGTGTCAGTAAAGATTCAAATCCGCGGTTCGCCATTCGTAACGTTTCCGACGGCAAGACCCGTTTCGAAAAAATTCCGGGGGAACGGACCGCGGACGGGGGCATCAATCTCGCGTCGAGTCATTTCCGCAAGTTCTGCGCGGTGTGCCATCTATGGACCCCAAGACACAGGGCAAGGATGGGCAGACTTCAGGGATGCCCCGCGTGCCACGCGCGGTACGCGTCCGATGGGAAGTACCACGGAGCTGATCCGACAATCGACCGGGAAGAGGTCGGCCACCCGGCGACTCACACGATCACCAATCGCATTCCTGATGAACGATGCAGAGCCTGCCACAACAGGAGCGCCCGAATCGGCCTGAATTACCACGGCGAGATGGAGAGCGCTCAGTACGGAACTCCTTTCGTTCGCGGCGGCCTCAACGACTACACCATCAGCGACGGCAGATTCGTTCTGCGGCTCACGCCGGATATCCATCACGAAAAGGGCATGGGGTGCATCGACTGCCACACGGGACAGGACACCATGGGGGACGGCAGGCTCTTCGGCCGTATGCAGGACCAGGTCGAGATCCGATGCGAAGACTGTCACGGCTCCCACAGGTCCCCACCCAAGACCATGAAGGTCCGCAATGATGATCCGGTCGTTCAAACGCTTATCAGGAGTGCGGCGCCGTTTGTGAAGCTCTCCGAGGGGGACGAGATCGCGGTCACCTCCCGGGGACGTCCGTTGCCCCACGTCAGGAGAACCGCCACGGGATTCCGGCTCAGGAGCAAACTCATGGGAAAAGACCATCCTGTCAGCGTGATCACTGGAAAGACGAACGCCCATCGCATCAAAGGCCACGACCGGCTCGAATGCGACACATGCCACAGCGCATGGAGCCCACAATGCTACGGATGTCACCAGTATCTCGACTTCGGACACAAGGGCCGGGACCACCTGACGGGGAAGAGCACGCCGGGACGATGGGCCGAAGGACGAAGCTACTTCCGTTTTTCAAAGAATATCTACGGCATAAATCCCCGGGGCAAAGTGGGTATCCTGGTGCCTGGGTGCCAGGTCTGGAATACCGTTGTGGATTCGTCGGGCAAGGTGATTCCACCGTACGATTCCCTCATCATGCCTCTGCAAAACGGTCTGACTTCAATTGCAATGGGAGCCACGCATCCACACACAACCCGCACGGAAGTCCCTCGCTGCATCGACTGTCATCTCGACCCCAAGGCTCTCGGGCTGGGAGAAGGACGCCTCACGTGGAACGCCGCCACGCGTGACTGCAAATTCCGACCCATGTACGACTCACACGCGTCCGGCCTCAAGATCGACTACCCCCTCGAGGCCGTCGTAACGACGGGGGGAAAGCAACTCCAGAGCACCTCCCATAAACGCGCCCGCCCCTTCAACAGAGATGAACTCCGAAAAATCACGGCCATAGCCCCATGCCTCCCCTGCCACGACCGGTACGACGATCCGGCCTGGCTCAAACCTGGTCCATACTTATTGACGCCCGCCTGCCGCCGGGCGCTCATGAGTGAGGGAGACAGGTAAGAGAAGATGCACGGGGGAACCCTTTCTGAAAGGTTCCCTCATGCGCCCCCCTCAAAGACTTCTCAGCGGCCGTCTCAGGCTACGCCTCAGGCGGCAACAACGATGCTATTGGAAGAGCGGACCGGCACGCCCGCATCGCTCTCTCTGCTCTTCCCTTTCCGCTCTACCCACTCCCCTACTTGTGCAAGAGTTCCGGTGCGCCATAGGTAGCAGCGCCGCCGAGTTCTTCTTCGATTCTGAGCAGTTGGTTGTACTTGCAGATTCGGTCTGTGCGTGAAACGGAGCCGGTCTTTATTTGGCCGGTCCCCAGGGCAACGACGAAGTCGGAGATCGTAGTGTCTTCGGTTTCACCGCTCCTATGCGAGACGACCGAGGAGTACCCCGCTGCTGTGGCCATGTTCACCGCATCGATAGTCTCCGAGAGCGTTCCGATCTGGTTGAGCTTGATGAGGATGGAGTTGGCCACGCCGAGGTCGATCCCCTTCTTGAGGAGTTCCGGATTTGTTACGAAGATGTCGTCACCGACTATCTGAACTTTCGAAGCAAGTCTGTCCGTGAGGATTTTCCATCCGTCCCAATCGTTCTCATCAAGCCCGTCCTCTACGGACACGATCGGATAGCGATCTACCAGATCGGCATAGAAGTCGACCATCTCAGCGGAGCTCTTCTTCGAGCCTTCCGCGGCAAGGTCGTAGACTCCGTCCTTGAAAAACGAGCTTGCAGCGGAGTCAATGGCAAGGTAGACATCCTTGCCGGGCTCGTACCCTGCTTCTCCGATTGCCACGAGGATCTCTTCCAGGGCTTCCTCGTTGGATTGCAGATTGGGAGCAAACCCGCCCTCATCACCTACCGCGGTGTTGAGTCCCTTTCCCTTGAGGACCTTTTTGAGCGCGTGAAAGACCTCCGCGCCCATACGCAGCCCTTCACGGAAGCTTGTCGCGCCGAGCGGCATGATCATGAATTCCTGAATATCAACGTTGTTGTCGGCATGAGCGCCACCATTGAGTATGTTCATCATCGGGACGGGGAGACGACTCGCGGCCACCCCGCCAAGGTATCTGTAGAGGGGCTCTCCCAGCTCAGTCGCACAGGCTTTCGCCGCAGCGAGGCTGACGCCGAGAATCGCATTCGCGCCGAGCGCTCCTTTGTTGTTGGTCCCGTCCAGATCAAGGAGCTGAGCGTCGAGTTCCCTTTGACGGAACGCGTTCTTCCCGAGTACCGCGGGGCGAATCTCTTGGATCACGTTGTCGACCGCTTTGGTGACTCCCTTACCGAGATAACGGCCTGCATCACCGTCCCGTAGCTCCACAGCCTCGTTCTCCCCCGTTGAAGCGCCCGACGGGATGGCCGCCCGCCCCATGCATCCCCCCTCGAGGCAAACATCGACTTCTATTGTGGGATTTCCGCGAGAATCAAGTATCTCCCGGGCCATGACGTCAGTTATCCGGAATCTCATTCCCCATCCTCCTTTCGACCTGATTCGAAGGAATGCCAAACATCCTCGATATGTTACGGACGACTCGGTTTGCGCCGGTACACAACGCAGGACAGCCCTGAGCAACGGGCAGGGTGCGTCACCAAGACTTTACACCAAAATCTGGGTCAATTGGGGATGATTTTCGGGAAGAGTTCATCGGGAAGAGCCTTTGGGGAAAAGGCCCTTCACTATGAACGCGGACCGCGAACGATGTGGGGGGAGAGAAACCGCTTTGGGAGTCGCATCGGACCGTTACATGTGATACAGACTCGGGTGCTTGCACAGACGCGCGGGTCCGCAGCAAACGGTGCTCTGACCGAAGGAGGTAGATCGATGCCTGGCGGCAGGATTCTGGTGATTGGCGGCGCGGGATATGTCGGTTCCCATTTCACCCGGTATGCTGTTCAATCGGGGTTCGCGGTGACGGTCCTGGACAATCTGTCGACCGGGCACGCACCTGCCGTCACAGAAGCCGTGCTGATCAGGGGAGACCTGCTGGATCGCGAGTTTCTCTCCCAACATCTCAGTGAGAATCGCTATGACGCGCTCTTTCACTTCGCTGCAAGCTGCCTGGTCGGCGAGTCCGTGGAAAAACCCGCCCTTTATTACGAGAACAATGTTCTGGCGGCCTACTCGATGCTCGAGGCCATGAGAGCCACAGGCCACGACCGGGTGATCTTCTCCTCGACCTGCGCGGTGTACGGGGAGCCGCAATCAATACCCATAAGCGAGGAGCATCCCAAGAATCCCGTTTCACCCTATGGGCGGACCAAGCGAGCCATCGAATGGATGCTTGAAGACTATCAGAGGGCGTACGGCATACGTTCGGCAGCGCTCAGGTACTTCAACGCGGCGGGCTGCGAACCGCAGGACGGCCTCGGGGAAGACCACACGCCGGAAAGCCATCTCATCCCGAACGTCGTGCGGTACGCGCTTGGGCTAGACACGCGGCTCGTCATATTCGGCAACGACTACCCCACTCCGGACGGCACCTGCATCCGGGACTACATCCACGTCACGGATCTTGCCGAGGCTCATCTCAAGGCGCTGGAAAAGCTCGATTCCGCGCCGCTCATTCAACTCAACTTGGGAACAGGATCAGGCTTTTCCAACCTGGGGATCGTCGAGGCGGTAAGCAAGGCGGTAAACAAACAAATCGAATTCGAATTCGGCCCGCGCAGGCCGGGAGATCCTCCCGAACTGGTTGCCGATGCGACCCGTGCGTTCGAAATGCTTGAGTGGAAGCCCTCAAGGTCGAATGTCAGCACCATCGTTGAGCAAGTCGTGCAGTGGTTCTCCGAGCATCCGGAGGGATATCCGGACTAGGAGTGAGAGATCCGACACTGGTGCGATTTCGTTTTTGTGAAAGGGAATCCCGTTACGGACCCCACGGCCCGACCCAGAGGCTCAGACCTCTTCCGGCACCCAACCTCAGATCGAAACCCGGTACGTTAACACCCACGCTCCCGAGCGGACTGACTCCAACGTTCACAGGCCCCGCCTTGACTGAGACTCCCCCTTGCGGCGCAATACGGACGCCGTAACCTGGTATTCCATAGTAACGGGCCCCGTACCGCGGATAGGTTCGGGGTCTTGGCGGCGGTCCGGGATAACGCCGGGGGGTGGGTGGTCGCCTGTAACCATTGGCGCCCGGACGAGGCCAGCCAGGCTCGTAAACCCCACTCGGCCTCCCGGAGGGGGGCAAGTTCTCCGCTAGCGCGGTTGAGGGCCCCGGTCTCGGGCTCAGCGCGGATGCGATCTGACGCGCGTACACCCAGCCTCGAACCGGTCTCTCCACCTGGGCCCAATTGTCTTCGCTCCACAGTCCGGTCAGCTTGAGTTTTGATGCTCTTTGCGCGCACCCGACCACAGGATGGTACAGGGAAGGACCGCGCCTGATCCTCAGACACATCTCGGGTCTGTCTACGCTTTTGACCGTGCCTTCGCCGCTCCGCGGCCTGAGAGCGTCGATTCTGACCCAGCCCTTGTCAACGGGGCGCTGGATCTGCATCCATCCCCGGTAGAACTCACGGTAACCCTTGATCTTCGTACCCACAGACAGATTGGTGAGGATTCTCGCATCCGGCGTCGGTCTCGACCTGACCGCCATGCCCCATTTCCCGTCACCCTTGTCTACAATGGCAGAGACAGGTCCTATGGTTTCCCCCCAGACCTCTTCCTCGACAGCCTGAGCCGTCGGTACGCCGGCAAGGGACCCGACCGCCAGGCATGCAACCACGAAACGAACTATCACCTTCATTATTCCCTCCCCACGGGTCTCCCCGCCCGAAAACCCATGCAGCACAGTCACCTTTCCGGCGCCCCACCCGAACGGGAAAGAGAGAAAACCATCCTCTCCGGGGGGACGGACAACGGCACAGTCGCTCCTGATAACGACTAAGGATAGAGCACAGACTGACTCTTTTCAATAAGACGCCCAAATACCGAGAAGGTTCGTGGGAAAACGGCCCGTCGCCGACTCCGCCTCTCAGCGAGAGGGGAAACTCCAGGGGCACCTTGGTCTGTTTTGCCTGAGGACGCGGGGCTGCCTTGAGTCGGCTTCGACGCCTTGCACGTCACATTCCCCACTGCCGAGGGGGTTCCGGGCCCGATCCCCCTGCCGGGTAGAAGGCCAATCGGCTGGACCGATCGGAGCAGGTCTCGCACTCCTGGAGCAGCGGAGTGAAGAAGGCCCATGCCTGTTCCACGGCATCCTGGCGCCAGAAGAGCATCTGGTCACCCAGCAGGCAGTCCAGGAGGACCTTCTGGTATGCGTCGAGCGTGGGGCCAGTGTAATTATGGAGGTAGTTGAAGTCCATCGTGACAGACCTGAGGCAGACCTTGGCGCCCGGATTCTTCGTCTGAAAGGTCATGTCGATCTTCTCGTCCGGGTAAATGCCGAGAATCAGCTTGTTGGGATGTATGGCTTCCCCGAAAGTTCCCTTGAACATGGAGTGGGGAACCTGTTTGAAATGAATGACGATCTCGGTCCGCTTTTCTGCGAGCGCCTTGCCCGAAGTCATAAAGAACGGGACGCCCTGCCACCGCCAATTGTCCAGAAAGACCCTCATCGTCGCAAAAGTCGGCGTGACCGAATCAGGACTGACCCCCGATGTTTCCCGGTACCCGGGCATAACCTCGCCGTTGATGACACCTCTTGCATACTGCCCGAGAACGAGATTCTCCCGTGAATTGTCCGTATCAAAGGGCCTCAGACAGTGGAACACCTTGACCTTTTCGTCTCGCACAGGGTCCGCCTCGAAGCGTGCGGGGGGTTCCATGGCACTGAGCGCCAACAATTGCAGCATATGATTCTGAAACATGTCCCTCAGCACGCCCGCTTCCTCATAGTATGCCGCCCTTCTTTCCACTCCCAGCGACTCGATCGCTCGGATGTATACCCGGTCCACGTACATCCGGTTCCAGAGCGGTTCGAAAATGGTATTGGCAAAGCGAAGGATCATAACGTTCTGAACCGTTTCCTTGGCAAGGTAGTGGTCGATCCTGAAAATCTGCTGTTCGCTGAACCCTTGGTGCAGCGCGTCGTTAAGCTCGATAGCGGTCTCCAGATCGTTGCCAAAGGGCTTCTCCACCACGATGCGAGACCATCCCCGGCCCCCGTCGCGTTCATCGGAAAGCCCGGACTTTTCCAGCATGCGGGCAGTGATCTCATACAGGGACGGTGGAATGGCGAGGTAGAATATCGTGTCCCAGGCCGTGCCATGATCTTTATCGACGGATTCCAACCTGCGGGCTAAAGCTCTAAAGGAGTCCAGGGAATCATAGTGCAGACGCTGATAGTGGAGTCTCCGGCCGAATTCGTCCCATCGTGACAGGTCAGATCCGGCCAGCGCATTCCTGATTCTTTCCCGGAATTTGTCGTCGTCGAGTTCCGAGCGCGCGGCGCCAAGTATGAAAAAGTGCTCGGGCAATCCCCCTGAGAGGAACAAGTCGTAGAGGGCCGGCGCAAGTTTCCTGCTCGTCAGATCGCCCGTCGCGCCGAAGATGACAATCCCGCACGGTTCGATTTCGCCGTCGACCACACAGGCTTCGGGAGGGATTTTCAGGTCGGGCGCCTTACTCTTTATGATTGTCTCCGTGTATTCGTCTATCTCTTTGAGATCCGGTTTCATGTCTGCCACCTCGCGTAAGACTCTGCTCTGGAGGGCATTCCGAGACGAGCTTCAATCTCCGAGCGCGCAGCGTGCCGCCCCCAGCAGAGCGGTCCTGTCGTTGAGAATCACTCTCACAGGGATCTCCCGCATGAGGTCCTCGAACCTTCCCTTTGCGGTGAAAGCCTCCATGAACACGCCATCCTGGAGTTTGGGCAGGATCTTAGGGGGAACGCCGCCTCCCAGATAGATCCCGCCGGTGGTCAGACCCGTCAGAGCAAGATTTCCGGCCGTTGCGCCGACGATCGACACGAAGACGTCCAGGGCTTCTACGCACAGAGGATCCTTTTGGGACAGCGCTGCCTCGGTGATCACCTGCGGAGGGTCTTCCGACTTCATCTTCTGGGTGAGCCACTCGGGCTCTGGGTGACTCCGGTACTTCCTGAGCCATGAATAGATTCGGAGAAGTCCAGGCCCTGACGCGAGCCGCTCAACACTCACGTGCGTCCACTGTTTGAGGAGGTCAGTCAGGAGGTCCGTTTCCAGCTCGTTCCTCGGCGCAAAATCGACGTGGCCTCCCTCGGAAGCCATGGGATGCACCCGCCCTTCCTCAACCACTGCCAGCGATATTCCGAGACCGGTACCGGGAGCGACCACTCCGATACTACCCTCCCTTTTCGGCCGGCCACGGTTAATCGTGGCGAGCTCCGCTTCGGTGAGAAGGGGCACTCCCATGGCCACGGCAGCCAGATCGTTGACGAGCCGCGCCTTTTCCCATCCGAATCGCTCTTTCAAGGCGGCTTCCGAGACGATCCACGGGAGATTGGTGGTTCTGCACACGCCCTCCGTCACCGGCCCCGCGATTCCGAAGCAGGCCGAGGAGAGAGAGACGGAGTGTTTAGTCAAGAACCGGTCTACCAGCTCTTCCAGACCCGATGCGTCTTTGCTCGAATAGGACTCGAGTACGTGAAGTTCAGGTCGAGTCTCACCGCGTATAAAGAGACCGAGATTCGTTTTCGTGCCACCGATATCACCAGCCAGCACGAGAGTCATTCCGCCGTAATCTTCCATGGTTCCGTCTCGACGCAGGGGCGTTGGATCGGCCCGGCGATCAGCTCTTTATCGTCTTCGCGGTCACCTTGTACACGTATTTCACCCAATCGTAGCCGTAGTAGCCTTCGGCTACGAGCCTCAACGGAAACCCGTGCTTCACCGGCAGCCGCTTTCCATTGACCTGATATGCAAGGAAGACCTCGTCTGACTGCACGTCTTTGAGCGGCACACCGAGGGCCTTCTCGTAGTTGCCCTCCGGCCCGAACAAGGTAACGTGATTGACGCCTGCCTTAGCCCCTGCCCTCTTGAAGAGCTCCTTGACCGAAACGCCCTTCCAGAGCCCGTTGTTGACGAATACACCGGGACAGATCATGAGGACCTTCCTCTCCACGGAGGGCATTTCAGTGACTTCCGAATAGGTCAGGCTCAGCTTCTCGGAGACGTCACCGTCGACGATCAGGCGCCAGGTTTCGAGGTTCACCTGGTAGTCGTCGAGCCCCATGGTCCCGAAATCTTTGAGCGGAGTGATCTCCAGGTTCCGGCCGTCCACGTCCTTCGGGTGCTTGTCGACGAGATCCTCCCGCTTCGTGCCCTTGGGGATGACGGTCTTTCCCTTGGTCGAGGCGGCGGGTGACGGTCGCGGGAAGAGCCTCTCAACAACCCCGAAGCCGAGTAACCCGGTAAGAATTCGCTTCATGAAATCCCTTCGTGACGCCATGACCAGCCTCCTTCCCCTGTGGACGGCCGGAATACACGATCGTGTTCGAGCTGCACGTTATACCGGCTCGAATCAATCGTGGAGGTCGACATCAGTTCAGCCTTCTTCGTCAGCCTTCACGACCGGGTGGCCACCGAACTCCCGCCTGAGGGCTGCCAGAACCCGGTTGCCAAAAGAATCTTCCTCACGAGACATGAACCTGGCGAACAGCGACGAAGCAATTACCGGCGCGGGGACTGCCAAGTCCACCGCCTGTTGAACCGTCCAGCGGCCTTCGCCCGAATCCTGCACAAATCCCTTGATATCCGAGAGCTTTGCATCTTTTGCAAAGGCCGCTTCGGCCAACTCGAGGAGCCAGGACCGGATCACGCTCCCCTGGTTCCAGAGATGCGCAACCTGGCTATAGTCCAGCGATTCTGCATAGGAAGACTTCTCAAGAATATCGAACCCTTCAGCGTACGCCTGCATCATGCCGTATTCGATCCCGTTGTGAACCATCTTGACGAAGTGGCCCGATCCCGTAGGCCCGCAGTAGAGATACCCTTCGGGCGGCGCGAGCGTCTTGAAAATCGGCTCCACGAATTCGTACGTCTCGCGATCCCCGCCGATCATCGTGCAGTACCCAATCTTGAGCCCCCAGATTCCACCGCTCACCCCTGCGTCCAGGTACCGAAGGTTCATGCGGGCAAGGTCCGCGTGTCTCCGGATATCGTCTTTGTAGTAGGAGTTGCCGCCCTCGACGATGATATCTCCCGGTGCGAGGATCTCTTTGACCTTGTCCACGTGCTCGTCGACGATGGGACCTGCGGGAAGCATCAGCCACACCACTCGCGGCGGCTCCAGCTTGTCCGCCAACTCGGAGATAGAATATGCTCCCGTAGCCCCTTCCCCAACGATCCGGTCGGTTTTCTCCCGAGTGCGGTTGTACGCGACCACCTCGTGGCCTCCCTGGAGAAGCCTCCGTGCCATGTTCATGCCCATGCGACCCAGCCCGACCATTGCCAGTTTCATTTTTCCCCCTCAATCTTGTTCCGTTGGTGCCTCGTCGGCATTGTCGTAATTGCTTGTGAGTTCACAAGTAATTTTGCAACTCACGAGAGTATTGTAAAGACGCGGATCTCTTCCGGTACACGCGGGATTCAATTCCCCCAAGTCCATGACTGATAGGATTCATTGGGTACCGCTGACCGCGCTTCGGCATAGCTAGTGTTTGGCCGAGGTCTCATTCCGTCAATTCTTCCGAATCTCAATAGCGTCTGAACTCATTATGAATACCGCGATCGACTCTCGAATATCAACAGTACGGCTCCTCTTGGCCGCGGAAAATGGGACGGCACGGAACTTTTCGGCCTTGACACCGCACTACGTAGGTGAGAGAATAATATGATGCCGAAGTGGCGGAATTGGTAGACGCGCCAGGTTCAGGGTCTGGTGGGCGTAAGCCTGTAGGAGTTCGAGTCTCCTCTTCGGCACCATTCCGATCGCATCGCGCAACCCGGGAGAGTAATTCCGGGTTTCTTATTTCCGCCCAAGCCGCTTCAACCGCTCCCGGGATCGCCGATAGCTCTCCAGACAATCGAGCAAATCCTTTTCGCTAAAAACCTCAAAGGTGAGGACTCCCTGAAAACGTTCGGTCAGGAGGCCCAATACCGGGTCAATGGAGCTCTCCGCCATGACCGAAAGCCCCACGTGATCTCGTGAACCCACCCCGTGAAGGTGAACCACTTTGGTTCTCGGAAGCAGCTTCTCCAGGTACGGCAAGGGGTTGCGTTTCTGCTTCCAAAGGTGGCCTATGTCCACACAGCATGCGACCGGCAGCTCGTCGAGGACGTCTTCAGGGCTCACCGCTACGGGCCCCTCAAGATTCTCCACGCAGAGACGTCCCAGGCCGCCCGCTTCTCTTCCCAGGGCTTCCAGGCTTTTCAAAGAATTCCGTACCGCCTTTTTCCGATCCCATGGCGCCTGGTCAGCCCCACCTTCCAGGTGCACCACGAAAGCGTACGGTTCAAGACCGACGGTGGCCTCCACCACCCGGCAGGCCCTCTGTCGTGATCCGTCGCTGCCGTCATCGGCCAATCTCAGATCCAGCGGCAAGTGGACCGTGTACGTCATCCCGTGATCCGACGCGATTTTCTTCAGTTCCGAGATCGTGTCACGGTCTGCCAAGCTGTTCAGCTCTTCATTGTACTCGAAGATGACCAGCTCAACATCTTCCACCTTGCCGGCGAGCTTGTTCACGTTGGGCAAGACGTCGTCACGATATATGTACGAAGTTGTGCCCAGCCTCATGGTTTCACCAGTGCAAGGTTCCGATAAGGAGCACCACGGTTTCAGAGACCTCACACGAGGCTCCGATTACGTCGCCGTTTATTGCATTGAGCCGTGACTCGGCCAGCCTTCGGAAGCCCATCGTGACGAAGTAGGCCGCTGCTACTGCCAGGATTCCGGTCCAGCCCCAGATTACCGCAGGAAGGAGTCCTAGCAGCGCCGCCCATGTGACGGATCGTTGGTCCAGGCCCGAAATGAACTGGGCCGCCATACCGCTTCCTCGATGCGTCGCGTTGTAAGCCGCCAGTACCATGGTGCCTCGACCGATCACTGGCGCAAGGAAGAGCATTCCCGGACCCAGCGCTCCCGATCCGACAGCCAGGATCTTGATCGAAACCAGGAGGAAAAGTCCCAGCGCACCAAAAGTCCCTAACCGGGAATCCTTCAGGATCTCCTGCCTTTGTTCCGGGCTCACCGACGCGGGGAGTGCGTCACAGCAGTCAGTCCACCCGTCGAGGTGCAGGCCTCCTGTCACCACTACCCAGAGGACGACCACGAGGACTCCCGACACGAGGGAAGGAAGGAATCCTCCGAGAATCCCATGAGCTATAACCAGAATCAGCCCGATGGCGGCCCCGACCACAGGAAAAGCCCACGCGGCTCTCCCGACTTCGTCCAGCGTCGGTTCGGGATCAACCCGCACCCGAAAGACAGTGAGAAACTGAAAAGCGATCTCAAATGATCTCAGCATTTGCCCTCCCCACACCATTGCCGTGCCGATCAGAACGGGAACAGTATGGCATTTCCGCTTTCCGAATGCAAAAGGACCTCACGACGGGGGTTGGTGAGAATACACCGGTTCGGGATTTTCGCAACCCCTTCTGCTTAAGACTGGGAACGAGCATAGCGAGAGTCTGGGAGCAGGAGAGGAGATCTAACTCCCTGTCCTCTTCGTGTCTTGGTGTCTTCATGGTGGAAATTCCGGTCTTCTTTGCAGCCCAAGTGCTTGGTTTCCTGACGGCGATGGCATCCCGCTCAAGGATTATCAGCACCCGATGCTCGATTGACCGCGAGGGGGCGGAACTGTTACAGTTGTGGCAGCTCTCTAGGCAAGGAGAATTACTATGTCTTATGACTGCTCAAGGGGGCGGCGTTCGTTTCTCAAGCTGATTTTCGGACTGGTGGCCGGATTGGGAGCCGTCTGTATAGACGCAGTTAACATGATGGCTCGTTCCCGCCGTTTCAAGAGGGCCGCACGCGCGGAGATCCCCGCAGCATCTGTCAAGAAGATCAAACCGGGCACTGCGGTTCATTTCCCCGGAGCCCGAGCATGGATTACCATCGACAGAGACGGAAAACCGGTGGCCTTCGACGAGAGGTGCCCTCACAGGCGCTGCAAATTCGAATGGATTGCGGCCAGTAAGGGCTTCGAGTGCCCCTGCCACGGGAGCAAGTTCAGCTCCGACGGGAACGTCATCCAAGGCCCCGCGCCTAGGCCGCTCACCAGCCTCAAGATAGAAACGGTCGGCGACGGCAACCTCCGGCTCCTGGATTGACGCTCCGGGTAGACTCCGCAGCGTGGACTCCTACTGCGCGAAGACTTGGAGTGCGGTGGCCGCGGCAGAGAGTATTCTGCTCCAATCGGGTGGACGGCACGTGATTGACGAGAGCACCTTGGCTAGCCTGGTCCTGGGAGACGTAAGCCTCCGGTTGGTGGAGCCTCACCTGTACACGGTCTATTCCGAGGCAACGGCCATGCAGACCTACGATAGGATGGCCGTATTCTATGACCTCGTGATGGGCAATCGCTTCTACAACCGTATCATGTGGGGATACTGGACCGCGGATTACGGCCCCTTCTGTGAAAAGGCCCTCGAGTCGTCATCAGACGGATGGGTGCTTGATGCAGGATGCGGTTCGCTGGTCTTCACCGCGAGAACGTACGCCAACTATTCGGAACGGCCCGTTGTCCTGTTGGACCAGTCGATTGAGATGCTTCGAGCTGCCAAATCACGATTGGTCCGCCTCACAGGCGGCGTTCCGTCCAATATGGTATTCCTCCATGGAGACGCCCTGGACCTGCCCTTCAGGCCGGGAACCTTTCGCACCGTGCTCTGCTTGAATCTCATCCATGTCCTTGAAAACGCCGATAGCGCAGTGCGCGGTCTGAAGAGGGTAACAGCCGACGGGGGTACCTTGTCGATCACCACGCTCGTCGTGAACAATAGATTCGGAGACAGATATCTCAATATGTTGAGTCAGAGAGGGCTGATCGTGCCGAGAACAGCCGAGCAGGTCAGCGAGATGTTTGATGCCCTGACCATGCCCGCCAAGTACCACGTCAACGGCAATATGATGTACATAGCGACTGCGTTAGATACCGCCTGAATCCGGCAACCGCTGCCGGTGTTCGACGACGCCAGGTAATCTACCTCCGGGAAACTATGGAGCTCCAGGGGAGTTCACTCTCCCCAGCCTAAACGCTCCCTCGCGAGCGCTGCGTACTCTTCCTTGAGTTCTATACCAACGAATCTGCGGTTCAAGCCGAAAGCAAGCTCTCCGACCGTGCCCGAGCCGAAGAAGGGGTCGAGCACCAGGTCGCCGGGTTCGCTCCCGGCCAGGATACAGGGTTCAATGAGCTTTGCAGGAAAGGTCGCGAAGTGGGCTCCAGGAAAGCCTTCCGTCTTTACGCTCCACACGGAGCGAAGGTTTCGGAGCTTTCCGTCGGTCAGGGAAGGCTCTTTGACCGATTCATTGTCGTAGTAATAGTTCCGTGCCCTGGAAAACATGAAGAGGTATTCGTGGGCTCTCGTGGGACGGTCCTTCACCGACTCAGGCTGGCAGTTGGGTTTGTGCCAGATGACATCCGCCCGGAGGTACCACCCGTCCTCCTGGAGCGCGAAGGCAACCCGCCAGGGAATACCGATGAGGTCCTTGGGTTTGAGACCGGCCGGTGTGGCGGGCCGGTAGCTCATCCCTCTCGCCGGGTTCTTTTTGTCCTCATCCCGCCAGGTACGGTTTCCGCTCGTGTAGGCGTCGCCGATGTTGAGCCACAGGGTTCCGTCCTCGGTGAGGACCCGGCGAACCTCACGGAAGACCGTGCGCAAATTCTCCACGTACACGGAAAGGTCGGGCTCCGCGCCGATCTGATACGGCATGCCGTAATCACGCAATCCCCAATAGGGTGGGCTCGTTATACAACACCTGAAGGTGTTCTCAGGAAGAGTTTTGAGAACCTCCTGCGCGCTCCCGACGATGATGGAGCACCCCTCGGGCTTCGTGTGCAACGGAGTCTCCAAGCTATCCGGTTCCGCAAGAGATTTCTTGGTCATGTCAGGTGGCACCCTCGGGAGCGGCCTGCGACTTTCTCGGCACGGGCTATGGCATCCTATTTGCCAGCACGCACCCCGCGGTCAACGAATCTCAAATCCCCAGCGGCTTTTGCCACGCTTCCTTCAGCGCCCGGATATCTGCGTTCACCACGAGGCTGCCGTGGAGGCCGGTCACTTTGACGCGCGGCTCCTCGGTGACTTCGCCGACGAGCGCGGGCTCGAAATCCCGCAGAGCTTCTTCAAACGCAGAGCGGTGCTCCTTTCTCACGGTGACGAGGAGCCGGTTTTGGCTTTCGGAGAACAGTGCGACATCGTCGCGGTCCACGTCCTGGAGCTTCAGCGCAGCGAGGTCGATCTCAGCTCCGAGGTCGCCGGAGAACGCGCTTTCCGCGAGCGCGACACCGAGGCCGCCGTCCGAGAGGTCATGGCAGGACGCGACGAGTTCAGACTTCATGGCCCCATGGAGGGCACGGTACATCCGGATAGCTGTCTGAGGATCGCGCAGCCTCGGCACCTTGTTCCCGATAAAGCCTTTTGACGCGAAATACTCGGAGCCGCCGGTTTCGTCAAAGGTTGTCCCGAGCATGTAGATCGCGTCGCCGGGCGCTTTGAAATCCGACGTCACGGCCAGCAGCACATCCGGAACGATCCCCACTGCGCTGAAGAGCACGGTGGGCGGGATGGAGATCTTGGTACCTCCGATGCTGTAGTCGTTCTTCATGCTGTCTTTGCCGGAAATGCACGGGATCCGATACGTTGTGGAGACATCGAAGAGCGCCTCATTCGCCCGGACGAGTTGCGCGAGTTTGTATCGGCCGTCGGGTGTCTTTTCGCTTTCCACGGGGTCGCACCAGCAGAAGTTATCCAGACCGGCCATATGGTCGGGGTCCGCGCCGACGGAGACGATGTTACGCACGGCTTCGTCAATGCACGCGGCCATCATCGCGTACGTGTCTATCTCGGAGTAGCGGGGAACGATGCCGCATCCGACCGCGAGGCCGCGGTAACGGTCGAGCAGCGGTCGTATCACCGCGGCGTCGCCGGGGCCGTCGTTGTTGATTCCGATGAGGGGTTTGACGACCGACCCGCCTTGAACCTCGTGGTCGTACTGGCGGATGAGCCGCTCTTTGGAACAGACATTGTACCGTCCCAGCAGCTCGATCAGCGTGGGAGTGAGGTCCGGGGGACACGGGAAGTCGGGCTCTTCGTGATGGGGAGGCTCCCATCGAGCATTCAGACGCATCTCAGGGAGACCGGCGTGGAGGAAATCCAGCGGAAGGAGCAGTGCGGCGCGCTCGTTCCAGAGCACGGCGAAGCATTGGTCGTCCGTGTATTCGCCGAGGTCGGTGGCTTCGACGTCCATGGTCCGGGCCAGCTCAAGGAATTCCTCGATATGCTCGGGTGGCACCGCGACGGTCATTCGCTCCTGGGCCTCGGAGACGAGGACCTCCCACGGCTGCAAACCCGGGTACTTGAGCGGCGCACGGTCCAGGTGGAGGCGAGCCCCGCCGGACTCACGCGCCATCTCTCCCACGGAAGAGGAGAGCCCGCCCGCGCCGTTGTCCGTGATAGAGGTGTAGAGCCCTCGATCCCGGGCCAGGAGCAGAAAATCGGTCATGCGCTTTTGGGTGATGGGATCGCCGATCTGGACCGCAGTCACGGGTGACCCTTCGTGCAGCTCCTCCGAGGAAAACGTGGCGCCGTGGATTCCGTCCTTGCCGATGCGGCCGCCGGTCATCACGATCCGGTCACCGGGCCGGGCCTTCTTTTCGTGCGCAGGCCTCCCTTTGATCCGAGCGGGCATGATGCCGCCGGTCCCGCAGTAGACCAGTGGCTTTCCCAGGTAACGCTCGTGGAAAACGACCGCACCGTTCACCGTGGGGATGCCGCTCTTGTTACCGCCATGCTCAACCCCTTCCCTGACTCCTTCGAAGACGCGCCGCGGATGGAGGAGTCGAGGCGGTATGGTCCCTTCATAATCGGGAGAAGCGAAACAGAAGACATCCGTATTGAAGATGAGCTTCGATCCCAGACCGGTGCCGAAGGGATCGCGGTTCACACCGACGATTCCGGTGAGCGCTCCGCCGTACGGATCGAGCGCTGACGGTGAATTGTGCGTCTCCACCTTCATGACGAGGTTCCAATCGTCATCGAATCGGATCACCCCCGCGTTGTCCTTGAAGACAGAGAGGCAGAAGTCCTTTTCCCCGAGTTCGGATCGAATCTTCTCTGTGGAGCCCTGGACGTATGTCTTGAAGAGGCTCTTGATATCCCTGGAGCGGCCGTTCTCTTCGTACGTGATCGTGGCGTTGAAGATCTTGTGTTTGCAGTGCTCGGACCAGGTCTGCGCGAGACATTCCAGTTCGCAGTCGGTGATTTCAGGGCCCAATCCGGATTCGGCCCGCTTCATTATGAAGTCCGGCTTCTCGTAATAATCCCGTATGGCTTGCATTTCCTTGAGGCTCAGAGCCAGGACCTTTTCCCTGCTGATCCGCATCAGCTCGTCGTCATCCACATCGAGGGTCACGGTCAGGACCTTGCCTTCCACCGCAGAGGTGACTTTGGGAACGGTGATTCGACTGCGGTCATCGCCGGGTGAGAAGACGACCCGCGTCTGAATCAGATCGTTGGCAAGCAGGTCCCGTCCGATACGGTCCGCGTCCTCACGGGAGAGGTCGCCCGCGATGAAGTAGAGCTTGCGGGTGTACACTGACTCACCCTGTTCAAAACGGATTCCGAGGGTTCTTTCCACCCCTTCCCGTGCGGTCCTTCCCACATTGTCGGTCACGCCCGGACGAAAACCGACTTCAATGAGCCATTGGAAGGGTATATCCAGAGGCTCGTCAATGGAGACGTCCTGGATCACGGGGTCCTGGAAGACTTCCTCCGCTATCAGTTCGAGTGCTTCACGGCTGAGTTCTCTGTCTATGACGAAGCCGTCGGCAACACGCACGTTTTCCACGCGGATGCCAAGGTCCGACTGGATCCGGGACCGGATCTTTCTGCCGGCCGGATCGGGCAGCGACAATCTCAGAGTGGTCTCTATCTTGTGAGGCATGAATGAGTCCTCCGGTTGTAAGATTTGCAAGATGTCACCGGGGAGGGCCTTTTTGCAAAAAGCTGCTCCGCACAGGGCGATGCATGCATTGTGGGATTCCGTGGTCTCTCGTCACTGCCCAGACACCCATGAATGGACGCTTGGCCCCACGCCGAGTGGCCCCGGACCCCTCCCCAAAAACTCCCAAGTTTCGGGCCGGTAGACCGGTCGCCATCGTCGGACTCCTGCGGCGGCCGCCATGTGTGATTGCTCGCTTGCACGTCGGATAGAAGACACGCTCGGCCGAGGAGACCAGCCTGCATAGAGCCTAAATCAAAGTTTGAAAAGACCAATTGGCGGTCGATCGCCCGTTTCTGGTGAACACTTGAAACATATTTTCCTGGAGCAACTAGGAGTCCTTCCGTCGGAACCGCTGCGCCTGCACCAGGTCCGTACCGGGAGCTTGGCTAGCCAGAGGCTACTCCTGTGAGCGGTTGAGAAAGACCCGTGCGTCTACAGCCAGAGCCCCTGAACTGGACACGATAAGAGGATTCACGTCAATCTGATCGATCTCAGGGAACGTGACCATGAGGTAGGCAACCCTGAGCACCGCATCTTTGAGCGCCTCCCTGTCTATCGGCGGCAATCCTCTGATACCGTTGAGGATATCCGATGCAGGCAGTTCCTTTATCATCTCGTCGATCTCACGGGGCGAGAGCGGAGCCATCCTGATCGATGTGCTGGCGAATACCTCCACAAGGATGCCCCCGTACCCGACAAGAACCACCGGTCCGAACTGCGGATCACGCTTGCCTCCGATAATGAGTTCGTACCTGCCCCGTGCACGGGGTGCCATCTGCTGAACGAGCACGCCCTTCATGCCCGCGTCCGGCGAATCCCGGAACTCTTCGGACATCTCCCGGCACGCCTCGCGGACCGCGTTCAGATCGGCAAGGCTCAGGACAACGCCACCGCTGTCGGACTTGTGCGAGACCCCTTCCGCGATGACCTTTGCCGCGTACGGGCCCGGCAAGTCCGATGCGACTTCTTCGAGCGCTTCAACATCCGAGACGACCCGATGCTCCGGCACGGCGAGCCCCAGCGCGCGGATCATATCCAGGGCCTCGGGCAGGAGGGGCGACCGCCCCTCCCCTGCGCAGCGATCGATGATTTGTTGAATCGCCCGGTCATCGGGCAGGGGGTCGGGATGCACCGTCTCTTCGATCTGCGGTACCGCGGCACGCCGCACCTCGTATTTTATCGATCTATCGAGGGCAAGGATAGCCCGTTCCGGACTGACGAAAATTGGAAGTTCCAATTCCTTGTGGAGTCGACTGATTTCAAAATGCTCCGTGGAAACACAGACAGCGACGGGTTTGTCGTATTTTTCGGATAGGTCCGCAACAGTTCCGAGGAGTTTTAGAGAGGCTTCCCCCTCAATCATCGCGTTGTACGTGTGCATGAACAGAATGCCGTCCACATTCTCCTGTTGGATCGTGTGGCTGATGATCCGCGCGTACACGTCGTAGTCGAAGAGATCGCCCAGGTCGAGCGGGTTGCTCAACCGGATCACGTCCGCCCTGAGGTGTTTGCGTATCTCGTCGAGGAAATCCTGACGGAAGGGCGGCAGGTCAAATCCGTACGTGTGTGCGGCATCCGCGGCGATCACCGCGTGGCCCCCGGAACGAGACACAATGGCGAGATTTCGGCCTTTCATGCGCGGCAACTGGAGAATCTTGACGAAGTCCATGTAGCTGAGCATGTCCCTGAACCTCACCATGCCCGCCTGGTGGAGAGCCGCGTCCACGACCTGATCGTCATTGGCCAGGGCTTCTGTGTGGGATTGGGCGATCTTGCGACTCAAGGACCCGATATTCGCCTTGTGGACGACGATCGGCTTTGAGGAGCGCCGTGCCAAGCTCGTCAGCCTCCGGCCGTCCTTTATCGATTCGAGGTAGAGGCAGATGACCGTGGTGTCCGGGTCTTCGATGAAGTACTCGAGCACATCGTTCTCGTCGATATCGAGCTTGTTGCCTATGGTCGCGAACTTGCTGTATCCCAGATGCTCGCTGTCGCACATGAACAGCAGGGAGAGCGCCACGCCGCCACTCTGTGCGAGGATTCCGACTCCGCCTCTGGCAAAGACGTCCTTCATCGGCGTGAATGGTGTGCAGAGCCCGTTGGCCCCGTTGATGATACCGATGCAATTGGGCCCGATAAATCTCATATTGTATTTCGCGGCGATGCGCTTGAGTTCGTCGCTTCGTTGCCGGCCCTCTTCGCTGAACTCCCCGAACCCACCGCTCTCTATGATGACGCGGCGGATGCCCTTGCGGCCGCACTCCTCCATGAGTCCGGGAACCGACTTGGCAGGCGTCAGAATGATGGCCAGGTCTATGGGGTCGGGAATATCATCCAGGGATGTCTGAATCGTCCGGCCGAGGATCACTCCGGGCTCCGTACCGAGCAGGTGGACCACTCCGTCAAAGCCGAACTCCGTGAGATTCCACGCGATCACCTTGCCAAGGTTGAAGGGCTTGGTGGAGACTCCGATAACCACAACGGACGAGGGACAAAAGAGTTCCTTCATGGCCTCCTCACTGCGCTCACCGGGAAGAATCGTTCCGGGATGACGTTTACGTGAGCATACGGTCGCGGCCCGCCGCGTCACTGGGCCTTAGATCCAGAGTTCGCACCGTCTTCCAGGGTCTCTCCGTCTTGCGGGCGCCACCGTGGTATTAGGCCCACAGAATACCCGGACGCGGTCCCATTGCAAACGATTTTCTCGGCGTCTTCAAACCACAGGCGAACCGTCCGGCGCGGGGTGCAAATTTCCAGCGCCCATTCCTACCTCCCCTCTTGCATCCTGGCGATCCTGCCGCACTTTATACGGAAGAGGAGTCTGAGAATGGCTTCGTTAATTGGTAGAAGAGCAATTATGAGCGCCCTTGCAGGGCTGCCGGTTCTGCTGGCAGCCCCCTTTGTTACCCTGAGGAACGCGTTCGCAGCAAGAATTCCCACGCGGACCGTGGAACGAAACAACTTCACGTTCGATCCTTCCCGTGGCGAGATCCTGTGGACCGAGAAGAATTCCTCCGAGCCGTACCGGCTCATCGTAGACGGTCTCGTCGAGAAGGCCGTGAAACTGACCTACGAGGAGCTCCGTGCGCTCCCGTCAATAACCCAGACCCTGGATTTCCACTGCGTTGAGGGTTGGTCGATTCCCGACGTGAAATGGGGAGGGTTTCCGTTCCAGGAACTGCTCAAACGGGTGAAGCCCAAACCGGAAGCCAAATACGTTATCTTTCACGCGCTCGGCCACACAAGGTACAAACCCCGGGGACAGGATCATTATGTTGAATCCTTTGAGCTTGCAAGTGTCCTTGACCCGGAACAGGATATCATCATGGTGCTTGACAAGGACGGCAAGCCCCTCTCCCACGACCGGGGTGCGCCGATGCGGGTCATAGCCCCGTACCGGCTGGCGTACAAAAGCATCAAATTCGTTTACCGGGTGGAGTTCGCCGCGAAACGGCAACTCGGCTGGTGGACGATCGCCAATTCAATCTACGACTGGAAAGCGCCCGCGCCCCAGGGAAGGCTTAGGCGCACGGCACGACCGTAGAAAACAACGAAGTCGAGCCGCCACGAATTGCCGGCCTTGGGAAAAAGGCCCCACCATAACAGCTCCGATTCAATTACCACGGGGGACGCGATGGAACCAATCTATCATCTTTTCGGAAGGCTTTCGATCAGGCGACTAGGACTCCTTGCCGCTCTCGTCCTGATAATGGGGGCACTTGTCGATTCGTCATGGGGCTCCGCAGCATCGGCCTCGGAACCGGCTTTTTCGTATGCGGACTACGGGGCGGTTCTCAAGAAATACGTTGATGACAGGGGTCTCGTCAATTACCGAGGTCTCAAGGCCGATCGTAGGGCCCTCGACGCGTTCTCCGCGTCGATTGCCCGACTGGACCCGAAAACCTTTGCCGGATGGTCTGAACAGGATAAGATAGCCTTTCTGATTAACGCGTACAACGCTCTGACGCTCGTCGCAATAATCGACCACTATCCAATCGAATGGTCGTACATCCGGTCCGTTCGTTTCCCCAGGAACAGCATACGCCAGATTGCCGGGGTGTGGGACGAGATCCGATTTCCGGTCATGGGGAGGAAGATGACCCTGGACGACATCGAGCACCGGGAGCTGCGTGCCAAATTCAACGAACCCCGTATTCACATGGCCCTGGTCTGTGCCGCGCTCGGGTGTCCCATTCTGCGCAACGAGCCGTACACCGGCGCAAAGCTCAATGCCCAACTTGACGATCAGGCGCGCAAGTTCCTGAAAAACCCGAAAAAGTTCCGCGTGGATCGAAAGGAAGGACGAGTTTACCTTTCGTCCATTTTCAAATGGTTCGGCGGTGATTTTACGAAGAGGTACGGAACCACGAAGAAGTTCAAGAAATTCGGTGGTTCCGAGCGAGCGGTGCTGAACTTCGTCAGCAAATATCTGGGACCCGAAGAGAAGCAATACCTGCAAGACGGTACGTTCTCGATCGAGTATTTGCCCTACGATTGGACACTCAACGAACAGAAGCAAGACAAGGGAAAATCCGGGTGAGAGAAGAGGTAAGAATTCCCCGGGGAGGGCC
>CAZCDS010000006.1:106494-179306 GCA_964497585.1 uncultured Syntrophaceae bacterium
AACGGAAAAAGCCGGGTCAGAAACTCGTAAAAAATCCCCGGGGTCGGGCTTTTTTCAAAAACGCCCCCCCCCGGACCCCTCCCCAAAAACTCTATGGTTTCGGGACGGTAGCCCCCCTGCCTTCGTTGGGAATCGGCGGCGATCTCTCAGCATCCTACGAATCCACACGGAAGCAGGAGGCCGTTTATGCGCAGAAAAGTTGCTGCTGCAAACCCTGAGTCACAGCGATGCAGAACGCATACACAAACAACTATGCCTTGTACGGGGCAGCGGTTACGAAAACATCAAGCCTTCGTGTCGGAGATAGGAGGTGCCGTGAGCACATCGTCTGACAAGGCACAACCCGAAGCCGTTATCCTCGCACGTCAGAGGGGATCGATCAGACTGGTCCTGCTCGTCGTCATCGTTGTTGCGGTCATTCTGGCGTTGTGGTTGCTGCCGCTCCGGCGGTACGTGATCGATGTTCTCACCTGGACGGAAGGACTCGGTCCCTGGGGACCGGTTGCCGTAGCTCTCTTCTACATTGTTGCGTGTGTTGCGTTCCTGCCGGGGTCGGTCATTACCCTGGGAGCGGGCGCCCTCTTCGGCGTCGGTGTCGGTGCGCTCACCGTCTGGGTGGGATCCAACATCGGGGCCTGCGCGGCATTCCTGGTAGGCAGGACGCTCGCCCGTGACTGGGTTGCCAAAAAGGTTGCCGGTAATCGCAAATTCGCAGCCATAGACGGAGCCGCCGGGCGAGAGGGATTCAAGATCGTGCTCCTGCTGAGGCTCAGCCCGGTCTTTCCCTTCAATCTGCTCAATTACGCGCTGGGCCTGACCAACGTTCCTTTCCACAAGTATGCGCTCGCCACCCTTATCGGGATGGTTCCAGGGATTCTTCTCTACGTGTACATAGGCTCCGCGGCCCGTTCCCTGGCTGAAGTTGCCGCAGGAAACGTCCAAGGCGGAATCGCTTCCAAAGTATTCTTCCTGATCGGTCTGGTGGTGACCTTCGTGGTGGTCGCGCTGGTGACCCGTATCGCGCGCAGGAGCCTTGCCGCAGCAGAAGCTGAGCTTCAGGCCCAGGCAAAGCAGGGCGCCGATGAAACGCCGGCGACGTTTGATGAGGACATCGAGGTCCTGCCGGCGGATGAACACAACAGAGAGCTGGTCGCAAATACCCATCCGGCCGATTGGACCAATCCCGAACCTCTCGGCCGCTATAATCTCGTGGTGATCGGAGCGGGGACCGCGGGTCTCGTCACCGCGGCCGGCGCGGCGGGACTCGGCGCGAAGGTGGCCCTGGTTGAGCGTCACCTGCTCGGCGGGGACTGCCTTAATGTGGGCTGCGTGCCCTCCAAATGTCTCATCCGCTCATCCCGTGTGGTCGGAGAAGTCACGCGCGCCGCGGATTATGGGGTCAAGATCCCCGGCAGCGTCGAAGTCGATTTCCCTCGGGTCATGGAACGGATGAGACGCCTCCGGGCACGGATCAGCCACCATGACTCGGCTAGGCGCTTCCAGGATCTGGGCGTTGACGTGTTCCTCGGTCGCGCACGGTTCACCGGACCTGATACGGTCGAGGTTGACGGCAAAACGCTTCGTTTCAAGAAGGCGGTGATCGCGACCGGGGCCTGAGCGGTAAAGCCCGGACTCGAGGGATTGGCCGACGCTGGTTTTCTCACCAACGAGACGGTTTTCTCGCTCACGGAACGGCCGGACCGACTCGCGGTCATCGGGGGCGGTCCCATCGGATGCGAGATGGCACAGGCATTCCAGCGATTGGGAAGCCAGGTAGTGCTCTTGCACAAAAACGACCATATCCTCGACCGCGAGGATTCCGATGCAGCGGAGATCGTCCAGAAAAGATTCATCGAGGAAGGGGTTCAACTGATCCTGAACGTGGAGCTCAAGCGTGTTGAAACCCGTAACGGTGAAAAGATCCTGCACTACTCCGCTGACGGGCAGGACGCGTCCATAGCCGTAGACGAGATACTCGTGGGCGCGGGCCGACAGCCCAATGTGGAGGGACTCGGTCTGGAGGTGGCCGGCGTCGAATACGATCCCCGGAAAGGGGTGGTCGTGAATGACTACCTGCAGACCACGAATCCCAGCATATACGGGGCGGGAGACATCTGCATGAACTACAAGTTCACGCACGCCGCGGACGCGGCCGCACGCATCGTCCTTCAGAACGCCCTGTTCAAGGGACGGAAGCGACTCAGCGCCCTGACCGTCCCCTGGTGCACGTACACCAACCCGGAAATCGCGCACGTCGGTCTCTATGAGAGGGATTGCGTGGAGCGGGGCATCGAGGTCGATACGTTCACCAGGCCGTTGGCCGATGTGGACCGAGCCGTTGCGGACGGCGAAGAGGAAGGTTTCGTCAAGATCCACGTGCAAAAGGGAAAGGACAAGATCCTCGGCGCTACCATCGTGGCGTCACACGCAGGAGATATGATCAGTGAAGTAACGCTCGCGATGGTCGGCAGGGTCGGGCTTGGCACGCTGGCAGGCGTGATCCACCCGTATCCCACCCAGGCGGAAGCCATCAAACAGGCGGCCGACGCGTACAACCGCACCCGTCTTACCCCGTTCTTGAAGAATCTCTTCACCAAATGGCTCGCATGGACCCGATGACCGGGGCGGGGAGACGGCGGGAGAGGATGAGGAAGACTGAATGCGGGGGGCCCTTTTTGCAAAAAGGGCCCCCGCACCCCCTGCAAAAACTCTATGGTTTCGGGTCGGTAGACACGGTGACTTCGTTATGGGCCAGCGCCGTCCGGTGAAGACGGTTTGCCGTGAGGCATCGGAAACCAGCGTGAAAGTACGTTCAAGGTTATACTGATAGACAAGAATTCTGTCTTATTGAGGGCGGAGTGTGTTTCAAACTCCTCCCTCCTTCAGCCTGCAAACGAGCGAAGCAAAGCGGAGCAGTTTGCCGAAAATATGGAGTTTTTTGCGGGAGGTGCGGAGGACGGTTTTTTGCCGAAAAAGGAGCCCTCCGCAATCTCTCCAGAACAAATCTGCCATAAGAAGGCTCATGAAACTTCGAGAAATTTACAGGAGCCCACGCTACTACTCTGTTTGTGAATGCGATCGAACAGAAGGGCCGGTCTTGTATGTTCTCGCAGGCGGTATCCTCACGTATCCGATTGTGGTTGAACTTCTTCCGGATGAAGTTGCAGAGTTCGAATCCAAGGGGCACCTGGACAAGCTCGCCTATAAAGTGTGCCGGCACGAGTCACAATTTGAAGAGCGTATCCTGAGACCGTCGGCACCGGAAGAAACAATCGACTTCGTCGAGGCTCTCTGACCGTCTTCCCCCACTGTGTTAGCAGCCCAACTTTCCGATACGGGTTTCAGCAAACCACGTGTAGCCATCGAGACCTGTTCGAACATAGTGGTTTCGCTGCGCCTCTGAGTCGCGGGGAGGGCGGAGCAGGACGAGTCTGACGACATTCACGTAAAGCCGACCCGATCATCCCCGTAATGAAGTCTCCCAAGCCGAGGGGCAGGTGAAAGTCAACGAAGTCATGGGCGTCCCTTAGGAGCGCGGCGGCGCATGTTGAAGGTCGGAGGCATAGGTTGCTCGCGGCCTCGCCGTTCCCCAAGGTGGCAGGCGATTGGCGAGAATTCCTAAACAATGGGATAGGAGCAAACGACGTCGTGGTCGTGCGTCTCTACGAGCGAACCGGTAGACCCCTTCGGCGTAATGATGTTACAACCCCGCTCCAAACCGGCCGTTTCAGAGTATTGCACCGACAGAAAGGCGCACCCAAACGAAACTCCGAAGGCAAATGAACGCGACTACCCGGAATTCCACCTCAGACCCTCACGCGATACGGTTATGGGGAATTATGCTACAATCTCCCACCCTTGAGCTTCGCGGGGCAGATTAAACACAGCAGGTTATTACTAATAAAATCCCGATTAGGAATAATTTGGTTTCACAAGCCGAAGTTCGTCGTCCCTGCAGCTGATCGCCCAAGTGTATTTGCCTTCTGCGCCATCGAACTGGTAGATAAGTATTTCAGGATAGGCGTTTGCCTGGTAGGCTGATCCCAGCCTGAATACGGTCGAGGCTTGAGCGGCTATGAAGAGGTGAATCCTTTCCACGTGATTGTACTGGTGCAAGCTGCGTAGATTACGGATTACTTCGTTGACTTCATCCACCAATCGGTTCAGCTTCACCTCACTGCTCAGTGCATCTCTGCGGGGCCCTTCTCCTTTCAAACGAATCCATATCACTTTATCAGCAAGCTGGGACGGTATCTGCGATTCTGCAATCCCGATAGACAATGGCATGGCGATAGCCAATTCACTAGATACCGGTCCCTCGGGGTAAGTGACGTCAAATTGCTTCCCGTCGTCAAGATCGTCTAACATGTGCCATTTCTGCTCAAACCTGTCATAGTCCATTACTACAACATTCTTTTGTGTTGAAAACCTTACGCCGGCAGCATATAGCAAGGGCACGTGTGCCAACCCGGCAAAGACCGTTACTCGGTCGCCAAGATTCGTAGACAAATAGTTCTCAGCGAAGACTTTACCAGAGATTTCAATCTTATCGAGAGCTCTTTCAGTTGGCAGATCGTAAGTCACTACGACACTGCAAGTGACCTTCCGCCACCTCAGTTTTGAAGGCAGGTCTTCAATTGGCGCCTGATCATGCATTCCAGGTAATCCACGCAAATATAGGAACCATGCTGTGGGTAACTTCGAAAAGCCGACCAATCTCCAACCACCGAGAATCACCCCAATCGACACCAATAAAGCGCCAGAATAGGTTATCAGATCAGGTGCCGTGCTGACGTCAATCGAGATTGGCACCCCCCCGAGACTGAATCCGATCGCCAATCTAATTAACCACGTGCCGGGGCCTATGATTCCTGCTCCCGAGACTACCAGTATGCCTGCAAACTTCAGCCAAGGGTCGGCATGCCTGTATTTAAGCCATTGATTCCAGACCTGCCATAAGAAACTGAAGATCTTCCCATACATCACAAATCCTCATGACCATTTTCGAATGGTTCAAGTTCAACGAACTTGACAGCTCGATCTCCTTGCCATACCCGAAGTCGTCGTCTACCGACAATTAAGAAGACCAGACTATCCCCGACGTAATCCCCATGAAAAAGAGTCTTTCTCCAGTCTTCCCAATCTATGTCTGAGGGGTGCGGAATTGACTGCGGATGCGTGTGCCAGAGACCCAGTAATGTGAGGGTCTTTTCAGAGTCTATCCATGACCTGTGGAGCATTCTGTTGTGATGGTTCGAACGATGGAAAAGACTGGCTAGTCTCCAATCCCGCCAAGAAGGTTCAGTAATCCGGTCCACGACAAGGTGCTCTGTCTCCAAGATATGGCGTCCAATCAGGAGCCCACCCGCCTCCCTCTGATGCTTCTTTGTTTGGCGAAAGGCAAACAGCCTCTCGACAACTTCAGAGAGAATGATTAGTTTCTTGCCATTCCCCAACATGAATGATAGGCGCATTAGTTAAGTCCGCCACACACAGGGCAATGCTTGTCCACAAAGGCGTTTCCCGGTATCGACGATTTGCCTGCGACGGCGCGATTGTACCACTCGCTAGTCCTAAGACCGGCGCTCATTGCTGGTCCGTCTTCACCTACCCAGAATCGATAAGAACTCCCTATCCTTTTATGTAAGTGTTCCAGAGTAAGTTCAGTGGCGAGACTAGCCGTTTTTATCGCATCCAGCGCAGAGAATGGGGTGAATGATCCACCACATCCTGTTAAATCTCTGGTCACTTTCTGATAAGGCTCAAGGAAGTCACATCTCCGATGAAGGCCAGACTCCTCGCGATTCAAAAGGCACTCTAAACATCCTTTGCCCGTGCCATCGACGAGCAGCGCATGCCCTCCAAGGCTGCAAGCCTCTAGCCAGCAATATACTACCGGAACGGGACTTGAAGATGCAATGATGCGCCTA
Organism: uncultured Syntrophaceae bacterium; assembly: GCA_964497585.1. Classification (GTDB taxonomy): domain Bacteria; phylum Desulfobacterota; class Desulfomonilia; order Desulfomonilales; family Desulfomonilaceae; genus CAZCDS01. The sequence goes on from CAZCDS010000006.1 coordinate 112,425, forward strand.
TTCATGTCACGCATGCCGGTGAAGTCACCGGTGGCTTCTACTATGAGATCCGACTCATTCCAGCCCTCTGCCTCCATCCAAATCTCTCTGGCCACTGATTTTGCAGCAACATCCACGTGTGGAAGGCGCCACTTAAGATGATTGGCCATGGCTTCGGCTTTTGGCTCTCCGATTGCGTTCCCGCCTAGCAGATGCCGATAGATGTTGTCCTCGCTCAATACTTCGTCATCCACTATGACCAGATGACCAATACCGCAGAGTGCGAGTTGTTCAGCGACGCGTGACCCGACGGCGCCGCATCCGACCACTGCAATGGTTTTTTCAAGCAGAGAAGAGTCGGCTCCACCGCGTTGCAGGAGGTATGCTTCATCGTGTCTTTGGACGGACAGAGGAATCACTTTCCAAGCCTCGTCGTTCATGTCCGCACGAAACTCGTGTTCCGACCTGCCAGTGATGGCTACTCCAAACATAGCGGTGCCACCGGACGGTCTCGGCTGAGAAAACAGGAATAGCTCCTGTCGGCTTCTGCTAGAGCTTTTTTTCCGCTTCTTCCTTTTCTTCCTTGGATTTTCCTGCCTTTTCGCGGTCAAGGGGCTGTTGAGGGGATCTTCTATGACCGACAAGCCAGCACGCTTCATCAAGTCTCTTGCATATGTAGTCGTGAGTCCCGCGTCCATGGGCGGTGGCAAGACGGCCTTTTGTAGAGGGATGTAGCAGGCATTTACGGACTGCAGGTTCCTAAATCTGGAATGAAATCCGTAACTTTCGCTTAAGTTCCCTTTGTAGAATGCTGTGGGGAGGTGCTTTTGCTTGGACGTGGGATCACACAGAGCCTTGATCTGCTCTTGCTGTGCTGAAGGCTTGAAGAAACAGCGTACTGTCAGACAGTCTGGCAATGACCTCCAATATCCCTCGAACTCCTCGCAGAGATCGGTCAGATCTCCGGACAGGCTCGAACCAAGAGTCCGTATGGCAAGATCAATTGCCTGATGCAGGACCGCCTGAGGTTTTTGAACGTCAATAAACGAGCCGCCAGAGTCGGCATCATAACAAATCCGCCCGGAATGATTCACGTGATTATGAAAGCCATGTTGTTGAGGGCTCGCCAAATAGATGTACGGTAGTCTTCTCGGAAACCGTGTTGGTTCACCTATTACAAGCTCGTATGTCAGTGTGGACACCCGGACATCGCACAGAAAAGCTTTGGTGAGGGGATGGAGCTCTTTGTTCATTCGCGCAGGCAGATTCTCAAGGTCGACCTGCTGAACGGAAGTAATGTCGTCATGGCAACGTAGAGACGTTTCAAAATCAAATACGTCCAACTTTATGCACTTACTCCTGCAGGTACAAATCCGGCGGTTGCAGCCTTTTTCGCGGTGTCTTTCTTGTCGGGAATTGGGAACTCATCTCCAAAATGCTTCTGGAGAATGCGACACGCATCTTCTACAAGGTCTTCCTCGTGTGCCTTTCTTAGAGCATCCTTGAGCTCGCCAAGTTTTTCCTTGAATGCCTGCATCTGGACATCTGTCATCCCGCCGTTAAGATCGTTGTAAGGTTCAATAGGAAGTTCGATAACCAGCCGCCCGTTAGGGTCGAACTGGTAAAGCATTGACTCCACAAACGACAGCAACGCGTTCAAGTCATTGTATTTTGTAGTGAAGAAGTCCTTGTCGGGTTGAAACCAGCGATGGACGGCACAGGTGAGAGCAATACTGTAAGGCTTACCGGAAATCAGCCTATGATCGCGCCAACGCTTTAGGTATCGGACGCATCTACGCATTTGTGCCCTATCATCTTCGTCGGCTTGACAGTTCTTTATCACGGAAATCAGGCCCTTTGGATCGGATCTTTCCCAAACACGTCGGTCTGGTGCCGAAAACTCTTTGCCTTTGGCAAGATCGAGAACGGTTTCCCCAGGACGCTTGGCGTAAATTGCCAAATCAACGTGATAGTCGACCGTGTCCTGTTTCATATATTCCACTGTAACACAGGGGCGTCTAATGTGGATCGTCCGCTTGCCCTGGGAAAGCGAATCTCTAACAATCTTCTTTAGCTCGACGGGATCCGGATAGTCGGAGCTGGTGCGATCGAACACTAACCCTACGTCAATGTCGTAGTTGCCGTCTTTCGGGTTAGTTCCGGTATTCATAGCGTAGCTCCCTTGGTCAAAAGCCGCGAACGGAGGAGTGTCGGCCGGTAAACGATTGGCGAGTTCTTCTAGGAGCATGTCGCGTTTGTCTCGCAAAATCTGATTGTCTTCAAAATTGGTAAGCTTGATCACATCGTGAAATGCCAGAAAATACTTCTGTAGGTTAGACATGCAATTCTCCTTTGGTGAGGCTTTTCGAAGGCACCATCCATATGTGGGATATTGTCATTGGGCAAGCGCTATCCTCTTCAGCTAATCAGGCTTGCTTCTTTTCCTTTGAGTGGGCTTATGTTCACTATCGAGCAGATTGTCAAGGGCAGAAGAACCAGAATTTCATGGAATCCTGTATACAAGCAGAGAATAAGGTAGGTAGAGTCTTCATTACACATGGGCCGTCCGACTCACACCGACAGCACAGCAAGACCTGAGGAACGGAATCATGAAAAAGGGGCCCAACAGATGATTGCGCCCAGGTTCCGTCACCAGGACATCGCGGAGGTCCGCGAGTCCTGTGGGAGTTCCGGGAGTTCCGGGTACACCACACCCAATTCTTGACAAACGAGTCTGGTTCTTTCGGGTACGGTTACGGATCAAGTAGCATGAGTCGTGCCTCCGCGAATTCCTGAACAATGGGATAGGAGCAAACCACGCCGAGATCTTGCGTCTCCACAAACGAAGCAGTAGACCCCTTGAAAGAGATGATATCATGACTCCGCTGCAAACCGAGCTTGCCAGACTGTTCCGCAGACGGACCCGCGGACCCAAAGGAAAGTCCAAAGGGAATTCACTATGGTGTACGCCGAATTCCGCACGCGGAATTCCACCACAAGCGCTTATCGGAACAGCACAAAAGAGGAATGTCCGTTTTCCTTTGGAAATGGACGGGAAGGCACCTGAAAGACGATCTGAGCGATCTTGGACAGGAACATAGCCATGCTTTTGTGCACAACCTGCTGTAATCCGGGTTCCGTGGCTGCGAGAACGAAGTCTTCAATTGAAAGACCCATCAAGCCTCTGATCAAGCTCGAACAGTAAGCAGGGCATCAGGTTCAGAGGTGGCGAGTCCATGGGGCTGGGGCCCTCCCCGTCTGCCTTTGCTATCAAGTCGTTCTCGGGTAAGGGCAAGCAAGACTTTTCTCGTTGACGGGGGGCGGGCGGTGAGGTACGCTGAGAGACAGCAGAAACGGAGTTTTTTCGGCAACATGCCCCCGGTTTTGTCTATCTCGGGCCTGGTGAGGAGCCATCCTGGGGCTTCATCTGTCTCAAAGGGACACTGCCCAGACCCAATTCCAGGGCACCCGTCCCTGAAGAGACCGGACCGCAGCATAATTCCGGACGAAGAGTCCCACAATATACCCCTGAAACGAGGCAGGTATTGAGATGACTACATATTTGGAAGCTACCGGTTATCCCGTGGCCCAGGCCGACCCTGAAGCCAGAGCAATGTTCATTCGGAAGACCTATGCACATTTGGCCGGCGCAATTGCAGCGTTCGTGGTTTTGGAGGTCTTCCTGGTGAATTCGCCCCTTGCCCCTGCAATGCTCAAACTAATCTCCTCCACTTCATATGCGTGGCTCGCCATTCTCGGCGCGTTCATGATTGTGGGCTGGATGGCAAGTAGCCTCGCACAGGGCACGGCCTCAATGGGGGTGCAGTACTTGGGGCTCGCACTGTTCGTGGTGGCGGAGGCGATCATCTTTGTTCCACTGCTCTATATCGCCGCCTTTTACGCGGGTCCGAGCGTCCTGCCGAACGCTGCCATATTGACGGGCTTTATGTTCCTCGGATTGACCATAATTGCCTTTACCACCAGGAAAGACTTTTCCTTCCTAGGCGGCATTCTGACGGTCGGTTTTTTGATCGCGCTGGGCTTGATCGTCTGCAGCGTCATCTTCGGATTCCAGCTCGGGCTCATCTTCTCCGTGGTCATGGTAGGACTGGCGAGCGCCGCGATCCTCTATGATACCTCGAACGTGATTCACAATTTCTCTACCGATCAGTACGTGGCCGCGTCTCTCCAACTCTTTGCCTCGGTGGCGCTGCTATTCTGGTACGTGCTCCGTATCATGATGGCGATCCGAGACTAAGTGCGGCAAACCTGGAAGAGCGGCCCGAAGGCCGGGCGGAGCATCTCCAGGCATACGAAGAAAAAAAAAAGGGGACATACTACTTTTTCTGTGGGCTCTCGTGCCGGGGAGCCCGAAGCATGAATTCGGGTCCCGTACACAGTGCTGTCTTCTGTCCTCAGGGGTTCCTGCCGGAAGGCGTGCGCAGACCCGTTCGACCAGCTTCTTAGACGCCCGATACTCCTCGACCTGATAAAAGCCATCTTTGGCTCACAGTGCCGCGGCTCAACACGTTGTGAGAAACCTCACGGACAGCACAAAAGGGGAATACCCGCTTTCCCTTGCCTTGGAGCGTTCCCGTTTCACGTCCTCACTCGGGAGGCTCTGCTCCGGCCATCCACAGGATTCCAGGGCCGCGGGGCAGTGAAGCATTAATGTCGTAAAGGGCGTCCCCTAAGAGTCTACGGAGACTTCAACACCACCCCACGGGCGGTCCGCTAAGCACCGGCCACACAGTCTCCGATTGGATCTAAGCTACGGGCAGCGTGGTACTCTAGCCTTTCAGAGTTCCTGATTCCTCCCCCAGAACCCCGAGCCGCAAATTGTCCCAAGCGCCACATCAAGCCGTTTTATCGCTTGGCTCCATGTGCCTTGAGGAGCTTCACGATTTCCGGGGCACCCCTGGCCTCCGCAAGGCTGAGAGCCGTTATGCCTTTTCGGGTGCGAGCATCGGTATAGGCCCCGCTGTCCAGAAGCACCTTCACGGCATCCGGAGGGCCTAGGCCTGCAGCAACCATGAGCGCTGTCCCGCCGTATTCGTCCGTAGCGTTGACGTCGGCCCCCTTGCCCACGAGCATCTCCATTGTCTTCAGCCCACCTAGCTTGGCGGCCCTCATGAGGGCCGTCCAACCATGCTTGTCTTTCGCGTTTACATCAGCGCCCTTTTCCAAGAAGAGGCGCACAACGTCCGCCTGATCTTCCTTGGCAGCCTGCATCAACGCCGTTATGCCGTAATTGTCCTTCGCGTTGATCCGAGCGCCTTCTTGCAGGAGAAATGTGGCCACTTCCAAGTTTCCTCTTCTGGCGGCCCGCATGAGCGCTGTCCACCCATGTTTGTCCTTCGGATGGACATCAGCGCCCTTCGCCAAAAGGAGTCTAACAACGTTTTGGCGATCCTTGTTGGCAGCTAGCATCAGCGCCGTCCTGCCATACTCGTCTATGGTGTTGATATCAGCGCCCCTCTCCAGAAGAGGTCTAACCAGCTCCAGGTGACCTCGATCGGCAGCAATCGAAAGGGCGGTGGTGCCAAACTCGTCCTTTGCATTAATCGCAGCGCCGTTGGCTACAAGGAGTTTCGCTACGTCCAGATGGCCTTTGTCCGCAGCAGCCATAAGGGCGGTTCCCCCATATCCCTCTCTTGCATTCACGTCAACGCCTTGCCGTATCAAGTGCTGGACCTGTTGCCGATCTCCAAGACAAGCCGCGTCCCACAGGGTTTCTTTCGCTCCCTCTTTTTTGAGCAGTCTCGCGACATCCAAGTGATCCCTACGAGCAGCCAACATTAGTGGCGTCCAGCCATTCTTGTCCTTCGCATTCACCTCAGCGCCTTTCGCGAGGAGGAACTTCACCGCTCCCACGTGACCATTCTTGGCGGATCTGCAAAGGGCCGTCCGGCGAAACTTGTCCTTTGCATTGACATCAGCCCCTTTCTGGACAAGAAGCCGCAATGTGCCGATCTGCCCGGTCTTGGCAGCCGCCATCAAGGGCGTCCTGCCACCCGTGTCGGTTGCATTGACATCAGCCCCTTTCTCCAAGAGTTCCTTGACTATCTTTAGGTGATCTTTTCCGGCAGCCAACATCAGCGCCGTCATGCCCGATGGGCCCTTTACGCGAACGTCGGCCCCCTTCCCCACAAGCAGCTTCACAATGGTCTCTTGGCCCTCGAAGGCAGCCTGCATCAAGGCGGTGAAACCATCCTTGTCCTTTGATCCGATATCTGCACCGTTTTCCACAAGTAATCTCACAATGTCCTCATGACCCTGCAGCACAGCCAGCATGAGGGGCGTCCTGCCATTCGTATCCTTTACGCTGGTATCTGCGCCCATTTGTACCAGTAGCTTAACAAGGTCTCGGTCTCCTTTGAACGATGCAAAAAACAGCGGCGTCATGCCGTCGTTGTTTCGGGCATTTGGGTTAGCCCCTTTGGCCAGCAGAGTCCTCATTTGGCCCACATTCCAACGGTCTGCCGCTTCGATGAGTTGCTCGTTGAGTGCGGCCTTGTCCTTCGCCGCACCAAACGATGGCAGCAGTACCAAGACCAGGAGCAGCAGGATCCTCGCTGTGATAGCCCGAACGGAGGACATCTGGGGACCTGATACCTTTTTTTCGCGGGGACTGCCGTCGCTTGCTCGCCTCATTCCGCCCTCCTTCCTCATTCACGAGGCTTCCACCAGAATGGCCCCAAGGCCCCAAGAAGAATGAACGAGTTCTCAACTACACAGGCACAGAGAATGCCTCTCTGCTCTCATCCATCCTGCCTGATCTTCCGAGCCGACCGGTTTCCTCACCACAAGACTCAGCCGTACCACCGACTGTTCCCGTTGAGTGTTGTCTCAAACACGCTTTTTGTCGGAAATGTGGGCGCAGCATGCTGACCCATACCTAACAGGATTTCAAGCCACGATATTACCGTTTGTTGCCAATTAGAGATTGTACCGTTGCAGCCTAATCCGGTTGCCGTCTACCCCACACGAGCGGAACGTCTGAAAGAGACTTGAAGGATAGATCCTCACGAGCATGATGTGCTGCTGCTCATGATGGAACAGATCGCTTCCCACCAGGTCGGAAGGTTAATAGAGCCTCCCCAATCTTGTCAAGGCATGAGGCCGGATGATCAGCGATCGAAGCTGGTGGGGACTCTGCTCCGGCCATCTGCAAGATTCTGAGGCCGCGGGGCCGTGGAAAGTCAACGTCGTCAAGGGCCCCCTACGACCAAGAATAGCACCCGAAAGACCAGCACAAGTTGATGTGAAAAAATCCAAGGTTGTTGGAAAGGGATGTGGGGGAGGCGGAATAACGGTGATGTACTACGGAGAATATGTCTTAAGATGCACCTTGATTGTGGTTACCCTAGCCAGGTCCTGATCATTCACCGGGGATAGGTGGTAGGAGGGGCTCAAGTATCTCAATCAACCCGGGTACGCTCTCCTTTATCACGTTCCATATGATCCTCTCGTTTATCTCTCCGTATTCGTGGGCAAGAACGTGGCGCTGACCGATGATGCCGTGCCAGGGAATCTCGGGATGCGCTTCCTTGAACTCGTCGGAGACCCTGGGGGCTGCCTCCCCGATTATCTCGATCCGACGCTCCACTGCCGCCTGCAACAATTCATCTTCCAGGTACTCATCGAAATTTCTCTCGCCCACAAATCGGAGCACGGATCGCGCAGCGTCAAGCATGTCCCAGAGATGAGCCGGATCATGAGCCGGTTGAGGCACATATCACCTTCTGGGTCCGGAGGATTTCATGTCTGCGGAATGGATTACGCAAACCGGATTTGGAAACGAGGTCGACTTCTCGGCCGAATATCTCTTTCAGTTCGTTCGCCATCTCCACCCAGTCGTACAGCGTCAGCCGGGTATCGCCGCCGACCGTCACGAGGACATCCACATCACTCTCCGGCTCCATGTGGCCACTGAGAATGGAGCCGAAGAGGGCAAACTCTTCGATGTTCCACCTACGGCAGAAGTCCTTTATTACGGGAATCGGGACGTCGTCTATATCCATGTACAGCCTCTCCAGGAACACTCAGGATGGATGTTACCAAAGTTGCCAGCGGGAATCCAATTTCAAGGAACGTTTCTCGCCGTATTCCCTTCCGCCTCTTATGCAGGACCTCTTTCCGGAAGCCGATATCCCCTTTCATGTTCCACGGCGAATGGGAACGCCCATCACTATTTCAACGTGTGGCCGTTCCGTTCGTCTACGCGGACGAACGAAAAACAGGAGGTTTCATTTCCTCAGGACCTCCCCCTTGCAGCCTGGTGCTCGGGAGTCGTTACTCCGGCCATCCTCAAGATTCTGAGGCCGCGGGGCCGTGGAAAGTCAACGTCGTCAAGGGCGTGCCCTGGGACCGCCAGGGACTACGCCTTCGGGGCACGATCCGCATGCGATTTCACCTGAACCCGGAATCGCGCGACCTATTCCTCTGAATGTACGCTCAAACGGTTTCCGGTGATTTTGCGAGCCACATGGACTGATCCGACCAATTCACTATCTTCTCCATGCAGAGGAGAAACGCTTACAAGGAATACTCCACCAAGTCGCGGTTCCTCAATCTCGGCTGAGTGTTCCTTGCCGTCAGCAAGTAGTTTGGAATGGGGACACGAGGCTATAGGAGCGTTTTCGCCGTGGACGGCCTCGTAGCACGTCATACCGATCGCCTGTTGCGGAGTTACGCCGAGGCCCTCCGCCATTGCCTTGTTTGCGCGGACTATTCTATGGTTGGTGTCCAAGATCATTATGGGATCGGGGACCGCGTCGAAGGTTCGTGCCCATTCCCTATTCGCTTTTCTGAGAGCTTCCTCAGCTTTCTTCGGTTCGGTAATGTCCGTCACCACGGCGATGAACCCTATTATATTTCCCTGGCTGTTTCGTTTGTAGTTCCAGGCTGCCTGCACATCTATGGTTCTTCCTGTCTTCGTAACATTTCTCCCGAACCAAGGAGTTGGTTCAGGATGATCTCGAACCAAAGATTCCAAATAGTTCCCAAGGCTCTCCGCTACCCGATCATTCTCAGCAAGATCCAGTATCGATTTGCCGGTCAGCTCGTCAGCATCATACTGAAGCATCCGGCAGTAGGCTGAATTGAAGGCGGCGATCCTCCCAACCGCATCAATCTCAACGATCCCGTCTGGAGCCGTCTCCACCAGAGTGCGATATTTCTCCTCACTTTCTTTCACTCTCTTGTCCGCCTCATGCTTGTGCAGAGCCACCTCGATCGTGTTTCTCAAATCCATTGCACCGAATGGCTTCCCGATATACCCATACGGCGCCGTCCTCTTTGCTCGTTCAAACAAGTCCTCCTCTGCGTACGCGGTGAGATAAACGATCGGAATATCAAACCTTGAGAGGATCTGTTCGGCTGCCTCGATACCGTCGATCTCGCCCTTCAGCTTGATGTCCATCAGAATCAGGTCGGGGGCGAGCTCTTCAACGATCCGGAGGGCCTGCTCACCTCTAGTGGCCGTCTCGGTGATCTCGAAGCCGAGGGATTCCAGAGAGCAGGCCAGATCCTCAGCAATGAGCATTTCGTCTTCCACGATCAGGATACGGGCAATTGCCATTACCATTACTCCCTGCAGCTACGCTCACAGATCTTTGAGAAAAAAATATTATACCACGTCTGCTTTGCCGCCCAATCCTGAACCCCCACGACGAGCGGGCGTTCGGAGAACGTCCAGGTCTCTGGGAGAAGCGCCTGCACAAGGGGCGGCCAAGTCACGGGCGGGCATGCGTGCATCGGCTTATTCCGTCAATCCCTTTCTCGCCTTTTCTTCTGCATCCTTGAAATAAGCCATTCCCGTTTTCATCTTTCGCCACCCGAGTTTTCGATAGAAGTCCTCCCTGCCCGGAGCGGCATACAAGATGAAGTTGCACTGGGACAGATAAGCCAAAATGGTCTTCATAATGGTCGTTCCGATACCCTGCCGTTGGAATTCGGGAACGACGGCAACATCATATACTGCAGCTTGATACGACCCATCTGAAATTGCCCTCCCAAATCCGATCAATTGATCGGCCTGATAGACAAATACGGTGGTATGGCTGTTCTGAAATGCTCTCTTATGGACGTCAGGTTCGTGATACTCCATTCCGACTCGTCTCAACGTTTCGGAAACACGCTTCCAGTCAACTTCCGAACAGTCAAATCTCACGTCAAGTTCCACGAATGATCTCCTCCGTACCGACGGTCTCCTTGCGTGGCAATGCCATTGCCGTGCTCGCTACCCGGCACTGGATTTCAGAAACACTGTGCCGAATGACCGGCAAGTCTCGCGACGCAAGGATAACCCAAATCGACCCAACTTATCACTCTGCCGAACCCAGGATCGAAGTCCGGGGCAGACACGGAGATCATTCAAAGTCGCATCGTGCGGCCATTGGGGGGTGCCTGCCGGAGGGAGTGCCCAAAGGGGAATCAGCGGACGGGGGCTGCGGTGGCCTGGAAGGGAAAGCCTTGCCGAAACCGCGGAAAATCCGTAAAATGTGGCCGATTATGCAATGCTGAGTCGTCAACGCGATCACGGTGGGGAGAACAGCCGAGCACCTGCGCGTGATGGATCGCCCAATACCCATCCGCAAGAATCAGCCGGTGGGTTCTGGGTCAAGGAGGGCGTTGACAAGCGTGCCTCGAATCCTTATGATCCCACCTCGTAAATCGCGTACCGGGAAAGGAGAATGTCGTGCTCGATCTGATGAGGAAACACGCCAAATCGTGGCTGATCAAGGCCGCACTCGGCGGGATTATCGTCACTTTCATTTTCTGGTACGGATGGTCCGGACCCGGCGAGCAGAGCCGCGACTATGTAGCCAAAGTCAACGACACGGTGATCACCTACGATTATTTCAACACCGTTTACACCAGTGAGTTGGAAAAGATCAGGCTCCGCTTCAGAGGTGCAATGCCGCCTGATCTACCCAAGAAGCTCAACCTCAGGAAAAGGGTTCTCGACGGACTTGTCAGTCAGATCCTGCTCTTGGACGAGGCGCGGCGTCTCGGCATGTTCGTCACCGATGAGGACTTGGTCAAGGATATCCGGAACACCCCTATCTTTTCGAGAAACGGGGTTTTCGACGATTACCTGTACCAGGAGTACCTCCGACAGATCAAGCTCAGCCCGGCCTCTTACGAGACGCTGCGAAGGAAGCAACTCCTCGAGGAGCAGATCGTTGGCACACTCACCGACGGAGTCAAGACGGAGCCTGCAGAAGTGAAGCGACTCTGGCATTTCCAGAACGACAAGCTCCAACTCGCGGCGATTTTTGTGAAGTCGGCCGATATGAAGGAAAAGACAGTTCCTGAAAACCAGGCGCTCGAGGACTTCTTCAAGAAAAATCAGGCCAAGTACGAAATCCCTCCGGCCGTGGACCTCGAATACGTGGCATTCTCTTGGAAAAACATCAAGGACAGGATCTCCGTAAGTGATGACGAAGCAAAAGAATATTTCGAGAACCACCCTAAAGAATTCATCATACCTGAGAAGGTCCGGGTGAGACATATCCTCCTGAAGATACCTGGGTCGGCCGCAACCGATGAGAAGCCAGCGGTAAAGCCTGATGCTTCGAAGATCCAGGAAGTAAAGAAAAAGATAGAGAAAATCCTCGCAGAAATAAAAGGCGGCAAAGACTTCAAGAAAGTTGCAGCCGAGGTCTCGCAAGATGAACAAACCGCAAAGACAGGCGGAGATCTCGGATTTATCACCCGAGGGACACTGCAACCTGAACTGGAAAAGGCGGCCTTTTCACTCGATGTAGGAGAAGTCTCGGAGCCCATACTCACGAAGCAGGGGTGGCAGCTGGTGATGGTGGAGGAGAAAAAGCCCGAGAAACAAAAAAAATTCGAGGACGTCAAAGGGGACATCGTCGCCAAGTTGACCGAACAGAAAGCACGGCGCCGAATCGAAAATCTGGCTGACCAATTCTACGAGAGGGTCTACCGAACCGAGAAGCTCAAAGAATCGGCAAAAGAGTTCGGATTAGCCACGAAAAAGGCCGATTTCGTGACCAAAGCGGGGGGAATTCCAGGTATCGGCAATGACAAGGGACTCATGGACGAGGCTTTTCAACTCAAGGCGGGCGAGATATCAAAGCTCGTCAGAATGGGCGATCGTTATGTCATCATGAAAGTTCTAAAGGTCATTGACGCCCGAGTGCCCCAACTCGACGAGGTCCGTGCATCGGTTGAAAAGGATTTCCTCGAGGAGCAAGCGATCGCCGCGGCGAGGAAGAAGGCCGAGAAGATCCTGGACGCGCTGGAAAAAGAGCATCAAAAGCCCGAGGAAGTGGCCACCCGCTTCGGCGTTTCCTGGGAGAAACTCGATCCCGTCACGCGAACAACCGGTCTCGTGCCCCGGCTCGGAAACGCCCCCGAAGTGACTGAGATGCTCACCACAGTTTCCAAGGCCTCTCCCGTCTTCCCCAGTCCTATAGACGTCACCGGTGGTGTCGCAGTGGTCCGGCTGAGCGATATCGAACGAGCCAGTGACGAACGTTACGCGAAAGAGGCTCAAGCATTCGCCAAATGGATAAAGGACCTTCGACAGCGGGAATTCCTAGAGGGATGGCTCCGCCGACTCAAGGAGACCGCCACCATAGACGTGCAGGCGAATGCGTTATAGCAGTCAGTTGGCCTTGCGGAGGCGCGTCCGGTCTCAAACGAACTCTCGTGCGTCGAAAGGCACAATCGCGGGGGACGCGGACCTGAAAGCCGCCTCACTTTAACCCTCTCCCCAAAATCGCCCTTTTACCTCCGCGAGACAATGGGTAAGCTTGATCCTCGGTGAACTGGTTAAGCGGCAAGATGCCGTTCCTACCCGTCGCTCCGGAACCTTGGAATCCGCACCGAGGGCTGCATAATACCAATGACCGATCACATAAGTGCCATAGGATCGGAGCATGAAGACACGGAACTGCCATAGCAGATCCGTGGCACCCCACGTTTGTGCCCTATGGAAGATGGACAAGCTACTGACCGCGGCGAGGCGTGGTCAGTGCTCATGTATGGGCCACCGAGTGAGCGGTTTTTTGCGAAATGGTAGCGCTCATGAGAAAGGGCATCGGTATAAGAGACCGGCCGGGTGCCGCTGGCGCCTTGTCCATAAGCGCGATTCTATGCGGAGGGGACGTTTGTCACCTGCTGCAACCGTTAGGCCTTGGCGGGAGAGGCAACAGGGATGGTTATTCTTGGGCCCTAATCTCAATATGGTTCACCATGCAAAAAAAAGGACGGCCAAAAGGCCGTCCGTGCAATTGATGGACAGGTTTCCCGTTAGGATACTTTGAACTTGTAGACCTCATTGCTTTCCGGATCGATCACGTGAACCGCGCAGGCGATGCACGGGTCGAAGGAGTGGACCGTTCGGAGGATCTCGAGAGGCTTTTTGGGATCCGCAACAGGCGTCCCGATCAGGGCGTGCTCCACGGGGCCTTTCTGGCCCTTCCTGTCCTCGGGCCCGAGGTTCCATGTGGAAGGAACCACCTGCTGGTAGTTCTTGATCTTGCCCTTCTCGATATTGACCCAGTGTCCAAGCGAGCCGCGTGCAACGTCGTTGAGGCCCATGCCCTGGCCGTTGACTGTCTCGTCGAGTTTGTACGCCGTAAAGGTCTTGGTGTCCCCCTTCTTGATGTTCTCGATGAGATCCATGCACCACTTTTCCGCGCGCTTGGTGTTCACCAGGCATTTGATGCCGCGGGCGCCGATCCGGCCGAGCGTCGACAGAAGAGCCGTGGGCTTCACGCTCAGCTTCTTGCATACCATATCGACGGAGGATTTGATCTCCTTGTTCCCACCGAGGTAGGCAACGAGGACCTGCGCCAATGGACCCACTTCCATGGGCTTGCCGCCATAGCGGGGGGCCTTGAGCCAAGAGTACTTGCCGTCCTTCGACTTGGTGTCGGGTACTGCGCCCTTGAGCGCGTCTCCTGAGAGCGGCTTGGTCTCGCCGACCGCGGGATTGAGGTTGGTGTTGCCCTCGTACCACGAACGGGCGACATCTTCGGTGATCTTCTGAGGATCCACCGGAATCAGCTTGAGCTTGCCGCCGACAACCGCGCCGCGCGGGAAGTAGAAGCTCTTCGGCTCGTCGGGGCCTTCGGGGAAGTCGCCGTAGGCCAAAAAGTTCGCGTTTCCACCGTACTTGGTCCAGTCTTTGTAGAAGCTTGCAACCGCGAGCAGATCGGGAATGTAGACATCTTCGATGAACCTGATCTGCTCACGCAGGAGGTACAGGTACTGAGAGATACGGTCCGCGTTGAGCTGCTCGATGACGGTCACACCGCCCGGGAGGTGTCCTTGCAGATGCGGGTTCTTTGCGCCCCAGATAGCAGTCAACTGTGCGGCGAAGACCTGTTGACGGAGGTTGTCAAGATAATGGCCGACGGCCATCAGGTTGGCTTCCGGCGGAAGCTTGTACGCTTTATGTCCCCAGTAGGCGTTGGCGAAGGGTCCCAACTGACCGGAATCCACGAAGGACTTCAGCTTGGATTTGAGCGCTGAATAGTAGGCCGAACTCTGCGGCCGGCCGCTGACGTTGTCCGACAGCTTGGCTGTCTTCTTGGGACTCGCCTTCAGCGCGGAGACCACGTCCACCCAGTCCAGTGCACAGAGTTGATAGAAGTGAACGGAATGATCATGAGCATTCTGCGCCGCATGACAGAGGTTCCGCACGATCCTTGCATTGGGGGGTATCTCGATCTTCAGAGCGTTTTCGACGGCCCTGACCGAGGCCAATGAATGAACCAACGTACAGACGCCGCAGGAGCGCTGGGTCAGCAGATGAGCATCCCGGGGATCTCTTCCCTGGAGGATGATCTCAAGTCCCCTGAACAGCGTTCCACTACTCCAGGCGTCTTTGACCTTGCCCTTCTCGATTTCTACCTCGATTCGGAGGTGACCCTCAATTCTCGGAATGGGGTCAACTACGACTCTTGCCATTGTATCGCTCCTTTTCAAAGAAATCGTTTCGTCGAGTATGTTTTCGGTTCTTGACCCCTATCTCCGTTATTTCTCGACATAGAAGGGGCTCATCTCATCCCAGAAGTTGGGCTCGCTGCAGCCGATGCAGGGGTGACCCGCGCCAATGGGCCAGTTGGTTCCCTGATTCCACTTGATCTTCGGGCAGTTGTTGTACGTCTCCGGGCCCTTGCAGCCGACTTTGTAGAGGCAGAAGCCCTTGGCTGCTCCCTCGTCACCGAACTCCTTGACGAACTCTTCGTTCTCGAAGTGACCTCGCCGGGGACAGTTGTCGTGGATCAGGTACCCGTAGGCAAACAGCGGCCTGCCCTTGTCGTCGAGGGGCGGCAATTTGCCCAGCAGCAGGTAGTGAACAACCGTGGCCACCATGTTGTCCGCGTTGGGTGGACAGCCGGAGATGTTGACCGTCTTTACGCCCGTCACTTCGCTGACGCTCTTGGCCTGAGTGGGATTTGGCTTGGCAGCCTGAACGCCTCCGAAACATGCGCAGTTGCCCACGCAGACGGTCGCTGCGGCGTTCTTGACCACCTCCTTGGCCACGTCAACGCCTGTCTTGCCGTGAATCTTCAGGTAGACTCCGTTGTCCTTGGTGGGGATTCCACCTTCGACGACGCAGATGTACTTGCCCTTGTTCTTCTTGACGGTGTCTTCGAGAATCTGCTCCGCCTGATCGCCTGCGGCAGCCATAACGGTGTCGTGGTAGGCGAGATCGATCACGTCAAGAATGATGTCCGCGGCCCAAGGATAGGTAGTGCGGATAAAGGACTCGGTGCACCCGGTGCACTCGGCCATCTGGATCCACACCACCGTCGGGCGCTTCTTCGCGACCGCCTCCGCGATCCTGGGAGCGAAGGACATGGGCAGTCCCAAGACGGTGGCCATGAAGCCGCAGAACTTCATGAAGTCCCGTCGTGAGACGCCTTTCATTGCCAACCTTTCGGGAACCTCAATGGGCTTGTCCATCATTAACCTCCTTGCTGGACTTCGAAAAGACTACTCCATTATCGGTTACTTTTCACACCTCTGGCATCAGGATCAGACCCGAATCCCCGGCTGATCTTCAGCTTTTGAGTCGCCCGGACGCCCGGCCGCTATGTGAAATCTTGACTACTGCGATGGGGCTTAGTTGGACCAGCAAAACCACACTCTTTACCCTAACGGCACATCATAATCGAGGAAATCTGTAAAATCAACAAGAATTCCGAGGTGCTACGATTTTAGCATACGTGCCACAAAGAGGACCCCTGCCTTCCCCCATCCGGTGACAGGGCCTGAGTCGGGACGTTTGTTCTGTAGTAGCCCCGTGCCGCGCCACACCCTTGCGCCTGGTTTTCTCAGCCAAAGAGGCTCCCTCTTACTTTCCCAGGCTCTTACGTACTGCATCGAGGGTCTTGTCCACATCCTCGTCCGTATGGGCAGTGCTCACGAACCAGGCTTCGAATGGCGATGGAGCGATGTACACCCCCTCTTCGATCATCCTGCCGAAGAATCGGGTGAACTGCTGCCGGTCGGCCTTACAGGCGTCCTCAAAGTTTGAGACGGCCCCTTCGTGAAAGAAAAGCGAAAACATGGAACCGACTCTGTTGACGGTATGAGCAATACCTTTTTCCGTCAGAATTGAATCGATCCCGTCAGCTAGCGTGGATGCTCGGCGCTCCAATGAGGGATAAGGGTTGTCTCTCCGAAGGACGCCCAGCGCGGCCAAGCCGGCCGCCACCGCCAGCGGATTCCCCGAGAGGGTGCCCGCCTGGTACACCCCTCCTTCCGGCGCGAGGTCCGACATGATAGCGGCAGGCCCGCCAAACGCCCCCACAGGCAGGCCGCCGCCGATGATCTTGCCCAGGCACGTCAGATCCGGCTGCACGCTGAAGAGTTCTTGAGCGCCGCCCGCCGCAACCCGGAACCCGGTGATCACCTCGTCGAATACCAGCAGTGCGCCGTCGCGCGTGCAGAGTTCCCGAAGTCCGGCCAGGAAACCCTCTTTGGGCGGCACCACGCCCATATTTCCGGCCACCGGTTCAACCACCACCGCGGCAGTCGAACGGCGAGTCCTCTCCATCTGCGACCGAACCGCATCCAGGTCGTTGAAGGGGAGGATAACCGTCTGCTCGACCGTGGCGCTGGGGACCCCCCGAGAATCGGGCACTGAAAGCGTCAGGGCTCCCGAGCCTGCCCGCGCCAGCAGCCCGTCCGAATGACCATGGTAGCATCCGGCAAATTTGATGATCTTGTCCCTGCCGGTGTGGCCTCTGGCGAGCCGAATTGCGCTCATGACCGCTTCGGTGCCGGAATTGACGAGGCGCACCATTTCCACCGTCGGCACCATTTCGGTGATCGCGCGAGCCATTTCCAGTTCCCTACGCGTGGGCGCGCCGAAGGACGTCCCGTCCTTCATGGCGGTGTTGATGGCTTCAAGCACCTCCGGATGGGCGTGACCCAGGATGAGCGGGCCCCAGGAACCGACGTAATCGATGAACTCGTTGCCGTCCTCGTCGATGATCTTCGATCCTTTACCGGAACGGATGAACCGCGGAGGCAGCCCCACCGCCTTGAAGGCCCGAACGGGAGAATTGACTCCCCCAGGAATCACTTTCTTGGACTGGGCAAAAAGTGCTTCCGATATCTCGTTTTTCCTCATCGATTACGAACCTCACACTTGTCATGAAGATGATCGGTTTGTCCCTGCAAATCATTTCACGCGACGATGTCGCTCCGCAGCGCTCACCGTCATCGCTCAGTACGGGGGATCCGTAGCGCCCAAGTAACACGCAGTGCCGGTCCTTCGGTTCTCCGAACGAAGTAATCTCCGACAAGGCGGGAATAATATCGCTTCGTCGTCTCACTGGGGGCAATGACGCGTTGGCAGAGAGCCGTGACCTCGCGTAACTACGGGCTTGCGTTCACCCATGCCGGCCGTCGTCTTCGCGAAAATAGGTCATACTGACCTTCTTAAGCTCCCGCTCACTGAAGAGGATCTCGTACTCTTCCACCCCCACCCTCTCGGACATTCGTTTCACGATTTCGAGACAGCCTTCCTCGGAGGAGGCGTGGACCATGGTAAAGAGTGTTCCTCCGGTCTTGCCGAAGGGAATCCTCTCATAGCAGTGGGTCACGTCAGGGAACGACGCGAGCATCCGCCCGACTTCTTCGATTCGCTCCGGTTCGACTTTCCAGACGACCATGCCGTTGAAGGAGATCCCAGCTTCCATGTGACGGATCATCGCTCCGATCCGTCGGATGACCCCTTCTTCCTTCATTCGGCGGATCCGGCAGATCACCTCGTCTTCAGTGATAGACAGTGTCTCTGCCATCCGAGCATAAGGTTCGGACGACTCGTCGAAGTCGCCTTGCATTTCCATGAGGATCCGTTTGTCAATTCCGTCCAGGATCGTCTGTGACATTATCTGGTCCCCGTTTGCCAATTGAGGTACTATATACCGCCGAACAATCGATGAACAGTGAAAACCGCACAATCTGCCTCGTCTTTCCCATGGGCATGGAACTCGCCCCCTTTCTCCATCGCGTCGAGGTGCGTGAGCGCTGGAAGGAGGGAAAGGCTACCTTCCGGCACGCCTGCTTCGAAGATACGCCATTGGTCCTGGTCAGATCGGGAATCGGTCCGACACGAGCGGCTCAAGCTGTCAGGAGTCTCAAAGTCCGGCCGTCGGCCATCCTCAGCGTGGGCCTTGCGGGAGCACTGAACCGGGAACTCAAGCTGGGAGACCTGATCGTCGCGTCGGAGACTGTGTCAGAGACGACACCCGATGATCCAGTGGCGTGGTCGTTGCAGCTTGTGGGGCGAGTCGAGAAGGCCTGCCGGTCGGAATACGGTTCATGCAGGATAGGCCGTATCGTGACCGTAGATCGGGGCATCTTCCCGCGAGAGCAACGAGAACAACTGTACCGGAATACCGGGGCCTGTGCCGTGGATATGGAAAGCCATGCCATGGGGCTCGAATCCCGAAGGCTGGGAATTCCCTTTACGGCCCTGCGGGTGATTTCCGACGACCTTCGTACGAGCTCACTACCCGATCCCCCCTTGTTCCGCAACCTATGGAGGAATCCTTGGACGCTGCCCCGTGTACTCACCTCGGCTTGGCGGTGGAGTCTCTTCCTCCGCGATGTCAGGCGGGTGGTTCGCAAACTTCCACCGGTGCTCGTCACGTTGATCAGAGATTGGTAACGGAGCGGGACAGCCCGGACAGGGTAGTATATCGGGAACCTTGCAGGTCGTCCCAGAGCTCACCTATTTCGGTCTGTTCCGCCGCTTCTTTGAAAACTTTCTTGACACGGTGGGAACGTAGGTTTATGATGTCGTAGCTAGCCTTGCAATCGCCCGACGGACGACCGTATCCTCCTTTATGGAGCCATACCCGTTAGTCCCCTCCGTCGGGCTTCTTTTGTTCTTGGTCTGTGGTTGTCCCCGTTGCGCGAACGCCGAAGGCAGACTCTTGAGAACAATTGATCGCTTCGGTCGGATGTGGTCTAATGAAATAATAGTCTGATCGGGACAACGAAGAGCGGAGAGCTATGGACGGGAAAGCCTTGCCACCGGAAAGACGGTCGGGAGTCCGGCCGGCGCATCCGGCGCCTATTGAGCCGGGGAGAGGTTCCCGCGTGGATGTCTCACCCTCCACGTCGGGGGCATTGGTGGAAAGCCGCGCGGATCTCGTCCTTCTCCTAGGCATTCTTTCGCTTTTTCTGTGTTTTCCCCTTGGCATCGCCGCCTGGGTCATGGGAAACTCCGACCTGAAGAAGATGCGGGCCGGCCGAATGCGACGCAACAAGGAGCGTACTCTCCGGCTAGGGAGAAACCTCGGAGCCTTCGGGACGATCGTCTTTGCCGCGTGCGTGCTGCTCGCACTTTACGCGCTTCCCTTCCGGATCAAGGAGGCTCTCAGGTTTCCTTCAGCCAAGCCGTTGCCCGCGGGGCAGTTCGTCTTTGCCGGTCGGTGGGTCGGTAATAAGGGCACGATAATCAACATCCACCGCAGCGGCCGGGGTGATTACCGTACCGGCGGCACTTCGGTCAGAGGGGGCGTCGTACAAATCGGCAAGGAGTCCCTGTCAATCGGCCTGTTCGGGTTCTCCAAGACCTGGCACATCGACAAGCGTCCCTACGAGCACCACGGCCTCTGGATGATGAAGCTCAACGGCGAGGTCTTCACCCGTGAGTCCGACGGCCTGCTTCTGGTCCAAGCGGAACGAAACCGGGCAGCGGTCGTACCGGCGTCTTCTTGAGCCACAGCACATCGAATCTCTTGACTGTCAGCATCGTGGCGGCAGCCACAAGATTTTCGAATTTCATATCAGCTTCCTTCGGGGAGGCCTGTGCTCGGTGCTACGCCGGCTTCTTCTGCCGGACACGTGAACACCATCATTCGTTGAACCGGGGTTTGCGCTTGTCCAGGAAAGCCTGCATTCCTTCCAGGCCGTTCTTGTGCGCGGCACAGCTCCGCAGCGCTGCTCTCTCAAGCTCGAGTTGATTCTCAAATGAGTTGTTGAAGGAATCGTTGAGCAACCATTTGGAATACCTGAAGGACTGCAAAGAGGTCTGGGCGAGCGATTCGGCCATGACCGTTGCCTCCTGGAGCGCTGCGCCGTCGTCCACGACTCTCGTCACGAGACCCCATTCAAGGGCCTGATCGGCGGATATGGGCTCATCAAACGCGCAGATCTCCATGGCTCGGGCAAACCCAACCAGCCGTGGCAGGGTAAAGGTCCCCCCGCCGTCGATCGAAAGGCCGTTGGAAGTGTACGCTTGTCGGAGCACGGCAGATCGCTCCATCACCCGGAAATCGCATGCGAGCGCCAGCGAGAATCCGCCTCCGGCAGCCATGCCGTTGATGCCGGCTATGACCGGTTTGGGCATTCGACGAATTTCCAGTATCAACTGGTGGTAGCGAGCGGCAAGGTTGTGGAACGCGGAGGCCGGCCCTTCCGGCCATCCCATCGCCCATCTGAGGTCTCCGCCCGCGCAAAAGGCATCGCCCTCGCCGCTGATCACAACGGCCCGGACGGTTTCATCCACTGCGAGATTGATCATGTGTTCAGCAAAACCGGCAACGGTATCCAGGTCAAAAGCGTTGTACGCTTTGGGGCGGTCAAGCATCACCGTGGCAATCTCGCCGCATAGCGTGACCTTGATCGGATCAGGCATTTCACACTCCCGTTTTCGCGTATAGATTCTCTAAATCCGGTATTCTCATCGTAAGGGGCTCCGCCTCCGGGGCTGACTGTGGCGAGAGATACCTCACATCGATTCTTCATCACCCTGCCCTCCCCTGGCGGGAGAGGGTGCAAAGGAGATCCCCCCTCCACCATTCCGGGGAATGAGGTTTGGGGCGAGGGGGCTTTCATGTTCCGAGGGACGCGAGGTTGTACCTTCTCATGCATGCAAGTCTATATTACACCATGAGCGTTGCCCCTTCGCGCGCTCCCTCGACACTCGTCAGGACGCCCGCTTTGTTAAACGTCTCTTTGCATCGGTCGACCATTGCGGAAACGTCCTCGTCCGTACGCCGGGGATCGTGATGGAAGAGGACCAAACGCCTGACCCCGGCCTCCATGGCGAGATCGGCGACCGAATCCAGGTCCGAATGTCCCCATCCCCGCCGTACTTCCATCTCTTCAGGAAGATACTGACAGTCATGAACGAGGAGATCCGCGTCACGACAGAAATCAATGAAATCCTTCTTTGCAGTGCCCTTCCACGCGTCTTCTGTCAGTTCATTGTCCGTGAGGAAGACAAAGGAACCTGATTCCTCGATGAACCTGAATCCGAGTCCTCCCTGGGGATGCTGGAGCGGGTGGGATCGAACTTCGGTGCCGTCGAGGATCGTTGTTCCTGAGGGCAACTCCCCTGTCACGACAATCTCGGCCTTGAGATCTTCGAACTTGATAGGCCAGGTCCCGTCCACGTGCCTGTTGCTGAAGAGATGCCTCAAACCGTCGATTCCGTTGTGGCAGCCGTCCACCACGATCCGGCAATTCGCGTCAAAGACCGGCTCAAAAAAGGGAAAGCCGACAACGTGATCCCAGTGAATGTGCGTGATCAGCAATGTGAGCTCCAGATGCTTGCGTTCCTTGAGCAGCGCGTCTCCCAGTCGGCGAATGCCCGTGCCGGAATCGATGATGACTGTCCGACCCGAGGAAAGGGTCATCTCGACGCAGGTAGTGTTTCCGCCGTAGATGAGGGTTTCGGGCCCTGGGGATGCGATTGAACCTCTTGTGCCCCAGAAGGTAATTTTCATGACGGTCTCTTGCAAGTCCCATGAGTTGTGGTTAAATCCTGCTACATTAGCAAGGAAATCTCATTTCGTCACGGAAAATCGGAATCTGTGCGCCTGTTCATCCTTTCTCCCAAGAAAAAAGTCGTAAGGTTCGATAGTTACCTCCGCAGTCCGAGGGTCGTGAAACCCTGGGCCGTATTCCCTGCTATAATCACGTCAGGTAACAAACGGAGCGACCCGTCATGAAGGAAGAGCTCACCGGGAATACCTCATGGGAGGGTGAGCTGGAGCACCTCCGAGAGCAAGGGCTCCTGCGGATCATGCCCGCCATGGCCGGTGTTCCGGGCCGGGAAATATCAGTTAACGGCCGACGCGCGATCAATTTCTCCAGCAACAATTATCTGGGGCTGGCCGGTCATCCCGCGCTCATCGAAGCTTCCAAGGAGTATGCCGCGCGCTACGGCTCCGGCTCGACCGCGTCCCGTTTGATCGCGGGGAACACCCAAGCGCATCAGGAACTCGAGGAGTTCCTTGCCGAATGGAAAGGGACCCCAGCGGCGCTCCTCTTCGGAAGCGGGTATCAGGCCAACGTGGGGATACTCTCCTCAGTGATGGGAGTGAACGATCTGATCATCTCGGACGAACTCAACCACGCCAGCATCATTGACGGTTGTCGGCTTTCCCCGTCAGCCGTCACGGTGTACCCTCATCGGGATCTCAATCGGCTGGCAGATCTCGTCAAATTGAACGGATTCACGCGTAAGCTCGTGGTCAC
Source organism: uncultured Syntrophaceae bacterium (assembly GCA_964497585.1). Taxonomy (GTDB): domain Bacteria; phylum Desulfobacterota; class Desulfomonilia; order Desulfomonilales; family Desulfomonilaceae; genus CAZCDS01. Next base: position 135,402 of record CAZCDS010000006.1, read on the forward strand.
GGAATCGGTGTTCTCCATGGACGGCCACAAGGCTCCCCTCAGAGAGATCTCCGAACTGTGCCAGCGGTGGGGAGCGCTGTTGATGGTGGACGAGGCCCACGCCACGGGCGTTTTCGGTCCACACGGCCAGGGCTTGGCGGCTGCCGAGGGAATTGTCCCGGACATTCAAATGGGGACGTTGGGCAAGGCCATGGGCGCCGCCGGCGCGTACGTGGCCGGCAGCAGGGCTTTGATCGACTTGCTCGTCAACAAGGCCCGGTCGCTGATATTCACCACAGCGTCCCCGCCCGGGGTGATCGGTTCCGCGCTGGCAGCCCTGAGAATAGTGGTTTCCGAGGAAGGGGCTCGCAGAAGAGCCGCGCTGGCGGACAATGTCTCACGGTTTCAAGAGCTTATCGGACAAGCGACTGGCTGTGATACGAATCCGGGACACATAGTGCCGATCATGATCGGCGATTCCGCACAGACGATGAAGATCAGCCAGAGCTGTCTGGAAGCGGGAATCTTTGCCCACGGGATCCGGTTTCCCAGCGTTCCCGAGGGGACTGCGCGGTTGCGGTTCACCCTCATGAGCATTCACACGCCCGATGATCTCGTGAGCGCGGCAAGCGTGCTCAAGCGGGTGCTGCGTGCCTATTCGGTGCATCTCGAACAATCGGGAAGGACAAACGGATTATCGGCGCGGCCCAAGGATACGAAGAGAACAGCTTGACCTGAAGGGAAGAGCACCGTAGTCTCTGAAGTCAGGAGACCACCATCGGGGTGGTAGGAGTCCGCACTTTGTGAAGTCGGACCGGCATCTTCCCAACTTCCTTGCATTCAGAGGCGCAATCCCTCGGGACTCGGACCAGAAGAGCTCCCTTACCCCAACCGACATAGTTGCCCTCCCTGGGGGAGAGTGTTGGGGAGAGGGACAATCAAGCGCGGAATCGACCCGGAAGGCATCATGTTTGATACGATTGAAAACCTCGAAACGCGTCTTGTCGAACAAAAGTATATCCCCGAAAGATCCTTGGCCACGGCGCTCTATCTTGCGTGGTCGCTCAAGAAGCCTCTTTTCCTTGAAGGAGAGCCCGGAGTCGGCAAGACCGAGACTGCGGTCGTCATGGCGCGGGTCATGAATACCAACCTCATTCGACTTCAGTGCTATGAGGGGCTCGACGCCAACCACGCGCTGTACGAATGGAATTACCCGCGACAGATCCTCGCCATCAAACTCGGAGACGAATGCGGAACCGACAGAGACTCCATCGGCAAGACCATCTTCACGGAGGAATTCCTCATCAAGAGGCCTCTTCTTGAGGCAATACTCTCCAGCGGCGAACGGGAGCCGGTGCTGCTTATCGACGAAATAGACCGGTCTGACGAGGAGTTTGAGGCGCTTTTGCTGGAGGTCCTGTCAGACTTCCAGATTTCCATTCCTGAGATCGGTACCTTGCGGGCCCGCCGGCGCCCTCTGGTAATTCTCACTTCCAATCGAACGAGAGACATACACGACGCGCTCAAACGGCGCTGCCTGTATCATTGGATCGATTATCCGGACGTCGAGAAGGAACGTGAAATCATAGCCGCCCGTGTCCCCGGCATCGAGCACCGTCTCACCAACGAGGTTGCGCTTTTCATGAAGCGAATTCGCGAGGAAGACATGGTCAAACGCCCAGGTGTCGCGGAAACCCTCGATTGGGCCGCGGCGCTGCTCGCCCTGAACAGGCGGGCCCTCGATGAGCAGACGGTGGAAGAAACTCTGGGATGTCTGCTCAAATACAAAGAAGATATCCTCTACTTCCGGGAAAAGTGGCAGGCCCGAGAATTCAGGGAATCGCTTCTTCCGGAAATCCTCGACACAATGTGTTGAAAAAGTGAGCTCCGATCCATCCGATAATGGGCGAGCCAGTCCCATGGCCTTTACTCCCGAATCGCGCAGGAGCGCCGCGCTGAAATCCGGTGTGGCTGTGTCTCCGGACTCGCTCGCGGGAGCTGTGGTGGCCTTTGGCAGACTGCTCAAGGATCGAGGGATCTCGATCTCCACGCCAACGGTGATGGATGCCCTGGCCGGGATTTCATGCGTAGGCGTCGAGAACCCTCGCGATTTCAAAACGACACTGAAAGCAACCTTCATTAGTAGGGTCGAGGAAGCCGCGATCTTTGACCGGCTCTTCGAAGAATTCTGGGTCGAGCATGACCTGACCGAGAGCCTTGCCGCCGGGGGACAGGGGGAACAGGACAACGGGAGCATGACATCCTCTCCACAAGGAGCGGACGATTCGCTCGTGGTGGCGGAAGCGGGAGTCTCGTCGTCCCAAGAGCAGGAAGCATGGGATGCACGGCCGTACGTGATCTACTCCCCCCGAGAGATGCTGCGTGCTCAGGATTTCAGGGACATCCCCCAGGGCGAGGACTATCGGATGGAACGACTGATCCGCGAGATTCTCGCGCCGCTCCTGAGAAGAAAGGGGGCCCGCAAAAGACCTGTTGCACAGGGCATCCTGCTCGACTTTCGCAGGCTCATGAGACGTAACATCCTCTACGGTCGCGAGATTCTGGAATTGCCCCGCATGAAGCCGCGGCTTCGACTCAAGAAGATCGTCTTCCTCTGTGACGTGAGCGGATCGATGAACCCATACTTGCGGTTCATGCTCCGCTTCATCAAGGAGCTGCAAAACATTCCCACCAAGGTTGAGACCTTCGTCTTTTCCACACGGCTGACCAGGATAACTCCCCTGCTGAAGCGCTTGCCCTTTCCGAGAGCGATGATAGAAGTGGCGCGAACTGCACGGCATTGGTCCGGGGGGACGCGTATCGGCCATTGTCTCCACGAGTTCACATCGGGCCATGGAGAGACGCTGCTCAGGCCCTCGACGGTGGTGGTTATTCACTCGGACGGGTGGGACCGAGGAGACGTCGAACTTCTTCGCAAGGAGATGAGCAGGATCCAGCGCCGCGCGTATCGGGTACTCTGGATCAACCCCCTCGTGGGAGGAGCCTCGTACGAGCCCACGTGCCGGGGAATGAGATGCGCTCTCCCCTACGTGGACTCGTTCCTTCCCGGACACAATATCGACGCCCTGGAAACGGTAGCCGGAACGATTCGCTCACTTCTTTGACACGCCGTGCCGGCCCTGGCGGAGGGCCGCCTCTTTCGATTTCTCATGTATTTCTGCAGGTTGCCCGTCTTTTGGTCGGTAAATCGGGCAGGGATAGCACAATTCAGGTGACAATGCGCCGAGCGTGTGGAAGACTTCGGCCGCCCCCGCCTTCCGATGGAGGCAACGCGGGTCGGCCGGCGCCTCGAAGAGATGATCTCAGAGTGCTGGACAGTGCCTCAGGCATTGAGATGCGGGGGATAACCTCTGCGATACAAGAGACAGGGAGGGGAGTCGAAATGAAAGGACTAGCTCTTGTTATGACGCTTATGGCGATGCTGCTTCCGGCACAGGCGCTCGGGGAAATGCTGACCGTTCGCGACGATCGAGGCAGGGTCATTGAACGAAGGCAGGTGGTGGGAAACGTCGTCAAGATCTATGACGCGAGCGGAAGGCTGATCCGTGTCGAGACCACAACCGCCATGCCCGGAGGACAACCGGCCAAGCCCAGCGATATCCTGAAGCGGCCGGCGGGGGCGATGGCTTCAGGCGGGTACGAACTCACCAGAGTTCGTGACGCCCGAGGAAGGCTGCTCCTCAAGCAACGGAGTTCACGCCGCGCGGATGGATTGGTGATCACAAAGGTCACCGACCGGAGGGGCCATCTCGTGGAGGAGAGAAAGACCAATGTAAGGCAGGACGGGGCCTACATCACGAGGATCGAGAATAGCAAGGGGGCCTCCCAGGGCAAGCGGGTCACCAAAAAGGGGGTTACCAAGGTGTACGGTCCCCGTGGCAACCTCTTGAGAACAGAATGGATAGATCCGGTCAAGCCGAACAAGAAGACGAGACGGGCCAGACGAACTAAGCGCTAAGTTGTGTCCGGCTGCCTATCACCACGGAGCCCAGCGAGGATGTGGGGGCTCTTGCCATGAATCCTCCCCTCCTGTCCGAAAGCTCCCGATGCGTGCGAATCCGCCTCACCTATCGTAGATGATGTCGGAAACAGCTTCTGTCTCCGGCTCCCGGTAACAGCGAATGATACAGGACCCCACAGGGCAACCGGCGCGCCTGAACGAATCGACGATGAGTAAGTAGATCTCGTCGATGTCTTCGTCGGTTTCTCTGCCGTGGATAAGGATATCGATGTGGCCGCACCCGGATTGGAATCCCTTTATCTCAGCCAACGTGCTTTGACCGAGTATCCGATCCATTCGCTCGGCGAGCTTCTCCACAGCCTGCTGATCGTCCTCGGTCGGAAACTCGTGTTCCGGCATGCTCCAGCGAACAATAATCTTTAATCGGGTGAATTCGTTGTCAACGAATGAATCCATTTCATGGTCCTTCTCAGGTGTCCTATCGAGTCGCGTGGTAACGGGCGGGCTCTGGTACCGATGCACGATCAGATAAGTGACTCCGACCTCCACCCGAGGTCTTCCCTCACCCTCTCTTTCCCTCAGGTACCGCTGTGTCGGGATTCTCTCCTCTCTCTCCAGGAGAGGGTGGAAGTGAGGTAGAATCTCACCAGTTTGAAGGCGCTTGGGTTATGAAACAATTAAGAAAGGCTCCGGCCACGAGCTTATGTCCCGGTTGCTTCGGCCGGCTGTCGTGTCTGCGCGACAGAGTCTCGTCACAAAAAAACCGGGGTCTGAACGGCAGTGAGTCGTTGCCTATCCCCGGTCTGGGTTCAGCGCTTCGGGCACAACACCCTGCGGTTCATTCTCGCCGACCGAATTGTCGGGAGAATCAACTTGCGGCTACGCCCCGGTGGGAACCGTCTATCTCAAGCAGGCTCTCGGCCATTTCTCTGACGTGATGGGCCGCGCCGTGCACAGAGTCGAGAACGTCCAGAAAGAGCGAGGATACCTTGGGCAAGCAGAGCCCTTGGATCAGCCTGGTTTCATGAGCCAGGCCGAGGTCCACGACCATATTCCCGATCCGCTTTTCTTGTTCTACGATCGTCTCCAGAAGAGCGATATTGTTCGTCAGCAGCGCGTCCCGGAAGTTCGTTAAGAGAGACTTAAGAACGCCAAACAGTTCGTCAAGCTCGGCATTGGCCTTGTCGCTGAACGCCAATCCGTCACGGCCCTTGAGGGTGCACACGTTGAGAATGCTTTCCATCAGGTCGCCCACTCTCTCCAGTTTTCCCGGAAAGAGTACCACCGTTCGCAAGAGTTCTCCGGTAGTTTCCATTGGACGGCATACAAGGTCTCCAGTGAGCCCCTCTTCTTCGTTGTGGATCTCCCGTGCTAGCTTCCGACACGTGTCGAGCTTCGCGGGATCAGGGATCAGAAGGGCCTTACGGAGCAGACCCGCCATTTCGATCAGCTTGCCGACCATGATCAGCAAGCCTTCCTCCAGGCAGGTCACGTCCTCAGGGGGGGATTCGTAGAGTGCCTCGAGCCGCGATGCCTCAGCATCCAGCTTTGGGCTTATCAGCCTAAAAGGATTGAAGAATACTTCTTTCTTTCTCATTTGGTCGGTCCTCCTTGTAACAGCGTGTCACGTCGTCCAGAGAGTATGTGGTGGAGGTTGCTCCGATTCACAAATTCGACTGCCGACCGATCTGCAACCGGCTGCTCCGATTGCCGCTGATTGAGGTTTCAGGAGTATGAGTCCCGATTGAGTACCTCTTCTTTAAAAATATCGCCGAGCGCCCAAAATATCAAGGCTCAGTTTACGGTAAGTAGCACGATCTCGGGAGGGTATCAACCGGAATCTCCTTGCCTGCTCCACCCATCTCCCATGGCACTATCGAAAGCTCTCTGAACAATCGGCGTGCACTTGCGATCATTTTATTGTAAGAGCATGGAGTAAGAGAATCCCTCAGAATTTAGGCTCGGCCGGAAAACGGCATGAAAGTCCCGGCGATCTCCTGATTTTTTCGGGGTGAGCCCGGCCCCAAGCTGCCGGGCGTTTCGTCACGCCCTTTATGGTGCTCCTCGAAAGTTTTGGCCGATGGCAGGCTTCCAGCACCGCGCGACGTAATAGTGTGTCCCGGCAATCGGGAATCGCTTTGGAGATCTGCGACAATTCAACGCGACCGCGAGAAAGGAGAAAAGATGGCCGACTATTCCAGGACGGCGGCTGAGACCCTCAGAAAAATCCGCAGTAATAAACCGGTTGTCCACAACATCACCAACTACGTGGTGATGAACTCCACGGCGAACGTATTGTTGGCAATGGGCGCCTCTCCGATTATGGCCCACGCGCCTGAAGAGCTGGATGAGCTGGTGGAAATTGCTGGAGCGGTCGTAATCAACATCGGGACGTTGTCCGCGTTCTGGATAGAATCGATGATCAGGGCTGCGGCGCTGTGCAAGACGATCGGCAAACCCTATGTTCTGGACCCGGTCGGCGCGGGCGCCACGCAATTGCGCACCGAAACCGCAAGACGGATCGTCGACACCGCGCCGCCCACGATAATCCGGGGCAATGCCTCCGAGGTCCTCTCCCTTTCGCCCGAAGGAGGAACTACGAGGGGGGTCGATTCAATCCATATGGTGGAGGATGCGGTCGATGCAGCGTGCGATGTCGCCAAAAGCCTCGGCACCGTTGTGGCTGTTACGGGGGAACGCGACATTGTAACGGACGGCAAGGTTTCCCTCCTCGTGGAGGGGGGACATCCGCTGCTGGGATACGTCACGGGGACCGGCTGCGCGGCAAGTGTCGTGGTGGCCGCGTTCGCGTCGCAGGAGGCAGATCGGGTTGCAGCATCCGCCGCGGCCCTGGCATTTTTCGGGCTTGCAGGGGAACGAGCCGCCATGGAAGCCGACGCTCCCGGTACGTTCTGGCAAAAGGTGCTCGATGAGCTATACACCATTACACCCGAAGACCTCGAATCTGCTGCAAGGATTAGGAGATTATGAGAGATCCATCCTCCTGGGATGTCTATCTGGTGACGGATAGAGGCCTGTCGCGGGGAAGGTCCACACTGGAAGTGGTCCAGGCATCCGTCCATGGCGGCGTCTCCGCGGTACAACTCCGGGAAAAGGACCTTTCCACGCGGTGCTTCTATGAGGAGGGCCTGAAGATCCGCGAGTTCCTCAAGTCCCATGGCGTGCCGTTGATCATCAACGACAGAATCGATCTCGCACTTGCCCTGGACGCGGACGGTGTTCACGTGGGCCAAGACGACATGCCCGTCCAGATCGCACGAAGAATTCTCGGACCGGACAAGATCCTGGGGCTCTCCCTCAACGAACCGGAACAGATTGACCGCGCGGCCCTTGAGCACGCCGATTACCTGGCCGTGAGCCCCGTCTTCCATACTGCCACGAAAGAGGACATCACTTCTCCCTGGGGATTGGAGGGCGTTTCCGAGGCCCGCCTGCGGACGGAGCTGCCCCTCGTCGGAATAGGCTCGATGAATCACGAGAACGCCCGGGCAGTGATCAAGGTAGGCGCGGACTGCATCGCCGTGGTTTCCGCGATCGTGTCCGCGAACGATCCCCAAGAGGCCACCCGCCGACTCCTCGAAGAAGTCCGAGCGGGCAAACGGGAACGACTGGTCTAAAGACGAATAGACGCCGATGAAGCTCAGAGATGTAGGAGAATTCGGGTTCATAAGCCGCATCGCTCCGCTTGGCAGAATCAGGCCGGAGGGTGTGATCAAAGGCATTGGCGACGATTGCGCAGTCGTCTCGGTCGACGGTCCCAACTACCTCCTCGTGACCACCGACATGCTCGTGGAGCGGGTCCACTTTCTCATCGACTGGGCCTCCCCGGAGGTCTTTGGCGCGAAGTCACTGGCCGTAAACCTCTCAGATATCGCGGCATGCGGCGGGTTACCACTGGATGCATACGTCAGCATCGCAGTTCCCGAAAAGATCGAGGTGGAATGGCTGGAGCGATTCTACGAAGGAATGAGCGGCTTGGCTCGGTCTTTCGGCGTCAATCTCCTCGGTGGTGACACCACGAGGTCAAAGGAAGACCTCGTGATCAACGTCGCCGTGACCGGATACGTTCCCCGGGAAGAGGTGTTGTTCCGCCACACAGCCAATCCCGGTGATCTGATCGCCCTGACCGGCCCCCTGGGAGGATCGGGAGCCGGACTCGAAATTCTTCTTAAACATGCCAGCATCCCCCGAGAGATACGTGAACCGCTTATTCGGGCACATCTCGAACCGAAGCCCCACATCGATCCAGGTCGAATCCTCGCCGCATCACGGGGCTGTACCGCGGCCATCGACGTTTCCGATGGGCTCTCGTCGGACCTGTGGCACATCTGCGAAGATTCGAAACTCGGCGCGGTCATCTACGAGGACAAGCTTCCGGTAACCGAGGAATTGGCAGAGGCCGCGGCCCGGTTCGGGAAGGAACCCCTGCAGTGGATGCTCAGCGGCGGGGAAGACTACGTACTCCTGGCCACCCTCGATCCATTCGCCGCGTCCGACATCCGAGAGGAGGCGGCCGATGCCGGGTACGACTTTTTCCTCGTGGGGGAAATCGTTCAGGGCTCGAGTATGGAGCTGGTAAGGGCCGACGGCTCAAGGACTACGTTCACAGCGGCCGGGTGGGACCATTTCCGGTGAAGGGGGACCCTTCCGACAACACTGGAGAGTCCCACTGCAGGGGCCTTACCTGGCAATATTGATAATTCGACGAGGAAGGAGAGGCGTACGCCGATGGCCCGATCTCGGGGAAGACTGCGCTAAGGATTTGACTGCAAATGTTTTGACAGGGTGACACCAAGGCGCGATGCTTGCTCATGCCATGGAAATCCCGGACAAGAGATCGGTTGCGGTGTTTCGGAACAGACGGTCAATCGAGTCCGTGTTCTGGGTGGGAAAGCTTTTCGTGATCCAGCAGCATCCAGGAGGAGTTTATGGCGATAATTACCATATCCAGGGGTTCGTACAGCAAAGGAAAGGAAATCGCAGAGAAGGTCGCTGAAAAGCTTGGCTATGCGTGCATTTCTCGTGATCTGCTCCTGGAAGCCTCAGAGCATTTCAATATTCCCGAGATTAAACTCGTCCGGGCACTCCACGACGCTCCGTCTATTCTGGAACGATTTACTTATGGGCGAGAGAGATATCTCGCCTTCATTCAGTGTACCTTCCTTGAGCACGCACAGAAAAACAACATCGTCTACCACGGCCTCGCAGGTCATGTCATGCTCAAGGGCGTTGATCATGTACTGAAGGTTCGCATCCTGGCCGACATGGAAAATCGCGTCCGACTTGAAATGGAGCGAGAAGGACTCTCGCAGGAAAAGGCGCTCAAGGTTCTTGAGAAAGATGATGACGAGCGAAGAAAGTGGACCTTGGCGCTTTGGGGTAAAGATCCGTGGGACCCCTCTCTCTACGATCTCGTAATTCATGTTCACCGAATAACGATAGTCGACGCCGTAGACATCATCTGCTACGCCGCCGGACTGAAACACTTCAAGACTACGCCTGAATCCCAAGAAATGGTGGATGATTTGCTGCTGGCCGCGCGAGTGAAAACCAAGCTGGCTGGGGAACTTCCCGGATGCTCGGTGATCGCGAATGACGGGTCCGTCCTCGTCGAGCTGAAGGCAGACATCACCCAGGAAACCTACTACCTCGATGAAGTGCAAAGGTTGTCGGAAGGGACTCCTGGTCTGAAAGACATCAGGATTAATGTGACGCCGATAGAGGTTTAGTTGCCTGCCGGGAAATGGGCGCGCCCCGGAGTGGGGAGATTGCTCCTCACTCCGAGCATCAGGAACATCGCTGCGATCTTGCTTCGATAGTCCTCTTCTTTCCCCGGTTCGGGGTCTTATGCAACGTCGATGCAGTAAAGGCACAATTCCGCGTCCCGCGGGACATGAAACCCCCTTCACCGTAACACCTCCTCCTATCAAAGGCCGCCCTATTCCGTACAAAATCTCTCAAGTTTCTACGGTTAATGCTTGGGGAAAGCGTTTCGGAAAATTCGGTCCCCCGTCGTAAAAAAGACTTGACAGGATATTAATATACAGATATCTCTATATAGCAGATCGTACCTCGCGCTGGAGGATTCATGAAAAAGCACGTTATCTCAAGAAGATCCTTCCTCATCGCGTCCGCGGCAGGGGGGGCCTCCCTCCTCACCGCATCGTACATGGATTTCAATTCCTGGGCCTCCCGGGAAAAGACCAAGGGCACGGTGAAGATCACCCCCACGCTGTGCGACGCCTGCGGCAACTGGTGCGCCATCAAAGTCCACACCCGGGGCGGCCGGATCTGGAAGGCCGAAGGCAACCCCCTCGCGGGGAACAACAGAGGCCGGATGTGCGCGAAAGGCCATGGCTTCCTACATGAGGTGTACAATCCCGACAGGATCAGGCATCCCCTCAAGCGGGTGGGACCGAACCGGTTTGAGAAGATCTCCTGGGAACAGGCATACAAGGAGATCGGCGCGAAGATGCTGAGTATTCGAGAGAAACACGGTCCTGAAAGCCTTTTCTGGCTGAGTCACCCGCAGCCCAACCAGAAGATCGTCAAGATGCTCATGCACGCTCTCGGTTCCCCCAACGTCTTCTCTCATGCCAGCACCTGTTTTCTCCCCCGAAACATCGGCTGGTGGCTCACCGTGGGCAAGCCCAAGCCGGCCCATGACATGGAGAATAGCCGCTACATAGTACTCGCGGGAAGGAATCTCGGAGGGGGGCTCAATCTCGGGCAGCTCAGGGATATGGTCAACGGCAGGCAGGGCGGGGCCAAGGTGGTTGTGATAGATCCGAGGTTCAGCGAGGCCGCGGCGATCGCGGATCAGTGGATACGCATCAGGCCCGGCACGGACCTGGCTTTCATGTTGGCCGTCGCGCACGTGATTATTGACGAGGGCCTTTATCAAAAGGAATTCGTGGAAAAGTACACCGAGGGCTTCAAGGAATTCGCCGCAGAGGTCAAGAAATTCACCCCGAAATGGGCTGAGAAGAAAAGCGACGTGCCCGCGGATGTGATTGTCCAATTCGCCCGAGAAATTGCAAAGGCAGCTCCGAGAGCACTCATCCATCGCGGGTACCATGGAGCGATGGGGGCCCAGTACAAGAACAGCCTCCAACTCGTCCGTGCGGTGGCATGCGTGAACGGTCTGCTGGGCAACTTCAACCAATTGGGAGGGCTCTTCTTCTCACCTAAGCCGAAACTCGGAAAGCTGAACAAGGAAGAGTATCCCCCGGCGCCGAAGGTCCCCGGCCCCATGGCCGACGGGAGCACCGATCCGGAGCGGTATCCGCTTACTCCTAAGAACATCGGTCTTACCCAGGCGATCCCCGAGCTGGCGATCAAGGGGAAGCTCAAGGCGGGATTCGTGTACCACTCCAATCCACTTCGCACCATTCCCAATCCCGCGAGGGCGATCGAGGGGTACCGAAAACTCGAGCTGCTGGTAGGGTTCGATTACGTCCTCTCCGAGACCGCGTCGGTTTGCCACTACATTCTGCCGGAATCGTTCTACTTGGAACGGGACGATGTTATCTATACCAATCATTCGATCAAGACCCGACAGGTTGCGACCCGGCAGCCGACCATCAAGAAGCTGTACGACACCAAGCCGCTCGTTCAGATAATCCACGAGATCGCGCCGCACCTCGGCGTCGGGGAATACTTCAAATTCACGCTCGAGGAGCTGAACAGGGCCAACCTCAAACCCTTGGGCGTAACGCTCGAACGGCTCAAGAAGGAAGGTGTCATCGACCTGGGAGGCGAGTGGAAGCCTGGGGAGCCTCACTTCAAGACGTCGAGCGGGAAGTTGGAGTTCGCCTCGTCCATCATGCGAGATCTCGGGCTCCCAGCGGTCCCGACATGGGAGAAGCCGCTGGTGAACCCGGATCCGAAGGATCCCCACTCTTTTCGGCTCCTTCACGGCAAGCAGGCCCATCACACGCATACGCGAACCTGCAATCAGCCGTACCTCATGCGCATCACGACGATCAACGACTGGGGGAGAGCGTGGATTCATCCGGACCGGGCTAAGAAACTCCATATCGCCGACGGAGAGTGCATGACGCTCACAAGCTCGGTTGGGTCCGGCCGGGTAAGGGCTCGCATTACCGACGGTATACATCCGGACTGCATCTTCCTGCCGAGCCCGTACGGCGTATTTTCGCGAAATCTGGAATACGCAAAGACAAAGGGCCAGGGAGGTTTCGGGTACGGGATCTCGTACAACGATTTCCTTCCGACCATGTTTGACCCGGTGCTCGGTCACGTTATGGCCGGCGAGGTCATTGTGAAAGTGAAAAAGACGTTCACGTGAGCAAGCGGCGCCGGAAGAAAGGTGGAAAACCGAACTCCGGCTGACGGCAACACAAACCAGGGAGCTGACCATGCCGCGTTACGGAATTGCCATAGACACCACCAAATGCATCGGCTGCCATGCCTGTCGGGTGGCGTGCCAAAACCACAATGAACTGGAGTACGACCAGGCGTTCAATTCGATTAAAGAGGTGGAACGGGGACGGTTCCCCTCCTTTGCCAAGGAGTTTGTTCCGGCCCAGTGCAATCAGTGCGAGAACCCTCCTTGCCAAAGGGTCTGTCCCACCGGGGCGATCTACACCTCGGAGGAGGGGGTGGTCCTGGTCCATCGGAATCGATGTGTCGGCTGCAAGTACTGCATTGAGGCATGCCCGTACAAGGTGCGACTGGTGGACCACGCTGCAGGTATCGTGATCAAGTGCTGGTTTTGTATAGACATGGTGCGCAAGGGCGGGGAACCGGCCTGTGTCACGACCTGTCCCACTCAGGTGCGGATCTTCGGTGACCTGGACGATCCGAGAAGCAAGATCTCGCGTTTCGTAGCCGATAACCGGGCCCAGCCTTTGCGGCCGGACCTCAATACTCGACCCAAGGTCTTCTACAAAAGGAGTTGATCATGCCGGAAAGCGCATGGGGATGGCTGATCATTTCATATCTGTTTTTGGCCGGCGCGGGCGCGGGTGCCTTCATGGCCGCGGTAGCATGCGATTTGCTGGCTCCCGACTGGTCCAAGGCCTTGGCAAGGGCCGGATCTCTGGCCGCGGGGCCCCTTGTGGTCATCGGGACGGCCTGCCTGGTCTTCGACCTGGAGGCCGGCCTGTGGCAGCCGTGGCGCCAGATGTACCTCGTGAGCAATCCGACGAGCATGATCACCTGGGGCGTGGTCGTGCTTTCGCTTTTCATTCCGGTGGCCTTTCTCTACGCGGCAGCGCTCAACGGCCTGACCTTTGTAGGCCGGTATCTGGAAAAGTACGTTTGGCACCTTGAGGTAATCGGGAGCGTACTTGCGATCGCGACGGCAGTGTACACGGGAATCCTCATCGCGGTCGTCAACGGTGTGCCGTTCTGGAATACGCCGGTGATGCCAGTGCTCTTCCTGGCCTCAGCGTTATCGACGGGATTGGCCGTTGCCATGATCGGCGCCGCGGTAATCGACATCACCACGATCAGGACACTGTCGAATTTCGCGCTCGGCCACGTAATCTTCCTGGCGGTTGAGGGTGTGGTCTTGATGCTCCTGATTTTCATGTCAATTACGCGGACCGCGGAAGCGGCTCAATCCGCTCACCTCCTCATTTCGGGATTCCTCAGTCCGTACTTCTGGGCCCTTGTGGTGGTCGTGGGAATCGCCGTGCCCTTTATACTGAGTATCGTTGAGTACTACGAATACGGGGAGATGCCCAAGTATCTGGTCGTCGGTGCGGACCTTTGCGTCCTCGTGGGCGGAATGAGTCTGCGGGCCCTGATTATCTACAGTGGGTTGCCGCCACAGATCATTACCTAGGGGCGAGGGTATAGCCAAGCAGAGGCGTCATGACAGGCAGGCACGGCACAGCACGGCATTCTGATTCGCATGAGAGCGTCCCTATGGAGACGAGCGGGATAGACGCGGCTTCAGTCGCGATGATTCTCTCCAGGCTGCTCGGCGATCCGACCCCTCTGGACGAAGACGAGGCACAGCAGGCTGTGGAACTTCTCTCCGAACTCGATCCCGAGGGATTTAGGGAGTACGGCGGGGTTGCCGAAGAGTTCCGAAGAGATTGGAACGCCGCGAAGGAACTGCTGGCGGGAAATGCAGTTCCTCTGCCCATGGAAGAGTCTGTGTACAAGCCCTGGACCACGGAGGCCGGGCATCCATTGCAGGGAACTGAAGGGTTTGCATGGGGCGATCCCGCACATCACATGCTCGACGTTCTCGAGAGCTTCGGATTGGGCTTGGACCCCGAAGACGAGAGAGCGCCCGATCATATTGCCGTGCTCCTCGAATTCCTCGCCTATCTCCTGGAGAACCGTCCGAGCTCAGAAGCGAGGTTATTCTGCACGGATCACCTGGATTGGCTTCCCGATCTTGAGAAACGTCTTGAGAAAGAGACCGCTGCGCCGGTCCTGATACCGCCGGTCCGCGCGACCCGCAGGCTCATATCAACACTCGTCTCGTCAACATGAGAGAGGGACAACCATGGCCGAAGAAAATAAGGACAACGTCAGAGAGGATGAATCCCCCGCGACGGAAGAACCCAAAGAACCTGCCAAAACGGGGAACTCGCTCGCAGAAAAGCGTGGCCGCATGGTCATGACAGGAGTGGTTCTCGCGGTGATTCTCTCCGTCATAGCCGTCTTTGTCGCGGCGGTCTTTCAACTGACCGCGAGGTGGATCGCACACTGCCCTGGCGATCTGAAGGTGAACGATCCTGCCCCGATCCTTTGGAAGAAGATGGAAACAGGAGACCTGGCCAAGCAGCCGCTCGGGGTAGCGGGGCAGCTCCTCAGCGAGGCCCGCTTCAAGGGGCTGGCGGTTTCCAAGAAACAGGGCAAAGAAGAGTAGACGTGATGGACTTATACCAATGGGTGATCCGGGACGTGACATGCGATCTCCGCTTGGGATCACCCCTCATCCGCGTGCATGCGCATCCATATGAGAGGAACGGGATGGTGTGGCAATGAAAGAGTATGACTATCAGAAGGGCTTATGGAATCCCTACCTCGCGGGGGTCGTCCTGGGACTGGTGCTGCTGGTGACCTTCTACATTATGGGGAGCGGCCTCGGTGCATCCGGAGCGGTTGCACGAACCGCAGTAGTGACAGCGCACATCGTCGCGCCTTCCGCGGTGGAAAACAACGGATACATGGGCCGTTTCTACAAACCTGGTAAGAAGCACCCATTTGTCAACTGGATTTTCATCGAGGTTATCGGTGTCTTTATCGGCGGTTTCCTCGGTGCGTTGACGGGCAAGAGGCTCAAGTGGGGGGTGGCCAAGGGTGAGCGAGCGAGCGTCGGCCTGCGGCTGCCCCTGGCCTTTGGGGGCGGTCTGTTCTGGGGCGTCGGTACGCGCTTCGCCATGGGTTGTGCCAGCGGTCAGGCCCTGTCGGGCGGAGCCACAATGGTTCTCGGCAGTTGGGTCGTTATGATGGCAATGTTCATTGCGGCCTTTGGCTTTGCGTTCGTGGTCAGGAGGGAATGGATATGATCGGACCGCTCTACATGAATGGCGTATTTGGACCGGCCACGAGCTACGTGATCGCAGTGGTCATCGGCATCTGTTTTGGCTTTACTTTAGAGCGGGCGGGATTCGGAGACGCCCGCAATCTCACGAACATCTTCTACTTCAGGGATTTTCGTGTGCTTCGCGTGATGTTCTCCGCTATTGTCACTGCGATGGTGGGTCTGGTCGTGCTGTCATGGATCGGGCTCTTCGACTACAGCATGCTCCTCCAGTACTCGCTGCTGAAAACGTACTTCTGGCCTCAGTTGGTCGGCGGTCTCTTGAACGGACTGGGGTTTATCATTGGCGGATACTGTCCCGGAACCTCGGCGGTTGCGACCTCTTCGGGGAAGGTTGACGGGATATTCTCTCTCCTTGGGATGATCGTCGGCACCTGGATCTTCGCATGGGGCTACCCGATCTGGGGCTCATTTTACAAGAGCGCGGCCATGGGGCGCGTAACACTTTGGCAGTTCTTCGGTATCCCCATGGGAGTGATGGCCGGCATCATCCTCGTTGTAGCCTTGGTCTCCTTCTATCTGGCAGGTCTCGGGGAAAAATGGGCGCCATATGACCGGTAGATCTCTTGACGAGACCGGTTTTCGACTGTACAACCAAAGTGACTTACTCCATCAGAGGGAGGTTTATATGAAGAAGGCTCTGACATTACTGGTCATTATAGCCGCTTTGGCCGCTTTCGGAGTCGCGTCGGTCGCGGTGGCGGCGGACTTCTACGTGGTGAAGGGCAAGGGCGGCGCTCTTACCGTTGTGGACAAGAAACCCGCTGACGCCAAGTCGGTTGTGAAGGGTCCCTTCAAGACCAAGAAGGAAGCCCAAGCCGCAATTCCCAAGGCCCAGGGCTCTGCAAAGAAACCGGCCAAACTACCTGATGAAGGCTGCTGAGGTTTTTGTGGAAGATGGGGGGCTTTCCTTAAAGAAGCCCCCCGGCCCTCTCAGGCACTGACTTTCCCAGCATGACAGCTCAGACGATTTCCTCCTCACGTCCCCTCTCTCACCCAGGGAGCGGGTCTTCAGAGTCTCTTCCTCCCGTGGGAAAGGGAGGGGGCAAGCGCGGTCTCTTGGATCCCCAGTTCTCCGAAGAAAAACGCTCCTTCCTCCGGTACGCGATGCTCCTCGCTGCGGGAATAGTCGCTTCCCTGTCCGCGTGGGGCGTCGGTCGGTTCGTGCTGTTTCGTACCGGCAAGAGCAAACCGCGTGAGATCTCCGAACAGACGCTGGGTCGACTCCGGCCCGGAGTCCCGCTCCACATCCCCGAAGCGGGCGCCTGGCTCCTGAAAGAAACGAACCTCACAGAAATCCTCGTCCTGGACGACCGCTGCACCCACCTTGGATGCCGGCCACGATGGAACCCCGCTAGACAGCTCTTCGAATGTCCCTGCCACGGCAGCGAGTTCGCTCAAGACGGAGCGCTCCTCAAAGGTCCGGCTAGCCGTCCGTTGCCAAGGCTCCGGCTAAAAAAACGGGAGAAGGGAATATATCGGCTGGTTGCCGACTGATGCCCTTCGAATGGACGAGATTCAACCGCGTCAGCGTTGCCGTCCGGGACATCTTCCTGGTCGACTCTTACCCTTTTCGCGACAGGGCCCACGCCTCGTTGCGTATTCGAGACGTGGGCCCTGGTATTGATTGCGAATCGGCGTCGGTGGAGAACCGCTAGTTCACCACTTGCTGAGCAGTTTTCGGAAGTGATATCCGAAAATCGCACTCGACACCGCGTCGCCAAAGGCCCGGCGATGGAAAAAGAAGGCCTTCAGGAGCAGGCGCCAGTAATAGATCTTGTTCTTGCCCTTGTCGAGTATCCCCAGATAAAGGATCGACCTGAAGAAGGCCATCACTTCATTCCAATTCACGCGCCTCGGGCGCCTCGGCCGGTAATCCTTGAGGAATTCGTGCACTCGGCGGTAGTACTGCCGAGGGGAATATACGTAGTTGAGAACGGCCTGGTATCCATCTTTGAGGGTCTGGGCATCCATCTTGGGCACGAAGTTCAAGGAGCCGTCGCAGTTGTCTCCCGAACAGTTCCAGTCTTCGAGTATCCTCCCCTCTTTCTTGAGACGCTCGTACAGACGGGTCCCCGGGACCGCGTTGAGCAGCCCGATCATAGCCTTTACCACGCCGCTGTTCTGGATGAACTTGATCTGGCGATCGAAGATGTTCGGGGGGTCGCTGTCAAAGCCGATGATGAACCCGCCCATCACTTCCATCCCGTTCCTTTGAATCCTCTTGACTGCTTCCACGAGATCCTTACCGCTGTTTTGATGTTTGCCGCACTCTTTGAGCGAGTCCTCCTCCGGGGTCTCTAACCCGAGAAAGACGCAGTCAAAACCGGCTTCGACCATCAGGTGCATCAGCTCACCGTCGTCGGCAAGATTCACCGAAGCTTCCGTATAGAGGTCAAAGGGGAATTTGTGGCCCTTCTGCCAGTCGGTTATGGCCCGAAGCATCGATTTGACCTTGACCTTGTTGCCGATGAAATTGTCGTCGACGATGAAGAGCCGCCCGCGCCAGCCGATCTCATACAGGGCTTCAAACTCCCGCACCATCTGCTCATTGGACTTCACCCGGGGAATTCTACCGTTGAGATTGACGATATCGCAGAATTCACAATTGAAAGGACATCCCCTTGAATACTGAATGCACAGGGAGGCGTAGTGCCTGGTATTGATCAAATCCCACCTGGGGAGGGGAGTTGTCGTTATGTCCGGTTTCTCGTCCGTTTCGTAGACGTG
Source organism: uncultured Syntrophaceae bacterium (assembly GCA_964497585.1). Taxonomy (GTDB): domain Bacteria; phylum Desulfobacterota; class Desulfomonilia; order Desulfomonilales; family Desulfomonilaceae; genus CAZCDS01. Next base: position 153,647 of record CAZCDS010000006.1, read on the forward strand.
CTTGGGCTCGCCCTTGGCCAGATCCTCGAGGAAGCGCGGTAAGGTCAGCTCCGCCTCGTTGAGCACGAGGTAGTCCACATCGTCGAAATCCGCGCGGGCGGTGATGAAGATCGGTCCTCCTCCCACAACCTTCCTGCCCAGACCGTGGCACCGATCAATCACTTCGCGAGCAGATTCCTTTTGCACGAGCATCGCGCCGACGAACACAAGGTCCGCCCAGCCGATCGTCTCGTCGGTTAGACCCTCAACGTTCATGTCCACAATTTGGATGTCCCAGTCACGGGGCAGCATCGCCGCGACCGTCACTATTCCGAGAGGAGGATGAGCAGCCTTCTTCCGCACGAACTTCAGAATGTGCTTGAAGCTCCAGAAGGTATCCGGAATGGCAGGATAGATGAGCAACGCTTTCATGGGTCGATCCTCTCTTGTGAACGGGCGTCTGAGCAAAACCGAGTAGACACCATAGTTTATGCGGGGAACTCCGTCAAGGCGGTTCTCCTACCTGAGGATGAGGATTCCCGAGTTGTCGATGTCGCCGCGCCGGGCAATGGAAGCGAGCGCTTTTCTCCGTGCCTCGGATGTCGGAGTTATGCATCTGGGTTTTGTCCCGGACGCCGGTGGCTTTGGATTCACCCGTTCAACGCGCACCAGGGAACCGGCGCGTCCGCCGCTGGCCGGGACCCTGAAACAGACGAGTCATCATGATCTACTTGGCTCCCGTTGGGGCCTTGCCCTTGGCTGCCCGCGGATTTTCGAGGAACTTCAGCAGCTCGGAGTCGGGACGGAGCAGGAGCGTGGCGTCCTGGTTAAAAACCTTCTTGTACACCTCGAGGTGCTTGAGGAAGGAATAGAAGTTCTCGTCCTTTCCGTAAGCCTCCGCGTATATCTCAGTCGCTTCAGCGTCGCCTGCGCCCTTCTCTTTCTGGCTCTTCTCGTACGCTTCAGCCAGGATGATCGCTCTCGTCTTATCCGCTTCCGCGCGGATCTCCTTTGCCTTTTCGTCCCCCTCGGCTCGGTAGCGTTTCGCTATTCTCTCCCTCTCCGCCTTCATTCTGGCAAAGACGCTTGCCTGGACTTCCTGGGGAAGGTCAAGCCGCTTGATGCGCACATCGACCACTTGGATCCCGAAGGGGAGCGCGGCTACTTTCGTTCCCGCGGTGACGTTCCGCATGATGTTCTCGCGTTCTTCCCTGATGAAATCCTTAAAATCGTGAACGGCGATTTCCTGCCGAAGACGTCCGAAGATCACGTCATTGAGTCGAGCCTTCGCTCCCCGGTAATCCCGTACGGTTCGATAAAAGACAAGGGGGTTCGCGATCTTCCATCTGGATACGCTGTCCACGGTCACCCGCTTCTTGTCCAACGTGATGTACTCCGCGGGCCGGGCATCAGCGACAAGGATGCGCTTATCGAATCGATACAAGTCCTGAATGAAGGGGTACTTGAAGTAGAGCCCGGGATCCTTGACAACTCTGACCAATTTCCCGAACTGGAGTACCAGCCCCTGCTCCCACTCGCTGATCACAAAGGTGGTCTGTGAAAGCAAAATCAGCACGACGCCCACAGCTATGACAATTCTTATCATGACCCTCTATTCCCCCTTCCTCGCCGGGGCGGGTGCTTTGTCCCTCTTCCCCGATCTCGCGCGTGAGCCGACGCCTCCCACGAGCGGTAAGAGGGGGAGAACCCGGGAATTCTCTCCGTCCATGATGAACTTGCGCGTTCCAGGCAGGAATTCTTCCACCGCTTCCAGGTAGAGGCGCTCTCGGGTCACGCTGGGCGCCCTCTGATACTCCTTGAGGACCTCTGAGAATCGCTCCGCGTCACCCTTTGCCCTAATGACGCGTCGGGCTCGGTACGCTTCCGCGTTCTTGATTTCCCGGGCGCTCTGTCCTCTCGCCTTGGGGAGGATGTCCTCTCGGTACCCCTCGGCCTCTCGTATGAAACGCTCACGGTCCTCCCAGGCCCTCACGACGTCATGAAACGCTTCTTGAACCTGGGCCGGGGGATCTACGACCAGCAGCCTCGCTTGCGTTACGTGCAATCCCGTATGATACAGATCGAGGAGTTTCTGAAGGTACTTGCCCACCTCTGCCTGAACCTCGCTGCGGCCCTTCGTCATGGTGTAGTCGATGGTGTTCTCACCCACCACCCCTCGGAGTGCAACCTCGGCCGAGGCCCTCAGAGCCAACTCGGGATCCTTGGCGCCGAAGAGAAACTTTACCGGGTCCTGGACCACGTACTGTACAAAGAGCTGAACGTCTACGATGTTCTCGTCTCCGGTAAGCATCAGGGACTCGGCCGGCACGGAACGCGTTCTGCTGCCGTCGGATCGAAAGCCGATTTCAGCACGTCGAACCTTGGCAACGTCTACGACCGTGTGCGTCATGAAGGGCTTGGGCAATCGATAGTGGAGCCCTGGATCGTCTACCGACCAGAGTTTCCCGAAGAGGAGTACCACTCCTTTTTCGCCGGGGCCGACGATGAAAAACCCCGAAACAAGATAGAGCGCGACCAACACGAGAAAGATGAGCCAACTGCCCCGCCCCCTGAAATACCTCTCCACCAAGCCCTTGAGGTCTTCCACGCCCTTCTGTATCTCTCTGACCGAGTACTGGTCATCCCGCGGTCTGAACTGGTCCATCGTTCCTCCGGACGATGATATTCCGACGATTGTAGTTCATCGTTTCACGGAAAGCAAATCCCCGAGCGAAATGTTCGTATTAATGATTCGCAAGAGATCTGGTAGGTCGGATGCCTTGCCTCAGAGCACCGGTCCGGCAAGCAAGTGATACCAATGCGTTTTCCAAGAAGAGAGCTTGACCGACTGCGCGCAGTCTCACGGTCCCCCAGACGCCCCTTTTTCAAAGGGAGGCACGCTTATGTCCCTCCTTCAGCAAAGGGGGGACAGAGGAGATTTCATGGTACAGGCGGCTGGGCGGGTCCGACTGAACTTTGTTGATTCGAAAGCGCATAGGCATCAGGGGGAACTCCGCGTCTTCCATTCGGCACCAACACAGAGGCCACGGAATCCCGCGTGCCACAGGGCAGATCCGCGTCTTTGCATCCCGACCCGGTGTGTCGGGAACATTCGTGGCAGCCATGCGAATTACGGTTGCTGGAGATCTCGGAGAGGCCGTGCGGCGGGCCCGAAATAGGGTTCACAGATCAGTGAGTCAAAGAAGTTTTTCACCCCTCCGCACTCGCTCCAGGGCCTCGTCAAACATGTCACGGGCCTTGGCTTTGCGGTCGGACAGTTCCTGCCGCCATTTGTCAACCTTCTCGAGGGCTTCATCCTCCCAGGGGAGCCTCTCCGAGGCTTCCTTGGCCCGTATTGAAGCCTCCAGTTCCTTCGGAATCGGCGTGCGGCAGCATTCTTCGTAGTGTTTCTCGATCCTTCGCAGAAAGCGAAAGAGCTGTTTCATTTGGGTTTTCGTAAAATGCCTTCCGCGTTCCTCTTCTCCGAAAATTTCCTTTCTCACCAGGACGCCGTTTTCCGCCCTGAGTTCCTTGATGAGTCTTTTCAAGTACCGATAATTCTGTTTGAAGTCATGGGAATCCAGGAAATTTCCGGCTGAAGCATGAAACGCGCTCTGCGTCATAGGCGACTCCTTATCCACCATGTTCTCCATGGACATGCCATTGTTCGCAGCCTACTGGAGGCCGAATAGAGCAACCGAGACGTGCGAGACCGCACATGGACGTCAGGGATCAGGCGATAGGTTCTTTGCCGGCCCACGGGCGACTTCGCGTCAGGCACCCTCGACACGAGCGCTCCTACCATCCACTTCGCGTCGAGTCAAGCATTAAATGTGATATAATTGCCGTGATCGGGCAAAATCCACTTATTATTTCGCGTTATAGCTATTGCAGTTGCGGTTCTGAGTTCCTTTATGCCGCGTAGATCAGCCGATATATTGAGCCGGGGTGTCTGATGCCGTTTCGCTTTTCCCGTCGCGGGAGTCCCCAGGAAAGCGACCGAGGTCTTTCCGCTTGCTCATAGCGATCAGAAAAAAAGCCGTAACGCCAATGCGCCTTCAGACTGGTACGATCCGCCCTCACCCCGGCCCTCTCCAAATGGGAGAGGGGCAAGCAAAGAGGTGCATTTGCCCGAGGGAGTGGAGGCAAAGGGAATCCCCTCTCCCCCATTTTGGGGGAGAGAGTTAGGGTAAGGGGGCTTTCCTCGTGGGTTTTACCTTTGGATAGGTGGAAGTCAGTAGCCGCGCTACGCTCGGTGAGCGCAGGGATCTATTTCCCCTTCTTGCAGCCCACGGCCTTCTGGAAGATCCGGCTTCTGGCCTCGTTCAAAGGATCGCAGGAGTGCCTCTTACACCTCTCAAATTCGGTGAGATCGATCAGGAGCTTGCGATATTTGTGCTCGCAGATGGAGCACGGTTCCAGGTTGGCCTCGAACTTGTTGAGTGCTTCCCAGACCTCTTTAGCCGCACCCTTGTCCTTTTCCGCCAACTCTTTGAGTTTCGCGGTGTGGGCCTTGTATTTTTCCTTGACCCCGGCCAAGGCTTTCTTGCGCGCCACTTCGCGAGTATTGTACATGGCTTCCGCATTGCTGTCGGCCACGAAAGAGTGGATCTTGACGATCACGGCGCACGTGCCTGCGTCTGTGCAGAAAGCAGGCGTGTTAGAGGCACAAACCAGTAGCATAACCGAAAATGGAAGAACCCACCTTCTCATACGTTTCTCCTTGAGCTTTTTTTTGGGGAATGTCCAAGTATGCACCGCCCTCGCAGTGCCGTCAAATGAAATCTTGGTTCGTCGGACTACGGCTCTTGTTTCCTTCGCGGACTGTGCTTCCTCGTGCCGTTCGTACGTTCGGTCACGTATTCCGCCGGCTCACGTTACGCGGGGCCGGGCAAGCGGCACCTTGCGCGTAGCCTCCACTTTCTTGGAAGGCATAATGCCCACGTACTTGTGATACGGACAACTCAGGATCGGTACTTCTTCGTGAGCGCGCGGATGTCCTTTTCCGTGAACTCGACTCCGTACTCCTCCATGAGTTCGTTTTCGACCTTGACGAGTTCCTCCAGGCGGATGTCCGCGCCGAAGATGCCTATCATCTTATCTTTCTTGTTCCGTACCGGCGCAGAAACGGTGATGCAGAGTGCGCCGGTGATTCGGGACTCGAAGGGTCCGACCACATGGACTTTCCCGTCCTTGACCGGATGCAGGAACCATTCGCGGTCCGAGAAATCCTCGTTGGCCTTGAATTCCGAGTACTTGGCCTTCTCCGTGATATCGGTGATATTTGCCGTTATTTTCTTTCCTTCCATGTCCGCCACATAGCAGTACTGAATGAAGGGATACTTCTTGATGAACTCCTGCATGGTCTTTTCCATTTTCTTGGGCTGGCCGGATTTCATGGCCGCGGTCGCCACGAATTTCTCTACGATGGTGAAGGCCATCTGGCTTGCGATCAGCTTCATCCGGTCCCAATCGGATATGAAGAGTTCCGGCATGTGACGTTTGACGAGTGCCTTCATTTCCTTGTCGGATAGTGAGGTCACGCGTCCCTGGTCGTATTGCTCCATGATCCTGTCGTAGATACGCGACACCGCGGGATGCTGCTTGTCGATCCGTTCCTCTTCCGGGACGTCCATATGCGTATTTACCCAATGGGCGATTCCGGCGAGTCCGGATTTGTCGGTGATATTCACCACGGGCGGCCGACCGAGGATCTTTGCGGTATCGAATATGTTGTAAATCTCCTCGTTCTTGAGCGCACCATCGACATGGATGCCCGCGCTCGTGGCATTTGAAGCTTTTCCGAGAAAGGGATAGTTTTCGGGGAGTGCATGGCCCAACTCCAATTCGAAGAATTCTGCGACCTCTTTGAGCACCAGGGTGTCCATGCCGTCCGAGCGCCCCCTGAGGGACATGTATTCGATCATGAGTGCTTCGATGGGGGTGTTTCCAGTCCGTTCACCGATGCCGAGCAGGGTTCCGTTTACTGCTGAACATCCGTAGAGCCATGAGTAGACTGCGTTGCTCAAACCCTTGTGAAAATCATTGTGCCCGTGCCATTCCAGGAGATCTTCCGGAACGTTGGCGTCGTCGATCATCGCCCTGACGAGTTTGGGCACGCTCCTGGGCAAGGCGGCCCCGGGATAGGTGACGCCGAACCCCATGGTGTCGCAGAGCCGAATTTTCACATCCATTCCGGACTGTTCGCGAATCTCCATGAGCTTTTGAGCCAGGGGCACGCAGAAACCGTAGATGTCGGCCCGCGTGATGTCCTCGAAATGGCAGCGAGGAACGATTCCCTTTTCAATCGCCGCCCGCACAATGTCCGTATATTTTGCCACTGCTTTCGTTCGATCGAGTCCCATCTTCAGGAAGATGTGATAGTCGGATACGGACGTGAGGATACCCGTTTCCGTAATCCCCATCGCCCTCACTGAAGCCAGATCCTTCTTTTCCGCCCGGATCCAGCCCGTAATCTGGGGATACTGATGCTCTTTTTCCTGACACCGTTCCACGGCTTCCCGATCCTTCCTGGTATACACGAAGAACTCGGACTGACGGATGATTCCCCTGCGCCCGGAGAGACGGTGGAGGAAATCGAACATACGAGAAATCTGATCGACCGTAAACGGTGGTCTGGCCTGCTGACCGTCTCGAAACGTGGTGTCGGTGATCAGTAACGTGCGGGCGGGATTGATGGGCATGATCGCGAAGTCGAAATCCACCTTCGGCACTTCCGTGTACGGGAAGATGTTGCGGAGGAGGTTCGGTTCGTCGACTTCCCGGATGAATCGCTCTTTGTGCCACTTGTTGAATTCGTGGTACAGGACGCCCTTTTTCGGATCGAATTTAGCCATCCCGCTTCTCCTTCGGTCTTTTCGCAATTCTCAGTCCCAGCTCCTTGACCTGAGCCGAATCAACCGGGGCGGGCGCACCAGTGAGCGGACAGGTGGCGCGTTGAGTTTTCGGAAACGCGATCACGTCCCGGATCGACTCGGAGCCGGTCACTATTGCCATGATCCTGTCCAGTCCCAGGGCGATGCCCCCGTGAGGCGGCGCCCCGTACCGAAGCGCTTCGAGCAGGAAGCCGAATTTCTCCTCGGCCTCTTCAGGGCTGATCTCGAGAGCGGAAAAGACCTGTTGCTGGACATCGCTTCGGTGGATCCTGATGCTGCCCCCGCCGATCTCCGCGCCATTGAGCACGAGATCGTACGCACGCGCCTTCACTGAACCTGGATGGGACTCGATCTTGTCCAGGTCATCCTCCTCGGGCGACGTGAATGGATGGTGCATGCTCTTGTAGCGTTTCTCTTCCTCGTCATACTCAAACATGGGAAACTCGGTAATCCAGACACATCGGTATTCTCCGTACGGTACCTCCCCAAGCTTCGCGGCAAGGCTGTTGCGCAGGTTTCCCAGCACGTCGTTGACGATCCGCGTCGAATCAGCTCCGAAAAGGATCACGTCCCCCGGCACCGCGACTACCCGGTCATTGATCCGCAATCGCTCCTCAGGCGACAGGAACTTGGCGATCGGCGACTGCCATTCGCCACCCTCTTTTATTCTGGTGTACGCGACACCCTTGCCGCCGTAGATCTCTGCGAACTCCCCCAGATCGTCGAGGTCCTTTCTGGAGAGCCGCTCTCCTCGTTCCACCTTCAGTGATTTGACGATCCCGCCTGCGTCCAGCGCGCCCCGGAACACGCCGAACCCCGTTTCTCGTACGATATCACTGATGTCCGAGAGTTCCATGCCGAAGCGAATATCCGGTTTGTCAAGTCCGAATCTGGCCATGGCCTCGTTGTACGTCAGTCTCAAAAAGGGGAGCTTGATCGCCATGCCGAGTACCTCCCGGAAGACATGGGCCATCATTCGTTCCATGATATCGAAGAGTTGGTCTTCCTCAAGGAATGAGGTCTCGATGTCGATCTGGGTGAATTCGGGCTGCCGGTCGGCCCGAAGATCTTCGTCCCGGAAGCACCGTACGATCTGATAGTAACGCTCGAATCCAGCCACCATGAGCAACTGCTTGAAGATCTGAGGCGACTGAGGCAGCGCGTAGAACCGGCCCGGGTGCACCCGACTCGGGACAAGGTAGTCCCTTGCCCCTTCCGGCGTGCTTGTCGTCAAGAAGGGCGTCTCAACGTCTACGAAGTCCTCTTTGTTGAGGAAATCCCGTACCGCGCTGATCACGCGGTGCCTGATCAAAAGGCCCTGCCGCGCTCCCCCCTCGCGTCTCAGATCCAGGTACCGGTAGCGGTAACGGACCGCATCGGTTGGCGGCTCCTCGTCATCGAGCTGGAAGGGTGGAGGATCGGAACGGTTCAGGATCTTGAGCTCGTCGATGAAAACTTCTATCGTTCCGGTGGCCATATCGGGGTTGAGGGATTCGTCCGGCCGGCGGCGCACTTCTCCCTGGACGGCCAGCACCCACTCCGGCCTTATGGAATGGGCTCGTGCGTGAGTGTTGGGAGAGTGCTCAGGATTGAAAACCAATTGAATCAAGCCTCGGCGATCTCTCATGTCCACGAAAATCACGCCTCCATGATCCCGGCGCCGCAGAACCCAGCCCATCAGGCAGACCTCCTGCCCCACGTCCTTTTCGCTGAGGTCCGTGGAGAGGTGAGTTCTGCGCCATCCGTCGAGACCGTCCGGCTTCACCGCTTGTCTCCCTGCAAGTGAGCAAGTATTTTGTCCATTTTGATCGACACCTGTTCCTTTGTATGCATGTCTCGCACAGTGACCTCGCCGCGGTCGAGTTCGTCGTCTCCGATCATGATCACCGTTCTCGCTCCGGATTTATCAGCGGCTTTCATCTGGGCTTTCAGACTCTTCGACGAGTACCGGGCGTCAACGGATATCCCGGCCGTCCGCAGCTCATGAACAAGTTTGAACGCGACGTTCCGGGCCTTTTCTCCAACGATCGCAACAAAAGCGTCAATCGATCTAGCGAACCGGGAATCTTCGTCGGGAATGCCCATGGAAAGACGCTCCAGCCCTATCGCGAATCCGATCCCAGAGACGTCTGGACCGCCAAGTTCCTTCAGGAGGGTATCGTATCGGCCACCGCCTCCTACGGCCTTTGACCGACCCAGTTCCTCGTGAACCACCTCGAAAGCCGTGCGGGTATAGTAATCGAGCCCGCGAACCATCCTTGGCTCGACGCGGTAGGGAATGCCGAGAACCTCCAGCCCCTCTCGGACCTCTCGAAAATGGCGCCGGCAATCTGCATCGAGGCTGTCAAGAATGACCGGCGCGTCCCGAGCTATCGCGCCACAGCGCTCCGCCTTGCAGTCGAGAACTCGCAGAGGATTACGGTCGTACCGGCGTCGGCAGTCCTCACAAAGCTCGTCGAGGTATCCCTCAAGGTATTCCTTGAGGACGACCCGGTACTCGGCACGGCAGTCGCGGCATCCCACGGAATTGATTTCCATCATCAGCCCCGTGGCTCCGAGGTTTGTCATGATCGCGTGAGCCGCGGCAATGTTCTCGGCATCCACGTACGGAGAGTCGTCGCCGAGGATCTCCGCGTCGACCTGGAAGAACTGCCTAAACCTGCCCTTTGACGGCCGTTCCCTGCGGAACATGGGACCGACGGCATAGAGCTTGAGCAACGGATCCTTGTGCAGCAAGGAGTGTTCCGCGACCGCGCGGAGGATCCCCGCGGTGGCCTCGGGCCTCAGGCTCAGTGTCTCTCCACCCCGGTCGGCGAAGGTGTACATTTCTTTCTCGACGATGTCGGTGACTTCGCCTATTCCCCTTTCGAACAACTCGGTCCGTTCCATAATGGGAGGTACTATCTCCCGGTATCCGAAGTTCTCCAAGGTTCTCCGGGCCGTGCTGACGATGAAATCCCACTTGGGTGTCTGCTCGGGGAGAATGTCGTGAAATCCTTTTACCAGCCTGATCATATGCGCATCCTGCAAGGTCCGTGGGGCTGCCGCCGCTTTTGAACAAAACTATGATTCTATCGCTCAAACTTTCCATGCGTCAAGATTTTATACCGCAGGAGCTTCCCCAAATTCTAACCGGTACGTCTTTCCCCGAGTCACTGGGGAGGGACATTTCCCAAGAAGCCCTCCCCAGTGAACTGAACTCTCGTAAAAATTTGTCGACTTCTTTGTATCCTCGCGTCCTTGTGCTGAAAGTTGCTTATATTCCGGGGAGTATCGGTCTTTAGATATTCCACCGGGGATATGCTCCCGGTGAACCATTTCGGCAAGTAGTTAGGCACCGTCCGCGTACGCGCGTAACGGATTCAATGATTCTGTTGGCTTCTTCGCCACTTGACGAAGTCCTCGGCGGAAATCATCCTCTTGTCACGCAGCTTCCTCAGGAGGCTTTGGAGGCCTCTGTTGGACAGCTTGTACTTGCTCTTGATCTGCTTATCGGAAATACCCTCGGCAATGTCTCGCAGGACCTCCTTTCCCTTGACCCTGACCTTCTTCTGCTCCTTCCCTTCCAGCCTGAGGACGACATCGTCTGCCTCCAGGCCCCAGCGACGAGCCAGGGCTCTTTTGGTGATCAGGCCGTGTCCCAACATCTTCCTGAACATGCTCCGGAGGCCCTTCTCGGAGAGGTGGTGCTTCTCCATGAGTTCTTCATCGGAGATGTCTGAGGCAAGGTCCTTGAGAATCTCCCTCGCGCTCACCACCGGCTTCTCCGAGGGGAGCATGTCCGGCGAGATAACGACCGTGATATTGGAGGTCTCGACGTACTGCTCTATGGCCGGGTCCACGTTGACGATGCGCACGTAGAGTCCCCGTGCTTTGATCTCCTCGTAGTAGCGGAGCAAATGTGCGACGAAATCGTCACTGACCGATTTGACGCCTTTGAAATCGAGCAGAATTCCCTTTTCGGGGTTGCTGCTCAGCCACTCCACCGTCGTGTCGAGGAAGTCCTCAACCTGCTGCGGGCCGACAGCATCCCTGTTCGTAATGAGCCTGAAGAAGCCGCTCTCTTCCACAACCGAGAAAGCGAGCTGCTCGTCAGGGACTTGGAACCTCACCATCACTCGCCTCCGCTCACCTTATGAGCTGAGAGCCGTTGAGACTAGACGAGTCACGCCTTGGTCCTTCGGGGAATCCGTTACGCGGCCGAGATGAGATAGCATCCCCATTCGGCTCGTCGGTTTGCCCAGAAGGCGTCCGTTCGGGGGGTACCGCTTATTATATGAATTTCTTGCTCGATCTTGCCACCCATTTCCCTGATGAAGCGATGAAAATCCCTGATCGTCAGCGGGTGGATATCGGGGGTATTGTGCCATGGGTTCGGATGGGTCTCGCATACGGGCATTCGTCCGCGGAACAAATAGAGAACGGCAAGCTTCCAGTGACCGAAATTCGGAAAGGTGATGACCGACTTGGACGCCACCCTCAGCATTTCCTGGACAAGGCGGCCCGGATTCATCAACTGCTGGAGGGTCCGACTCAGCACCACGTATTCGTAACTCCGATCGGGGAAGCCTTCAAGACCGTGATCGAGGTCGAGCTTCATGACCCGGATGCCCCGCTCTATGCACCTGATAACCTTTTCCTGGTCGAACTCCACGCCGCAGACCTCCGCGTCCTTCTCGTCCCGGAGCCGTTGCAGGAGGGTTCCGGTCCCGCAGCCCAGGTCCAATACGCGGGTCCCCGGAGCAATCATGTCCATGATCACGTTGAATCCCACTTCAAATTCGTGAAATGGGGTCCGAAGCTCCCTCACCTCAGCGGACACCATTGAGAAATCCCTTGATGATTCGGGTAAGCGTGGGCATCCCCACGTTGACGAGAAAGGAGTCGTGCCCGTACGGCAGGTCCAGCTCCACAAAAGAGACGTCCTTCTTCTGCGACTGCAGCGCCCTTACGATGGCAAGCGACATGGATGTGGGATAGAGCCAATCGGAACTGAAGGACATCACGAGGATCCTCGCGGATACGTTCTTGAACGCGTTGTGCAGACCGTTGGAGGTCCGCTCCATGTCAAAATAGTCGATCGCCTTGGTGATGATGATGTACGAAGCCTCGTCGAACCTCCTCATGAATGCGCTGCCCTGGTGCTCCAGGTAGGATTCCACCTCGAACTCACCGCCTTCGACACCGTTTTCTCCGAGGCTGTAACGATAGCCGTTCAGGTCCTTCAGGGTGAGCTGACGACCGAATTTCGCCTCCATGGTCTCTTCGGAAAGGTACGTGATGTGGCCGATCATCCGTGCCACCGCCAACCCTCTTCCCTCCCGGGGAGGATTCTCTACAGGTTCGCTACTGCTCCCGGTTCTCACGGGGTCGCTGTAGATCGCGTTGCGGCCGACCCAGTTGAAAGCTATTCCCTGGGGAGAAAGTCGCGCAGTAGCAGCGATCACCACCGCGGATTTCACCCGGTCGGGGTACCTCACAGCCCATTCAAGGGCCTGCATCCCGCCCATGGATCCGCCGATTACGTTATGGAGCTTGGAGATCCCCAGGTGCTCGACCAGCATGGCCTGGACATCCACCATGTCCCCCATGGTGATCAACGGGAACGAACGCCCATACGGCTCGCCCGTCTCGGGATTCGTGCTCGTCGGGCCTGTCGTTCCCCGGCACCCACCGAGGCAGTTGGAACAAATGACGAAGTACTTGTCTGTGTCGATCCCTTTTCCGGGCCCCACCATTGCGTCCCACCATCCGAGGCGCCCCCCTTCGTCAACACCGGCAACGTGCGCGTCTCCTGACAGCGCGTGCAGGATTAGAACCGCGTTGTCTTTTGCGGCAGTGAGCGTCCCGTATGTTTCGTACGCAACCGTGACAGGCCCGAGAAAAATCCCCGATTCGAGTGTAAGACCGTCGAAGTGGGCGTACTGGGTTTCCACACGCCCATATCGGCCGTCTGAGTCTGCGTATTCCTTAAATGGGGCAATGGGCATTTTCTCTGCTCACCTGGTGCCGACACGTTTACGGTGAACCGAAGTCAAGGTTCGATCTATGTTGGCAGAGCACTCGGTCTGTCTGGCACAAAGCTTCCATTCTCACGTAACGAACCGGTGTTTCGCGGGCAGCCTCAGTTCGTGCGACGCGTTGATCGCCACTTCATCCGGCCCGCTCTCACCGGCTCTCCTCATTACCTATATACTGCATGACCGAAAACCGATCAATCCCCGGCGAACTCGGGAAGCCTCGGTGGCTGCCCGCAGCAGGAGACGATCACCTCTTCCAGCGACCGTCGCCGGCCCTGAGATGCAATCTGTTTAAGGAACTCGCCCGCGTCGGCGCGTGTAAACCAGCGCTCCGTGAACCGGTCCTCAAGCCAGGTGCGCAGCACATGCGCGCCGGCCCACGCACGAAGATAGTCAAGTGCGTAGAAGTCCCTTTCCATATCGACGAGGTAGCCCTCGGGTTCGTACGTAAATCCCGTTGCCTCTTTGAGATAGCGCGCGTACGGGGCTGAGTCTTTCAAGTTACCATTTTCATGGAATTCCTTTTCCGCGAGAAATTTGCCGATGTACCGACGGATCAGGCAGAGCCGTTTTGTGCGTGTCAGCCTGATCAGTTCGTCGGCCTGGCTTTCGGACAATCCTGCGATTTCACGTATCCAGGCTCTGTTGTCGATCAGATCCATGAAGAGAAAGGCAAAGGCTTCGTCCAGCGCGCCGGAACGATAGAGACGCCGGTACTCTACGGGAAGATTGGGGTTGAAATGGGCCAGGAAAAACGCGTGACCCGCCTCGTGCAGCAGCGTCTCCACGTCGATCAGGCCGCCCACGGGTTTGGTTACGACGTGGATTTCACCAGGTATTTCCACGCCCAGACAGATGCCGTCAGGGGTTTTGGCATAGTCCGCTGAGATCTCCAGGACCACATCCGAACGGGACGCTAAAGGGAAGCCAAGCCCTTCAAAGGACCGACCAACGATCTCCGTGAGCCGGGAAACCGGGAAATGGTCGTCAAATCTTCTAATCCTGACGAGATAAAGCCCGTGATATCGACTCAGATTATCCAGAGGCCGCCCGATCTCCTCCTTGATCCAGGGTACGATCCGGCTGCGGTAAACCTCTTCCGTACGGCTCAAATAGCTCCGAAAGTAATCGACCTGATCCTTAAAGGACACCTGCTTCTTGCGCTCGGCAAACTCCGCGTAGTTCTTGAAGCCGAACCGCCGGGTGACCACCCCCGTGGTGAGCTCCACAATCGCGGTCAGCATGGGATTGACAAGCCCTTTAAGGAAGATAGAGTTCTCTTTGCGCATCTCCTCCCGCTTGTCGAAGTCAGGCTGAGCCTGCAACCACGGTACGACGTCGAGCGCGGGAATCTTTTCCGATCCGACATGCATGAATCCCCGTCTCATGTAAAAGATCAGCATGTCGTCGAGGGAAGCCGTCTCTTCTTCTATCGCCAGATCGATGCAACCGTAGAAGACTCGTTCGAGGCGCTCGGACTCTTCTTCGGTGCCCGCGTCGCGGATCGCGGCGCGGATCGTGTCTATGGACCCTGCTCCCAGAGGCAGGGCGTGCGTGTCGAGGATATCCTTTGGGCCGAGCGCGGCAGGTGTTCCGAGGATGCGGCTCAGGGTGATTTTCGCGAGTTCCCGGTGGATGATGTCGATCTCGTGCACTATCCGGTCAATGCTGATTCCACTCAAGAGGTCTCCTTTCGCTGTCACATCGCGTTGCCCTATGTAAAGCTTTTCTCAGAAAGTATTGGCCCGTGGGTTCCGCCATACGCGGCGATGCTGAGAGCCCAGTCCGGGCTGTCCGCGTGCGTAGGAGCACGCCGAGCCGCTCCGATCCCTCTCTGGAGGCAGCCGATCTTTCTCAGCAATCGCGGCTGTCGGCCTGCCCTTTTTTGGGGCGGCCTCCTTCGAATCGGTTTGAAAGATGCAAACCGTGGAACCGTACGGTGATTGTACGAAGCGTTCCCGTTCCGGTCTCTTCGTTACGCGGTGAAATACAAGCTTGGTCGGGGACGAGTCGGTGGGCAGTCGCGTTCCCTGAGCCCGTTGCTTGGACTACCTGGGACGATACCCGGAGGCACTGCGGTGGCTGTTATTCTTTCGGTTCACGCGGCCTCTGGCCTTGGGGTTCGTCTTGGACTTCATCAAGCAGTCCCAACAACAATACCCGTACGCCGAATATGTCATGGTCTGCACGTTGTTGAACTGTCTACCACATGCTTTGCATCTTTCCAAACCATCAACCTCCCTTTTGGCAACCGGTGCGCCGACGATTTCGGGTCCGGCGCGTCAGTTGGTTACTTTCTTGGCGATCCGTTGAGCTTGCGTGGCGGGGCAAGGCCCGCTGTATATTCTTTTGAGTCGGTCCTGTCAACCACTTTCGACCGAATCGATCACCGATGATCTTGAAACACCCCGTCGGGCGCGGGCGCGCTGGCCCCGACGGCCCGCAGGAAGTGGCGTGGCCGATTCATGCACTATCACCACCGTAATTTCAGATCAATCCTTTATCCACTCGAGAATATTCGGCCTGGTTTCCACTTGTTGCCGTGGCTCGGGGATCGCTGTCAGACGATAATCCCCCTCTTGTTTCGACGACTACACTATCCCGTCACGGAACCCGGTGACGAGCCACCCATGCGCCGTCCCCAATTTCGGTCATCTTGCCTGCAGAAACGCATTAATTTGCTGGCGCTCAGAAGCCTAATCCAAGAAGGCAGTCGGGATGCCTGCCAATCGCAGCGATGCTCCGCTTGTAGGCTACTTATCATGGAAGCAAATCATTGTCAACCGGCAGTGATCCACATAGCTCAAGAAACCCTCCGGAGCCGGCTGCTCATGGGATGAACCGGGTCGCTCCCGCGTCCTTGAGCGTACTCCCGAAAGCCCTCCCATCCTCCTCAGTCGTCGGCAAACCGGTAAGAGGTTGCCACGGCAGCATTCCACGCCCCGATTCTGACCGGTCAAAGGATGCCGGCTCACTTTCGGACTTCTTGAGACTCCCATCGCCTGAATTTTTTTGACATTTCGCGATCTTTCCTTTAGGATAACCGATTCCACAAGAGAATCTCGGAAAATTCCCAATGAGAGGCCCCCGCAGATCACTGGTCATTGCTGTGGCGTGCTTAACCATCAGTGGGTGCGGTATGACCAAGCTCCTGAGGGGAGGGATTTACCGACAGCTCAACGAGAATTTGACCATTGTCGATCTCACCACGTCTCCCCGTAAGTATCTCCATAAAACAATAGTCATATCGGTCCGCTATTACAAGAAATCCGACCGTCCATGCCCGCTGGGCAAAGACTACGTCAACATCGTGATTGCCGACCGGGTAAGCTATTATTTGTTCAACAAAGCCTGGATCAAGAAAGACAAGGCCGGGATACTAGATTCGTTCAAGGAAATGCAAACCGTGGTGATGAAGGCGCGGGTTTTCAGAATAGACGAGGCAAAGGACCCCAATCTCGAAGTTCTCGAAATGGTCCCTGAATAGAGGCCGGGTCAAGCTCAATGGCCTGGAACGGGTCTTGAGCTGGGTGCCCGCAAGCCATCGAGTGGACGGCGGCACTATTAGCGATCCGGCTCCGTAATGGGAGTTACGGTTCAGGTTTTTCTTGACGCGTGGGCATGTGCCCTTAAACTGTCGTCGGGTCCCCGCAGGCAGGGAACAATGCCTGGCTTCAACTGTCTCTGTTGTTTTGTTATGTCGGTCGGAGCCGGTTCGGGAGCGGCGTGGAGGAGAACAATGCCGGCCCCTCGGTATTCTTGACTTCCGGACAAGGCTTCTCCGGCTGTTCGGGCGTACGCTCGCCCATTCCGAAATTAACCCGGTTGACGCGCAGAGGGAGAGCGAGACACGCCCCGCCAATCCGTGGAGATCCAGGGGAGACTATTTTGCGAAAAATTCTGGTAACGAGCGCTCTTCCCTATGCAAATGGGGACATTCATATAGGGCACCTTGTTGAGTACATTCAGACAGACATCTACGTCCGGTTCCTGAGACTCATCGGCAAGGACGTCATCTACATGTGCGCGTCCGATGCTCATGGCACACCGATTGAGATCAACGCGAGAAATCGAGGGATCACGCCCACGGAGTTGGTTGCTCATTACAACAAGAAGCACCAGGAAGACTTCGCCACCTTCGAAATCAGCTTCGACGAATTTTATACAACGGACTCCCCGGAAAACAGGCGTCACTGTGAGACCATCTACACCCGGGCCAAGGAGAAGGGACACATCTCGATCAGGGACATCGAACAGAGTTACTGCGGGCAATGCGGTCGGTTCCTGCCGGATCGATTCATCAAGGGCACCTGCCCGCGCTGCGGTGCCCCGGACCAGTACGGTGACGTCTGCGAGTCATGCGGTGCAACCTATCAGCCAACCGACCTTGGTGACGCGCATTGCGCGCTGTGCGGGAATCCTCCCTCGGTCAAGACGTCCAAGCACTTCTTTTTCAAGCTGGGAGACTACAGGGACTTCCTCGTGAAGTGGACCGCGGAACCGGGTCGCCTCCAGGAAGCGGAGCTTGCCTTTGTGCGAAACTGGATCGATCAGGGTCTGGAGGATTGGGATATCTCACGGGACGGACCCTATTTCGGATTCAAGATTCCCGGCGAGGAGGATAAATTCTTCTACGTCTGGCTGGACGCGCCCATCGGGTACATCGCGGCAACGGAGCATTTCTGCGCTTCCCAGAACAACCGGACCCTGGAGGAATACTGGCTCGACCACGACTCAGATGCGGTGATCCACCATTTCATCGGCAAGGATATTGCCTACTTTCACACGCTCTTCTGGCCGGCGACACTCAAGGCTGCGGACTACCGGTTACCTTCGGCGGTCCACGTTCACGGATTCCTCACCGTTGACGGCCGCAAAATGTCGAAGAGCAGGGGCACCTTCATAACCGCTAGGCAGTTCGCCGACGTCCTGAGCCCCTGGCATTTGCGGTACTATTACGCAACGAAGTTCGGTGATTCTATCGATGATCTTGACCTGAACGTCGCCGAGTTCGTCAACCGCATCAATGCCGAATTGGTCAACAACATTACCAACCTGATCAGCCGGGCCGTGGGATTTCTCAACAAGAGGCTTGAATCCAAGCTCGGTAATATTCCGAAAGATTCAGGGGACCTCGTACGGCAGGTGGAGGCCGCAGTGGACATGGCGCGAAAGGAGTATGAAAGCCTCCGATTCGGCCAGGCCGTGAGACATATTTTGCTCATCTCTGACACAGCCAACAACTACATCCAACAGAATGAGCCCTGGTCGGCGATCAAGTCCGATCCGCAACGCGCACGAGACATCCTCACCTTTGCCGTCAACTGCGTGAAGATCCTCACGGTGCTCCTCAAACCGATCCTTCCCGAGTTCTGCCGCAGGGTGGAGAAAATCCTCGACGTCGGCGAACTGAAATGGTCGGACGCCGGCTTCGATATGGAGAACCGCGAGATCGGACGCTTTGAGAAGCTGCTGGATAGGTTGGAACCGGGCACGCTTGAGAAACTCATCGAGGAAAGCCAAGCGGGCGCCGGCGGTGATCAGCCGACACCCGAAGTCCCGGAATTTGCAGACGAGATAACTATAGACGATTTCGCCAAAATGGACATTCGTGCGGCCAAGATCCTTTCCGCGGAGGACGTAAAAGGTGCGGAGAAGCTCCTCAAGCTCGAGGTCGATCTCGGTCGTGAAGTCAGGACGGTATTTGCGGGAATCAAGGGCTACTTCGATCCCGGGGAGCTCGTGGGTAAAACCGTCGCGGTCCTGGCCAACCTCAAGCCGAGAAAGATGCGGTTCGGCGTCAGCCAGGGGATGATCCTGGCGGGAATCGACGAGCAAGGAAACGCGGGGCTCTGCGAATTAAACCCTGCAATTCCTCCGGGTACGCGCATTCGTTGAGACGGGCCTCATCCATCCGACACCGAATGAACCGGTGCGCGACCGGCGACGATACAGGAGTTTTCGAGGGAATGCCCTCTTTCGGCGGTCAAGCCTCTTCAAACGGACGGTAAAGAACGATACAATCTCAGATACAGGATTCACCCCCTGCTTCCTGGACTTTCCCGAGAGGGGCGAGATACCGATGACAGATGAATTGGCCGAATCCACATACGAGGAACAGGAGATCCGCTGCCCCAGACTGGGCGGACCGGTGACCTTCAGCTACTGCAAGATTGAGGCGGAGGGATGGCCTTGTGCGCGATCGTTGCGTTGCTGGGAGCCCTATTTCGACGTGGAAGGGGTCTTTCGGGCGCTCCTTTCGCCTGAGAAATTCGAAGAGTGCTTCTTGAAGCCGCCTCCGTCAAGGATGAGCACACTACTTGAACTCATAGAGAGAGCCAAGAAGCTGACGGAAAACGACGAGAGCGAAGACTGAAGGCCCGTGTCGACTATTTCCGGGCCGACTGACAGGTAGGGGATGTGATGGAGTTCGCTCGCTCGGAGCAGCGGATCAGCGAGAAGATGAGTACGCACGGGCTGCCGGCTAAAGCAGTGGACGGCTTTCTGGCACTGGTGCGCCGGCTCCGCACTGAGCGCTCCGCGTATATTCCCTTGCACGAGGTCTCCGCGCCTGATTCGAGCCTCATTTTGGACCCGGCCTCGGAGCCGGATGCGCTAAGCCGCCTGGAGACCCTCGGGCTCGATTTTGTTTCCCGGGCGGTCGTTATCAAACTCAACGGAGGACGGAGCACCACCATGGGTGGGGAAGTTCCCAAGGGCACGCTCATCGCCAAGGACGGACGATCCTATCTCGACATCATAGCCGGCCAGATAAAGGCCTTTGAGCGACGATGGGGAACCACGGTGCCGTTGGTCCTGATGAACAGCTTTTTTACCCACAACCCCACGCTGGAGGTTGTACGTGATTTCGAAGTTCCCGTGAGAACCTTCGTCCAAAACCAGGTTCCCCGATTGGTCAGGGATACGCTCGAACCCCTGGAAACAGGGACCAACGAGGATTGGGCCCCGCCGGGCCACGGCGACGTTTACGACAGCCTGAAGTGGAGCGGACTCCTTGATCGCCTCCTTGCCGAGGGCCGTAGAATCGCGTTCATCTCAAACCTCGACAATCTCGCTGCTACGCTCGAACCCTGGATACTCGGCCTGATCGAAGAGGAGGACGTAGAATTTCTCATGGAGGTCACTCCTCGCACTGACGTGGATCGCAAAGGTGGAACGCTCGTCGTACGGAACGGCCGGCTCGACCTGCTGGAGATCGCGCAGGTCGCACCCGAAGAAAGAGACCGGTTCATGGACATCAACGAGTACCGGGTCTTTAATACGAACAGCGTCTGGGTCGACTTGAAAGCCCTGTCCGAAGCCCTTGAGAAGGACGCGCTCCGGATGCCCGTCATTCGGAACGACAAATCGGTTGCCGGCTCGGAGGTAATCCAATTGGAAACGGCCATGGGCTCGGCCATTGGCTCCTTTGACCGGGCCAAGGGACTCAAGGTCGACAGGGATAGGTTTTTTCCCACGAAGAAGGTGGAAGATCTCTTCCTGCTCCAGTCCGACGCGTGCATTCTTGACGACATGGACCGCGTCCGTTGCAACCCCGATCGGCCAGCGGATCTCCCGCTCAGGCCCAAAGTGGTATTCGATGAGGGGTTTCTCGATTCTCCCCTGAGAATGAAGGAACGATTCGAAGACGCGTCAACTGTCTCGCTCGTGAGGGCCGCATCCTTTGAGGTCAAGGGACCGGTCTATTTCGACAAGAACGTCAGAATCGAAGGGAACGTCGCCATAGAGGCTCCCGACGGAGAGACCTACCGGATACCCCGCGGCAGCGTCCTCAAGGACGGGAAGTACCCGTGACGCCCGATCGCGGGGAAAGAGACCCAATGCGAGTGGACCGCGGTCTTTTGCAGGCTCGACGTGCTGTGTTCCAGCTTGCGGCCGACGCGCCTGCTGCATTGGAGGCCGTGGGCACAGGGCGAGGCGTGACCTGAGAAACCGCGTCCGACGAGCGGCAACCTGGCATAGATGCCCGCTCCGGGAATACCGCCGAACGAACGGAAAGGACAGATCCATGACGGCTGCACAAGAAAAAAGTCTGAAATGTGTGAAGGCATACGACATCCGTGGCCGAATCCCCGATGAATTGAACGAAGAACTTGCGTACGATATCGCGCGGGCGTACGCGACACTTGTCTCACCCTCGGACGTGTGCATCGGGCGGGACGTTCGACTCTCGAGCAAAGCCATGCTTGCGGCCCTGGCCAAAGGGCTCAACGACAGCGGATGCAACGTTGTCGATATCGGGCTGTGTCCCACCGAAGCGATCTACTTTGCCACCTCGTATCTGAATCTTGACGGCGGCATCATGGTCACGGCGAGCCATAACCCCATGGATTACAATGGGATGAAGTTCGTCAGAGAGGAATCCAGGCCCATCAGCGGAGACACCGGGCTCAAGGACATTGAGAGAATCGTGCTGGAACGAAGCTTTGCGGCTTCCCCGGGAGGGGGGGCCACGAAATCACGGGACATCGTGGAGGACTACATCGATCACCTGATGAGCTATATCGATCCGGAGCGGTTCAACCCCCTGAACGTCGTCATGAATTGCGGGAACGGTTGCGGGGGTCCCATCCTTGACAGGCTCGAATCGAGGCTGCCCATCAACTTCATAAAGGTATTTTTCGAGCCGGACGGGACCTTTCCCAACGGCATCCCCAATCCCATCCTCCCCGAGAATCGAGGAGTCACCCGCGACCGGGTGCTCGAACACAAGGCCGACCTCGGAATCGCCTGGGACGGAGACTGCGATCGATGCTTCTTTTTTGACGAGAAGGGCGAGTTCATCGAGGGCTACTATCTCGTGGGCCTCCTCGCAAAAGCATTTCTCAGATCCAATCCCGGAGCCAAGATCGTTCATGACCCCCGCTTGACGTGGAATACGATCGAGATGGTCCGGGAAGCGGGCGGAATCCCGGTGATGAGCAAGGCGGGCCACGCGTTCATCAAAGAAAGAATGCGCCGGGAAGACGCGGTGTACGGCGGCGAAATGTCCGCGCACCACTACTTCAAGAAGTTCGCGTATTGTGACAGTGGCATGATACCCTGGCTTCTGCTTGTGGAAACCCTCTCCACCGAAAACCGACCCCTGTCGGAGCTTGTCCAGGCTAGGCTCGAGCGGTATCCGGTCAGCGGCGAAATCAACACGCACGTGGAAGATCCTCACGCGGTGCTCGAGAGTATTGAAGAGCAGTACCAGGGCAAAGGCGCGTCCTTTGACCATATTGACGGGCTGTCAGTGGAGTTCGACACGTGGCGCTTCAATCTACGACCGTCGAACACCGAACCCGTCATACGCCTGAACGTGGAATCCAGACAGAACAAGGAACTCATGAAAGAAAAGACCGAGGAAATCCTCGAGTTGATTAAAAGATTCGGATAGTCGGTAGGTTGTACGGTATGTTCGGACATGATGTCTGTGAGCGCCTGTTTCCCTAGGACCGCACAGGAGCACGAAGACACGGATCTGTCCCTCGTCTGTGCCTTTGGAAGCCGAGACACAGTATCGCGGCAGGCAGGGCACGGGTACGCGGCCCCGTTTCTCTATCTGACCTTTCGGAGTAGATGATGAGCTTCTGGGAGCCTCCTCCCCTGGAAATGTTTCGGGCCAATCCCGCGCGGAACGGCTTCTATCCGACCCGGGGAGTTGACAAGCCTCGAAGGATCAAATGGCGCTTCCGAACCCTCGGAGAAGTGATCTCCTCTCCCGCTGTGGTCCTCGGGTCGACCCGGACGATCTGCTTCGGGAGTTGGGACGGGAGGGTCTACGCGGCTGACGCGGACACGGGTCGCCTCAAATGGTATTTTCGTACCGACGGCCCCATCGTCTCTAGTCCGGCCGTAGACTCGTCCACGGTCTTTGTGGGGAGCTACGACCACTGCATCTATGCCCTCGACCTGGAGACAGGCTTCGAGCAATGGAGGTTCAGGACCAGGAACAGCATCGCGTCCTCTCCGCTGGTCACCAGGTTGTTCTTGCCGCCGGAGGAGCCCTCATCCGCGCCGGTATGTGAGTCTCTCTGGGTGACCGTTGGGAGTGTCGATGGGCGACTGTACATCCTGAACCCGAAAGGAATCGAAATAGCGAGCTTCGATACCGGCCATCCTGTGGTCTCATCCCCTGCCGGCCCGGTATCGGGAGACCCCGCGTCGCTGCTGCCGGAGTCTTCCGCGCCAGCCATCGTGACCGTGGGAAGCGGTGATGGCTCCCTGCACGCAATAGACGTCAAGACCGGAGACCCGAAGTGGGTCTATCGGACCGGCGCCTCAGTCGACACATCCCCTGCCGCGGCCTTCGGCGCCTTCATCTTCGGGAGCTGTGACAACTGCGTCTACGCAGTGGATGCTGCAACCGGGCTGGAACGCTGGAGGTTCAGAACGGGAGCGCCGGTAAGGTCGTCTCCCGCGGTGTTCGAAGAGACCGTATTTGTAGGCAGTTCCGATCGACGCTTGTACGCGCTCGATGTTAAGCGGGGGAAAGAGAAGTGGAGGTCTTCCACGCGCGGCCCCTTGGAATCCTCGCCCGCGGTTGCAGACGGAACCGTGTACGTGGGCAGCAACGACGGATGGCTCCACGCGGTCGACATCGAGACAGGCAAGGGAAGATGGAGATTCCCTACAGGAGCCCCGATCCGGTCTTCTCCCGTCGTAGCCGGCGGCGTCATTTACTTCGGCAGCGACGACGGATACCTCTATGCCCTCGCGTAGGCTTTCGCGGCAGACTCTTCTTGAAAATCTCTCGATTTCCGATCAGGCTGCGGTCAGTTCGTAGCTGAGGCGGTCTTCTCCGAGATCGACGGTACGGACCTTTATCTTCATTCCCGCCTTGATCTGTTCGTCCGTGAGTGACTTGTCGATCCGGCCAAAAACCTTCGTCCCATCCGCGAACTCCACCACCCCGAGTGCGTACGGCACATCCTTTTCGAAGCCCGCGGGAGCAAACATAGCCTTGGTAAAGGTAACAAGTGTTCCTTCTCCCTCGATGGGGAACCATTCCATCCGATCGCTGAGGCACCTATCGCAATCGGAGCGAGGAGGAAAGAACTTCGCTCCACACTCCGTGCACTGGGTGCCACGCAGTTCGTTGCTCTTGAGAAAGTCCACGAACTGCGCGGCCTTGGTTGCATCCGTAAAGCTGATAATCCCGAATTGTTCGAATCCCATGGTCTGTCTCCTCGCTGCAGCCCAGAGCCGGAGAGGGGCTTGTGAAAGAAAAAGATTTTCCCCAGCAATCTTCCCTCTTCGAAATCCTTTTCGTCCTACTCCGTTGCGAAGATGCTGACGTTGCCGTAGATGCCCACGCCGCCGATATTGTGTACGAGCCCGATCTTCGGATCAGGGACCTGCATCTCACCGGCCTCACCTCTCAATTGGAGGACGATCGTTCTGATCTGCGATCCTCCGGTCGCGCCGATGGGATGACCCTTGGAGAGCAATCCGCCATCCACGTTCACCGGTATGTTTCCTTCCTTGTACGTCTCTTTGTTTCGGATGAGTTCCTTGCCCTGACCCGGCTCCGCGAATCCGAGGTCTTCGTACGCCATCATCTCCGCGATGGTGAAGCAGTCATGAACCTCGGCAACGTCGATGTCCGAAGCCTTGATCCCCGCCATCTCATATGCTTGTTTCCCCGCCAGTTGCGCGCATTTCAAGCCGCTGAAGCTGTCCCGTCCTGCCATGTTAATCGGCGAGGTGGCCATGCCGAGTCCTTTGATGTAAACGGGTTTTTCCACAAGGTCCTTGGCCTTTTCCGCGTTCGCGACAATCACACAGGAGGAGCCGTCAGCGTTCGCGCAGCAGTCGAACATCTTCAACGGGGTCGCGATGTACTTCGGTTGAAGGATCTTCTCCAGATCGAGTGACTTGCGGAAGACCGCCTTTTCGTTGATCTGCCCGTACGTTGAGGACTTCAGCCGGATGAGCGCCAGATCCTCCTCGGTGGTCCCATATTTCTCCATGTGTCCTCGTGCGTACATCGCGTAGTACGCGGGCATCATGGTCCCGAATGGCGCTTCCCACTGGATATCCGCGCCTCTACCCATTCTCTCTTGGGATTCGGCCGAGGAAATCTCCGACATCTTCTGGAAGCCGAGCACGAGCACCACGTCGTGAAGCCCCGACGCGATGAGCGCGTAGGCCGTTCGCAGCCCTGTGGAACTCGACGAACAGACGCTCTCCACATAGAATGTGGGTTGCGGGTTCAGGCCGAGATACTCGGCCATGAGCCCCGACGGAGTCCGCTGTTTGTCGTACTCCGGTGCGGAGCAAATCACCGAAGCGTCTACCTGTTCGGGTTTGAGGCCGGCATCTTTCATGGCCTCACGGTACGCCTCGAACGCGAGTTCGCGTATCGAGCCCTCGTACGCCCTGACAAATGTGCTCTGACCCACGCCGATCACGGCAACCTGTGACATGTATTCCTCCTTGCGTGGAAAGGTGCTCTTTGCTTGGAAGGAAGCGAATGATACCATACCGATCGAACCAGATCAACGCACGGTCACGACGGATGGTGATCGTTGACCAGAACAACCTGCCGGCCTCGATGACGAATCCCTAGAGGCGTTGGTCGCGGATTGATGTAAGCAGTCTTCCTCGCAAGGGGTGTTGTCTATACATACATTGCGATGAGCCGTGACATGTGCTGGTCACAGCGGATCACCGACGAAGGCGGAGAGGTCTACCAGTATGAAACCATAGAGTTTTTGGGGAGGGGTCCGGGGAGCTATACTTTCGCCATTTTTGTAAGGT
>CAZCDS010000007.1:0-161596 GCA_964497585.1 uncultured Syntrophaceae bacterium
GTGTAGATCTCGGTGATCTACGAATCAATAAAAAAACGTTCCACCGGGTAGTCCTTCATGTATCCGTACCCGCCGAGGATCTGGACTGCGTCCGTGGTCACCTTCATCGCGGTGTCAGACGCGAGGAACTTGGCAAGTGCCGCGTGGACGCCTGCCTTCTCCATCTCGCCTTCATCGAACAATTCTGCCGCGTCGCGGGTGAGAAGCCTCGATGATTCGACCCCCGCCGCCATGTCCGAAACCATGAACTGAATCGGCGAAAGCGCCCCGATCGGCTTGCCGAACTGGACCCGTTCCCGCGCGTAGGCGATGGCCTGATCCATGGCCCCCTGTGCTATGCCCACCGCCTGGGACGCGCAGAAGAGCCTGCTCATCGCAAGGGTCTTCATCAGGTTGGCGAAGCCCTGGCCCTCACCGCCGATCAGATTCTTCGCGGGTACTTCCATCTCCTCGAAGTACAACTCGGAATTGATCGACCCCCGCATTCCCATCTTGTTCTCGTTCTTACCGCAGACCAGTCCCGGGAAATCCTTTTCCACGATAAAAGCGCTGATTCCTCCGGCCTTGAGATCCGGATTGGTATACGCGAAGAGCGCAAAAAAATCGGCCACCGAACCGTTCGTGATAAAGCACTTCTGACCGTTCACCACGTACCGGTCGCCCTTCTTCACCGCCCTTGTCCGCATTGACAACAGATCCGACCCCGCTGCGGGTTCCGTGGCCGCGAGCGCGGTCAGTCGGGCCGAGTCTCCCCCCAACCTGCTCAAGTATTTTTCCTTCAGCTCCGGGCCTGCTCCATGAAGGATCGGGAGCATACCGTCCGCCTGAGCGATGAGCAGCAGCGCGGAAGACGCACAGGCCCGGGAAATCTCTTCGAGGATCATCGAAAAGATGAGAAACGAGGTCTCCACACCGCCGAACTCCCCCGGCAGGAGCGGGTTGAGGAGTCCATTGTCTGCAAAGACCCTGCGCGCGTGTTCGGGAAACTCCCCGTTTTCGTCCAGTTCCGCGGCCCGCGGCGCGATCTCCTTTTCCACGATCTTGCGAACCGTGGCCATAATCATTTGTTCTTCTTCGTTCAGTCTAAGCATCTATCCATACTCCTTGAACCCGAATCGAGTAGGTTTTTTCGGAAAAGCCGTCCGGCATGGGGTTCTTGCAAAAAAGGACCTCCCTCTATCAGAACCCCCGGAGAATCTCTCGCGCAATGACGAGGCGCTGGATCTGGTTCGTCCCTTCGAAGATCTGCGTGAGTTTGGCATCCCGAAACATGCGCTCCACCGGGAAGTCCTTCATGTACCCGTACCCGCCCAAAACCTGGATCGCGTCGGTAGTGATCTTCATGGCCGCGTCGCTGGAGAAGCACTTGGCCATGGAAGCGAGCTTGGTATTCTGCTTGCCCTCGTCGTAAAGCCAACAGGCACGGTACACGAGCCCCCGGGACGCTTCAATGAGCGTGGCGGAATCGGCGAGGATCGCGGAAATGAGCTGATGTTCCGCAATGGGTTTTCCAAACGCATGACGCTCCTTGGCGTAGCGGACCATCACTTCGAACGCACCTTGCGCGATGCCGAGGGCCTGAGCTCCGATGGCCGGCCTGGACATGTCGAAATCCCGCATCGCCAGCAAGAATCCCCGGTCCTCTTCGCCGAGGACATGTTCAGCAGGCACCCGCACCTCGTCGAGGATGACCTCCGCGGTATTGCTGCCCCTTTGGCCGAGTTTACGCTCCGTCTTGCCGATCGAGAGGCCTGGTCGATCGCGCTCAACGAGGAAGAAGCTCAGTCCATCATGACCTCCCCCTCGCGAGGTCCTCGCCAGAACCGAGTAGACCGATGCGACTGCTCCGTTCGTCGCGAAACACTTGGTACCCGATATGACGTACTCGTTGCCGTCACGCACCGCGGTGGTGCGGAGCCCGGCCACGTCCGATCCCGCGGCAGGCTCGGTAACAAGGTATCCCACCAGGAGTCGCTCGTCTCCGATCCGGGAGAGAATTCGATCCCTGAATTCTCCTCTCGCGCCGTGCACAATGGGGAAGGAGCCGACAGCCTGAATGATCAGCAGAAGCGCGGATGACGCGCAGTATCGGGCAATCTCTTCCACTGCCGTACAAAAGGCCGTCCCTTTGTCTCTTTCCAGCCCTCCGAATTCGGGGGGGAGGACGAGGGTCAACAGGCCCAGATCCCAACAGAGCGACTCGACCTCACGATTGAAAGTCCCCTCCTCGTCGATGGAGGCAGCGAGGGGGGCAATCTTGTCCCGGGCCGCTCTGTGCACCGTTTCTCTCAGAATCTTAAGCTCTTCGGTCTCGTAAAGCATCAAACCCTCCGGACTTCCTCATTGGGTTCGCAAGGCGATCATTGTCTTTCACGATCCGGGTCCAAAGGCATCGGGTAGTGAAAAGACGATCGATCGAGATTGCACGGGGTCGCGATTGGTGAGCCGACCAATTCTATACCACATCTCGATGACCGCCAACTCCGATAGTTCCCGGTGCTCGGTCTCGGTAAATCGTCCGGATGGTAGACCGGAAATGCGATTCCCGTTGACGAGTGGCGCATGCTGTTCCACAATTTCCCGATCGTCCCCCTGCGCAGATCTTCGCGGCCATCGCTCGTGACGACACCTGGCAGGCAAACCTCGGAGAAAGGCATAACGAGGATAACTCATGGACCAAACTCAAGCATACGAAGAACTTGTTACGCGAAGCAAGGAATTGACCAACCTGACGTCGACCATGGGGCTGCTCCACTGGGATCAACGAACACAGATCCCCCGGAAGGGCCATGCATCCCGTACCGCGCAACTGGTGACCCTGGCCGGTATTCGGCACCGAAAGATAACCGATCCCCGCATCGGAGACCTACTCGCCGCGGTGGAGGGTACCGACCTGACCGCGGATCCGCTTAGCGTGGAAGCGGTCAATATCCGCGAGTGGCGACGGAGCTACGACAGGATCACGAAGATACCCGAGGACCTCGCCAAGGAGATCGCCCGTGCGGCTTCCGAAGGTCAGTCGGTCTGGGAAAGGGCCCGGCCCGCTGATGATTGGGATCTGTTCAAGCCAAAATTGGCACGTCTCGTCGAACTCAGACGGGAGCAAGCCGACGTATTGGGATATGAGACGGAACCGTACGACGCGCTGTTCGACGATTACGAGCAGGGTGCGACCGCGTCTGTGATCGGTCCAATCCTCAGGCAAACGGCAGACGCCCTCACGGACCTGTTGCACCGAATTCAGGGTTGTCCCGATTCCCCCCGGCTGCCACCGGCGGGCTTGCGGTTCCCCCCGAGCGACCAGATGGCATTCGCGAGCACGGTGGCGGGTGAACTCGGCTACGACCTCGAAGCAGGCCGATTGGACGTCTCCGCGCACCCGTTCACCTCGGGAATAGGCCCGGGGGATGTGCGAATCACGTCACGCTACAGCGAAAACGACTTCAACGAGGGCTTCTTCGCGGTGATACACGAGGCGGGCCACGCGATGTACCACCAGGGTCTGCCGTTGGAACACTGGGGAGTTCCTTTCTGTCGGCCGGTATCCCTCGGGATCAACGAGTCGCAGTCACGAATGTGGGAGAATATGGTGGCCCGCGCGCCCGCTTTCTGGGAGCATTTCTATCCACTCGCCCGGAAGCTGTTCCCATGCCTCGATCCCGTGGCCATGGACGAGTTCGTCTCGGGGATGAATCGAGTGGAACCGAGCCTTATCCGGGTCGGGGCGGATGAGGTAACATACAACCTCCACGTGTTGGTCCGCTTCGAGATAGAGGTGGCCATCATGAGACGCGAGCTCCAGGTCGATGACCTGCCCGACGCGTGGAACGAGATGATGGAGAAATACCTGGGAATCGTACCGTCGAATTTCGCTGACGGCGTGATGCAAGACACCCATTGGGCCGGAGGCGCGATCGGATACTTCCCGACGTACACACTCGGCAACCTGTACGCGGCCCAATTTCAGGCCCAGGCTGAGAAGGAGCTTGGCGATCTCGGTACGTACTTTGCCAGGGGTGAGTTCGCCCCCCTGCGGGAGTGGCTTTGTGAGAAGATCCATTCTCAAGGATCACGATACGTCGCGAAAGACCTGGTACGTGTGGTAACCGGTGAAGATCTCAATCCCCGATACGCGATCGATCACCTCGAAAGGAAATACGCCTCGGCATACGGATTATGAGATTTATAACAGTTCACAGAGGCAGGCCAAGGATCCTGAACGGAGGCAAAGGGCCGGAGAGGGCCTTTTCAATACCTTTCCGCCGGGCGATATCATATGATGCGATAAAAAGTACTGGACGGGAGAGGACTTTCGGGTTGCGCGTCTGCCGGAGTCCCTGTATAGAATCTGAGACTCGCCCGGTAGTGGCGCGCATGGAAAACGAAGCCATAGTTTGACGCGGTAGGGGGCAACCTGGCGTGGTTGCCGCTGCTGAATCCGGCACCGACCGAGAGCAGCGACTGCACCTGTCCTTCCCCGTCGACCGGGAGTTACCCTGGGATTATGCGCAGAGCGAGACCCGCCCAGAATTTCCACACAAATCCGATCGATCCTCCACCGTTCTACCTTCACGGCGAGATCCGGCGGGGAATGTCCGGGAACTGGCTCCTGGGAGTGCTTTTGGGAGCAGTCGTCCTTCTGTTCCTGATAAAGTCTTTTCCCCATCCAGCACGTCCCTTCCCTTCGTTGTCCCTCCTCCTGGTGGTTTCCGTGACCATGGCGAGTTTCTACCTGGGAGTGCGCTTCATTGCCTATTGGGTGGTCTGGCTTCGCGCTACCAGGAAGTATACGGCGATTCGGGGGGTGCATCCTACCGGTCGGGGCGAGCTGCCTCGCAACGCCTTTCTTGCAGTATTGTTGGCTCCTCTGCTGGCGTGCGTACCGGCCTGTGCCCTGCTGATTGGGTTCGGCCCGGGGTTCGGCCCGGAAACATGGTTAGCGATCGCAGTAGCCGTTGCCTTGGCGATTCCTGATCTGCGAGCGGCACGACAGGTCTTTGCCCACGATGGTAGCTGCTGGATCAAGGAGACTCGGAACGGCCTTGACGTGCTGAGGAGGGTCGATATTCCGTGACCGATCCGGAGGTCAGGAACGGTCTTATCTGGGCAAGTTTTCTCCTCCCGATCTGAGGGACCGCGGTGAGGTCTTCCACGGAGGAGAAAGGACCGTAGGAACGTCTCCACGCGACAATTTCCTGAGCAAGCCGGTCACCGATACCGGGAACCGTCTTCAGATCTGTCTCGTCCGCGAGGTTGATGTCGATCGGCCGGCCCGCGCAGAGGAGCTGAGCCCCGCTCATCTTCCTGACCTCGATCTTGCCTGACCTGCTGCCAGGTAGGAACAGGGCCCGATCGCAGGGTATCTTCTCCCGAACCGCTACCTGGCTCCGTGCCGAGCCGAGGTCTAGCTCGTCGAGGATCGTCCACAGATCCATCGATTCGCTGGCGAAAAGCGTTCCCTCACAGGAATTCCCCCGAAAGACTTGGTACACGCAATCACCCCCCGCGCCGGAACGAACAGGAAAGAGCGCATTCCAGAGCGTTGATCCGGGACCCATCGTCCGCACGATGAGGGTAGCGAGAACAAGGACGACCACGCCGTGAAGCGCTGTCATTCGGCGATCCCTGGCGCGAGTCGGATCCGATTCGGTCTCCGCTGGGGTGCCGTGGAAAATGGTGGGCAGAAGGCTTGACATAGATCTGCACTCAAGGGGGTAGAATACTCCCACCCCAGTGGAGATCGCACATCACTCGTCTTATTGTGCATCGGTATCGGAATTCTTTTCCATTTCAAACGCGTCGTGGAGGGCTCTGACGGCCAGCTCCGCGTACTTCCTTTTGATGACGCAGGAGATCTTGATCTCCGATGTGGCGATCATCTCGATATTGATTCCCTCCTGAGCCAGAGCCCAGAACATCTTTGAGGCCACTCCCGAATGGGACCTCATGCCGGCTCCAACTATCGAGACCTTGGCGATATCGTCGTCACCGATGACTTCCCGGGCACCCAACGTTTCCGTGAATCCCCGGCAGAGTTCCATGGCCTTGGCAAGGTCCGCTCGGGGAATCGTGAAACTGATATCGCTTCTTCCCTCTTCGCTGATGTTCTGAATGATCATGTCCACGACGATGTTCGCATCGGCAAGAACGGAGAATACCTGAGCGGCCACTCCGGGTTGATCTTTGAGGCTCTTGACCGTGATCTTCGCCTCTTTCGTATTGGCCGTGACGGCGCTCACCACTTCCTTTTCCATTTCCGGGCCCTCCTCCGCGACCAGGGTGCCGTCATTATTGTTGAAACTGGAACGCACGACCAGAGGAACCCGTTGGTTCATCGCCAGTTCCACCGCTCGGGTGTGGAGTACCTTGGCCCCCAGGGAAGCCATCTCCAGCATCTCTTCGTGAGCGACTCGCCGCAGCTTTCGGGCTTCGGCTACGATGTTCGGATCGGTAGTATAGACCCCGTCCACATCCGTGTATATTTCGCAGAGATCAGCCTTGAGCGCGGCGGCCACCGCCACGGCCGACGTGTCGGATCCCCCGCGGCCAAGGGTTGTGATATTGCCGTCGTCATCAATGCCCTGGAAGCCGGCTACAACGACAATCTTGCCCTCTTCCAGGTCGGCACGTATCGACTCGGCATCCACGTCCTCTATTCGGGCCGATCCGAAAGCTTTGTCGGTCTTCATGGGTATTTGCCAGCCAAGATAGGACTTGGCCTTGTACCCCATCGAGCCGAGTTTGATAGCCAGGAGCGAGCACGTCACCTGCTCTCCCGTGGAAACCAGTTGATCCAGTTCCCGCTCGTCAGGCAGTTCATCTATCTCGCGCGCCAGATCGAGTAGCCTGTCGGTCTCTCCGGCCATCGCGGAGACCACGATGACCATTTTGTTGCCTTGGTCGCATCGAGCCGCGACCCGACGCGCGACACTCGCTATCCGATCCGCATCGCGTACTGATGTTCCTCCGTACTTCTGAACAATTATTGCCATGAGAGCTACTCCGCTGTGGTCTTAATTTCTCGACGAGACACACGCATCGACATGCTCAAGTCTCCCAGACCAGGTACCTGCTTCGTCCCATGTGAGGAGGATCTTCCTCGAGTTTTCCGCGCTCCCCGGTCGGACGAGCACGAGAAGCGGATCGTCGCCGAACCCCCGTATCTTCTCTGCCCATTCCACAATCAACGCGCCGCCGCACTCGACAGTCTCGTCAAGCCCGATCCCTTCCGTCCGGTCCCCGTCAATTCGATAGAGATCCGCGTGGTGGACCGGAAAAGGGCCTTCAAAGCTGTTGATCAACGTGAAGGTCGGGCTCACCACTTCGTCTTCCGCTATACCCGTTGCCGCCGAGACAATCCCCTTTGCCAATCTGGTCTTTCCCGATCCCAGATCTCCTTCGATGAGGATCACGTCGCCGGGCTGAAGAACTTTCCCCAGAGCCGCGCCCAATGTAATAGTTTCCGCTTCCGATCCTGTTTCGATCTCCCGGCTGTTCAATTCCTGTTCTCCATGAGAGCCCCGGACCCTCATGCGGCATCCCGTCAACGGCCATCGACGGTGCCGACCCAAGTGACGAACATAATCATCTTTTCAGCGGGTTGCAAGTGATTCGCGACCAGGCGGAGGGAAGTAGCCACTAAGCCATGGCGTGAACCGTGCTGTGCTTTGTCCCTGTGGAATGCCCGCGGACCGACGAAACTCCTATGCTGGTGCCTCGTGCAGGGCGTCCTCATGCCGAAGGCAGAGAGCGAGACGCAAACACGATGGCTGGAGAGTATCTCCGTCGGTCCAAGAGAGCCCCTACGGCTGCGTTCTCTGCGGGGACCCTGTTAGTGCCGTGGAAGCAGCTCGGTTTACGGAGTAGTTCGGCTTCAGAAGCAGCTCAGGTCGGTACTCAAAGTGCATTGAGTCGTAATGCCACCATTTTCCCCCCCAGATGAAGCCATGCTTCTCAAAAAGATTCACTATTTGGGCGGGATATCGCTGAAGATACGGTCTCGCGTCGAACCCGCGACCGCGGTTGCGCCAGTATGCTCCCTGTTTCGGATTCAGGTCAATTGCTATTCCGAAGGAATGGGGGCTCAATCGCTTCGTTCCCGCGATGCTCCTCCAGACAAAGGTCCCACCTATCGGGAAGACGTACTTCTTCAGCCGTGGTCTCTTTTTCAGGAGGGACGCGAGTTCCAGGCCGACACGCTGCAGCGCTTGTGCCGCTCCATTCTGCCTGTTGAACGGTAACCGTCTTCCGCAGAACTCAACCGAAACGAGATTGGCCTTCACCGCTTCCTTCGTTTTGCCGTAGACCGCCTGGAAGAATGGCGTGACGCGAAACCGTCCCGGATCGTAATCCTTATCTGGCGACTCGACGATCCTGCCAGGGATGTAGATGAGGGACAACATGTCCTCCAAGTCCGGATTACTGAGTCTTGCCTTGAAATCCTTCGCTTTGCCATCGTCGTAGACAATCTTCGTGCCGTCTTTCATGACGACGCGGAGATTGCTCGAACCGTCTAAATCCAGTCCCTTGCAATGCTCCGGATAGCTCATGAAGATCGTCATGAGATCTACCCGAATCGTCTTGTCCCGAGTTAGTCGATCGGGTAATCGATCCAGGAGTCTGAGAACCTCAAGTTCGCCCGGACCGCCGCCAAGAATTGTTTCGCCACCGGCCGTCGGGTTCGAGCAGAGAACTGTCAGGAGAACGGAGAGGATGGCAGGCAGAGTGTATCGATACTGTCTCGTCATCAGCACCAGTTCGCCGGCGAAAACGTCACGCTTCCTTGCTTATTTGCGGTTGGTGTGGAAAACATTCCCGGCATGCTACGCGCACGCCCAAGAGCGGTCAGCCGCCATATTCGGTATTCTTGCAGAACTCAGCCGAGCAGTCCATAGTTCAACTCTCTTCTCGAGACCCTGACTGAAGTAACCCTTTGGTTCAGAAATCGCTGTCGCTACTCCTTTACTATTTGACATCCCAGGGATTTTCTGATACTTTCACACAAAATTTGTTTGCATTGGTACCTCTTTGGAAGGCGGATTCCCGGTTTTCCGACGGTAGTCGGCGTTTCGTGAGCCGAGTGTTTTATCTGCCTTCTCCTGCTGTGATTTGCGACGCCGCGTTCCATTGGAGGGGGTAGGAAGATGGGTTGGTGCTCCGTGAGAACGCGGTGTCCTCACAGTCGGATTACTGCCAGGAATGATCTGGCTGCGGCACTGCTCCTTCTGCTCGCGGTGCTGTCAGGAGCCGGTGCCTTTGCCGAGCCCCCCCGGAACACCCCCCAGCCCTTTCCAGGCCCCGCGACATCGTCGCAAATCAGCAATTCGCTCGATCTCGCCCCATCGAATCCCCTCGCCCTGCCCGCGGTGACGGGAGGTCCCCATCAAGGAAATTCCTTCCAACTGTCCGAAGAGGTCCTGAAAGATATTCTCCCGCCTATCCCCAACCTTCGTTTCGGCTACATCTACAGTTTCGGGGAGCGGGTGAGGCAACAGCGTTTCACCTTCGACTACATGGTGCCGGTCCGGGTCAACGGAAGAGACATCCTGTTCGGCGAGGTACACAGTCGCTTCGAAGACCTGCTCAAGACGATCAAGGGATATCCTGACTCGGCCGTGGGACTGGTTGTCGGCGGTGGATATCGAAAAAGGATCAACGATGATCTCATGGCCGGTGTCAGCGGCTTCTACCACGCGAAACGGTTCTTCGGCAGGTGGGACTCGTCGGAGATTATTGGGCTGAAGGTGGCCGCATCAACCGGAGACGGCGGGGTAACCATCGTAAAGTTCAATTACTACGGCAGGATCCTGAGTGGGCCGGACACCATCGTGAACATATTGCCTGCTGTTCTGCAACAAGGAAACTTCATGGTCAAGCTCGCGTACGAACAGCCGCTGTGGAATGGCGAGGCGAGTCTGCGTGTGAAGGCCAACGCATATAGATTCTATCAGGGAAGCCCAATATACGGATGGAACGGCGGTCTCGAATTCAAGGCCCGGGACGGCATGTTCGACGTGAGGTACGTGGTCGGCCGCGACGAACTGAGCGGAACCTATCACACCCTCGTCCTGTACGTGAATCTCGGTTTTGACGTCGATCGGCTCCTGACCGGTCAGAGTCCCCTCACGAGGCCGCGATAGCCCGTAGCGAGGTTGCTTGCCGACCGGCGGAAAGCGCATGTCTCGGCTGCAAGGAATCTGGGCATGGGTGACTCAAAGGAGTTGAACCCCTTGCGACATACGTTACGAACCGTTTTTCCCGTTGTTTTGGCGCTGTCAGTGCTCCTAGGTAGTCGTTTGACTCCCGTGGAAGCCCAAACGCCCGGGGCTTCCCTCCGGCTCGAACAGGCACAGGCCAGAGTGACGCAACTGAGCACTGACCGCCAGGAATTGCAGGGCAAGCGGCGAAGACTCCTCCGGGAGCAAGCAAGGCTCGTCAGACTGCAGGCGCAGCTCCAGAAAGAGATTCCTCTGACGCAAAAGGAACTCAAGGAGTCGAAATTACCGGACCAGGAGTTGCGCCTCAAGTGCAGACTCCTCGACCTGAACAGAGATTACGAACAGGTCCGCGGGAGAATGAAGCGCAATCGCAGGGAACTCGCGAAGACCGAACGTCAACTTGCACAGAATCAGTTGCAGCTCGCGCAAGCTCTCCGTGAACTCTCTCAGGCTCAACAACAGGTGACCGAACAGTTGCGGACACGGACTCCGCCCGGCCGCCGAGGGATCGACCGGGTAATGAATGAACCGGAAGATCCGCTGGCCGACGCACCACCCTTTGTCGGACCTGTAAGCAGACAACTGGTACTCGTAGGAATCAAGTTCACCAGCGCGAACGGCACACTCACGGCGAATATTCCCGGTAACCGGTTCACGCTTACGGTCACGGCTGGTGCAACGGGCACCTATGCCTTCACTGTGACGTATATCTTTCGCATGTCGGACAACAGCATTCAGACCGTCCGCGGTGGGATCAGTGTCGACTCGAATCCCGGGGTCATCCAGTCCACGAACTGGGGCGTAGGCGGGCGCACGGCACGGGCTCTGATGAACGCTCCGGTGGCCGACACCACGACAATGTTTGGGGGCCACAGGCTTGACGTGAACTACACGCCGGGTGATATCAAGCAAGCCACAGGGCGAGTGATTCTGGACGTTCCGGGAGATAGTTCGGTGGCCCCCTTAATAATCAGCTTCACAATAGTCAGCCAACTATAGAAGTCTGGGGAGAGATATGAACCAGCCTCCACAGGATGTGTAATGGACTGCCGAGAACGAAGCCGAGATGGCCTCAGAAACTCCTCTTTCGCCCACCACGGTCACCAACAAGAAGGGGGTAGACATGAAGACAATAGCAGCACTGATCGTACTTCTGTCCCTCCTGATGATTCCGCCGGGAGTCACGGCCAAGGCGCCTTCACCCGAACAAGCACAGAAGCTCGTTGAACAGGCCGGTTCTTCCGAGGACTTCGGGAAGGCAAAGAAGAAGCTGGATAAGGCTCTCGTGATATATGAGAAGCTGGGTGACCTGAAGGGCCGGCAGCGTGTGCTCGCCGCGCTCGGCTCGCTTTTTAAGAAGGACGGCCGCTTCTCCGAAGCC
This sequence comes from uncultured Syntrophaceae bacterium, assembly GCA_964497585.1. Classification (GTDB taxonomy): domain Bacteria; phylum Desulfobacterota; class Desulfomonilia; order Desulfomonilales; family Desulfomonilaceae; genus CAZCDS01. The sequence goes on from CAZCDS010000007.1 coordinate 11,599, forward strand.
GCGCAATACTTCAAGAAGTCGGCGAAGATTGCAGGCGAGATACCCGATCCGAAGCTGGAAGCGGCCGCGCTCTCTCGCGCCGTGGAACTTGACCTGAGCATTGGCAACTATCTCGACGCACTGGAGAGCGCGCGCCGAATCCAGGCGATCACAAGGCAACTCGGCGAGCCTGAAAGCGAAGCTCGGGCCGAGAATCGCCTTGGTGCGGTTCTCAAAGATTCTGGCCGCTACCAAGAAGCTTTCAGCCACTATAAGAAATCACTGAAAATCGCGCGACGCACGTCCAACTCGGCTCTGGAGGCTGATGCGCTTGGCAATCTTGGCAGGGTCTACGTGCTCTCCGGTCGGTACTCGGAGGCAATCAAGAGCTTTGAGACGCTCTTGGATGTGGCAAAGAAGCACGGTGCCCGTTCGAGCGAGGCTCTCGCGCTGATAAATCTGGGAAACATCTACCGTGAGAAGGGCCGGTTCGCCAGGGCGTCGGGCTATCTGGAGCAGGCTCTGGACCTCTCCTTGAAAACCGGAGATCCGGGAACCGAGCTGATGCTCCTGTCCAGCCTCGGAACGCTCTACGCGGACTGGGGTGAGCGTATCGGAGCCATGAGATACTACGAGCAGGCGCTGGCCCTGTCAAAGAAGCTGAAGGACAAAAAGAGCGAAGCACGGACTCTGACACATATGGGAAATCTCCTGAAGGCAAGCAGCCAGTTCAGAGGAGCCCTGAAGCGTTTCAGCCAAGCCCGGAAAATATCCCGGGAATTGGGTCTGGATTCTCCCGATACGGACAAGGCGATCGGTGAATTGTATCTCGAACTGGGTGAGACGAGCAAAGCCGACCCGTACTTGAGGAGATCAGGGCTCGACGCGGCGCTCGGATTGCTCTTCCTTTCCCAGTCCCGATTCGGAAGGGCAAAGCAATGCTACCAACGGCTCCTTCAATCCGCGGAGAAAACAGAGAACGCGGACAATCTTTTCACCGCGTACACTGGGCTTGGAAGGGTTTACGAGGCTCTCAAGGACTTCAAGAACGCGGAGAAGTATTACGTTATGGCCATGGCCCTGACGGAAGAGCTTCGCGGTAGTCTGCTTCCAGCGGCCAGGCGGAACTTCTTCGCGGCCAGGATCAACGGGTTTTCGCGGTCGGAACCGGCCAAAGGTCTGACGAGAGTTCGGTTCAAGCAGGGGTTGCCTGTCAAGGGTATGCTTTCGAGCGAGCTTGCCAAGGCAAGGGACTTTGCGGACAGGCTCTGGCTTGGGCCTGACAAGGGATATGCAGGGGTTCCCCGCAACGTACAAACCGATGAGACGGTGCTGCTCACCAGGCTCGCGGCGCTCCGAAAGACGCGGGCTGCCTGTCCCCGGGAGGTGAATCCTCAGCGTTACGATCGACTGACGAAACGGATTGCTCAGGAGGAGGAGAAGCTCCAAGATTTCGTGGACATGCTTTGGAAAGACTACGCGCCCTATGCCGCGGTAAAATACCCGAAGCCGGTCGACCTCGGTGAGCTGGACCTTGGCCCGGCAGGCTATGTCTTGATCTTCGATATCCTCGGTGAGGGCATCGGAATCACGCTCCTCAAAGGCCGTGACGTGATCGATTCCCGGTACCTGGAGTGGAACGCAAGCGAGCTGGAAAACGCGGTAAGAAAGTTTCGGCGACCTTTTGAACTGGCACATCTGAGGCTCTTCGATCCGGAACTGGCGAAAGATCTTTTCACGCGGCTGTTGGCGCCCATTCTTACCCGCGTCCCCACAGGGAGTCCGTTGACTATCATCCCTGACGGGGTGCTCGCTATGCTCCCCTTCGAGGCCCTCGTGGTAAGAGGGAGGGCCAGATGGCAGACTGGACCCGAGGGCCCGTTCCCTACGGGCCTTACCTATCTTGCCGACATCCATCCCGTAGCGTATCAGCAATCTCTGACCACTTTGGCCCTTCAACAGACCCGAAGACGAGTAAAATCCCATGCCAAGGCACTTCTGGTCGTGGCCGACCCGGTCTTTCAGATGCGCGACGCACGTTCCCGGGGAATCGGGGATGTCAAAGTGGCCGCCAGGGACAGAGACTTCCAGGTCAAACTCATGGGTGCCTTTGAACAAGCTAGTGGGCAAAAAATACAGTTTTCTCGGCTCCCCGAGACCGGCAAGCTGGCCGAGAACCTTCGCACGCTCTATGGCGAAAAGACCTCCTTATACTGCGGGTTGAAGGCATCCAAGCGCACGTTTCTAACGGAGGTCGCTCCTACGTTGCCCGACTTCTCCTACGTAGTCATTGCCACGCACGGAATTTATAGTACGAAGATCCCAGGCCTTATGGAACCCGTTTTGACCATGACTATGGTGCCGCCGGGGACGGACGGTTTCCTTCGGATGACCGAAGTGATGTCTCTGGACATGACCGCAGATGTCGTCGCGGTCACTGCGTGTCAGACCGCGCTTGGTGAATACGTTTCAGGAGAAGGAATTATGAGTATGGGCAGGGCTTTCCAATATGCCGGAGCAAGGAGTGTGCTCATGAGCCTCTGGTCCGTGGCGGAAGAGCCCTCGGTCATGCTCGTGGAAGACTTCTTCCGACACCTCAAGGAGCGCAAGGCGAACCTGGAGGCGCTGACCCTTGCGCGCAAGGAGATTCGGAAAAAAGGCTACGATCATCCCTTCTACTGGGCTGCATTCATACTGGTCGGTGACGTGAACTAGCACATGCCCGGACCGGGTTGGAGCATCCTTGCGCTTCGCGGCGCACTTGCCCTCTCCGTGTGCAGTGTCCTGCCAAAGGTAGTCATCACCCTGTGTTTTCGAATCTTCGAGGGGGCCATCGATAGAGCAGAATAGGCTGATCCGCTACTGAGTGTCCCCTCTCCCTCTGAGGGCAGGCCTGGATGAAAGACTTCATACCAGTTTAATGCTGGACCGTGACAGGAAATATCCCGAAGCCTGGCGAGGGGCCTCCCAAGCCAGAATAGACATCCTCAAATGGGTAGATTTCGGGCCTCGGGCGGCATTTTGTCCTCGGAACCTAAAGAAGATAGGCACCCATTCGTAACGATTGACTCCCGTTCCTCACCATGGTAAAGATGGGGTACAAACCGAACTAGGGGGAAATCGGTATCCGAAATCACTCCTTCTCGCTACGGTGCGAGTTGTAACCTTGTCGTCGACTCGATTGAACGTGATCGACCTCAGTGTCGGCGAGTCGTCGAGCGTTCACATCCGCAGGCGCAGACATTTCCTGCGGAACACCACATAGGACTCGGCAGGTTTGGGGGCTCATCCCCGTCTTCTGTAAGACGGCGGACACTGTTCGCGCCGGTACCTCGAACCCCTTCTGATCCTGCCGCCGGGGGGTGCAGGGACACATCACGGGAGGTCTTGCACATGGTCAACGCACAAACGGGGGGAACAGTCACTCCGCAGCAACAATCGAGTGGACAACAGTCCGATGGATTCCTCATGGCGCTGGGCCGGTGTCTGTGCTACTGGGCGACGGTCAAGGCATTCAAGAACGACGCGGTGTCCGGCTATCAACGAGTCATCTCCGTTCTGTTCTGGGTCTGCGTCCTCCACCTGGGAGCCATCGTCCTTCTGACCGTTCCCCAGTTGCGGGACCCCTGGCCGTGGGAACGGGCTGCAGCGTTCCTGGTACTGAACATAGTGGGTGTCCTGGCATGCTATCAGAGACGCGTCAACAGGGCCCCCGTGGACACGTTCATCGATAGACTGGTCTGTATTGCCATGCCCCTGGTGCTGCTGGTGGCGATCGTTTTTCTTGCTCTTTACACGATCTGTTTCTTTTTCGGATTGGTCGACTATGCATTGGAGTTGCTCCGACAGTTGCTCGTTCTGAAGGAAAGTCCGGAGAGGGTGACCATTTACGAGACAGTTTTCCACGATTTGCTTTTCATGGGGGCAGAGATCGTCTTCTACATCTTTCTCGCCAGGGTGCTCGGCAGAGTCCCGTAGGCCCTCGCGGGGATGAACTCCCTTCATCGGCTGTAGCACCTTGGAGCGTGACCCAGCCCCGTTCTTTCCTGCGTTGCGAGGTATCGGGCTATCCGTGCCTTTTCCCGCCCATGAACGGCGACGCTCCCTTGAGAACCCTTCAGTGCTGAACGCCCCCAGGGCTTGTTTGAAGCCACGTCCCCTGTGGTGACGAGACCACAAGGCATCAGACTCCGTCGAATCCGGGGTATCCTGTAGAGCGATTGCGCAGAGCCTGTCCAAGAAATTGCCGTCTGCCTTAAAACCTACCACGAATACCTTCGACCCGGCGGCCATCGCTTCGACCCGTACATCGTGATCAATTCGACTGGTTCAAGGGGTCGTAAAGCACGGCAATGTGCGACCGTTAGCGAGTATTTTAATGTTGACGCCTCTTCGTGGCCCTTTGCACCTTTCCTGAGGTCGGGCTTAATGTCATTTTCCCGAGGTTGACTTCAATTTCTGCTGCACGTCGGTCGGCAACTCCGGCGGCGGGGGAACCTCCTTCAGCTTGTGCTTCCAAGTCCTCAACCACTCCAGGTAGGCCGTAAGCCAGTTACGATGGACCGGCAACGGTTTAGGACGATCTATTTTCTTTTCGATCCTCTTAAGACGCTCGACTATTTTCTTACCCCATCCATTTATATTGTCGTTTATGCTCGTCTCAGCACCCTCAACGACCTTTTTCACATAGTCTTTTGTTCTCTCATGCCCCTTTTCTATTTTTTTCAGGATATTGCCTTCAGCCACTGTCATTCTTTTGATGATATTTTTCTCCGCGGCGGCTATCCTCTTGACGATACGCGTTTCCGCATCCTCGACTCTCTTTGCCACATCCGTTCTCGTTTTCTTATGTTGCTCGACTATGGTGCGTGGGATCTCCTTTCTCAGTTTTTCGAGTTCCTCCTTGACCGTGTCGAGTCGGTCGGTCACGGAGCTGTCATGACCTTCAAGCCTTTGTCGTAGGGCGTCCACAGCTCCAAGAATGTTCTGGTGGTCCTGCCGCAGGCTGGTGATATCAAGGCTGGGCTCGACTACAACCGGGGGTTGCTGCCGAAATTCCCGTCTCAGTTCCTGTTTCGCCTGTTCGACCAATTCCGGGGGGGTTGGAGCGGTTCCATAGCCGCTGGAGGGGACGGTCTCCAGCCTTCGATCGAGGGGTCTGGGGAGTCCTCTCGGTGCCTGGGGAAGGACGACTTCCGGGACGACCAGGGAGATTAACAACACGAGCGCGGACACCGCGATGAGATGCTTGCGTCCGCATCCGGTCAATGTCTTGTCTCTGCCGCTCATTGAGTATGGTGACATGGGTTCAGCCTCTCAGGAGGAATTGGTCGCCGAGATCTCATTGGAAAGCGTTCCCGCGGGCTACTATGGCCTTAACGTGAGCGAGGGCCGGTCAGATACCCGCGCCCAGGTACATTTCGATGCCGAGCACCCGGTCGACGGTTCGATTCGGATTTACACCCCAGTTGTTCGCCGAGCCGAGATTCAAGTCCCAGTTGGGGACGGATTTGTCGATGCACGCGTAGTTGAACCATCTACCCGGCTGCCAGACTCCGACAGCAAGCGTTATGTCCCAGTCTTCCAGGAGTTTCCATCTCATGCCGACCGTCGCTTCCCACCCAAGGTCGGGATCCGGGATGGCCGGCGCGGGCTCGCTAAAGGAACCTCGAACAGCGTAAGCGGTCTGGACCTTCGGTGGGTTTCCGGCAACGATCTCTGGCCGTATATAGCCCCATCCGTACCCCTTGGTATTTCGGAAGGCTCTCAGGAATGATGCATGGACCCACAGATTGGCTGCAATCGCGTAGTCGAAACGTACCGCGAAGACCGAGGCATCTGCAATACCACGAAACGACTGTATGCCGGCCCTGTACCCTGGGCCCAGCATCATGGAATAGGGATAGAAGACGTCCGCGCTCGAATGATCGGCATCGAGGATCACGTTGCCGCGGTCGATAATGATGCCGTGGCGCCGGTCCGGCCCAGGGATGTACGTGTAAAGCAGCCGGGACACCAGCGGGCCGGTCAATGCGCCGAGTTGGACCATGTAGCGCCAGGACTCTATGTATTGCGGAGCAAAGCGACTCCGGCCACTCCCGTCCTGCCACATCCCCGGCGTGCCGAGGCCGAACTCCCCCGTCTGGGATCGCTGAAAGGTGTTAATCTGATTGTACCAGTCCACCTCCGTCTTCACGAAAAAGACGCCGTTGTCGTAGTTGCAAAAGATCCATCCTTCGGTGATGACCGTCTCCTGAGGAGGGAATGCCAAACGCTTGGCCTGAACGGTCTGGGATTCGGGTCCGATCCGGAATCGACTGTAGGTGCCGCCGAGGCCCACCTCCACTGTCGTAGCGTAGTACCACAGGTAGGCCAACAGGTTCACGCCCCGCACCGCACTAAGGTCACTGGTGTTGAAATAGATCTGCGTGGGCGGCGTAGACCAAGGGAAGAAGCCGACGCCGATCGTCATCTGAGGAGTGTAGCTGGTTCCGAGGACGCTTGGGTAACCACTCGGCGAGATGAAGTCCTTGACCGAAGTCACGATGGAATCGGCCTCATCATTCAAGGGCTTGAACCCCCATTCCTCAGCCACCGCCTCCTTTTGCTCGTTGGACATAGCCTCAAAATCTTCGGGAGTGGGCAATTCAGTGGGAGGGTAAATGCTCTTGCGTTGCCAGCCGCTCTGGGTTTTCTCATACACCCAATGGAGTCCCCAGCTCCACTCGAGGACCAGGTGCTCCTTCGTGCGATCCGCGCCGAACTGGAGATGGTTGCCAAAGTGGAAGTCCGTCTTGCCGTAACGTAGGGAAAGCAGCGGCGTAGATACGTCAATGGAGTACTTGCTCCATTCCCCGGGGGACATGGGAACGCTGGCTCCGGGATCGCTTTCAACGTTATAGACGTTGATTTTGTACGTTCCCGAGAGTCGTGATTTGATGTACTTGAGCCCGGGCGTGGCTTGAAAGGCCATGTTGGCGATCGCCGCGTTTGAACCGCTGGAAAAATCCCCTACGTCGCCTCCGCCGCCGACCCAGCCGTTCAACGATGCGAAGTTCCCCGTCGAACTCGCATCGACGTTGTATGGCCCGAAAAAGCCTCGGGATCCCATCTGCGTATAATGACCGTACAAGAATTTGAGATCGGTATTGATAAAGGGTGTGTAACTGAAAACGCTTCCTACGGCACAGACGAAGAGCCACAGCAGTGCTCCAACCGAAGACAGGAGGCCGCGCTTCAACATCTCGTTCCCCTCCCTACCAAACATGGCCGCTATGAGGGATCACCCATGGGCGCCTGCCGACAGTTTGTGCCTTGACGGTAACGTGGCAGAAAGAACTGGCAATCGACAGGCCTGCCGCATGAGGGCTACCCGCGCGGAATCGATCACACGATCATTCCCACCCGCGTCGATTGATTCGACCGCCTCCCCCGCGTGTCCTCCGCAACGACACCGGTGACTGCGATGTGTCAAGAACGGTATGCAAAGCCGCCGAGGGGCCCCCGAGGCCGTGCTTTCGAACAAACGCTTTTCCTAAAAATGGAAACGGAGTACTTTAGTTTATCAGGGACTCCCCCACGAGGTCAAGGGGAATGATTGGGTAGATGCCAATTTATATTCTACCCCTCTCGCCGATCTGTCCATAAGGCTTTACAGACGCAGCTTAGCCCCTGGCGGCTCCCCGCAAGATCGTCCGAATTGCCGGGAGCCACATACAGAAGGCCGTACCTTTTCCCAGGTAGATAATTGGTGTCTCCGTACGCGAGCCGTGGTATGCTACTTAAAAGGATACTACTCCCGCACGCAGGACCGCTTCCGGAAAGATCCGATGAAAGGCCCCCCAGACTGTACCCATCAGCAGACGCCCGACGACCACGCGGGCCATCGGGAACGACTCAAGGATCGATTCCTCAGGGAAGAACGACCCGGGCTGACTGATCCGGAAATACTGGAACTGCTCCTTACCTACGCTGTCCCAAGAAGGGATGTGAGCCCTCTGGCGGAGGAACTGCTGCGACGATTCGGGAGTCTTACTGGAGTGCTGAACGCGTCCACAGTGGAGCTGAACCAGGTGGACGGCATAGGCAAACATACCGCAGTTCTTATCCGCCTCGCCGCAGAGCTGGCGGAACGCTCCTTAGGTGCCGCTCCCACCGCTCCGGACATGCTGGCCAATCCGAAACAGATCGAGCGATTCCTCGTTTCCCGATTCGCCGGCATGAAGGAAGAGAAATTCCTGTTAATCCTCCTCGACCAACAGGGATTGATCCTCGGCGAAGAATTCATCGGAACGGGAACGGTTGGGGAAGCCGTGGCTTATCCCCGGCAGGTCATACAGACCGCGCTCAAGTACAATGCGTCGGCCCTGATCCTCGCGCACAACCATCCTCAGGGCCCCCCGATTCCCTCCGTTCGGGATCGCGAAGAAGGAGAGAGACTCAGGCAAATACTCCGTCCCTTCGACATCAAGGTGCTGGACTCGCTCGTGGTAGGCGTCAATCGCTGTTTCAGCATTTTCCGGAACCGACCTCTGTGAGGAACGGGGTTACCGGCAGAGGCGCATTGCCACCCCCCTTTGCTTTCCTGTGATCGGGAGGAGTGAAGCTACGAAGCAGTTTGCTTTCGTATTGTCGAGAGGGTTTCTCCGCTGCACCTACAACAGCGACTTCCATGGCTCTGATTTGCTTGACCTCATTGGTACCACCAAGGGAGGGCAGATCTTGACACATCTTTCCAGGAGGTGATATTCTAAAATATTCGAGGGCGGTGTAGCTCAGTAGGTTAGAGCATGCGGCTCATATCCGCAGTGTCCGGGGTTCAAGTCCCTGCACCGCCACCACAGGCTCTCCTTCCCTCCTCCCAATCATCTCCTTTGACTCCCTCGTCCGTTGATGATATTCCATCCAGGATTCCGGATTTTCGTCTCATGCGAATGAGCAGCCGTGCACGGATCTGTGAACGATGGCATCGAGCCAGAATCAACTCTCAGGACAGGATCACTGAGCGGGCACCGACGGACCACGGTCCTCATCTCCGGCCGCATCTCCGAGAAGAACGATGGGCGACAAAGACACGGATTTCTCAGATAGTTCCGAGCAGCAGGACGACAGCCCGATCACGGTTGTTATTCCTGCGTACAACGAGGCGACGACCATTGCCCGGGTCATCGCGGAGGTACGAGATCACGTGCCCCAAGCCCGGATACTCGTGATCGACGACGGTTCAACCGACGCCACCGCGGACGCGGCCAGCGACGCTTTCGCGGACGTGATCTCACATCCGCTCAACAAGGGGAACGGCGCTGCAATCAAGACTGCGCTGCGTGCCATCTCAGGAGGGAGAGTAGTCGTGATCGACGGAGACGGCCAGCACGATCCGCAGTATCTGCCCGTTCTTCTGGACCGTCTCGACCGTTTCGACCTTGTGGTAGGTGCACGCGGGTTCGACAATGAGGAGGGCTCGCCGCTGCGCAACGCCGGCAACCTCTTCCTTCGGCGGCTCGCCTCGTTTCTCTCCGAGCAAACCGTGGAAGACCTGACCTCGGGCATGCGCGCATTTCGCCACGAGGTCGCGTGCAGATTCATGCACGTCTTTCCCAATGGGTACTCTTTTCCGTCCACGAGCACGCTCTGTTTCATCGGAGCCGGTTACAGTGTGGATTTCGTGCCGATTCGCGTTCGGCCGAGGCCTCCACAGACCCAGAGCAAGCTCCATCCCTTCCGGGATGGGTTTCGTTTCCTGCAGCTCATTCTCCGCATCATCACCATGGCAAACCCAAACAAGATCTTCTTTCCCGTGGGCCTGGCAATGGTGATGGTGGGCATCGTCCTGACGATCCGCAACCTGATTCTCTTCGGACAGTTTTCTTCCGGGGTTATCCTCTTCTTCGCCGGCGGGATCAATATCATCTTCTTCGGACTCATCCTCGACCAGTTCGCCACCCTCCGCCTCCAGGAACGCGACTGAGGGAGCACAATTCTTGACGAACGACTATAAGAAAATGAAATAACTTCCTTTCCCGATCTTCATGGGGTCTTTGTGGCTTGGTGGTTGCTGTCTCATCGTGCGGAGAGCGTCGTAGGCGGGGTCACTTCCTCGGGGGTCAGAGGAAGGAGGTGCAGGTAATCCGCGATGGGCCGGCGGAGAAAGGTCAGGTCTTGGTGGCTGATCTCGACGGGGAGGGCCTGCCTCTTCTCCTCTTCGGACAGCACCAGTTGTCCGCTCGCGCTCATGAGTACAATCCGGGAGGGCACGTCTTTGATTTTCTTGAGGCGGTCGGGGATGCCGAAGCCGTAATTCACGTGGCCCGCGCCGGCCACTACGACCACGGTTCGGTCTCTGCCCTCGGGCGAGCTGAGAAACCGGGCGACGGACCGGGCCATGGTAGCGTCCCGCAGGGCCTGAGCGAGAACGATACGCGCAAGGCTCTTTCCCTTGAAGGCTCTGTGGACCCGCAGCCGGAGTCGAAGGAGCCGCTCATGGTCGGGGTCTACCTCCTGGAATCCCTCGGGGAGCTTCTTCCGTTCCGCCGCGGACAACGCGCCAATGCCCTTTCTCGCGAGCTTATGGACAAGTAAATCCGGCGCATTGAGGCCCAGAATGGGAATTTTGCGACGTCGCGCCGAAAGGACGAGCGATCGGTAGTCCTTTAGGTTGGTCCAGTACCCGTGTCCCAGGTCTTTCATGAGGTGAGCGAAGGATTCGGAGCCTTTCTGCCATTTGTCCAGAATGGGCTGTTGGGCCGCGCCGAACATCTCCATTCCCAGCGCGAGCTTGAGCCCCATGTCCGCGAGTTTCGAGATGATCTCCTCTTGAACGAGGTGATGGCGGGTTATGGTATGGATCTCGCCAAGGTAGATCACCCGAACCGATGCCAGATCCCTGAGCATGATTTCGGGTGGGACGGGCTCACCCATGAGCATATCGATGATGACGGTTCCGTTTTCCGCTGCGACTGTCATGGCAACACCGCCCGGCAGACAAGCCGACGCGAGCCAAAGGGCAGTCGCGCAGGCCAGCTCGAGTCCGATCACTTTCAGGTGCGAAATCAATTAGAAGCCTCCCCTGTGGTACATGATCTCAAAGCTGCTGAACTCGCTGCCGGGGCTTTCCTCATGGACTTCCACGTCCTTGACCCAGCTGCCGGGCGAGCCTTTGCGGCACCAGTCTATGACCTGCGAAACCTGCTCGGATGTCCCCTGAAAGAGCGCTTCCACCCTGCCGTCGGGGAGGTTTCTCACCCAACCGGTAACTCCCGCGTTCCTCGCCGCGTCACGGGTGTACGCGCGGAACCAGACTCCCTGAACCACTCCTGAAATCACTACCCTGCGACGTATCTGACTCATTTTCAGTCCCCTGATGTCAGGTTGCTATCGAATCCTCGCGATTTCGCGGAATTCCTCTTCCGTCAGAATCGTAACGCCAAGCTCTTTGGCCTTCTCCAGCTTCGAACCTGCGGAATCGCCGGCGACGACATAGTCCGTCTTGCGGCTGACGGAACCGCTTACCTTTCCTCCGGCAGCTTGCACGGCCTTTTTTGCGTCGGCCCGTTTCATGGAGATCGTGCCGGTGAAAACAACGGTCTTCCCGGCCAGCGGCGTCTCGTCACCGGCCCGCGGACTCTCGAGGCGAAGGGGCTCGACGCCGCTCTCCAGCAATCGTCGAACCACCTCCCTGTTCCTTGGCTCGTTGAAGAAGGCAGCGACACTCCGGGCGACCTCCGGTCCGATCCCGGGGAGTTCAAGCATGTCGTCCGCTGGCTGCTTTGCAAGCTCCAGGACGTCGCCGTACGCTTCCACGAGCAGGCGTGCCACATGCTCTCCTACGAGCGGTATCCCCAGACTGAACAGGAATCGATCGGCAGGCACCTGTTTGGATCGCTCAATCGCTTCGATCAGGTTCTTGGCGGACTTCTCGGCCATTCGCTCGAGGCCGGCAATGGTCTGGACATCCAGCTCATACAGATCCGCGGGATCGTCCACGAGGCCTCTATCCACGAGCTGTTCCACGAGCTTCGTACCCAGCCCCTCTATGTCCATGGCTCCCCGTGAAGCAAAATGGCGGATCGTTTCTTTCAATCTCGCGGGACAGGAGGAGTTCACGCACCGCTTCGCGACCTGTCCTTCCAACCGAACCGCCCGGGACGAACAGACGGGGCAGGTGTCGGGAATCGAATAGGGCACACTTCCCACGGGGCGCTTCTCGGTCACGACCTCGACAACCTCCGGGATCACATCGCCTGCCCGCTGAATCACGACGGTGTCGCCTTCCCGGATGTCCTTGCGGTCGATCTCGTCCTGATTGTGAAGTGTCGCCCGACTCACGGTAACACCCCCGACACCGACGGGGTCCATTATGGCTACCGGGGTGAGCGTGCCGGTTCGTCCCACTCCTATCTCTATTTTCCGGATGACGGTGGTGGCCTGGATGGGCTCGAACTTGAAGGCCACGGCCCAACGCGGAGATCGGGTCTTCACGCCGAGCGCTGCCTGGTCCGCCAAGGAGTTGACCTTGACAACCGCGCCGTCGATCTCGTAGGGCAGGCGCTCTCGCAGTTCCTGAAGCCGCCGGTAATGGTCAAGGGCGGCCTCAACCCCCACGCACTCACGGGTGTGCTCGAGGTTGACGGGAAGCCCGAGACGCCCCAGCCCGTGGAGCGTTTCCCAGTGGGTCGGCGGCAAGGGACCCTCGACCCGTCCCAGTGCGTACGCCACAAATTTCAGCGGTCGCGCCGCGGTCACCCTTGGATCGAGCTGCCGGATGGAACCCGCGGACGCATTGCGCGGGTTGGCAAAGGGAGAGAGGCCCTCTTCATCTCTGTTCCGGTTCAGGAGGTCAAAATCGGCACGGTTCATGAAGACCTCGCCCCGAACGTCGATCAGCGAAACCCCGGTGAAGATCCCGTCGGATACGAGTTTCAGAGGAATGGCCTTGATCGTCCTTATGTTGGCGGTCACATCTTCGCCGGTATATCCGTCCCCTCGGGTCGAGCCTGATTCGAGCAGACCGTCCCGGTAGACCAACTCCACGGCCACACCGTCCAGCTTCGGTTCCACTACATAGGAGATCCCGTTCCGCGTCCCGAGGCCTCGGCGCACACGGTCATCGAACTCGAACAGCTCCTCCGGCTCGAATACGTTGGAAAGGGAGAGCATGGGGACGGCGTGCTCGAGCTGCCCGAATTTCTCCAACGGCTTTCCGCCCACTCTCTGCGTGGGCGAATCAGGGGTTACCAACTCGGGATGGGCCTGTTCCAGATCCTGAAGCCGCCTGAAAAGCCGGTCATACTCGGCATCGGCAATTTCCGGGCTGTCCAGGACATAGTACAGGTGGTCATGGCGCCGAATTTCGGCCCGCAACTCATCAATCTCTCTCCGTGTCTCCTGGGAGATGGGTGCATCCTTTGTCACGCGGACATCACCTCCGCACCACCCTCAATAGCCGTGAGCGTCCTTGTTGTGTGTGACCGGCGGAGCGGTGGGCTGCACCGGCCTCCTCTCACTGCCTTGCTGTTCTTATACAGCGTGCGAGATCGGGGTTCAACAGGTACGCGCCGAGCGGTAGGATGCGCGTTCCATGCCTATCGGTGAGGCCCTGGGATCTTCGGCGCCCGTTTCGTCATAACGCCCCGTATTGGCCTGAGGATGAAACAGCGGCTCAACTTTTCTCTGCATATCAGCCGAGAATCTATGCTACACTGTCAAGCCACCAGCCGAGGAGCGGATCATCGTGACCTCCAAGAGAAAGATCAGCGCTAAGGAATTCATCAACGACATCCGGACGGGATTGAGTTCGGCTCAATTGATGGAGAAGTACAAGCTAACCCCTCACGGTCTTCGACGTATTTTCAGAACACTCGTTCAATCCTCTGCCATGCCGAAGGTCGAGATTGAGGGCCAGTTGGCGCTCTACGAAGAGTTGACAGGGGTTACGGCAGTGCGAAGGCATCCCCGCAAGCGCATTGATTTTCCGGTCCACATCTACGACGGCGTTGACCCGGTGGAGACCGGTCTCATCGAGGACGTCTCCGAGAGCGGGGTCCGAGTGAAGGGCATCAAGACGAGGGTGGGAGAGAAAAGGACCTTCATAGTCCGCTTTCCCGCTGGCATGGCCCGTCCCCCCTTCGCGTTCGACGCAGTCTGCCGATGGATCCTCGACGGTGATGCCGACCCCAAGAAATTCGTGGCTGGATTCGAGATCACGAGCATTTCCCGAATCGATAATGATGAACTGCAAAAGCTCCTACTGGAGTGAGTTCAGCCTGTCGCTTCCCGGTTCACCTTGAGTGCGATCCTCAAAATAGATCCCCCTCCATCGGGAGCTATCCCGTAGCGGATAGGGTTCCCAGGACTCTTTATTTATTCCCATTTTGTGCTATCACTGTGCCTGCAGCCAGGCTCAAGGTCGTCCGCGGCCGAGTTTTCGCCGGTTCCGTGCCGATCGTCGCCTGCCCAACGAAGGAATTCAGTTCAAACATGTGTGGAATTTGCGGAATACTCCTGTTCGATGCACGTGCAGAGGTGGACTCTCACCTCCTGATGCAGATGAACAGGACGATGATTCATCGCGGACCGGATGACGAGGGATACTACGCTTCAGGTCCGGTGGGCCTGGCGATGCGCAGGTTGAGCATCATTGATCTGGACGGCGGTAGACAGCCCATAACCAACGAAAACGACTCGCTTCGGATCGTGTACAACGGTGAGATCTACAACTACCAGGAGTTGCACGCAGATCTGATTGCTCGCGGGCATCTCTTCAGGACCCGAACCGACACTGAGGTAATCCTTCATCTGTACGAGGAACTGGGTGAAGAGTGCGTAACGCGGCTGCGAGGGATGTTCGCCTTCGCAATCTGGGACGAGAAGAAACACCGTCTCTTCATGGCTCGTGACCGGCTGGGGATCAAGCCGCTCTTCTATACCTACGAGCCGGGGAAGCGTATAGTTTTCGGCAGCGAAATCAAGGCGATCCTGCCGGCAGGCATCAGCCGCGAGCCAAACTACCAGGGGGTGTACGATTACCTCTCCCACATGTACGTGCCCACCCCGGACACCGCGTACGCCGCAGTGAAGAAGCTGCCGCCCGCGTCATGGTTGAGCTGCTCGGCAAACAGTATGGAGATCCGCCAATACTGGGACATCCCGCTTCCTCCGGAAGGCTTCGAGGACGATGTAGGCGAAGCTCAGGAAGAAGAGCTCCTGCATAAACTCCAGGATGCGATCCGGAGCCACATGATTGCGGACGTTCCGGTGGGTGCTCTGCTGAGCGGGGGACTCGATTCGACGACCGTGACCGCAGTCATGGCCCGGAAACTCAACATCCCCGTCAAGACCTTCACCGTGGGGTTCGATCGCAAGTCCTACGACGAATCTCCCGAAGCCCGGCTCGTCGCCCGGACCCTCGGCACGGAGCACATCGAAGAGATTGTCCATCCGGGAATGATCGAATCGATACCCGCCCTGCTGGATAGTTTCGACGAGCCCTTCGCTGACTACTCAGCCATCCCGACCTATCTCGTTTCCAGGATCGCGGCCCAGCACGTGAAGGTGGTGCTCACCGGCGACGGCGGCGATGAGGTTTTTGCGGGGTATCCCACTCACGTCGCGTACAAGGTGGCACGCCTGTTCCGGCGAATCCCCCGCGTTATCAGAGAGAAGCTCATCTCCCCGCTTGTGATGGCCCTTCCGACCTCCATGGAGCGAATCAGCTTCGACTACATGGCCAAACGATTCATTACGGGCGTAGACCTCCCATTGGGACGGGGCCACTATTGGTGGAAGGTCGTCTTCAACGAGGAGGAAAAGAGACAAGTGCTCACCCAGGATTTCCTCAACGGCCGACCGGAAGACAGTTATCGCGTTTTTGACCGATACTTCCGGATCGCGGAGAAGGCGCACCCGCTCAACCGGCTCCTCTACGTGGACGCCCGGACTTTCCTGCTAGATGACAACCTCACCAAGGTCGATCGCATGACCATGGCAAATTCCCTCGAAGCCCGAGTGCCGCTGCTCGACCACGAGCTTCTCGAACACGTGGCCATGATGCCTCCCGCAACGAAAACGAAATGGCTCCAAACCAAAGTGCTTCTCCGCCAGGCCGCGGCAAGCCTCCTCCCTCCGGCAATAAGGAAAGGGCAGAAAAAGGGGTTTACCCCTCCCCTCCCCTTCTGGATCAGGGATGAGATGCGGGACTTCATGATGGATTGCTTCTCCGAGCCGAGGTTGCGGGCAACCGGTATACTGAACGAGCACTACTGCCGGAGCCTCCTCGACGAACATCTCCAGGGCAGAAAGGACAATAACCGCAGGATCTGGAGCATCGTTGCCCTGGTCCACTGGTTCGAAAAGAACCGGAACCATCCAGCCGGTTAAGAGTCTCGCCATGCCGAGAATAAAAAGCGCCACTCCCGTGGCGGTAGCCGCAGTCCTCGCCGTCATTCTTTTGACATGCACGAGTGTGACGTCCGCGCAAGACAAAAATCGGGCCCTGATAACGGCTGCGAAGAACGGTCGCGTCGAAGAGGTAAAACGTCTCCTGGCCAAAGGCGCCGACGTGAATGCCGTATCCCGTAGATTCTATGGCCACACGGCTCTGATGCACGCGGCCGAGAAAGGCCACGTGGAAGTGGTGAGACTTCTTCTCGTGAACGGCGCGGACGTAGAACAGAAGGACAGATGGGGAAAAACTCCCATAATCGCGTCTTCAGCAAAAGGGTGGGCAGTGGTGGTGAAGATGCTCCTGGATAAGGGCGCCGACCCAAACGCCATGGATGATATCGGGAACACGTCACTGATGGCCGCTACCTTTAGAAGGCGATGCAAGCCGGAAGTTGTCCGACTTCTGATCAGGCGGGGAGCGGACGTCAATGCAAGAAACAGAGGAGGCGCCTCGCCACTTTCACTGGCCGCAGCGGTCGGAAACACCGAGGTTGTGAGACCGCTCCTCGACAACGGTGCAGACGTGAACGCAAAGGACGCCTTGGGCAGGACCGCCCTGATCGAAGCTTGCAGGAGCGGAAACGCGGAGGTGGCGAAGTTGCTCCTGGAAAGAGGTGCAAACGTCGATGCAAGGGACCGTGGCGGCTCGACCGCCTTGTTCTGGGCATCAAAGAACAGGCCCGACGAAGTGGTGAAGCTGCTTCTGGAGCGAGGAGCAGAGGTCTAAGCAAGACGTCGGCCCAGGGCCCAGTCCGTGCGTGGACGAGCCCCACAACAGGCCCGACTTCCTCTGGTTCCCAGGCTCAGCCTGGGAAGGAAAAAGAGGGAAGTCTCTGAGCGGCATATGAGAGGACTCCTCATTCATGAGCCGAGGACTGGACCATGAACTCCCTCTCAGGCCTGGGAAACGGCAGGATGAATCAGAGAGGGATATGCTTGATATAGTAATACAGACATGCTTTTCCTCGGGGCAGACAGTACCCGCGGGGGTTTTCCCCTGAGCTGCCTCGTCTGCCGTAGGCGACCTGCAAGACAGCCCCCTTCCCCTGGGTTTTCACGAATCTGACAGCCATTGCTATGATCTTGTTAATCTTGGCCTTCTCTTTGGGATAGACCGTCTTGAAAAACTCCTTTTGCTGAGGAAGCAGCGTGAAGCGCGCACTGAGAAATCCGTACAGGTCCTTCTGAGCTAATGCAACGTATCGGCCGACACGGGCTGGGTCGCTGCTCAACCGTGCCAGAAAGAGATTGAAATTGCCTGGGGTGAGCGGAGGCTTACGGGGCAGCCTTGGCCGGGGATTCGGCCTCCTCTGGGCCCAAGAGGTCTCCAGGCCTAACGTGCCAAAGCCTAAGGCCGCTACCAACGTAGACTTCAGGAAACCCCGACGGCTGATGTTCTTCTCGTGGTTGCTTGTCATGTATGGCTCCCTGTTTGCAGCACGGTCGCCGTGCCTTCTTTTCAGCGAGAAGTGAGCTTGGCTGAGTTGTCATCGGCCGGTAGCCCGGCACGGCTTTCCGGTGGGTTTCGCGACGTTCCTCCACCAGCCCGCCGCTTCTTTGTACGGTCCTGGGCAATCAGGTCCTTGTCAAACGCCGAGAGCAGTCCTTCGAGTCGCCAGATGCGAAGTGTCATCTTCGACACATCGGGGAAGAGGGAGGCCATGTCGCCACTGATCGTGTGGGCTTCCTCCGAGTTGATAGTGATAAGCGCATGTCGGAGTCTGAACGTTCCCGAATAGGACTTGAGCAGTACTGGCCGCTCCGTGAGAACCACCAGATCCACGGTCGACTTGCCTTTTCCGGTGCTCGTTATCTTCAGCGGGTAGAAGAGCGTATCGGTCTTGAAGCGGTATGCGATAGCCTCCTTGGTCTTCAGCCTGTCGTCCAACTCCACCACGTCAAAGACGAACCAGGCGAAGCCGTCCCGGAGATACTCCCCCACCACCTTTTTCATTGGTTCGGGAACCGTGGGATTACCGACACCGGCTGACTTGAGGTACTTCTCCACCCATGACACAAAGCCTCCTTTGTTCAGCACATGGGTAACCGAAATGTCATGGGCTCCGATCTTCTTGTGGAAGGTCACCTCTCCCGCGGGCCGCGAAGATTCGGCTGCGGTGGGTCCGGCACTCAATGACCGACCGTAGAAGTACTGTGGTCTCCTTCGCTTGGCGTTGATAAGGCTTACCGCCCGTCTGAAGACCTCGATGTCGCCCTTCTTTACCTTCGGCTCCGATGGAAGGGGCAGCACCTCCAGGACCTTGGTCTCCTTGGAAGCCTTCAGATCGGTGGTCAGCAGAAGGATTTCTTGCGTACCGTTCCACGCGATCATCGCTCTCTGATTCGGCTCGAAGACCTGTGCGTCCGGGTCAAACGGGACGAACCCTGTGTCGGCGATCGCCGGATGCATACATAGGAAGCCCACTACAGCGAGCAATCCGGTGAGGGCGATCCTCCTCATGATTTCCTCCCCCTTTCAGAGGCCGGTTGCAGGTCGACCCCATCACACATATGAAAGACGTAATAATGCTGCCGCGTGAAAAAAACTCCCTGTGCCGAGCATCACCCACGTGACCGCCTGGATCTTCCGGACCCCTGCCGTACGAGCAGAAATGGTTTGGAATCTCCATGGGAACTCTCCTCCATTTAGACAGCACGCTTTGCTGAATGCAAGGCCCATGAAAAGGAACCCGCGCCCTGGGCGAGTTTTTCATCTTTCCCGCTCCCTTTTCGGCCTATGGAAGTTGGCAAGAGCGCTTTAACGTTATAGAGTTAAGGACAATTTCCGCGTGGAGTGCCGAGAGTTCTCCGTCGCCCGATCCCGGAGGTAATGCATGTTCAACGCAGTGCTCGGCCGGTTCTTCCGGAGGCTGTTGCGAAACAGGAAGGGTCGGTTCCTCTTTGTCGGCGTGGTTATCTTGACCGCGATCCTGACCATTTCAACCATCGGCTTCTGGTTCTTCGAGCGGGAGAAGAATCTGTCGTTCTTTGACAGCCTCTGGCTCAGCTACGTGACCATGAGCACTGTGGGATACGGAGATCTCTACCCCACGACGACGGGCGGAAGAGTCCTCAGCCTGCTCGTCACCATGACGGGAGGAATCGGGATCGTGGCGTACATCGCGACCTTCCTCGCCACAACCTTTATCGAATGGGACAACAAGCGGACCAAAGGGCTCGCGCAGGTCAATGTCTCGGATCATTTCCTTATTATCAACTGCCCGAACCAGGAAAAGGTCAAGACCATCGTCGAGGAGATCCGGCTCGACAAGCAGATGAAAGATGTGCCGATCGTGCTGATCTCCGACGATCTCGAGGAGTGCCCTCAGCAGTTTCAGGAGATCGAGGACTTCTATTTCGTTCGGGGCAATCCCCTTCTTATCAGGGTGCTGGAGCGTGCCAACGCGCCCAAGGCCACGCGAGCGATCATTCTCGCCAGAGACACCAAGGATGCCAACTCGGACGGCATCACCACCCAGATCGCACTGACTCTCGAAGGCCTGCACCGGACACACGGCAGCAACATCTACTCCGTTGCCGAGGCGGTGAGCAAAGACTCGGTGGCCCCACTCAACGCCGCGGGGGTCGAGGACGTTATTTGCCTGGAGACGATCATTTCACCGATCCTGGCTCAGGCCATGCTCAACCCCGGAGTCGCGGAGGTCACCGAAGCGCTCACTTCCCAGCGAAAGGGCGATCAGTTTTACGTGAGCGCGATCGGCCATCTGCAGGAACGCAGGTATGAAGAGATCCGGGAGCTGTTCCAGGCTCGGGACGACATCAGGATCATACCCATCGCAATATTCCGTGACGGACGCCCCATCATCAACCCGGAAGGCCCGACGCTCATCGAAAGAGGCGACAAGCTCCTGTACATCTCCCCTGAGCGGGAAAACCTTCGGGCCCGGCTGAGCGTAAGCGATGAGGGGGTGACCTGGAAAAGGGGCTAAGAGGAACGTGAAAAGACGGATCCCATTTGTCTACCGGGAGTATCCTGATATACTCATCCAAAAGACCATATTTGAGGGGCGGGCACGATGAAGCACAAAGTCCTGATCATGCGGTGCGATGATTACGATCCCGATCGGATCAAAGGCATCATCAAAGAAGGAATGGAGGAACTGGGAGTCAAGCCTCACGGGAAGACCATGCTCAAGCCCAATTGCGTGCTGGCCCACAAGGAGGTCTTTCCCCACGCGTTCACCCGTGAGGAGTTTCTTGAAGGGGTTATCGCCGCGGTCCGGGAAAAGGGTGACGCAGTGAAAGAACTCTCCGTAGGAGAGCGGTGCGGCATTACCATTCCTACGCGGTATGTCTTCAAGACCGCGGGGTATACCCCGATCCTCAAGAAATATGGCGTGAAGCCGTACTATTTCGACGAGACCAGGCAGGTGCCGGTCCGGATCAATCGCGAGGAGAACCTGCGTAAGACCCTCTTCGTTCCGAAGCCGGTCGCTGAATGCGATTTCCTCGTAAATGTCCCCAAGTTCAAGGCCCATCCCTGGACTCGTCTGACGCTCAGTTTAAAGAACTACATCGGTATACAGGACGACAGGCATCGCCTCGTGGATCATAACTCATTCCTCGAACACAAGATCGCCGACCTCCAGGAAGTGATACAGCCCGGCCTGATCGCGATTGACGGGATAATCGCGGGGCAGAGGATGATGCTCACGCCCACTCCCTTTCCCATGGGGGCAATCGTCATGGGAGTCAATTCCTGCGCGGTAGACACCGTGGGCTGCCACATGGTTCACGTGGACCCGAAGGACCTGATACATCTTCGATTGACATCGGAACGGGGCTTCGGGCCGATGGACCTCGATGAGATCGATGTTGCCGGTGACTTCCCTCTTGAGGAGGTCCAGGCGAAGACCAAGGGATTCGAATTCTGCATGGAGCACGTGGACGATTACTTTCGGCAACACCCGAACCTTTCCTGCGTGGTAGGGAAGTTTCCCGAGTCCCATTCAGCGGACTACTGCTGGGGAGGATGTCCCGGTGCCCTTCAGGAGGCCGTGCACATATTCAGAGGCTTTTACCCGGACATCGATGAGAGGATGAAGAAGATCCGCTACGTAGTCGGCGAGGTCAACGGCGACCTCGGCATCGAGGACGGGGAGAAGGTCCTCTTCGTCGGGAGCTGCACCAAATGGCAGGGGAGCCTCAATGGCGACGCAATCGACATTCGAGGCAATTACAAGTCTCCATCACAGGTTGATGAACGAAAAACCTCATCGAACGACATGGTGCTCAAAATCGTCGGAGCCAGTTTGCACGCGCTCAAGAACCGAAACAAAAAGTACGTTCACGTTGAAGGCTGCCCGGTCTCCGTGGGCCAGCATGTGACGTACCTCTCTTCGCTTGCCGGCATCCCCGATGTGAACTTCAACCGGCGATTGGTGGTGGGCGTCAATATTGCGTACTGGCAGATGCGCATCAACCGCCTCCTCCACCGGTGGTTCGGGTGACTCAAGGGCGAATCGCGGAACCGCAGTCCCGGCCGGCCAGTGGGGCGACCAGTCGTCGCATACTGACTCCCATGCATGGAAAGCCACTAGGCATAGTGAGAAGGTCCCTCACCTTGACCGTCTATCCGACATGGCAGAGCGGGGAATACGTTTACCCCTCGCTTTCGTCCGGGAGCAGTTCGGATATGGGAACATCTGCCTCGTTAAGATGCTTGCGGGAATCAAATGAACCGATGTGCTGCTTGAGGAGGTTAAAGGACCATGATGAAAGAGGTTGCCGCCACTGATTACTATCGTATACGTGTGGATACCGAGAAGAATCGGATCTATTTCGAGGTCATGGGCCAGGTGTCCGATCCCACGCACGTCGAAAATCTCGTGCGCGATATGGAAGCAGCTACGAAACTTACTGCTGACGGCTTCACGTGTCTGAGCGATCTGAGGCAATTGAAGATCCTCGTCGTACGGGACGCCGTCGAGGGTGTCATCGGCACGCTGGCGGCCGCGGGTTTGAGAAGAGTGGCCGCAGTCTGGGGCCCGAGAATACTCCCGAAATTCGAGGTGCACAAAGCAGCCAAAGAGGCGGAATCAACCGGATACACGAGGCAAAGAAAGGACTTCGAAGACTTTGAGCAGGCGGAAGCCTGGCTCGACGAATGATCCTCCGGTCTCGCGTCACATGATGCGAAAACCAATCGCGCACGGCCCTCGGGCATCGGAGCGGAAACCCTCGCTCAGAGTGTCGCCGGAAGCGAGGCTGGACCACCATGTCCGGAAAGCCCGGCCCGAAGCCCGGGAACGAGGACAAAAGGTCATCCCTAGTCTGATCGCCCGTTCCCGGTGAATAGCAATTTTGTTTGTGACGTCGTGCCTCTCCGCTCTTCTAGCTTTCTCTCTCCTCGGGGTCTTGCCGGCGGACGATCTTCCCGGTTCCTTCTCCTTTGGTAGCCTTTCCCAGCCGCTTTCCTGCTGCGTTCCGCGGTCACGTCTTTAGCTCGGCAAGATCCGCGTACAGGTCGAGTGCCTCGGGATTTGCCAGGGCGTCCTTGTTGGTAACGGGGCGTCCTTCGATGACGTTCCTCACGGCCAGCTCCACCTTCTTACCGTTGAGCGTAACGGGAATATCGCCGATGGGTATGATCTTCGCCGGCACGTGGCGGGGAGTGGTGTTCTCACGGATGCTCTTCTTGATCCGCTTGACGAGATCCTCATCGAATGCCGTCCCTTCCGCGAGCCTGATGAAGAGGATCACCCGAACGTCGTTCTCCCAGTTCTGGCCCACCACGATGCTGTCCGCGACTTCGTCCATGGCTTCCACCTGGCGATAGATCTCTGCGGTGCCGATACGAACCCCCGACGGATTAAGCGTCGCGTCGGATCGGCCGAAGATCTTGACGCCGCCGTGCCCGGTGATCTCAATGAAATCTCCGTGATGCCACACATTCGGGAACACCTCGAAGTATGCCTTCTTGTACTTGGCGTAGTCCGGATCATTCCAAAAGTAGATCGGCTGCGAGGGGAAGGTCTTTGTACAGACCAGCTCGCCCTGCTCTCCCCTGACCGGTTTCCCTTCGGGGTTGAAGGCTTCGACGGCCATCCCGAGCCCCCGGCACTGCAGCTCTCCCTCATGCACCGGAAGGATGGGACACCCGAGAGCAAAGCAGGAGATCAGGTCGGTTCCGCCGGAGATAGAAGCGAGGTCCAGATCTTCCTTGATCTCTCGGTATACGAACCGGAAGCTCTCCTCGGCAAGAGGGGAGCCGGTCGAACACATGGTGTTGAGGGCCGAAAGATCGTACTGCTCTTTCGGCTTGAGCCCGGCCTTTTCCACCGCGGCAATGTACCGTGCACTCGTCCCAAAGATTGTCATCTTCTCATCCTGGGCCAGTTGGAAGATCGCGCCGGGATCGGGGTAAAACGGTGAACCGTCGTATAGGATTATGGTGGCTCCGACTGCAAGAGCACTGACCAGCCAGTTCCACATCATCCAGCCGCAGGTGGTAAAATAATAGATGTTGTCCGCTCTCTTGAGGTCGCAGTGAAGGATCAATTCCTTGAGATGCTGCAGGAGCGTGCCGCCCGCGCCGTGAACCATACACTTGGGCAGTCCGGTGGTTCCTGAGCTGTACATGATGTACACGGGATGATCAAAGGGAGTCTGCTCGAACGCGATCGCAAGGTTTTCTTCCTTTGAGATGAAATCCTGATAATGGATTGCATTCCTGACCGCGCTCAGGTCGGCCCTTTCCTGCGTGTAGGGGATCACGACCACTTTCTCGATGGAGGGTAATTCCTTGAGGATCCCGCCGATCCTTTCGAGCGAGTCGAAGGCCTTGCCATTGTAAAAGTACCCGTCCGCGGTGAAGAGAATCTTCGGTTCGATCTGCCCGAACCTGTCCAGCACGCCCTTGATGCCGAAATCGGGGGAACAGGAGGACCAGATCGCGCCGATACTGGTGGCTGCCAACATGGCTACCACCGACTGGGTCATGTTGGGCACATAGCCCGCGACGCGATCTCCCCTGGTAACGCCCGCGTTCCGCAGGGAATCGGCCAGCCGAGCCACCTCGTCGTACAGCTCGGCATAGGTCATCCTGACCGTCTCTTGCCCCTCGCCCTTGAAAACGATGGCCAGTTCCTGGTCACGGAATCGGAGCAGATTCTCAGCGAAATTGAGTTCCGACCCCACAAACCATTTTGCCCCGATCATGGTTGGGGAATCTTCAAGCACCCTCTCGTAGGGCTTGGAAACGATAACGTGTCCGAGATCCCAGACAGCGGTCCAGAAATCTTCTCTCTTGTCAATGGACCACTGGTACAGGTCGGGAAAATTCTTCACGGCTGCCGTGTACTGCTCGTTTACGTGATCCATGAAGCGCGTGATGTTGGCATTCTTGATCCTGTTCTCTGAAGGTGCCCAGAGAGGCGGCATGATCGTACCTCCTTTGCCCGGAATGAAGAAAATTTGTCGTCGAATCGAGACTTCGGCGATTCGCACTCCTATTTCTCGTATTTGTAGGTCGGTTTCTCCGGCCAATCTTTCG
The DNA here is from genome assembly GCA_964497585.1 of uncultured Syntrophaceae bacterium. GTDB lineage: Bacteria > Desulfobacterota > Desulfomonilia > Desulfomonilales > Desulfomonilaceae > CAZCDS01. Next base: position 36,533 of record CAZCDS010000007.1, read on the forward strand.
GGAATTTCTGTCCAGGCGCCTCACCCATTTTTTCCTTCAACCCCGCCAGGCCCTTTCTCTTATATTCATCTCGGGGTTCCTTTGGAATTCGGCCGTTAAGGATCGACTCGGACCTGAGTCTCCGTCCGATAGTCTTTTCCATTTTCTTGCCGAGCGAGAGGAGCCGATCGACGTCTATCCCGGTCTCGATGCCCATTTCGTCCATCATGACGGTCATGTCTTCGATCGATTGAAGCCCGACGACGTTCGGGTCGACGTAGTAGTACTCACCCGTTCCGGCCACCGGAACCCGGTCGAGGAAATTGGCCGGCTGGCCGCCCAGGCCGCCCAGGCAGCCCTCAAAGATTTCTATACCCGCCTGAAGGGCGGCGAGGCAGTTGGCCGTTCCCCATCCTCGGGTTACGTGAAAGTGCGCAATGTGAAGAGTCGGATCGGGAATCTCGTCCATGATCATGCGGAAATATTTGTACACTTGGTTGGGCGGGGCACTCCCGTCATGGTCCGCGTGCTCGATGTCGGACGCTCCTATCTCGAGCCAGCGTTTGGTGAACTCAACCGCTTCTTCCAGCGGAGTGGGACCGGAAATGGGCGACCCCCAGATGGTCGATACCGTGCCGCACATCTTGACTCCCACGTCTGCAGCCTTTTCGATGCAGCGTTTGGCCTCCTCCCAGTATACCGGGAGTGTTGTCCCCGAGTTGGCAAAGTGGTGCTGCTCGTCGGTCGAGACCATCATGAGGATACGGTCGGGGCCCCATCCTTCCTTCTTGGCTGCGATCGCTCGGTCCACGGACCGTTCCCGTATGGTTATTGCCGTGAGGGTAACATCGTCCCAGTTCACACCTGCCCTGGAAAGCTTCTTCGAATCCCTGAGCTGCTTGAAGAGTTCGTCCGCGTCCTTGAACTGCGGCATGAGTTTCGGGTTGCCCATGTTGCTCACTTCGAGATGCCTTATTCCGCTGAGTATCAGCTCTTCGAGGTAATAGAGCTTGGCCTCCGTGGGAATCCATATCTCTTCGTGTTGGAAGCCGTCCCGGACGGTAATGTCATTGATCTGAACCTTCCGGGGATAGGACAACTCGTGGTGCATCTGCCTTGCTCCTCTCTATTCTCCCTTGTACACGGGTTTTCTCTTTTCCCTGAAAGCCTGGAGGCCCTCAAGCCTGTCCTTTGTGGGGATGGTAACTGCGTATGCGTTCGATTCGATGGCGAGTCCTATCGGTAGGCTCACCTCCAAACCCTTGTTGATGGCGTACTTGGCCTGGGCCAGCGCGATGGGGCCGTTGGCCGCGATCTCCATGGCGATCTCCTTTGCCCGGTGCACGAGCTTCTCCAGCTCGACAACCTCGAGGAAGAGGCCGTATTCCAGACCCTCTTGCGCAGTTATGCGACGGGCTCTGAAGATCATCTCTTTGGCCCGCGCCAGGCCGACGACCCTGGGCAGTCGCTGCGTACCGCCGGCCCCAGGAATAATTGCGAGGCTCGTCTCCGTGAGCCCCACTACGGCCGTGTCCGCAGCGAGTCTGATATCGCAGGCAAGGGCCAATTCCAGCCCTCCACCGAACGCGTACCCGTTGACCGCGGCGATAACGGGCTTGGGTAATTCCTCCACGCTCGAGAAGAGGTCTCGGATCGTCCGGATGTAGAGTCTCACCTCATCGGGAGACATGCCTGCCCGTTCCTTGAGGTCTGCGCCGGTGCTGAAGGCATTCTTGCCTTCGGTAGCTCCGGTGATGATCACCACGCTCACTGAATTGTCAAAGGCTAGGTCCTGAACGGCCTGTCCGAATGCGTGGAGAAGCGGCATGTTGAAGCAGTTCAGCGCCTGGGGACGGTTGATGGTAAGCACCATCACGCGGTCCTTTGACTCTTTGAGAAGTATGTTCTCATCTCCCATGAAGGTCCTCCTCTGGATGTGTGGCGGATGAGAAGACCAACTCAATCCGATCCTGTAAACGGCCCACACACATATGCCTGAACTCTCTGCCGATAAACCGCCTGAGTTTTGCGCTGGCCTAGTTCTGCCGAAGCGGTGACACCTTTCCCTCTCCCGTGGGACCGGGGCCCCGTCCACAAACGAGTGATTTCGTTGGAACGGTGATGTCGAGAGGCTCGGACCGAACCGTCCGATCTCGGGACTCCCCGTAGCCACATCCGTCACGATGTCCACTTCGAGATCACGCTGTGCCCTGGAGTCAACAAAGACCGGCAATGGGACTAGCGCGGTGTTATCTTGTGGTTCGACCCTCTATACCATTTTTCATCTTGACTTTTCAATACGAGTTTATCCATGATGAAGAGTGTAGTGTGGGTCAGGTGCGACAACGCGAAGGGTCTTTCTGGTGCAAGTCTCGGGGTCGGGTGAGGCCGAAGGTGAAGTATTCGCTGTTGCCGGCCGGAATCTGGGGGCTCCCCCGGTCGGGCGGGCTACTCCCCCGTCGGCGCCGCCGAAATGGGGCGCTGGTGTGACGATATCTCCCATCGCAATCGCCGAAGGCGGGTCAGTCGAGCCTTTCTGTCAAGAACTAAGGGTTGACCTCGTGAAGCGCTTTTGTTATCGTGTGGTCTCTTTGGCGGCGGCTGAACTGAGAGTGGGTCTTACAATCCTCGTCCGCCGCCGGAAGCACCGTAAACCAAGTAGAATAGCCCTGGATATCCAGATTCTCGTGGCGGAACACCGAAAAGGGGATGCCGAATGTCCGAAGTCATACTGGAGGCGAACAACGTTTTTCTCTCGTTCCACGGCGTGGCTGCCCTTACCGACGTAAGCTTTGAAGTCCGCAGGGGAGAGATCTTTTCGATCATCGGTCCGAACGGAGCGGGAAAAACCTGTATGATGAACTGTATCAACGGACTGTACCATCCCCAAAAAGGCCAGCTATTTTACAAAGGCCAGGAGATCTCCCGGTTATCTCCCCATCGCCGGGCCACTCTCGGAATTTCCCGAACATTCCAGAAGATTGAGCTTTTCGGGGGTATGAGCGTCCTGGACAACATCCGTCTGGGCCGGCACATGCACCTCAGATCGGGGATTTTCAGCGCGAGCGTGTACTGGGGAAAGACCTGCAGCGAAGAGATAAGGCACAGGGAGTTTATCGAGGAAGAGATCATCGACCTGCTCGAGATCGAGGCCGTGCGCCACGAAATTACCGGGATGCTCCCGTACGGCCTCCAGAAGCGGATCGAGCTGGCCCGAGCCCTTGCTCTGAAGCCGGAAATAATCCTCCTGGACGAGCCGCTGGCAGGGCTGAACCTCGAAGAGGTCGAGGACATGGCCCGCTTCATCATTGACATAAACGAGGATGAGCGCTGGAACGTCACCTGTGTGCTTGTGGAGCACGACATGGGCGTGGTCATGGACCTGTCCGACCGCGTCATGGCGCTCAACTTCGGGATCAAGATCGCCGACGGCACGCCCCAGGAGGTCCAGGAGAATCCTGAAGTGATCAAGGCATACCTCGGTGAGGTGGAGGATCTCTATGTCAGCCGCAGATGAGAGTTATTCCAAAGGAAACGACATCCCCAAGGAACTGACCCTGCCCAAACTCCTGGTCTCGCAGGCGGAGAAATACGGCTCCAACAGAGTGGCCATGCGGGAGAAGGAATTCGGTATCTGGCTCCCCTTCACCTGGTCACGGTACCTGGAGAACGTCAAACATATCACCCTCGGCATGGTAAGCTTGGGGATGGTGCGCGAGGACAAGGTCATCCTGATCGGTGACAATCGTCCTCAGGCCCTCTGGATCGAAATGGCCGCCATGTGTGGCGGTGGAATCGCTGCGTGGCTGTTCCAGGACTGCCTGATGGACGAGGTGCAATATATCGTGGACCACTGCGACGCGAAGTTCTACGTCGCAGAAGGACAGGAAGAAGTGGACAAAGCCCTCGCGATAAGGGACCGGTGTCCGAAACTGGAGAAGATCATCTGGGACGATCCCAAAGGCTTGCGGAACTACGACGACCCCATGCTCATAAGCCTCGAGGAGGTCATGAAACTCGGCCGGGAAAAGGAGAAGGAGGAGCCGGATCTCTTCATGAAGTTAGTCGACGAGGGCAAGGGCGATGACGTCTGCCTGCTCTTCTATACCTCCGGCACCACCGCCAAGCCCAAGGGAGCACTCCTGACGCACTACAACATGCTGACCATGGGCAAGAACCTTATGGCGGTAGACCCCTGTGAACCTTCCGACGATTTCGTCTCCTATCTGCCCTTTGCCTGGATCGGTGAACAGATGATGTCCATCTCATGCGGTCTTCAGGTGGGGTTCACCATCAACTTCCCCGAGGAACCGGAGACCGCTCAGCATAACGTCAGGGAGATCGGGCCTCACGTCATGTTTGCCCCGCCGAGGCTCTACGAACAGTTCGTCAGGGACGTTCAGGTCAAGCATCTCGACGCAACCTGGGTGAAGCGAAAGATCTTCGACTGGGCAATGAACGTCGGGTACCACAACGCGGAACGCAGGTTCGCCAAAGAGTCGGTCTCCTCCGTATGGCACTTCCTCGAATGGATCGCGGACGTACTCTGTTATCAGAAGATCCGGGACTACCTCGGACTGAGCCGGGTGCGCCACGCATACACGGGTGGGGCAGCGATGGGGCCGGATCATTTCCGGTTTTTCCACTCCATCGGCGTCAACCTCAAGCAGATTTACGGCCAAACGGAGATCGCTGGGATCTCGGTCGTCCACAGGGACGGTGATGTGAAGTTTGACACCGTGGGAACGCCGATTCCCCAGACGGAAGTAGATATTACCGAAACAGGAGAGATTATCTCCAAAAGCCCCTCTGTCTTTCTGGGGTACTACAAAATGCCCGAGGAGACCGAAAAGACCCTCAAGGACGGATGGCTCTACTCAGGTGACACGGGGTTTATCGACGAGGACGGTCATCTTGTCGTATTCGACCGAACCAAGGACATCATGATCCTCAGTGACGGGAGCAAGTCCTCCCCGCAGTTCCTCGAGGCCCGCCTCAAGTTCAGCCCCTATCTCAAAGACGCGCTGGTCATCGGCCACGATAGAGATTACGTCACGGCCATCGTCTGCATCGACTACAACACCGTGGGAAAGTGGGCCGAGGACCACGGAATCAACTATACCAGCTACCCCGAGCTCTCGCAGCTTGAGGAAGTGTACGAGCTGGTTGAGCAACCCATTCGGGAGGTGAATCGCACCCTTCCCGAACCGGCAAAGATCCGAAGATTCGTCAACCTTTACAAGGAGTTCGACGCGGACGACGAGGAACTTACCCGCACGCGTAAGATCCGACGAGCATTCGTGGAGAACCGATACAGAGACATCGTTGACGCGCTCTATTCCGGCGAGGAACTGCTCCGCTTCGAAACAAACATCACCTATGAGGACGGCAGGGTGGTCGAAATCAAACAAGACATCAGGCTCCGAGACGTAGAACAGGACGGAGGAAAAAAGTAATGACCGCGGACGTCTTCCTGCAGCTTTTCATTACGGGGGTAATGCTCGGTTCGATCTATGCCCTCGTGGCGCTGGGCTGGGTATTGATCTACAAGTGCTCCGGTGTTCTCAATCTCGCCATGGGCGAGCTTACGATGATCGGCGGGTACGTGTGTCTCTCCCTGTACACCAGCTTTGTCGCGAAGATGCCGATCGACTATGCTTTCGGGCTTGCTCTGGTGGGGACCCTCTTCGTTGGGCTCATCTTGGGGCTGCTCACTGAGCGGCTCTTCCTGAGACCAATGATCGGTGAGCCTGTCCTGGCGGTCATCATGGTGACGGTGGGACTGTCCTTCTTTTTCAAGGGGATGACGTTCATCGTCTGGGATCCCGATACCAAGATCTTCTTGCCACGGATTTTCTCCGTCGACCCGATGATGATCGGAGGAATAGCCATCGGGTCGGTCTTCTTCTGGAGTTTCATCGCCGCGATCATCCTCATGGTGATCTTCATATCCTTTTTCAAGTATACCCGATGGGGTTTGGCGATGCAGGCATGCGCGGACGATGAAATGGCAGCACTCTCGCTGGGGGTGAGCGCTAAATTCGTGTACGCGCTGGCATGGGGGATCGCGTTCATGGCTTCAGGAGTCGGTGGAACGGTGCTCGGCAACATCAACGGATTGAACTACTCGGTGAGTATGCTGGGACTGCTGGTCCTGCCGGTTGTCGTGTTCGGCGGGCTCAATTCGATCCCCGGCGCGATCGTGGGCGGTATCACCATCGGTGTCCTTCAGAACCTTTCCGACGGCGGCCTGACGTTCCTGAAGATCTATGTGCCCTGGCATTACTGGCCGGTGAGCATCAAAGAAGTGGCTCCCTTCGTTTTCATGGTCATCTTCCTGCTGTTCAAACCTTTCGGCCTTTGGGGCTGGGAGCGCATAGAAAGGGTGTAGTCGATGAGCTATCTCCCCTGTGGAACCTATCACGAGTCGTACAGAGACGAGCAGAAATGGTGGCGTACCCCCTTCATCAAGGGGAAGATGATCTTCGCGGTGGTTGTTCTGCTCGCGCTGCCCTATATTGTGGGCGGTCAATGGCTTAGCGTGGCCTATACCATCAACTATTACATTCTCGCGGCTCTGGGCGTGCAACTCCTCATCGGGTACTGCGGCCAGATCACCCTCGGCCATGCGGCCTTCGTTGCTGTGGGAGCGTACTGCAGCGCAATGATGGTTCTCTTCGTGCCGTGGCCGAAGCCCCTTGTGGACGCGGGGTTGGCCTACCCGATAAGCGTGGTGTGCGCGGCGGTTGCAGGGGGACTCTGGTCGGTGCTCTTTGGTCTTCCCTCCGCGCGGGTCAAGGGTTTCTACCTGATCATGACGACCATGGCGGCACAGTGGGTCACCGTTCCCCTCATCATAACCCAGTATGTCAGCCGGATTGGAGGCAGAGGTCACTATTTCTCCCTCCCGCCGGGGACGATCAAGGTCGGGCCGTGGGTGATCGATTCGGATTTGAAGATCTACTATCTCTCGCTCTTCTTTGTCGGCATCTGTCTGTTGGCGATGGGCAACCTGCTGCGGTCGAAGGTGGGTCGCGCGTGGGTTGCGATCCGGGACAACGACATCGCGGCGGAAACCATGGGTGTCAACATTGTCTACTACAAACTCGTGGCTTTCTTTGTCGCCGGAGCATTTGCCGGAGTGGCCGGGGCCTTCTATATCAGCGCGATCTCGTTCGTGAGTCCGGAGCACTATGAATGGTTTTACTCGCTTCTGTGGGTGGGCATCATCCTGATCGGGGGAGTAGGGAGCATTCAGGGACTCGTGTTCGGGTCATGCTTCGTGGTCCTGATTTTCAAGCTGCTCGAGATGGCTGTTCTGTATGTCAGCGGGACTCTTATGGAGACCTATCCCGAGCTGGGCGTCATCATGACAAAGATCATCTTTTTCAAGGAGTCGGCCTTTGGGCTGGCGATCATCTTCTTTCTCATATATGAGCCCAACGGGCTCGCGTACAGGTATTGGCAGTTGAAGAACTACTTTAATCTCTGGCCCTTTTCGTACACGGGGAAGGGAGCCTAAACGGTTGCATCGAATTCGAAAGGGGGTGGTGCGGCGCAGTTGGCGGGGTGAGTCTTTCCAAGACTGTCTTCATTCACCATAACAAAGAGGGAGGTGTAGTATGCATAAGAGAATCCTGCTTCTGGGAGTAGCTTTTCTTCTTCTATTCTGCGGGCAGGCCTTTGCAGCAGGAGAGATTAAGGTCGGATCGATTAACGACCTGACCGGAGCCACTTCCGACGTGGGAAAAGACATGGCCCTGGGAATCCGGGAATGCGTTGCCTACATCAACGATACCGGAGGCATCAACGGCAAGAGGCTCAGGCTGTTGTTGTTCGACTACGGATACCGGGTCCCTGAAGCGATCACCATCTATAAAAGATTCAGAGACTACGACAAGATCGCAATGCTGAGCTGCTGGGGCACCGGTGATACCGAGGCGCTTTCCCCCACGGTCAACAGGGACAAGATGGTCGCCCTTTCGGACTCCTTCTCAGGACATCTCTGCGATCCGAAGAAGACACCGTACAACTTCGTGTACGGAACCGACTACTCCACGAACGCAAGGGCCGCCCTGACCACTTGGTACGAGAATGTATGGAAAAAAGCGGACAAGTGGAAAAAGCTGCGTGATGCCAAAAAGAAGCCCAAGCTGGTCTGCTTCTACATGTTCTCCTCCCCGTACGCCAGCGCCCCGATCAAGGCGATCAAGGACCAGGCCAAGCTTCTCGGGATGGAGATCGGCAAGGACCAGGATGTCTCCCTTGTTGCGCTCGACGCCAAGAGCCAGGTCCTGGGGGCAAAGGCTGAGAAGCCCAACGTCATCTGGCACGGCAACACCACCATGTCGGTGGCAACCGCAGTCAAGGACGCCTACGCACTCAAGCTGGGTGCGGACCACATCGTTAACAACTGGGGGTTCGACCAGAACCTGGTGAGGCTGACGGGCAAGGCCGGCGAGGGCGTCATTGGCGCTGCAGCCTGTGCTTTCTACGGCATGAAGGTACCCATGATGGACAAAGTCATGGAGTACGCCAAGAAGATCAATCCCGGTGTGCCCCAGGCGAAACGTGATATCCGGACCGTTCAGGCCTGGGTCAAGTTCGGGATGATCAAGACCGCTCTGGAGATTGCGGACAAGAAGAACGCACTCAACGGCCCCGGCATCAAGGCTGCCTTTGAGACCTTCAGAGGATGGCAGCCCTTCGGAATCGAAGGCGCGCTCGGACGGCCGCCGGTAACCTACACTTCTACCGATCATAGGCCCAGCAGCGTCTCCATGATCTACTGGATCAAGGACGGGAAGATCCAGTTGCTGGAAAAGATCGATATGAGGAAAAAGTTCCCGGACAAGTGGATGAGCTGGCTGGGTTGGTAGGAAATTTTCCCGCGGGGCGGATCACTTACTCCGCCCCGGCCAATAGCAGAGGTCCATCCGGCATAAAAGGAGAAGGTTGTGGCCGAGAATAATACGATCTTGAGGATCAACAACATTGAGGTCAGGTATCACGAGGTTATTCTCGTCCTCAAAGGGATCTCCATCGAGGTTCCGTCCGGCGGAATCGTCGCTTTGCTCGGAGCCAACGGAGCGGGCAAGAGCACGACGCTCAAGGCCGTCTCCGGACTGCTCAAGCACGAGGACGGCGAGGTCACGGACGGCAGCATCGAGTTCCTCGGACAGCGCATCCACAAACTCGAAGCCGAGGAGATCTCCAAGAGGGGTATTTTCCAGATTATCGAGGGGAGGCGCGTTTTCGAGCACCTTACCGTGGAAGAAAACCTCATCGTTGGTGCACATCTCCGTCCCTCCGGACTTAAGGAGCGGCTGGCGATGGTGTACGACTACTTTCCTCGCCTCAAGGAGCGACGAGGCGTGATCGGCGGCTTCGTAAGTGGCGGAGAGCAGCAGATGTGCGTGATCGGTCGGGCCATGATGGCTTTGCCGAAACTGATGCTCCTCGACGAACCGTCAATGGGACTCGCTCCGTTGCTCATCAAGGAGATCTTCGACATCATTCAGCGGCTCAACCACCAGGAAAAAATTCCTATTCTCCTTGTGGAACAGAACGTGAAGCTTGCACTGACTGTGGCTCCCCACGCATACGTCATGGAGAACGGACGTATCGTGATGGACGACACGTCGGACAAACTCAAGGAGAACCCCGACATCCGGGACTTCTACCTGGGACTCACCGACGTTGGCGGCAGGAAGAGCTTCCGCGATGTAAAACACTACAAACGGCGTAAACGATGGCTGACTTAACGCCTCCTAACCTGAAGGAGAGGAGACTATGAAGAAGGCTTTGACTATCCTATTGGCTTCAATGGTCGCTCTTGCATTAACTGCTGTGCCTGTCCTCGCGCTTGAGCCACCCGTGATCACCCTGGAAAGGGTTGAAGTGGCGAGCATTCAGCCCTTCTTCGTGAAACCCAAGATCATGGTCCCCGACAAGAAGAATCCCAAGAAGAAGGTTGAGACTGTTGGGAAATATGGGTACAGCGCAACCATGAACACCGCCTACGTCCTCAACATTAAGAACCCGAACAAAGAGCCTGTGATGCTGGATGAAATGACCTTTACCGTCAACTTCGAAGGCTTTGACGTGAACACGGTCACCTGGTACGAGGATTTCTGGATTCCCGGCGGTAAGACCAACCAGGTGAGGGTCATAGCCACCAACGAGGCGTTCCCCACCATCGTCAGCTTGATGGTCGGCGCGATGAACGTGCAGCGGGTCAAGCAACTCAAGACCTCCGCTGGCGCGCTCGTCTCAAAATGGTGGAAGACGATCGCGGATTTCTCCTTCCCGATCAAAGTGACCAACGGGACTGCTCTGTTCAAGGACGAAAAGGGCAAAGAAATCCGTGTCCAGTTCTCGGGTGAGTTCGGCGGCAAGAAAAAGAAGTAGCTCTCACCCTGCAGTGGACTCCGAACCCCTCTCGTGCCACGGAGTCGCTGATGTGAAGTGCATTACATTGCTAAAATGGCAAGGCGGCGTCTATGGCGCCGTCTTTTTTTTAGAAAAATGCCGACGGGCCGGAAGACGGCAGAAAATCACCAGCAAAGGAACAAAGAAAATATGGCATTGAAGAGGTTTGAACCACAGAAGCGCAAAGGCACGGAGGAAAAAGACGTCTCTCTTCTCTGTGCCTTTGTGCCTATTTGGTGAATATTCTTTTCTCGTTCTTCTTGAGACCTTGCATCCTCAAGGGGAATATTTCCTCTCTTCCCCGACTGGTTTGACGTCATGCGGACATCCTGCTGAAGAGCACCGTGCCGACACACGTAGTCACTATCCCGAACAGAACCATTGCCACAAGATTGAACAGGGGGGGAAACTGATAGGGTGCTCCCAGGGCATAGCGCATCCCGTCGACGCCATATGTCAGCGGATTGAGATAGCTGAGTGCGAGCAACCAGCCCGAGAGCCCATCCAAGGGAAAAAGCGCACCTGACAGGAAGAATACCGGCATAATGAGGAAATTCATGATCAACTGGAACCCGTGCGGATCGCTCATTCTCGCCGCAAAGGCTATCCCGAGGCTGACAAAGGAAGCAGAAATCAGCGTCATGAACACAAGTGCGACGAGCAATCCCTGCAAATCCGGCGGAACCAGCCCACCCACCAAGAGAGCCGCGAGAAAGACGATGGCCTTGAGCATCGATGTGGTAACTGTTCCGACGGTCTTCCCCGTCATGATGCCAACGCGACTCACCGGCGCCACGAGGATTTCCTTGAGGAATCCGAACTGCTTGTCCCACAGCACGCTCAGTCCCCCGAACATGGAAGAGAAGAGCAACGACATCGCGACGATGCCCGGCCCGATAAATTGCATGTACGAAACACCCTTCCGGTAGCGGAAGAAGTCGCCGAAGCCGCTGCCGAGAACCAAAAGGAAGAGCACCGGCATTGCCATGGAACCGAGTAGCCGACTCGGGTTTCTCCAAAATCGGATGATCTCCCGGAGCCACAGGGTGTACACGGTTCGTCCCAGATTCATCTCCGCCTCGGCTTCATGAAGATCCTGATCCTATCCTTAGCCTCGGTGGTCCCTTCATCGCGGATGTCACGGCCGGTCAACTTGATGAACAGATCTTCGAGATTGGGCTTGCGCATGGACACGGAATCAATGTGCAGGCCGAAATCCGTGGCAGCGTGGACCACCTGTGGGATGAATGCTTCGCCTCTGTCCACCGTGAGGAGTATCTTCCCGTCCTGCATGACGAGGTCGCTTACCTCTTCCGAAGCTTGCATTTGCTCGAGGAATCCGGGATGAGAACCGGTCATCTCCAACTCGAGAACGTCTCCGCCCAGCAGAGCCTTGAGTCGTTCCGGACTGTCGAGCGCCACGATCTCGCCCCGGTCGATGATAGCGATCCGGGAGCAGAGCCGGTCCGCTTCATCCATGTAGTGGGTCGTGAGAATGATCGTCATACCACTCGATTGACGCAAATCCCGAATGTAATCCCAGATTTTCCTCCTCGTCTGGGGATCCAGTCCGAGAGTGGGCTCATCGAGGAAAAGAACCGTCGGCTGGTGCATCAATCCCCGTGCAATCTCGAGACGTCGCCTCATCCCCCCCGAGTAGGTCTTGACCAGATGGTCCCGGCGATCCTCAAGGTCAACGAGTCGGAGGACCTCGTCGATGCGCGTTCTGCGGGCCCGCGACTCCATCCCGTAGAGCCGACCGTGGAAGTCAAGATTCTCCTCACCCGTCAGTTCCTCGTCGAGGCTGGGATCCTGGAAGACTACACCGATGGACCGGCGAACTGAGTCTTCGTCACGCCGAACATCAAATCCGCAGACCTCTACGCTGCCGGACGTCGGGCGAAGCATGGTTGCGAGGATGGATATGAGGGTAGTCTTACCGGCTCCGTTGGGACCGAGCAGTCCGAGAAGCTCGCTCCGTTCGATATGGAGGTCGATTTCTTTTAGCGCGGTGATGTTACCAAATTGTTTCGTCACTCTGTTGATCGAGATAATGCTCGCGGTGCCATCCTCCCTTGGTGGGGAACACCCGTCTCCCCCTATGCTTTGAGCTTATCTTTGAGCAGGTCTCCCAGCGTACCGAACGATCCCCCGTCCCGCGAAGAAGCGTACTCTTTGAACTGGGAATCTTCCGCCCTCTTTGCCACAGTCTTGGTGCTCAGGGATGTCTTGTTTGCCGCCGGGTCAACGTCGAGGATCTCCACCTGGACTGAAGCCCCCGGAACGAACTTCTTGCGGAGGTCTCCTCTCCTGGCGCCGTCAATTTCCGAGACGTGCAAAAGTCCGCTCTTGCCACCGGGCAAGGAGACGAATACACCGTAATCCACAACGCTGTCGACTGTGCCGGTTACCAGGTCCCCTTTTCGGAGTTCAGCGATTTCGGCTTCGCCCATTCTGACCATATTGAGTTCGAGCCCTATCCGGCGCGCTTCCTGGTCAACGGAAAGCACAGTGACCTCAACCTCTTCGCCCTCACTAACCACTTCCTTGGGATGGTTGATCCGTCTGCCCATTCCGAGATTCGAAATATGAACAAGCCCCTCGACTCCGGGCTCCAGTTCCACGAATGCGCCGAAATTGGCCAGTCTCGTAATCAGACCCTTCTGCGTTCTACCCTCGAAGTAATTTTCCTCTGCGTGAGACCAGGGATCTTCCAACGTCTGTTTTCTGCTGAGGGCAAACCGGTTCCGCGACCAGTCGACGTCGATAACCTTCACAGTGACACGATCTCCCGGCGAGAGCACCTCCGCCGCGGTCTCGATTCGGTTCCAGGCCATCTCCGATAGCGGTATCAGACCCTCGACTCCGCCGATGTCCACGAATGCTCCAAAGTCGGCGAGCTTGATGACCTCGCCTTCCACCACATCCCCGACGTGGAGGGTCTCCTGCAGGTGGGCGCGGCGTTCCGCGAGTTCTTCCTCGAGTATTTTTCGTCTCGAAAGGACGATGTTCCTCCCGCGTTCCGCGTATTCGAGAATGCGAAAGGTGAAGCGCTGGCCAACATAACTCTCAGGATCTCCCCCCGGACGCGCGTCCATCTGAGAGAAGGGGCAAAAAGCATCTCGACCGAAGATCCTTACCGAATATCCTCCTTTGCGTTGCCCGGTGACTAGTCCTTCTACAGGCACCCCGCTCTCAGCCGCTCCCCGGATTGCGTCTTCCGACGCTGCGGAGGTCATTCTTACACTCAGGATGAGGTCCTCCCCGCGACGGTTCACCACATAGGCGGTCAAGGGATCCCCGACGCCTATCCGGAGTTCGCCTTGGGAGTCGATGAGTTCTTCCTTGGGGATTGCCGCCTCGCTTTTGGCTCCGATATCGACGAAGACCCATTCTTTTCCTATTGATACAACGGTTCCTTCAACCGTATGTTCCTCCGCCCCAGGCCCTTGTCTGTACGCGTCGGCGGCTTCGAGCAAGGCAGCGAAGTCTTCTTGGCTTTCTTCAGAATCGTGATCCAGTCCACCCGGGGCGAACTCCTCAGGTTTTCCGTCCTTCATGTCTATTCCTCTCGGGGATCTAGCCTGAACTTGTTGTTACATCTTTTCATCAGTTGATGCAAGAGGGAACGCTCAAGGCCCTCCCCGCAATCCGAGGACTGGACACCTCTTGAGGTAATCCCCAAGGAAGATTTCGGTCTTCCTCTTGCCTATGTGCCTCTTTATGGTTGAGATCTCTTTTCGTCTTTCCTTTTCCTGGTGCTTTGGCGGTTCAGTCTTCCGTCGGTCCCCTCCTTGAGGTGACTGCCTTCATTGAGAGATTGATGTGGGGCAATTTCTGTGATAACGTTATGTTGCAATTGATCAAGAGGAATCCCCGTCCGATGCCGTTGCTAAAGACCGACGAGATCGCGTGGAATGAAAAGCTCAGGCGCTGCATATATCTCTTTCTACGACATGAGCTTGAAAAGATCCTCCTTGAGGAAGCGCTCGTAAGATCATACAAGGAGTTCGAGGCCGCGCAAAAGGAATACCCTTTCGTGGAGATGCGGGAACTGAAGCCTCGCGCTCGGATCGTGGCGCCGGAACACCCCGAGCAGAAGCATTTCATCGTTATTTTTAATGAGGAGCACCTGCCGTCAGAAGCAAAAAACTATATCCGCTTCTTTGACTCCAACAAGGTAACCAAGGAAAACGTTACGAACCTGATCGAGTTCGACCTAGAAGACGTGTTTCATCAGCGAACGCGATACTTCGAGGACAAGCATTTCGCCACCTTGCTGCGGACTTTGCTCTCCACTGATTTTGCGGTGCTCATTCAGAGGGATCCATCGGTGAAGGCACGATACCGATTCGGTCTTTCACACTTCCATGTGAGGATAGATTGGCCTGTGGCCGACGCGGCGGAAGACTTGGGACGGAATCTGAGGTACATTTCCAAGAGCCTGTACGAGAAGGGAGACCGCATCGGAGAAACTCTGCAGCAGAAGTTGTACGAGCACTACGGGTTCCACTACACGGTCGGCGGCAGGCGGACCGCCGCGCTCGTCGCGGCTCAGTTCATGACGAGATTCGACTTTCTCTCAACCGTCTATCTTGCCTCCGCGGAGGCTCGCACGTTCATCGTTCTCGGTGCAGGGCGCAGTTCCAAGTATGTGCTTGTGAAGATTCCGAACCAGGACATCAAAGAGTTGGCTCACGCAGCAGGACTCAAGGAAAAGGAATTCGCGACCGCATATCTGATCGACAAGAAATCCGACCACGGAGTTGGGATCTTCCTCGTCACGTATTGTCACACCGAATCCTCAACACCTCCCCTTGACGGCAAGCTCAGGGAGCTCAACCCCGATCTTCACTGGCTGACCGTCGATCTTCAGCTTCTCGTCCCTCCCCCCTGGAGTCAGGACGTAAGGCCCCTACCCTATTCGATCGTGTACGCGTGAAGAGGCCGGCCTGCAGAAAGGCACCGTACTCTCTGAGGGGAGTGCTTAGCACCTGTGGGGTTCCTGGGAAGCCGTTCCTACACAAATATGCTTCCCCGGTGACTTATGTTTCAATCCAGCTCACTGCCGGTTGTGGTCATGGTTATCTTGCCGTGTTTGACGCCTTTGGTGGCGATGAGCAAATCACCCGCCTTCTTCACGTCTCCGGAACTCCCACGGAGGATGAGGACCTCCAGGCAATTGTGCGCGTCCAGGTGAACGTGCACCGCTGAGACGATCAGATCGTGCTGACGATGCTGGATTTCAGTGAGCTTCTGCGCGAGGTCGCTCTGTTCGTGGTTATAGACCACGGTGGCGGTACCCACGACCTCGTGACCCGATTCACTCCAGAGGTCATCAACAAGGCGATCCCTGATGAGGTCTCGAATAGCCTCTGATCGGTTCGTGTATCCCTGTTCTGCGATCAGGGCATCGAACTTCTCCAACAGGTCGTCGGGGATTGACACCCCGAATCGGATTACATTTGCCATCCTCGACTCCTCGCTACGAACTTGACGCGTTTCGTTGCCTGCAGCGCGTTCGCACCGGTGCTCCGTGAGTATACACCAAGAGCAACTCATGCCAAAGAAGCTTGACCAACCGACATGCGCTCTTTTCACCTGCTCGGCCGAAAATCGGAAATATCTCGCTGGCGATCGCGAAAGACCTTTGCAGGAGGCGGATTAGGATCAAGAAACGAGAGTGGAGGTTACCGATGAAAAGGATTGCAGCGTTGACACTGGTGTTGGCAGCAATAACGGTCGTCGGCATAGGTACGCAGTCAGCCGTGGGAGGCGGGCTCGGAAGTTATTGGGTGCCTCAGAACTGGCAGCACGCAGGCTCGAAGCATTATCGACATCCCGGACACTACCGAGACGGGTGGGCATGGCGATACCGTCCGTGGATTTGGGTAGCCGTATCCAAAAACATAAGGGGAGTACACTACGTCGGCCGGGGACCTGCAGCCTCGATCGCGACGACTCGGGCCTTGAACAGATGCCGCAGCAACTCAGCCTTTCCCTGGGGTTGTTACGTCTCCAAGGTGAAGAGGGTAAAGCGCCGATAGGGCCGTCTCATGCCCTGATGCGCAGTTGCCGTAGGGAGGAAATGACACCATGGGCAAAGGATTCAAATATACCGGATGCGCGTTGGTACCATGCTCTACGCTGCTACCCGATTTCGACAAGCAAGGGGCTGGGACGGACCCGTCCCATTCCCACCAGGAGGCAACGTCGAACGAGATTTGCGATGGAGCAGTTTCGCGTGCCGTCTCTCGGACGCCCGCCAGTGTTGGAGAGACCTCAAAAGGAAGGTGGCCTTGATGACGCCGCGCTTGTGCGATAGAATGCAGTATCCGCGCATCGCGTTGGCCCCGCGATGCACCTTCGATTCAATTCAGGACCGGCGGGAGGCTCATGGGACGCCCCTACGAGGAGCGGGACGCAAGACTGGTGCAGGAATGCCTGGCAGGCTCGGAACTCGCATGGGAACTCTTCTACGGCCGTTACATCGGCCTCGTAAGAGTCATCGTCAGGAGAAAAGTCGGGGTCTATATCAGAGATCTGGAAGATGTGACTCAGAACGTCTTTGCGGCGCTTGTCTCATCGCTCGACTCGTACGACCCTCGGTACCCCCTGGACGCGTTCGTGTCCACGGTTGCCCAGCGGGTCTGCATCCAGGAATACCGCCGGATCACTACTGCCAAGCGAGACGCGGAAACCAACCCCGTAGACCACCACGACGGTGGGCAAGAGGGCGCAAAGACGCTTATTTCGGCCTTCGCATCCCAGGAGGATGAAGTGGCCCGATCGCAGTTCGCGGCAATCCTCCAGGGGGGAATCCGAACGCTCGATGCAAAGTGCCGGCAACTCCTTCGCCTCAAGTACTACGATGAGCTGTCGTACCATCAGATCTCTCAGATCAAGGGAACACCGGCCAATACCCTGGCGGTACAGACCAAGCGCTGCATGGATGAGCTGAGAGCAAGTTGCCACAGACTGCTAAACAGAGGATTCAGGCCATGAAACCCACTACTCCGCACCATCCTTCCGAGCTTCTGCTCGATTATCTGGAGGACGCGCTCGCGCCGGAGGAGAGGTCCGACGTTGAGCAGCACCTCAGGGAATGTGCGGAGTGTGCTGAGGAGCTGGAGGAGATCCGGCTTCTCGCGGAAGGGCTTCGAACTCACAAGGACCGGGTCTTCTGCCCGGACGCGGCGGATCTTTTCAGATTCACCCACGGAGGCGAAGACCCCGACGGAAAGCTCTCCGAGCATCTCGAGCAGTGTGAGGCATGTCGGGAGGACGTTTCCCTGTACCGAGCGGCCGACGGTGAAGAACTCGCCTCACCCGCGATCCGGGAGGCATTCGGAAAGCTCGCCGCCACGAGAGCCGAGCGCCCATCGCCTCGGAAGGGTCTCTTCAAATCGATCCTCGAACACCTTTCCGCTCCTTTCGGCATACCGGTCGCGGCATTGGGTGCGGCCGCTGCAGCAGTTCTGCTAGTCATTCTGATATATCCCAGAACTGGCGTCGAGCCGACGATCGGGCTCAGTTCGGTGGAGTGGGCACGGACACCTGCCAAGAGCAAACCCAAGAGTCTCATTGAACTACCCCGTGTCGCCGTGATCCTTGCTTTCTCAGGTTTGCGGTCTCCGCTCGGACAGGAGACTGTCGACTTTCTTTATCGGGAGCTTCGGCCCGCCCCCCTCATGAGAGAACGCTTCGAATTCAGCAATCCATCTACAGTACGATCCGTCCTCATCTCAAAGACAATCGACACTAAAGATTGGCAAAAGGGGAGAGCCCAGTTGAGTCGCGCCCTTCACGCTGACCTTCTTCTGATCCTGAAGGTCGAACTCGAAAAGAAGCGGTGGGGACTCAAGGGCGAGCTGGTGGACGGAAGATCGGGCCGGGTCCTCAGCAAGGAAGCCTTGCCAGGAGTCGACGAAAGGGACCTCTCCTCCCAACTCAGAAAGGCGATGATCGATCTGCTGAACCGCCACACCAAGGGGAGCAGTGACTGATCCACAACCCTCAATGGATGTTCATTCCACGGGGGAATCAAACAGGTGTCACCTCATCTCCTCGTTACGTCCGCCCACGCCGAGCGCTCCGCGGCGACCCGGAATAGCAGGCAGGTACGCCACACACAAAGATCTTGTTGCTCTGCTTTGGGGAGAGGAGACTTCGTTCCGCCCCCCATGTGAGGGTTGGGTGAACGGGAAACGACGCGCGTGAATGCGTGTTGGCATTATTCTTCCGGTGAGACAGACTTGACCGAGTCGAGCAGTACGCCAAAGAATCCATCAGGTGCCGCGTTCGATTCCACCGCGTCCCACTTCCACCCCAGATGCTGAAGACATACCTGGCACAACAGAAACCGCCAACCGTACGCGGGAAACCACGAATGCTCAGTGTACAGGTCCTCATGTACCAAGACGTTCTCGCACTCGAGAACGGTCATGAAATTGCAGCGCACGCCGGCCGGATTCGTGTAGGAATGCTCGTCGGAGCCGTTTATCTTGAAAAGGGCACCCGACTCGGTGATCAGGGCTCCGCAGTTGGCGCAGACGTAATGCTTTCGCCTTTTCTTGTCTTTGTCCTCGGTAGTCTTGACATACCCGATCATAGGGTAATTATATCCGATAGGGGCAGTGTCGGCTAACCCCGGGGACGTCTTGCGATAATGGCACTCGTTCAGGCACGGGACGTCGGGATTGCCAGCGGGCCGATTGGTCAAGGTCCTGCGATGACGTGAGGTTGCGCCCCCCGAGGTCGACTCACTCAAGGGCTAAGGAGCGTTCTGCAGCGCCGGATCGGTTGAGAGGGAGCGGTCCCAATTCCTGGAGACGGTCGACCATGGTGGTCACTGCTTCCACGAACTTCTGCGCCATGGACGCACTCATGTTGAACATCTCGAGCCTTCGTGGGCTTATCCCTGCTTCCTTGGCCAAATGCTTCGTGTATTCTACAATCTGGCGAGCATACAAATTCCCCTCAACGAAATGGCATTCCCCTTCCATGCAGCCAGCCACCATGACAGCGTCCGCGCCTCTTCGGAAGGCTTCGAGAAGGAACACCGGTTCCACTTTGCCTGTGCACAGGAGTTTGACGATCCGCACGTTCGTGGGGTACTGCAGTCGCATGGACCCGGCGAGGTCTGCCGCGTTGTATGCGCAGTAGGTGCAGCAAAAGGCAATAATTTTCATTTCTTGGATGCTCATCCTGGTCCCGAGGTGAGACGGGACGGCTCGTTGCCCCCTGTGACTCCGGAAGGAGATCAGGGTGACAGAAGAATCCTCGTCCATGGAAAGCAAGGTTGGGTTCGCCCTCAGCCTGCTAGATAGCCCTCCTTCACCAGGAGTTTCTTCACGTTCCGGCCCATTCCCTTGGGGACTCGCAGGGGGAATCCCGAAGGGCTTCTCTTGTCAGGTCGGGGGAGAACCCCCGTGGAGGGCGCCACCCCCGGATTAAGTTCCCATATACTCCGTGGATTGGTCCCGCACCAGCGCGCTACCACGTGGAGGGGCAGGTCTTTCCTGAGTTTGAGACGGTCCAAGAAGTCGTAGCTCAGCGGTCTCGGCGTCTTAATGTTCACCCCGTAGAACTCCCGGTGAGTGTCTATGAGCTTTAGCGCCACCAGCCGGGCGATGATCGTTTCCGACCCTGTCGGCATTACCATATCCCAGTACGAGAATACGGGAGACTTCTTGATAACCGCGTCGACCTTGTCGGTCCCGTCGATGAATGCGCAGATGGTCAGGAGCCAATTCCTCGTCGCGGGCCTCCCGTGAAGCCATTGAAAAATCGTGCACGCGATCCGTGTGGAAAGTACAGGATCCCGCCGATCATCCCAGTCATTGGTTGCGACCCACTGAATCAAGCGAGGAGACTTCTTCTCCTTCACTGACCCAAGGAGCCACCAGCCAACCCCTCCTGATCGCCCCTTGGCGTTGGGGGTAAGCCCGCTCAGAAGAGAGGCAAGATAGATCATGTCTTCCGGGACCTTTTCATCGCGGAGGACTTTCCGGATGAGAGGCCCGTACATGGCCATTCGGTCGAACCACTGCAGCATACCTGCCCTTCGGTCCATAAGCAGGTAATTGATCTGCTCCACGACTCGTTCGGCAACATCGCTGCGGTGAAGCGGTATCTTGACGTGGGCAAACGATACGCCCTTCTCGAGTGTGTCCGCGGGGAGGACGTAGGTTGCCCGGGCGTACCCGCTGACGGCACAGGTCGGGCAAGCCGGGCAGGCCATCGCCAGCAGGAGCATGGCTGCGAGCACGGCCGCTCCCCCGCTCTCAACCGTACCTGAGCTTCTCCGGATGCCTGGATTATTCTTCATCGAAAGCTATGAGTAGCTGATTAGCCGGCGGGTTGCAACCGTTCCGTGGCTCAATCCATTCCTTTTCACGGCCCGATTCCTGGATACTGTCTCTAACTATTTATTTTTTCACGTAGTTCCTTGCCCGTCTTGAAAAAGGGCAGGTGTTTGTTCCGCACTGTGATCTTTTCACCGGTTTTGGGATTTCGTCCGGTGTACCCCTCGTAGTTCTTGACAACAAACGAACCGAAGCCTCTGATTTCGATTCGACTGCCGGCCACGAGGGCTGATGTCATGGTCCTAAAGACCATATCGACGATCTCCTCGGATTTCCGCATGGGCAGGTCCATTTCCTTGGCCAAAGCTTTTACCAAATCGCTCTTGTTCATGGGCGACTCCTATCCACGATTCGCAAGTCAACGGAACAAACAGGCCATGCCAATTTCCGCGGAGCCAAGCTGTCGTGCCTCCGGGCGCGGCTGCCTGAAGACTCATGCGCCTGACCGGCAGATAAGCATTCCAAGCCCCCGATAGCCTCTGCGAGACGACCACGGGAGCTTTGGCGAGTGCTCCGGGAATGTGTGTTTTAGCGAAAACCCCTCGATGCATTCTCTGAGGCCGGCACGACCACCTCCAGGGACAGGCCCATTCCCATCGCAGTACATGGCGGATTCGAGAAGACATATGCCTCGGTCCCGCCCGCGTCGTTGTCCGCAGATTGCCTGGAACGAGCCTTCCCTTGCTGGTGGCTAAAACCGCCCAACCCGCAACCAAGAGAATCCAACTTTGGCAAGGACAAACGACGAGAATTTATATACTTAACCGCCATGGCCCGAGTTGTCAAGAGAATTTGGCCCCAGGTCCCGCCACGCTCCGCCAGACACGGGCAATCGGCACGTTCCCGCATCGACTTCCCCCGGAAGGTGGAGACCGGCGCGCCGAGCCATACCTTACAGGCTTCTTCGCATAAGTCGCAGGTTTCATGGACGCAACAGCGCGTACGGCAGCCCTATCGGTAGTAGAACCCTCGGTTGCCGCGACCCTGCGTATAAAAACCCGGCGGACCGTACCCGTAGGGAGCCCATTGAGGCGACCGACGAGTGCGATAGGAATAGGATGAAGAGGACGGTGCACGGTAGTCCTTGTACTGGACATAGGCCTCGTCGAGGAACAAGTCGCTCAGCCGTGACTTCAGCCTTTTCCGTTCGGTCGCCTCGGGAACGCTCCGGGACGAGAAACGGGAGCGACGGTTCGCCGACCTGCAGGTGCGCCATTTGTGGAAACGCTCCTCTTCAACGTCGAGCAATTGCGTGGCCTTCTCGCGAGCCTCCGCCATCCGGGCCTTACGTGCGTCGAGGACTCTCCGGACGATCATGGCCGTGGAGACCCGGGGGGACCTTTTCGTCAACTTCTCTTCGATCCTCGGTCCTATGGGGTCTTCCTTGGTTTTTTGGTACTGTTCGACCGCGTCATGCAGCCGGTGGTACGCGTCCAGCCATTCCGTCCGGCGGCCTCTACATTCCTCGCTTGAATCGAAACAGAGCGCGGGAGCGCCCACGCACAGCAGGACAAGAACCAAGTAGATCTTGATCCCCGATACCCGCTTCACGAGGTTTCCCCCTGAGCCAGCCGTCGGTAGAAAGCAAAGAAATCGCTCGTATAGCTTTTTTCTACGTACCGGTTGAGCGTGTAGCTCTTCTGGTCCGGTGATAGTCTTTCCTTCCGGGCAATGCCGCCGTCTCCGTCCGGGTAATAGAGGTTGGCGACCACGTTGTGAGGGTTGGCGTCGGCATGGATAGCCCTGGCGCAACCGGCCAGCACGAGCGCCTTTGCCAGGTCCTTCGTGCTGATATGGTGCCCGATGGCAAAGACGAGGTTTCCATCTCTTCTCACACCGAACGCGCTTCGCGTGGCGATGAACCATTCGTCCGAGAAGTTCGCCGCAGGCCCTCCGTAATAGTATCCGCCCCACCATTGCCGATATGGTTGGCCCCCCTCGGCAAGCAAGAATCCGAGACCGATTTCCGAATCAACCCTCTCCCCGTGTTTGATCACTGATTGCACGACCTTCCCGTCTTTCACGATCAGGTGCCTCAGTTGGCGGGCATCACGAATCGTCGAGATCGGGATGCTGGGGTTCCATTCGAGGATGTCCACGGAATCGTCCTTATAGACCACGAGACTGGCCATGCCGGGAGCCATTTCCCTGAGGATTTTTCCCCGGAAGATGGCCCCTGCACCCCGCGCGTGCTTCTGCTTCCAGAGGGCGTTCGTGATTGCAACGAGCTGCCCCTTCAAGTCAGGCTCGATCTTCGACGCCCCTTTGGGCGCGGCCGGCTCGGAGGATCCGATGTAGAGTCTCATGCTCACTCGCTTCATATCCAACAGCAGCATGTGTACGATTGCATTCGGATATTTGGAACTCGGCCTGTAGCTCGTTTTGTACATGAGCGGCCAACCGTTCTCGCTCGTAGGCAAGTCCCTGGTGTCCCATACACCCTCGCCCGCAAGCTTGGGAGTCACATACAGCGGCGGGATATCTTCCACGGACAGGCTCCGGAGTGGGCTTCGCCAAAACAACCGGGGGAATTCCGGTGGAGTTGCCGCGATAAGCGAGGGTCGCGGGCCGGCAGCGAAATGGGGTTCCGCGAGTCGGTAGAGTGCATTTGTGGTCCGAGGTTCGGTATCATTGGGAGCCGGCGCAATGGTCATTTCTTTTCGCACCGGGTCTTCTGGACGCGTCTCCGCCCTGTTGACGCGTTCGACAGGGCTGTCCTGCTTGTTCAGCGAGGGGGTCGGCTTCTGAGCCGTTCCGCGGGACGGCGCGACGATCTTGCCTCCCCACAGGAGAGGCTCCCAGAGCGGCGGGGATTCCTCGAACGAGTCTCCGAGCGCCTTTCCCCATGGCAGGATGCAGACCAGATAGATCGAAAGGACAATTGTGGCGACACGGCCGTAGCTCGCTACTCTGCCTGTTCTCACCGGTCTCGACTGCTTCTGGGATAGACTGTGACGAGCGGAGAGGCGGCTGCCCGGAAAGGTCTCAACCCGGCTCTCCGGATTTGCGTGAACTGAGAAATCAACCATGATCCAAACGACTTACCCCCTTCACTCACACGGTTGACAAGGCCCTTATCTTCGGCTATGGATACCGCAATTCTCGATACCGAATGCTCCCGTCGTCATGATGGCCGACATAGGTCCCTCTGCCGAGTCGATTAGTCTTTAAACACTCGGCCGCCCGGCCCGGCGGCGTCCATAGTCTTATCAAGTATCGCGAAGGCCGTCAAGATCCTTGAAAGTCGATGGATTAGGCTCTTATCCACGACGAAACCGATCTCCCGGAAGCGTGGAGGCATGGGTACGAAGTCCTCTTTGGAATTCCAGGCTGCCGAGTCACTCCCACGAGGGCCTATGCGGGTGTCCAGGATCGGGATATTGTGGAAAATCGAATCCTATTGGCAGGGAGGTTCGGCCCAGTGAAAAAGCCTTGCCGGCTAGCAGGCACTATTGCGCTTGTCCTGCTCATTACCGCCATTTCTGCGGCCGAGGAACCCCTCAAGTCCTTTACCGACGCGATCGAAGCCGAGCAATCGGGCAACCTCGACAAAGCGGCTGAACTCTTCACCCGTGCAGCCGAGCAGGAACCCGACAACGCGTCGATCTACAACAACCGGGGAGTCGTAAACACCCGCCGAAAGGCTTACGACAAAGCCATCGAGGATTTTGACCGGGCGTTGAGCCTAGAACCCGAAAATGTCGGCGCGTACAACAACCGCGGCATGGCGTATCTGGCCAAAGAACAGCCGGATCGCGCGCTGGACGATTTCAACAAGGCCCTGAAATTAGACCCGACAAATGTTCAGGCTCTCTTCAACCGGGCGTCGCTCAGCATGAAGAACGGCATGGTTGACCGCGCGCTCCAGGACATCCGAGCCGTCTTGAGAGTCGAAGGCAACAATGTCCACGCCTATCTGCTGCTCGGGAGACTCTACCTGGCGGAGGGCTCTCCTGGTAGGGCATTAAACGCTTTTGCAAAGGCCGCACGCCTGGCCCCCCGTAATCCCGCGGCCTTCAAGGGAAAGGGTGACGCCCGATTCCTGGAAAAGGAATTCAAGCGGGCCATCGGTGAGTATGACCGTGCGCTGGAACAGGGAGGCCCGGAGCCGGAAGCGCTTACGAACCGATGCTCGGCAAAGATCAGACTGGGACGGCTTCACGAAGCGCTTAGGGACTGTCAGGATGCTCTGACCATGCGACCGGGTTTTCCTGCCGCGTTGTACAACCTGGGAATCGCTCAATCGGAACTGCACCGCCACGAGGAAGCCGTCAGATCATTCACCGAGGCGATCGAAAAAGATCCCGATCGGGCCGACTACTACTACAACCGAGCCGTCGCACTCAGTGCGCTCGATCAGAGAGAAAAGGCCCTCCAGGACCTCAAGAAAGCCCTTCAACTCCATCCTACGCACGTACAGGCTCTCAACAACCGCGGCACACTCCTCTGGAAACAGGGCGCCACAGACGAGGCCATCAAAGATTTTAGAAAAGCCATCGTGCTCGACGCTAAGCATGTGCCCGCTTACAAGAACCTTGCCGCGGCCTATCTGGCGAAAGGATCTGACGAGAAAGCAATCGCGGTGCTGGAACACGCTCTTCGTATCGCTCCGAAGGATCCGGAACTCCTCGTCACGCTCGGGGACGCGTGGATGGCCCGGAAGGAATGGCGCAAGGCCGTCCGTTCCTATGATAAGGCACTGAGCCGATCGCGACGGGACGCGGAAAAGGATCGAATCCTGGCAAGAACCGGTCTTGCGTGGGAGAAATCGGGAAATGACCGGAAGGCCCTGCGGGAATACAAGCACGCGCTGAAGACCTCACGAGATCCATCGCTGCGCCGGAGCCTGCAAGAGAAGATCTCAGACCTGGAATCCCGGGAGCGATGACGCACGGGTCATATTTGGATGCCAAGTCCCATGCGTTGAAACTCGCAACGTAGCGCGCCAGTCCGCTTCCGTTCCTATATCAACCGGAAAGACATCCCGCGCGACCGCGAGACCGTCTGCATTGGTAGGTAACCTCCATCACAGAGCCCTCTTTCGCTTTCGTAGGAGTACTCCATGATCTACTTCGCCGACCTCCACATTCACTCGAAATACTCAAGGGCAACCTCAAAGGACTGCAATCTCGTGGAGCTTTCCCGCTGGGCCGCGCGCAAAGGGATCCGCGTCCTGGCCACAGGGGACTGCACCCACCCGGCGTGGAGCAGTGAGATCAAGGAGATGCTCGTCGAGGCTGGCGACGGCCTCTTCCGGCTGAAGGACCAATTCATCCCGGAGATGGAGAGTCTCCCCGGAGGGTTCGGCCCTGGAGATGTCAGGTTCGTGCTCAATGTGGAGATCAGCTCCATCTACAAAAAGAACGGAGCGACCCGCAAAGTCCACAACCTCGTTTTCCTGCCGGACCTCGACGCCATGAACCGATTCAACCAGACCCTCGATAGGATCGGAAACATCAAGTCTGACGGAAGACCTATCCTGGGACTCGACAGCAAACTTCTCCTGGAGATCGCGCTCGAAACGACGGACCAGTCGTTCGTCGTACCCGCGCACGTCTGGACGCCATGGTTTTCCCTCTTGGGTTCCCGATCGGGATTCGATTCCGTTGAGGAGTGCTTCGAAGAGCTGACGCCGCACATCTTCGCTCTGGAGACCGGCCTGTCGTCCGATCCCGAGATGAATCACATGGTCGGCTCCCTTGACCGCTATACGCTCATTTCCAATTCCGACACCCATTCTCCCGCGAACCTCGGTCGGGAAGCCAACATTTTCGAGGGTGAACCCGGCTATGTCACGATGCGGGAAGCGATCCGATGCGGCGGTGGGCAGTATCCGGTGGCGAAGGACGTAGGCAGCCCCCTGGAATCGATCGGGCGGGCCTCCATGGAGGAACGCGCTCGGGGAGACGGAGGCTTCATCGGGACCATTGAGTTCTTCCCGGAAGAGGGAAAATACCACCTCGACGGTCACCGGAAATGCTCTATGCGGCTCGATCCCGAGGAAACGGAGAAACTCGGAGGAAAGTGCCCGGTATGCGGCAGTCCGGTCACTGTCGGGGTCATGAACCGGGTCATGGAACTCGGCGAACGCAAGGCCGGAGAGCCTCCCGAGGGAGCGGCTCCTTTCTGGCGGATGATACCGTTGGCCGAGATCGTGTCCCAGGAGCTCGGGGTCGGTGTCAAGACCAAGAAGACCCAGGGGCTCTATATGGATCTTCTCCGGAAGCTCGGCCCGGAATTGATGATCCTCTGGTCCGTTTCCATGGATGAGATCACCCGCAAGGCGCCCGGAATCATCGCGGAGGGGATCTCACGGGTTCGGAAGGGAGGAGTCTCCATAAGAGGCGGATATGACGGGGAATATGGCACGGTAGAGCTGTTCACCCCAGACGAGCGACACCTATTCAGCGGGCAAGGGAGTCTCGTGCCGATTGAACGGTCCCGGGGACGGCGCACAGCAAAACGCAAAGGCACACACACCACCAAGAAACGCCGATCCGCTCAAGACGGGGAAAAGTCGAAGGAAGGCGAGCACCACCTCAACGAAGAGCAGCTCCAGGCAGTAGCGACCCTGGATCGCCCGGTCTTGGTGAAGGCGGGCCCGGGGACGGGGAAGACGAGGACTCTCGCGCATCGAGTCGCGGCGCTTGTCGAAGGAACGGGAACGGATCCCGCGTCCATCACCGCGGTGACCTTTTCGCGCAAGGCCGCAAAGGAGATGAGCGAACGTATCGCGGGGCTTCTCCCTGCAGAGAGCGCTTCACGGTGCTGGGTCGGAACCTTCCACCAGCTCGGCTCCAGGATCATCGGCCTGTACGAGGAGCACGGCGTGATCGAGAACAGAGCGACCATCCTCGACAGGGATCAGGCGCTGGCCGCGTTCAAAGAAGCCGCGCGGGGCGCACGGATGAAGCTCTCCCCGACCGGGGCGTCGGAGCTCTTCGAGCGGGTTGGACGCCTCAAGCAAAACCTTGTCGCCCCTGGCTCCGAAGTCGCTGATGAGGAGCTTTCCCAGATGTATGGGGCATACGAGGTCCATCTGGAAAGGTTCCGGTCATTCGACCTCGACGACCTTCTCGTCCACCCGGTGCGACTGATGAGAGCATCGCCGTCCGCGGCGGAGCTCATCCGCCGGGAGTTCGCGAGGCATCTGCTCATCGACGAGTTTCAGGACGTGAACCGGGCGCAGTACGAGATGGTTCGGCTCCTCGCCAGGCCGGAAGGTGACGGGCTCTTCGTCATCGGCGACCCGGATCAGGCGATCTACGGCTTCCGAGGCGCTGACCGGCGGTTCTTCGGACGGTTTGCGCAGGACTACCCCGCGGCCCGTCAGGTCTTTCTCAAACGAAACTACCGTTCACAGGAACCGATCGTCGCGGCGTCCGAATCACTCCTGAAGCGGCCGGAAGAAACGGAATCGCTCCAGGCCCACAGACGGGGCGACGGCAAGATCAAGATAGCCCGATTTCCGAGCCCCACCGCGGAAGGGATCTTCATCACCCGCTCCATCGAATCGATGCTCGGCGGATCGTCCTTTCTCTCTCTGGACGCGGGCACGGTTTCAGGCGTGACCGAGCGGTCTCTCGGCTTTGAGGATTTCGCGGTCCTCTACCGACTCAATGCCGTAGGAGACGTGCTGGAAGAGACCTTTCGCACCGCGGGAATTCCCTATCAACGGGCACGCAAGGTAAGCCCCGAAGAAGAGGCCGAGGCCCACGATCCACGGGCTGAGGCGGTCACCCTTATGACGATCCACGCGGCCAAGGGATTGGAATTTCCCGTAGTCTTCGTCGCAGGATGCGAAGACGGGATCATACCCTATACCGTCCACCACCGGGGTGACTCAGCCGAGATCGACATCGATGAGGAACGTCGCCTGCTCTATGTTGCCATGACCCGGGCAGAGGACGACCTCTTCCTTACGAGTTCCCGTCGGAGAACCCTCTACGGAAAGAGCATCGACGCGCTCCCGAGCCGTTTCCTCGGATTGATCGACCCCGCGCTCGTCGAGTATCTCAAACCTTTCGCTGACGAGCGACCCAAACGTGACCCCGGTCCGGTGCAGTACGATCTTTTCCAGTGAATTGCGGATGCGCTGAGACGCTCGTGAAGTCAATCATTGAATCTTTTGACCGGACCGAGGGTCATAGTATAGTGAGCGTCATGGAGGTTCGTCGGCGTAACAAGGTCCTCAAGTTCATGGCCTCGGGTGATGCAAAGGCCAGGAAACTGTTTCCGGCGTGGCTTCAGGACACGGAGAAAGCCGAATGGCATAACACGATGGACGTCAAGAGAAGGCACGGGACAGCCGACTTCTTGAGGGATAACCGGGTGGTGTTCAATCTTGGGGGCAATACGTATCGCATCGTGACCGTGATAGACTATGAGAGGCAGGTTGTCCTCATCCGATGGGTTGGATATCACAAGGATTATGAGAGGATAGACGCTGCCACTATTTAACGGTGCCCCAAGGAGGTAAGTCATGGAGGTAAGACCGATCCGCACAGAGGAAGAATACGAAGCCGCTATGGAGCGCATCGAGGAGCTGTGGGGAACTCCGGTGGACGACTCCCCGGAATCGGAGGAATTGGAGATCTTGCTTGCGTTGACGGGTGCGTACGAGAAGAAACATCATCAGATTCCTGCGCCGACTCCGCAGGACATGTACGAGTACCATCTGGATAGAATGGGAGTGAGTCCCGAAGAGATTAGCCGGATTATGAACAACAGAAAGGGGTTACGTAAAATCATTAGTGAAATGACCGGTCTTAGCACCGATCAGGTTGAGAGCCTCGGCGACCTTCCTCTCAGAGTCTTCACGGCCGAATAGCCCCCGCCAGGTCCCCTTTTTGTCCTTCCTAAAATCCCAACTCGGCGTGGACAAGCTCACGTTGTTCAGCCAACGATCATCACTATCGCAGTGGGAGCGGAGTTAGAAGTAGCGATCAGGGAGGCGGGATCAAGGCCGTCGTTACCACAGTTTCACGCTGTAGAGGCTCGCCTGTGGGGAGGCGAGAGCGTGGTCCAATTCGCGCCGGCGAACCCTCTACGGAAAGAGCGCCGACGCGTTCCCGAGCCGTTTCCTCGAATCGATCGACCCCGCGCTCGTGGAGTATGTCAAGCCCTTCGCGGACGAGCGACCCAAACGTGACCCCGGGCCGGTGCAGTACGATCTCTTTCAATGAAGGGAGGCGCTGGCCTCCCCGCACCGGGGAGCGCAATCGGAGAAGGTGAGAGAGATGAACGTGGTGTCCCTGGAAGAGGCCTCAAATTGATAGCAGACAGACGGCACCCCCCGCCAGTGCAGTACCACAGTTGCTCATCCGCCCAGACGCCAGCGACGGCCAGACCCTTGACGGCGAAGAAATAGCCGCGGCGTCTAGGCAACCGTCCTCAATTTCGACTTAGTCAATCTCTTTAATACCAGGTCACAGCCTACGATCAGGCATTTTGTCCCAATCGTCAAACCAGTATTGATCGCCTGGTTGAAATCCTTGTACGCTGCTTGTGTATATCTTTCCGGTGAAATCCCTATACTCAGCGGCAATGTGCACGGTCAGGTCGTGTTTCCAAGTTGGATTATACTTGGGGCGGCCGGAAACTCCGAGGTCTTGGAGCCCAAACGGGCGCAGAACTGGGTGTCCATTCTCAACTATTGGGATGGTGGAAAGAAGGCTTCGCATTGCCTGCTGGCGATACGGATCGTCCGGGTCGACGGCAAAGGCAGCGTCAACCTCCTCTTGCCTGAACTTGAAGTGCAGACGTAGGGCTGGCCTTTCACTATGATTGTGGAGTGCCAGGCACGTCATGACCTCCTTGCCGCGAGCTGGGTCAGGCTGAGTCACCAGACTCACGGTCACCATCGGCCGCAGAGACTCCTCTAGGACCTGCATTGAACGAGCCATCCGCCTATCGGCCCTTAATGCCAAGATGGCCAAGACCACATTGAACAGTATTGTGACCAACAGTGCTGCCGCGCTCAGGAAAACGGCCGCATGATTCAGGTCGTACTCCGGGAAGAACCAGAACAGTGATCCCAGTGTCACGGTTTCGCCCATGAATCTCCAATTCTTTCGCGCACCCAACGGGATTCGGGAGATATCCTAAAGAGGCTATACCTTCCTTCCATCTTCGTGCAACATCGGGGTGCTACGGCGTGATCAAGGCACGGACAGCCCCCAGGAAGCGCGCGCCACTAGGTCATGCTTGAAACCAGACTGGGGCGTCTCGTGAGACCAAGCCGAACAGAATCCGAGTCATAAAGGCCAAGAAGAAGGGTACGCTCTCCACCGGTTTGCTAATTCTTTGATCAACTCCGAGGATCTTGGTCGGTTCAAAGATGCTCGGTTGGCATTTCCGGCAGTGCGCCCCCGGCCTGAAAAGACAGCAGCGGTTCAACCTGCGCCCAGAAGACCTTCACCGCGTCCCTCCAGCCCGTGATCCACTTCTCGTGGTCAACTGTCTTGTTACTCAAGACCGGTTCAAATACCGGTGCCAAGATTGTATCTGCTCGCAAGTTGTTCTCAAGAGCCTTCACAGTTGGCTGCACCGGGTCAAACTCCTCGGCGGCATACTTGAGCTTCTTATAGGGCGCTTGCACTGCCCATCCCAGTGCATCGATAACTCCCAGCGCGCGGTGGTCGGGCTCAGACTCTGCCCTCTCTAGTCTCAATCTCTTGAGAAATTCCGGTTCCGCCTCATCGGTTTCGAGTATCTTGTCGACAAGATCTGCAATATGCATGTGCCAATTCCTCCTTTCAAAAGCTGAGAATAAGCCACCAGACTGGCTGCCCCTATGGGGTACTGACGCATCACTGCGCCCTCCTCTTGCCTAGTGGCAACGCGTCACAGGTGGCGGACCGCGAGCTACCGTCAAATCACTATATTATACCTAATTCCCGCGGACGGTCAACACAGAATCCGGCAACGTTCTTGGGCAGAGTCCCGTCTGTAGCTTACCCCCAAATCCCCTTGCAGGGGCTAGGTTATTATGATTGGAGTATCTTCGTACCATGTGGTCAGCCCGCGTGCCACCCATGGGCAAGCAGTGACTCCAGGTGGAGCGATATGGCTTCTCTGATGTTGCGCTTGGCCTGTTCTATGGTCTTGCCGTTACTGAAACAGCCTGGAAGTGTCGGGCTGTAGGCAAAATAGCCCTCGTCCTCGGGTTCTTTTTCGATCACGATTTCGAAGGAGTAAAACCTCATCGACGTCCCTCCCGGGCTGGTCTCCACTGGATTGGTTTTCGCAGTGCTTCGGCGTTCTAGGAAAATCATAAACGGGTGTGTCCGGCCGGTCAACACATACGGAAAGGATAATGGGAACCGTATTGAATGGCGAGTCTTCTCTGTACTACTATCCCTCAAATTCTTGTCGTACCGCGAAGAATTCTTGGGAAGCGTTTCTTGTGTTGCGTAGTACAGCAGTACTTGCGAGAACCAGGTATGTGCATTAGTACCGCGTCTGCGATCGCCATTTGGTTGCGGTTCTAACCGCGTCTGTGACCTTTGCGCCTCTGCGGTTGATATTTCTTGTCTTTTTCGTGTCTTGGTGGTGGAGACTTCGCCCGGCTCCCTCTGTCCGGGGAACTTGTCCGCGGGCATTCACGCTCAGCTTTGGAGCTTCTCCGATTTGGAGACTCCCTCGGTCTTCAGCCTTTCCACCGTTGAACGCGTTGCGTCAAACACGTTCTCTCGCACATCCCCCGCGACCACGACATAGAGGAGATCGTCTCCTATGTTGAATTCCCCTTCGAGGGCCTCAATTTCCACGGCTATGATTCCTGGAAGAGACAGAGCCCATTGTCTGATTTCTTCGATTTTCTCTCTGTCCGCGGAGACGTGAAGGCTCTCAACGGTCTCACCCTTACGGCTGGTAGCCCTGACGAAGCCGTTGTGACAGAGGAGCATGCCCGCGGATCGAATCTCGGGATGGGATTTGACACGGGCGATCATCTCTTCCAGGGAGCGCTTTGCCATTTCGTCCTACCTCTTCATTCTTCACCACGAATTCACTGGGGAGGGGGAAACATCTCGATTTTCTTATGACCTTGTGGCTCTGTGACTTGTGTCTTGGCGATGGAAGCATGCGAATTCCGAAGTCGGAAATCGCTTGCCCTAGATGGGGGCCGACCGGAGTGAGAGGCAACCACTGAGCAGAGTTGCGACACGTCGCGGAGGCCGGCCCGGTAGCGCCGGAGACCTTTCGGATGTCGATCACGGTCCCGCCGAGTTCATCGATCCCCTTACAGCGGCGGGTGACGCTTGATCTCCACGCTTGCATACCATTCGGCCTCTTCCTGCCTGTCGGCTCCCTTTCCAAGGCGGCGACGCTCCGTGCGCAGGGTCTTCGACACCTCACCGTCACAACCGCGGCTTCCGCACCGGGTCTCGAAAGGCTACAGGTCCGCGGCCACTGAAACCTGGCCCGTACCGTGGGAAACGGCCCGCTCATGTTCCTGACCGGAAAGGAGCGCCTGGTAAGCGTTGACCAACCTTTCTCCGACCGCGGCGGCAAGCCGCTTGTACACCACCATTCCATCTTGAGGATTCCTTTCCAGAATGTGCGTGAGCGTCTCGCTTTCGATCCTGATGTACGTCGCGGGAGTCATACATTCGGCGTGAGCTGTGTATTTGTCCCGGTCCACAAGACTGGACCAGCCAAAGGCCTCTCCCGATCTGTTCAGAATGTATTCGATGCCGGACACCTCGCCGACGGCCAATCGTATATGGCCTCCGAGCAGTACGTAGAAGCTGTCGGCCGGGTCGCCTTCCGAAAAGATCAGGGAGCCTCTATCGGAGGATTCCTCGATCATGTTCTTGGCGATCTCAGCCATCGTACCCTGGCTTACACCCTGGAACAGTTCGGCTTCTTGAATGAACATGGGGCCTCCTTTCTGTGGGAAAGGGCCGCTGTCAAGGGGATCAACCGTGCCTTATCACATTCTACTGCGGTGAGGTCGGCCTGGCAAGCCGACCGTTTTCGCCACGCACATCGTGCCACCTTGTTGTGGTGCTTGCAAAAGGTTGTTTCCTGGAGAATAAAGTACCCGGATACGCATTCGTCGTCTGAAGCCTGGGAAAGGGAAACGGGAGACTTCGCTGGAGGTGCGAGGGGAAGAGGTGTATAGTGGATAAGAAAAAAGATTCTTGACAAAAACACAATATTCAGATATCTATATATTAATTGCGTCGGGAGGGAAATTTGCCCCGATTCCTCATCATTCTCCTCCAGTTGACTCTGGTCGCGACGCTCGCCGCGCCGATGAGCGGGCCGAACCTCGCCCGAGCCGCTGATGACCCCGATCTGGCCAACTTCTATTTCTTCCCGAATCGCCCCACCGCGCACGAGTTTCCCATGGGCGCCCTCAACGGCAATCCGATCTCGCTTCGGGACCTGCGCGGCAAAGTAGTTCTTCTCAACTTCTGGCGCCGGGCCTGTCAATTCTGCAAGCGAGAGAAGGGCCTGCTTCGAAAAATGGTAAGGGCGATCAATCGTCCCGGCCTGGTGGTGCTCTGCGTAGACCTCTGGGACAGTCCCGCGTGGGTGAAGAAAGACGCAAAATCGTTCGGGGGAGACCTGCTCTTCGCGACGCGATACGGGAACGCGAAGGCCCTCCTGGAAAACGTGGTCGGCGGACGACCGATGGGATTCTACATTCTCAACCGCATGCGGGAG
Organism: uncultured Syntrophaceae bacterium; assembly: GCA_964497585.1. GTDB lineage: Bacteria > Desulfobacterota > Desulfomonilia > Desulfomonilales > Desulfomonilaceae > CAZCDS01. Next base: position 70,987 of record CAZCDS010000007.1, read on the forward strand.
GCGGTTTACGAGGTCAAGGGATTCCCCACCACGTACGTCATCGACAAGGAAGGACGGGTCATTGCAGGCCATCTCGGGATGGCGAGGTGGAACGTTCCCTCGATCCGTGGGTGGATCGAGGAGCTTGTGACGGCCTCACCGACAAGGGTGACCGTCGCGTCGGAAGACTATGAGCTTCCCGCGTGGCTGGATCATCTCCTTGCCAGCCGCGTGCAGACCCGGAAATCGGGGAAAGGACCAACGCGGGGCCCAAGAGTAGCTCCACGCTAGCGTCTCGTTCCAGATGGTCTCGATCACGCGAAAGGTGTGTATTTGTCATGGAAATCTGGATACTTATCGGGATATTCGCCCTATGGTTCATCGTCAACAAGTGGGTGCTGCCGGCAGCCGGCGTTTCCACGTGAATGAGTACTGCGTGCGCCCCCGGGACCCGGGACGCGGGGAATTCCAGGACCGGCTGCGCTGAGAACGAGCGTACCGGGCAAGCCGAGAAAGGCTCATGAGCACTGCAATCAGGAAAGACAAGACGGAAGACCTGCAGGACCTGGATGCAATCTTTCAAGAGATCAAGGGAAAGGAATTCTCCGCAGAAGCGGAGATTCTCAAGGCACTGGGCCACCCGATCCGCCTAAAGATCGTATACGGACTCATGCGAGTCGGTGGATGCAATGTCAAAAATATGCAGGAATGCCTCGGTCTCCATCAGGCGACCGTTTCACAGCATCTGATCCATCTCAAGAGCCGCGGCATCATTGACTCCACCCGCCAGGGTCTGCAAATGATTTACAGCGTGACCAATCCCGTGGCCCAGGCTCTCGTGAAATGCCTCTCCGAGAAGGACTTTCGAGACGAGTAACATCCCTGCCCCAGGTGCCCCGCAAGTGATCATCGCGGCCCCGTAGACAGTAACTACCGGCACGCCTGTCCGAACGCAGAAACGGAAAGCCCCTTTCACGGCACGGACCGTCAGAGCAATCGTACAATCATTGCGTCATTAACGGTAGCTCACATTGCGATCGGACTGAGCCGGGTTTATAAGACCCGGCTTTCTTACGGCCGGTCTTGACCGGGGAGACCTTCTCTTTCCGCAACACGCTTCCGAGATGAGCTATCCGACGAGGAATTCCTGTCACTTCTTGCGGGTGGATTGGAGGAGCTGCGCCACCTGAGGATGTCCGCTGTCTGAAGCCACGGATGACGGTGAGATCCCTTCCTTGTTCCTGGCGAAAGGATCGGCTCCCTTTTCGAGCAGCATCTTGACGACGTTCGCGTGTCCGTTTTGCGCAGCCAGGAAGAGCGCGGTGGCCCCCTTGCGGTCCACCGCACGGACCGACGCGCCGTTTTCCAACAGGACCTTCACCGTTTCCTCGTGTCCTCTTGCCGAGGCGAGCATCAGGGCGGTCTCCTGTTGATCGTTGCGCGCGGCGATCGGCGCTCCCTTCTCCAGGAGCAGTTTGACCACGTCGGTGTGACCGTTCTGCGCTGCCCCCATAAGGGCCGTGTTCCCCGAGCTGGCGGGTACCGCCGGATTCGCCCCCTTATCCAGGAGCAGCCGGACAATCTCTGTATGACCCTTCTCGGACGCCTGTATCAGAGGGGTGTTTCGGGACTTGCTCCGAATGTTGACATCCGCTCCGTGTTTGCACAGTTGTTCAACGATGCTCCTGTAGCCGTTCTGCGCGGCATAGATCAGAGGTGTTGCGCCGCCGTTATTTCGTGCGTTCACCTCGGCGCCGTTATCCAGGAGCACTTTGGCGGCATCGGCCTTGCCGTTGTTCGCGGCCCAGGCGAGAGCAGTGGAGTTGTAGCCGATCAGGGCGTTCACTTTCGCGCCACTTTTGATGAGCAATTTCAGGATCTCTGTGTGGCCGAGCGCGGCTGCCAGCGTCAGAGGCGTGTCCTTGTACGGCGTCCGCGCGTCGACCTTGGCCCCGGAATCGAGGGCCCTTTTCACCGAATCCACATCGCCCACAAGCACGGCGCGGAAGAGATCGTTTCCAATGGTGAAATCCTTCTTACGGGGCACTCGGCTCATAAGGATTCTGACCACGTCGCGGTGACCGTAGCGGGACGCATTGCTCAGCGCGGTCCTCCCTCTGAAATCCTTTGCGGTCACGTCCGATCCGGCTTCGAGCAGCATCCGTACGATCTCGGTGTTTCCCTTGTACGCGGCGAGCAGCAGCGCCGTGCTGCCCTTCGCGTTCATAGCCTTCACGTTTGCTCCCCGTTCCAGGAGGAGTTTGACCACATCATTGCGACCATTGCGGGCGGCCTCGGTGAGGGCCGATTCCTCTTCTTTGTTCTTTGCATCGGGGTTTGCCCCCCGGTCCAGGAGCAGTCTCACGATGGCCGTGTGCCCCATGGCCGAGGCCGCGATGAGGGCGGTATTACCTGAATCGTCCTTTGCTTCGAGATCCGGTTTCTGGCCCAGGATCAGTTTGACGACCGGGAGATGCCCCTTCTCAGCAGCGAGGATAAGAGAGGAACGGTTACGATCGTCCCGCTCGGTGGTTATGTCGAGCAGTTCGGCTCGGAGTTCTTTAACCCGGCTGAGATTTCCCGACGCAACGGCGTTGAGCAGCGACCGTTTGAGCTTCCATGACGGGGTCACCGTCCCGGTGAACGTGAGGGGAAAGGCTCCGCTGTGCCGACCCTCGAACTGGGGATGCTGAAGTCCGCCGGTGGCTTCCCTCGTCATGTCGTAGGCGTACTGATATGCCTCGTTGACCGTGACGCTCCCGTCCCGATTGGTGTCGGCCTTTCCCCGGAGGCCCTGAAGCAGGAAATGGGTAAAGACTCCGTTCTTGAGCTTCGGTTGTCCTTCTATTTCCTTCATTTCATAGGACGTCTCGTTGGGGCCGGCGGAGGTCAGGATTACCCTGCCTGTTGTGTGCTTGAAATCCCGCATGAAGATCTCGATGTTCGGGGGCAGACCCTTCGTGTTCCCGGCCCACTCGGAGAACCCACCCGAATGGCATGCGTCCGCGATCACGAGTACCCGATCCGTCTCCAACCCCTGGAGAAATTTCAGTCCGCTCATCTTCACACCGGTCGCTGCCATATACCCGGGTTCCACGTCGTACGGGGCGAAGTAGAAGTCGGAGGTGCGCTGGGGATCATACTCGCCGTGGCCGCTGAGGAACAGAATTATCGTATCGTTCTTCCCCGTCTTTCTCAGATCATGGGTGAGGAACTTCCTAATCGCCCGCTGCGTAGCCTTTTCATTCGTAAGGATCTTGATGTGCTTTTTCCCGAAAAGATGCTCCTCTTTCTTGAGCATATCGCCGAATGCCTTCGCGTCGTTGGCCGCGAAATCGAGTTTGCGGATTCTCGGATCACGGTACTGCGAAATGCCAACCACGAGTGAGTAAAGATCACCGGGAGGCCGGCTAACAGAGGTCTGATGCGTGCCCGGTTGCGCCTCGGCCGCCCATATATCGCAGTGGATCCCCAGGAGGAGTACAAGCAGACAAAGTAAGGTAACCGGCAGTCGCACCACTGCACGTGACGTGTGTCCGACCCTTGACCGGATGGACTCAGGGAGAATAATCGGGCTCAGATCGTTCATCCCTCTCTCCGAGTTCTGCAGGGATTGATGATCTATGTCGGCAAATTCGGAAACGCTCCCACGGTCACGCGGGACGTTCCTCTTCCCGACGGTTCAGCGGTGCTGCGGGCCCTGCCTCGGTATGGCTTCCATAGGGAGGCCTCTCTATGGCCTGTGGTTCGCATCACTATTCGCCCGTCGGCAGTACTGTCGTCATCTCAGGAACGGCGTGGGGATCGCCCGGCTCTTCGTCGGCACCGGCCATGGAAAGGACTATCCCGGACGCGAAGACCGCCAAGGCCAAGAGAAGTGCCACGAGTCTCATGATTTTCACGGGTATTGCCTCCCTTCTTCCTGGTTCGTCGCCAGGGGGCTCGGAGGAGGATTTCCGATCGGTCGCCCCCTCGTTGCGTCTATTCCGCCCGACGGTGGATTCGCCTGTCGCAGGAACCTCGATGGACAGAATGCACGTGGGAGATCATTTGTCCGGACCGGGCATACCGCGTCCTCGCAACTGATGTCCCTTTTATTATAATAGCTTTTTCTCGGCATTCAATCGAGACCCTGCTGCGCCAGACGTCGATCGGCATGTACCACCATCAGGCTTCGCTGTCCAGCTTCTTGCGCGGGCATCGGCCCGACTGGTTGAAGGATTCCCGGCTGTGATGGGACCGCCGTGCCAACTGCAATGACAACGATACCTCCCATTCACGCCCTGCGCGGTCCCTCTCAGCCGGGCTCAGGTTCCCCTCCGGCGTTTCAACATGCGCCTGGGGGTGCCTCTGTACGATTCATTCGCGGTGCCACAATTTCCCTTACAAAAATTTTCCAGAGAGATGTTCCGGTGGGAATTCACCGCGGGGCATTTGCGGCAAGAATGCCGTTGCCGGCGCCCTCTCAAATAAACCTCTTCACCAGACTCTCGGGTAACTTTCGCGCGGTAAGCCTTGCCCCGGCCCCACGGCGGTCTTATTTTCTTGGGACGGTCCCATCGACGAGAGGTGAGCACCGAATGAAAATGAGAATATACTCGGACTACGCCTGACCCTACTGCTATCTCGGCAAAGGTCTTGTCGAAGCGCTGGAAAAGGAATTCCCCCTCGATGTGGAGTGGGTTGGCTTTGAGCTGAGGCCGGAGATGCCCCAGGAGGGAGTACCCCTTGCAAGCAGGTTTTCTCCGGAAAAAATCAAGATTATATACGAGAACCTGCAGAAGATGGGAGCTCCGTTAGGAATCCGCTTCGGAAAGGTATCGGTCACTCCCAACACGCACCTGGCGCTCCAGGCGAGCGAATATGCCCGGGAGAGGGGGCATTACCATTCATTTCACGACAGACTCTTTCACGCCTTCTTCACCGACACCCGTGACATCGGGAAACTCGAGGTGATTCTCGACCTGGCCGAGGCTGACGGCCTGGACCCCGATGACCTCCGGACGAATCTGGTCGGGAGGCGCTACACCTCGAGACTGGCCGAGTCGCGCGCTGAAGGAGAACGCCTCGGCGTCACTGCGATTCCGGCATTCGTACTGGACGACAAGCTCAAGATCGTCGGTGCGCGGTCCCTCGACTTTTTCAGAGAGCAGATACGGTCCCTTTTGCACGAGGGGGAGAATTAGCGGTAGGGGAGAGAGTAGGTCGCAAAGGTCGTACAAGTCACCGATCAACTGGCGTATGTCTTCGACACCATGGGTTGCAGCAGATCGTTTCACGGCGAGGTGTCCTTTCTGTGGGATATCTCGGGATCCATCTCGACGCGCCGTCGCTAAACAACGCGCCAAGATGTCAATGCGTCAATCTGTTGAACGGACGGGAAGAATGGTATATTCTCATAGCTTGTCTTGCGGGGCGGTCCGTTGGCTGCCCATTCCATAGCGCCCGGGTCCGGGATGCGCATTTTCGAGAAAGGCGTGGGAGTAGACCGGAGTAACCATTTGAAGAGTGGCACGAAGAAAGAGAAAAAGCCTTCCATCTTTGACGAGACCATCGCCTTTTTCACCTCGGTGAGGACGACTATTGGACTCCTGTTTGGTCTTGCGGCCGCGTCGATCGTCGGGACGGTGGTACCGCAGCAGATGAGCCTGGAAGAGATCGGTCGAACCGCGTCGCCGTTCGTCCTGAGGCTCGTGGCCATCCTCGATCTGAACAAGCTCTACCAAAGCTGGTGGTTCCTCTTGCTCCTTGCCTTGCTCGCGCTCAACCTCCTTGCCTGCCTCCTGCAACGGGCACCGGCCATCCTGTCCCAATGGAATCCGGCCAACCGAAAGAAGACGTTCAGTTTCAAACTCCAGGACACCAGGAGCGTGGATGATGTCAAAACCGCGCTCGGTCAAGCTCTGTCCCCACATCTCGGAACGCCTAAGAACGAGGTCAGCGAGAGCGACACCGTTTCTCTCACGTGGGTCAAACAGCGGGCTCATCTGCTCGGCTTCCCGCTCATGCATACAGCCATCATCATTGTGCTCGTAGGCGGGCTCCTGGGGCTCTTGTACGGATTCAAGGGACATGTGGAGATCCCGGAAGGAGAGGTCACGAACCAATACCTCCGCATCCCGTCGAACCAGGTCGGTACGCTCCCATTCTGGATAGCCGTTGACAAGTTCACGCTCAAACGCTATCCCAACGGACAACCAAAGGAATTCCGCAGCGACGTACGGCTCCTGCAAAACGGAAAGGTGGTCCTGCAGGGCCCGATTCTCGTCAACAGTCCTTTGACGTACCAGCGTATCTCACTCTATCAGGCCGATTATCGCCTGCAGGGGATCAAGGGTGTCGACTTCAGCATCACCAGTCCTGGTGGAAAGAATCAGCGGGTGACAGTGAAGCCGGGTGGGAAGCTCCAAATACCGGGCACGAAGGATAGCATAAGGCTTCTCGGCCTAGATCCGGGTGGCTCGGCCAGGGGTGCAGGCGCTCAAATCGCGATTGAGGCTGCCGGCCGGAAACCGCGCAAAATTGCCGTCTTCAAAACGGACTCGACCCCAGCCAAGGTCGGGAGTGTCGAGATCCGTTTCGCCGGATACACTCCGCTGTACGCCACCGGCCTGCAGATCGGATACGACCCGGGAACCCGGCTGGTGTGGGTCGGCTGTGGACTGCTCATCGCAGGTTTTTTCCTCATCTTGTTCACGAATCACCGTCACCTGAACCTCGAAATCGAGAAGGGAGCCGATGGCATGACCCAGGTCAAAGTCTCGGGAAGCAGCCGGAAGCAACGCCGCGAGTTCCGGGAAGCAATAGAGGAGGCCGTGCGGGGAGCCTTGAAAGGGGACCGGGCCTGATCCATGAGAGACAAGTCAGCCAAGGACAATCTATGACAGGGCGGACCATGACATGACGAGCACTGATCTCAATTCCTATGTAACCTTCGGATACCTAGCCTGTGGCGTGTTTGCTCTTGTGGCGTACGTTGCCGGGTCCGCGCGTGATTGGATGCACAAGGCCGTATTCGGCTTCCTGGTGGTCCTGTGGGTGATTCACACGGGCTCGATCGGCCTGAGGTGGGTGGAATCGTACCAAATGGGTATCGGTCACGCCCCCCTTTCAAACCTCTACGAGTCCCTGGTCTTTTTCGCGTGGGCCCTTGCCCTGGCCCTCATCGTCATGAGATGGCGTTACAAGGCCGATCTCGTGGTTCTCGTGGGACTCCCCCTCGTGTTCCTGACCATGGCATCGACCTTTCTCCTGGACGACACCATCAAGCCTCTGATTCCGGCGCTTCAGTCGAACTGGCTCGTTGCCCACGTGATCACCTGTTTTCTCGGATATGCATGCTTTGCCATATCCTTTGTGGCTTCGGGGCTTCTCATCCTGGGACAGTCGTCAGACGCGGCGGGCAGACGCCTTCCAGCCGGCCGACTGCTTGACGAAATCGTCTACAAGTCGGTCCTTGTGGGTTTCCCCATGCTGACTATCGGCATCATCACCGGAGCGGCCTGGGCCGATTACGCCTGGGGAAGCTATTGGTCCTGGGATCCAAAGGAGACCTGGTCTCTCATCACATGGCTCGTTTATGCGGCGTTCCTTCACGCCAGATTTGCACGGGGCTGGTCGGGAAACAGAACCGCGCTCCTCTCACTTCTGGGGTTCATCGCAGTTCTCTTTACCTATTTCGGGGTCAATTATCTGCCGGGACTGCACAGCTACTTCTAGCCTCCGGTTCCGTCTCGCCCGTGGGGCCGGCACCGCAAGAGGAGAGGGGGCGAGGAAGTCGTCCGATCCCATGTACGGCACGGATTGTAAGGAAAAGCACTGGCGCACGAGCCGGCACGGCCCCCTGTGAATGCCGAACCAATCTCTTCAATGGCTGACCGCTAAGAGTCACGGATCCCACGGAAACGGAGCGGAGAACGAATTCACCTGGGACCGGAAACCTGGCGACGATCACAATAGGCATGGACAAGCGAGAAATCGGCAACCTCTTCTTCGTGGGCTTCGAGGGAACAGCGTTCAACGATGAGTTGGCTGAGTTTCTCGACGAATTGAACCCCGCCGGGGTCATTCTCTTCACGAGGAACGTCGAAGATCCGCTGCAGGTGGCGCGGCTCAATCGGGATCTCCAGCAGCACGCTCACGAACAGGGATCCCCCGGCCTGCTCATCGGCGTGGACCAGGAAGGCGGTCGAGTGACGCGGCTGAGGGAGCCCTTCTCGGTCTTTCCTCCGGCGCTGGAGTTGGCGCGGTCCGACGCACCCGAGGAGTCGGTCCGCCGATCTGCCGCGGTCATCGCGCGAGAACTCGCGCTGACCGGGTTCAGTGTCGATTTCGTTCCGGTCCTTGATGTGCTCAGCAGCTCCGCGGATCTCGCCATTACCGTTATCGGCGACCGGGCCTTCGGGTTCGATCCGGGAACGGTCAGTCGGCTCGGCGCTATTGTCATCGATGCCATGCGTGGGGAAGGCATTATCCCCTGCGGCAAGCACTTCCCCGGCCACGGCGGCACCTTGGTCGATTCCCACGTCGATCTACCGGTCGACGACAGGGACCTCAAGGACTTGGAGAATTCGGATCTCGTGCCTTTTCGTGACGCAGTGTCCGCGGGCGTCGAGATGGTCATGACGGCTCACGTACTCTATCCTTCACTTGACGGGGAGTCTCCCGCGACACTCTCTCCCAGCATTATTGACGGGCTGCTCAGGCGAGAAATAGGGTTTGATGGCGTTGTCATTACCGACGATCTCGATATGGGAGCGGTTACCGGCAGGCACTCGATCGCGGAATCCTCGGTCCGCGCGCTGAGAGCGGGGGTAGATCTCCTGCTCATCTGCAACGAACCTGAGAAGGCATTCTCTGCAAGGCAGGCTCTCGTCAACGCAATCCGTGGTGGGCAGCTTACGACGGACCGAGTCAGAGCATCGCTCGCGCGCGTTAATCGGCTCAAGGCCCGCTATGCCTCTTCCATGCAGCCGTGCGATCCGGAAGCTGTTGGAAAGTACTTCGCCGGCAGGAGGTGAGAGTCTTCCGATGACACGAGAACAGTCTACAGAACGGAAATGCGCGCTTTTCCGAGAGGTCTGCCGGGATTCATGGCGGAGCTCATTCGACGGGGTGAGGTTTTCTCTCACATCAAAATGAGGCGACAATGTCACAAGGAAGATTTCAGGGTAAGGTTGCTCTCGTCACCGGCGCGGGCCAAGGAATCGGAGAAGCAACGGTTGTACGCCTGGCTCACGAAGGGGCCTCCGTCGGGGTGCTCGACCGGAATGAGCAGACCGCCAGGGAGGTGGTCAAATCCATCGAGGATAGCGGAGGTCGGGCTCTCGCTCTCATCGTGGACGTGGCGGACACCACAGGGGTCGCAGAGCAGGTCATGATCCTGCGAAATCACTTCGGAAGCGTCGATGTTCTCGTCAACAACGCGGGTTTCGACCGACCGGGGGGCTTTCTCAAACTCAGTCCCGACGATTTTCGCGCTGTCTGGGAAGTGCACCTGATGGGCGCGGTTAATGCCGCCCGAGCCTGCGCTCCCGTGATGATCGAACAGGGCTCTGGAAGTATTGTCAACGTATCGTCGATCTACGGGAGGGTCGGTTCCAAGGGCGAGTCGGCGTACGCGTCGGTCAAGGCGGGACTCATCGGGCTCACCAAGTCGCTCGCCCGGGAATGGGGTCGCAAGGGAATACGGGTAAACGTCGTTCTTCCCGGCCTGACGGACACTCCCACCATCCGAGAATTCATGGCCGAACAGTTCAAGGAAGCAATCGTCTCCGAGACGGTGCTCGGCAGGGCTGCCCACCCTTCGGAAATCGCCGCGGTCATTGCTTTCCTCGCGTCGGACGACGCAAGCTTCGTGACCGGAACAAGCCTCGAAGTCACCGGGGGCTGGAACCTGTAGTGGCCGGACTAATCGGTCTTGCTTCTTCGGGGAACAGCTACAGGTATTCGATATCGGCATTGGTAGGATGCGACCGGATCCCCTGCTGAGTTCGTGAAATCGACGGTCAGATCCACTTGGTCTTCGATAGCGCCGTCGGGCTCCACCTCTTCGGAGATTTCTCCAATACGCACCTGCCCTCTGAGTTCTTCTCCGGGATCAGGTGTCTGCTCGTGGCGGAACTCTTCTCTGATGAGTCGGGCCGCTTGGGGGTCCACGCCGAAATCTTCCCACACAGGAATGAGACACGCGGTCGCCCGATACGTCATGACCGCGGGCCAGATCGAAGGAGGAGGCCAAGAAGGCACTGATTCCGCACCGGGTACGGGTATGATCGACGACAGCTCTTCCGAGATATCTTCGGTGAGCTCAATGGTGAACGCGGGGAATTCCTTCCCGACAAATCCTCGGTCTATCAATGGTGTCACACGGCATAGGCATACCGGCCAGGGGTCCACTCCTCGACGGAGGGGATCTCGAACCGCATGCGCATCTGTTCCACACGGCCGACGGTGAAGGGCTGAATCGCACTGAAACTCGGCTCGAGCGTATCCACGTTCCTGAAGGCCTGAATCCGATACGAGGAGACGTCTCCCAGTGAATCATGGATTCGCGCGAGTTCCGGCTCTTCCACGAGGCCCGGAATAACCGTCGTTCTGAAGGAGACCTCCAAGCAGGATGCTCGCAGCATGTCGATGCTTCGCTGAATCACCGAGGGGTCGACAGGCACGCCCGCTACAAGGGAATACTCTGCCATGGTGAGTGGCGCTTTGACATCCATGGAAACACCGTCTATGAGCGATTCCTCTATGAGCCTTTCCAGCATGCGGGGATTGGAGCCGTTGGTCTCGAGCTTCACCTTGACTCCTCCGTCCTTGAAAATCGCGATCAACTCAGGAAGTGTCGAGGTTGCCGTAGGCTCTCCGCCGGTGATCACGACGCCGTCGATCCAGGTGTCGCGCCGTCCGAGATAATCGAGGATCCGCTCGATCGGGTAGTCGGGCATCGAATGCGGGTCGAGGACCAGCTTGTGATTGTGGCAGGCCGGACACCGGAAGCCGCAACCTCCCAAGAAAAGGACCGACGCGATCCTTCCCGGCCAGTCGAGCATGGAAGCCCGTATGAATCCCTTGACATGATAGCTTTCGGACATTTTCCCGCCTCGGTGAGATTGCGCTGGGGAACCCCCGGGGTGGGAGTTCCGGTGCTCCGACCAAAGCGGAGCCGGTCCTCACGGATTTCCGCAAGGACCGGCTCTGCTCAACGACAGTTGTCCAGCAGATGGTCCCGAATGTGCACCGCGCCGGTAATGACTTCACCGCCGTCGGCAACGAGTATCGGGAGCTGTTTCTCTGACAGCCTCACGCACTCGAAGTAGGCGAGCAGCGCGAGCGCTTCGGGATTTTCGGCGTCCAGCTTCAGGACGTTGACATTTTCCAGCTTGTCCAGATCGACTTTGCTCTTCACCCAGTCACACTTGCCGCAGCCCTCTTTGGTAAACAGATAGGTCATCGGTACCTCCCTCTATTGAACCAAAACGAATCCTCAACGAACACGGAAACGAAGACGAGAAACGAAACCTTTGTATCGGATTACCCAGGCTCCCGACTCCGAGAAGGAACCTGCATTTCCTAGCTGGGGGCAGAGCTCCCGAGATTTGCTTCCCTAGGCGGCGCCTGGGAACGAGTGGACTGCCAATCCTGCACGGGCCGAAGTCACGAATCTGCGTTCCGTCCTACGCGCAGGTTTCCATGTACAGGTTACGATGGCGGTCTTTCAGTTCGCCGATCTTGCCTTTATTCCAGCTTGAGACTTTGGTGAAGTACCCGGTTATCCTCGTGATCTGGTCCACTTGATCGGACCCGCAGAAGGGACAGACGTCGTTGAGACCCCTGCTAGTACGGCCGCAGGTGACGCAGGAGGTCAATTCAGGAGAAAAGGCCACCTGGTCGTTCTGGGTCATCTTGAAGGTCTTGACGACAAAATTTCCGAGTGACTCGGGGCTGGGTCTGCTCTCGCCGAGCCATATGTGAGTCAGTGAGCCGGCCTCGATGAGCGGATGGAACAGGCCCTCTCGCTTCACCCTTTCGATCGGGTCCACAACTGCGCCCACGTTGAACAGCGTCGAATTGGTGTAGTAGATCTCATCAAGATTCAGGTTGCCTTTGACGACCCGCTGGGTCTCGGGATAGGAGCGCATGTCAAGCTTTGCAAAACGGTAGGCGGTGCTTTCCGCGGGGGTCTGCTCCAGCACGAACCGCATGTTGTGCTTGGCTCCGAGCCGCGCGCAGATGAGGTTCATGTGGGCAATGACTTTCAGACCGAACTTGATCGCGTCTTCGCTCTCGTGGAGCTCCTCGCCGGTATGGTACTGAACCATCTCGTTCAGGCCGACCATGCCGATCAAGTAGGTGACACGGTGAAGCCGGAGGTAAGGCTCTCCGTCGGGGGCCATGGTGAGCAGAGCCAGCGGCCCCGTGTTACCCAGAGCCAGGAGCCTCTCAATGAACTGCTTCTTCTGCATGTGAGCTTCAGCCGCCAGCGAGACCTTCTCGGTGAGGAACTTGAAGAGCGTGGTGTCGTCTCCCCGTGCCTCGTACGCGATGCGGGGGAGATTGATGGTAACGTTCTGCATTGCGCAATAGCGCATTTTCCAAGGCTGGTTCGCGTCTTCTAAATCGCTCTGTTCAAGCTTGAAGGAAAGTCTACAACACTCCGATATTTTGGCTGTATTACCTCTGTCAAAGACAAAATAGGAGTTCCCCTTCTCCGACGCAATGTCACAGATATGGTTCAGAAACTTCTCATGCCCCGGAGTTTTGAAGAATTTCTCCGTGATATGGACGAGCGGCTTGGGAAAGAAGAAAGGTCGTCCCGAACCGTCCCCTTCACGGTAGATGTCAAAGAGCGTCCATACGAAGTTCTGGGCCTCGGGCAGGTACTCCGCATAGGTGTGTCCCGTAAACTCGCCGCCCGGCCCCACCGCGGGCACGTTCTCAAAGTGCCTGGGAACCTCCCAGTAGAGGTTAATGTCCGTGAAGATCGCCTGACCTCCCCGCGCTACCGCCTGTTGAGAGAATTCGAATATGAGCATCTGGGCGATCTGGCGAACCTCAGTCTCCGGCAGGCCCCGAAGGTAGGGAGCGAAAAAGAGGTTGACCGCGTCCCAGCCGATCGCGCCGGCAAAGTGGCTCTGCAGGGCTGCAGCGAACTTGACCATATGGGCCAGCAGCACTTCCGGGTGCTTCGCAGGCTTGGCCATGGCAAGTGAATTGGGCAGGTTCAGCCCGAACTTCTTGATATACTCGAGCGACTGCCCCGAACAATAGGGCCGGTCGATGAAGCCCAAATCGTGCAGGTGAATGTCCCCGCGCATGTGAGCGTCGCCCACGTCCTGGCTGAAGACGTTGAGGAGAGCGTATTCCTTCTTGATATTCTCGGCCAGCGTGAGGTTCGTCGCCTCCGGGCCGTGGGGAACGTTTGCATTTTCCTTGTTGGGACGGGTTATGAGCTGATCCACGTCATAGAGCGGAACACCGAGGCGGGTGTGCGATCGCCTCTCCGCTTCAAGGCCGCGCTCCAGGAGTTTCGCGTTGACCATCTCCCTTATCAGGGGAGCGGTGATCATCTTGATTCCGCTTCGCCGTATGTCGTTCTCCACCTCGAGACTAATCTCCTCGGCAGTCCCCTCGTCAATGAAGGTTTCCCTGAGGAGCGCGTCGACGATCCTGCTCCGATCCCAACCATCCATAGCTTCGCCCGACGTGCGGACGAAGATGGCCATATCCGTCGTCTCGGAGACGCGAGGTCCAGTCTCGTGAAATTCCTTGATTTTTGTAATACTAGCCATAGCAATCCCCTTTCGGCGGTCCCCGTTCAGGACCGCGAGAAACGCCAAGTTCTCCCCTCTCTTGGGCCGCCTCGATTTGGTCTTCAGTACTTACACGGAAATTCTGTCGGTCTCGTCAGGTCTTTCTACAAAGTCCCCGGAATCTGGGGGAGACTGACTCGATGATCCAACACCCAGAAGTGGATCATCTTGTATGGGGGCATCTTTATCGCCACAATATATAGTATGTCAAGGAGAAAATATCCAGAAAGGCGTCCAGGTATGTTAGGCCGTCGAAATTGCGGGGCAAATTTTGTTGTACTTTGATATCAATGACTTACAACTAAACCCTCGAATTATTTTGAGGCAGCTCTCGCGGCTCCGATCGACCACTGGGGGGCGAACTGCCGACAGCCGCCCATGGCCAATCGTTTCTACAGATAAGCCATCCGCGTTGGGAGCGGCTCTAGGACTCCACGCGGAGCTTGTCCGAGTTCGACGCCACAACGAATATGAACTCCTCCTCGCTGTAAGGGCTGGTTGGAAAGGGCCTGTTCCAAAGCACCTTCACTTGGGGAGTCAGCTCATTGACGCGCATGGTGCCTCCCCCATCGGCAAGCACGGCCTCGATCACCGTCATCAGCGGAGTGCGCCGCTCCGACTCTTCCTCCTGGTTGATCCGTCGGACCTCTTCCACTAAGGGCGCTGCCTCCAGCTCGTCGACGAGCGTGACGCGGTGGTGTCCCACCTCTCCCTTGGGCACGACGAAGAGAAGTGTCGAAGGCTTTGGTATGTTCTTCGCTGACACTTCGGGCGGGCATTCTTCCTCAGCCGCGATATTGAGTCGACCGGTCGCCTCGGCTTCCTCGACCTGCTGATCTCTCCCCTGCTCCTCTTGGGAGCCAGTGTTGCCATTGTCCGATCCTACAGCCATCGGAGTCTCCTCACGCGTAATTGGATTCCTGGCGCAGAGTATCCGATCTCTGACCGCGCCACCCTGGAGCCTCGCGCTTGCAGCATGTCACTCCGCTCTCAGTCAGCGCAAACCGAGCCTTTCTAAACTCTGAGGAGCCGGTGGACAATTACCCGACCAACCGGCCGGCTCTCACCCGGCTTCACGAATACTCGATAACCGTGTCTAAAAGAATACTCCAGAAAGGACTTTCTGTAAAGTGGCACGGCTGAGCACTCCCAAAGCTTCCCGTACGCCGGGTGAAGGCTGTGTGCGACCGTGTCACGCGCACATTGAAACGAGGAAGCAAACTCCGATCCCGCAGACCGTGGGATAAATCTTTAATCATGCTTCCAAAGGATTGTTCCCTTTGCGCCCCAAGGGAAGCTCTGCCCGAACCGCGGGCTGGCGGCTCTTTCTTCCAAGAATTCCCCCGGATATCTCCGCAAAGAACTTCACGGCAACTTAATCATGCGAGGCAGCATTGTGTCGAGGCGAGGCGCGCAAAGCCACGCGCGGAGCGCTGTACCTTCCGATTTTGGTGACGAAAAGGAGACTGTTGGGTCTTAAAGGACCTTATACTATAAGCAGGGTTCCGAATACGGCATGGGCGCAGGAACACACCGATCTGTGTCGGGACACGAGATTCGGTGGGCCCCAAATTCGATGCGGCGTGGTGGAAGGCCGGATGTGCGAATGGGCACGACTCCCCTTGAAATGGGTGAAGATCTCCAGACGGGAAGGGAATTAGTTGATATTTTACTTTAAGAATTTTTGATAAATATTCTGATTGACATAACTAACTGATCATGGTATCACCGCCACAACGAACGGGAAGGAGGGAAAAAGCACCTACCCGTCACATTTCCTACAGTCAAAAAAATCCTCGAGAGGACAAGATTTTCGAAAGGAGACCTGTTATGGGAAGAATTTGTTCAATAACCGCGGCCATGCTGCTGCTCATGACGACGTGGGTTGTGGCCGGGACGTTCGAGGTGCTTTCCGACGCGAGCGCCGTCCGGACTCCCACTCCGCTCTACGTGACGCCGGGGATGGTCGTCAAAGCTGAATTCAGGTCCCATCAAGCCGCGGCTCCGGAAATCCGGACCGAATCCGACGCGTTGCTCCCGGAACACGCGCCGCTGCCAGGCGTGAAGCCGAGGCCGGCCGCGGCGTTCAAACAGCGTCGTGCCGCAGCGAATACGTCTCCGCCGCCGGCGAGGCCCCTTCAGCGTGCACGAGACGCAAACGTGGCCCAGGCAAAGGATGAAGCAAACGACCTGGAACTCGACCTTGAAAAAGACCTCGTGATTTCGCCGCCGCCGCCGAGAACCGAAGACAAGGGGGCAACGGAGGCGAGGCCAGCCGTGGAGACCCGGGGAACGGGAGTCCAGGAAGCTATTGAAGCGGCCAAACCGAAGGCCAAAAAGAAGAGGAGAGTCAGGCGCGCCGCGCCCCGTAGATCGGGACAGTTTGCCTCCTCACCCCGAGCGATTCACAAAGTCCGCCCGCTCACCTCGTACAATCCATGGTCCGTCCCTGCAGGATCCTATGACAGGCCGAACTGTCCCGTGGGAAGGCCCTCCCTGTCCGGAGAATCGTACTCGAGGATCGCTCCCCCACCGACAGTACGTCGGTACGTCCGAGACGGCGTGACGGTGAAACTGGCGCCCCGGCCGGTCCCCGCCTCGTACGCGGACAGCTACTATCAGTCTGACGGCTCCGACGTCGTGTCCTCCGCGCTGGACGTGATCGGCATTCCCTTCGCGTTTATCAGTTCTTTCTTCTAACCCCGTAGAACGCGGCCGAGGAAGAAACGCCCACTTCCGACCCGGAAGTGGGCGTTTCTATTGGGAGATTTCGCGCGTGCGCGCGGTTCTGCACAAGCGCGCCTCCCGGTCCGTGCCTCTGTAGGGACTGTACCAAGGCAAGCAAGGTACTCCGGTGCAATATGATGCAATCCTCGAAGAATTGAAATCCCTTTCAGATCCCGCTGCAGTCGTAGGGAGGGCGCGGTATGGGATCAATCCCGAATCACGCGTATGGTGTTTCCATTCCGAGCCTACGCAACATCGCGAAAAGGGTCGATAAGGATCACCCGCTCGCGGCGCGCCTCTGGCGGCCTGCATCCATCAGCCGTGTATTCTTGCGTCCGTGGTAGAGGACCCCTCGACTTTGACTGAAGACAAATCGACCGATGGGCGGGTGACTTCAACTCCTGGGACCTCTGCGATCGGTGCTGAAACAACCTCTTTGGCAAGAGTCGATCCGGTCACGCAAAAGTCCTTGAATGGGCCGCTCGCAAAGAGAAATTCGTCGAGCGCGCCAGATTCGGACTCATGGCCTGCCGAGCGGTCCACCACAAGGAAGCAGGCGACGCGAATTTGATGGCGTTCCTGCGATCGATCAAGCCAGAGGCCGACGACGAATAGGTACACGAAAAAAGCGGACAACTGGGCGTTCAGTCAGACCGGGAAGCGCAACCTGAAGCTCAGCCGAGAAACCGTCAGGGTGGCTACGCACATGAGAAAGCTGGAGTCAAACTCCGCCAGATTGATCGGCTCCCATGCGCTCAGCGGGCTGACGAGCGAAAAGGTCCGGAACCGGCTGGCGTCGGCGGAGTAATGGCGATTCGGGTCTACATTCCATCTCCGCCAAAGTGGTCGATTGTCGAACGGGGAAGCTTCGGTACCCTTATGACCTAACGGCGCTCTCAACCTCGCGGGTTCGTGCTCCCCTTCTCCGCCACTTCGCGCTGTATGGCACGGCGGTCGTGGGTAATGGCGTGATCCACCGGATTCGAGGTCCCTCGCGCTTATGGCATGGTGTGTCGGGACCTGCAAAAAAAGCTTGCGTGCGTCTGCGTCTTCGGATATATCTATATCCATATTTTAGAGATCTCCGCGAAAGATGACAGGGTAAGGGGGATACGTATTGAAAAAGACACTCGTTTTCACACTGGCTGCACTGGTCGTCAGCGTCGCGCTTGTCCCCCCCGAGGGCCACGCGGGAATCATCGAGGATTTCCTCGCGTACGCCATGGGGGGGTACTCACCGTACGGCGATGCTCAATACGGTTCCCGGACTCCCTACGGAACGAACTACGCCCCCCAGCCGTATGGCCCCCCGCCGTCGGGAGCCTATGGAGGCTCTTTCGGCCGCCGGTCCTATCCTGCTCAGACAGCTCAAACCGCACCCGGTGGATATACGATACGTTTCATTCCTCCGCAACGGGAACCGAGCGCCAGTGACGCGCGTCTGGCAGCGAACTATCCTCGTTCCAATGGGTCGAGCTACCGAAGACAGAGAAGATCGAATCAGACTTCGTACCGCGCTCCCGCCCCGCAAAGGACATGGTCGCCGAGGGCACAGTACGGGGGATACTCGAATGCTCCCTACTACTCCTATCAATCGGGCTACGGTTACGGCCTCAAATACGGATATGGGTACGGCGCCAACTGTAGCACCGGCTCCACCTGAGGCTGGTGATAGCGTCGGTTCGACGCACGACGCCCCCCCCGTCATACTCTCCACAGAGCGGACGTGAGCCTGGGAGGCCTTGCTCTGAGCAAGGACAATCTCCCACCTCACGTCTCCAGCCTTTCCATTGCTGGGGCTGAAAGGGATTTCGAACTACCGGTCAAAAAGGGTGAGGCCTGCTTAATGGTCTGATTACTCCGGCGCAGGCCTACGCGCGGCTAATGAACCTGACTTGCGATGGTATGCCGCTATGACTTCCCCGCTCTCGGCGACCAGACGGTGCCACCCCGAATTTGGGAGACCCGCCCATTTTGGGACACGTGTTGACAGCGGAAAACGGACAAGGTAACCTCGAAAGGGCCGACCGAGAGCCACTCTTAGAAGTGAGATGCCGGCATTGAGATCGCCGGTGCCTCATACACGAGGAAGAGGTTGCCTGGACGGGACCGACGGACGATTCAGTGGCTGGTGGTGTTTCGAAGGTTCGGGCACTAAAGTGACCGCTCCCTACCTCCTGGGGAAAGGCTATCACGTGAAGGAAGGGAACGAACTGTCAAAAGAAAAGGCGTTGATGTTCAGAACGCTCGAGCGGCTTCCACTTCACCCCTTTCTTTTCTTGGCTGCGGCCATTTTGCCGATCTATGCGGCCAACAGGGACGCCGTACGGATTGAGGAATTGGTACTTCCCTTGGCTCTGGGAACGCTGGGCATATGCACTGTGTGGTTCATCGTGTCGCTTTTCGTGCGAGGGATTGCCAAAGGAGGCATACTCGTCTCGGCGTTTGTTGTTCTGTACTTCTCTTCGGGCTATTTCCTGAACAGGGTCTTCGGCCCTGATGCATTGCCTGAATACT
Organism: uncultured Syntrophaceae bacterium; assembly: GCA_964497585.1. GTDB lineage: Bacteria > Desulfobacterota > Desulfomonilia > Desulfomonilales > Desulfomonilaceae > CAZCDS01. The sequence goes on from CAZCDS010000007.1 coordinate 90,021, forward strand.
GGCATTTGCCGAGTGTACCGACAGACGCGTTATCTCAAATCGAACTGGTCGGGTGGGTAATTCGAATTGGTGTCATGGCCTTCTGCGCTTGTCTACTTGCTGTCGTGGCCTTCTATTTTGTCCGTGGGGAGCGCGACATTCGGACGTGGACCCTGAACGTTAACGCGTTCGCCTGCGTTCTTGTGGTGGTTCCGCTTCTTCAGATAGGCTATGACACGGTTCCTGAGCCATGGAGCCTGGCCGAGGATGGGAAAAACGGCGAGGACTATGCGGTCCAGTGGACCGCCAGGAATAGCGCAAAGAGACCGCCCGATATTTACTACCTGATTCTCGACGGGTACGGCCGCTCAGATGTCTTACGGGAGATCTACGGATACGACAACAGCGGATTCCTGAATCAACTGAGGAGGCGAGGATTTTATATCGCGAATCGGAGTCGTTCAAACTATGCTCAGACATTCATGTCTCTCGCATCCTCCCTTAATTACCGCTATCTCAAGTTCCCCCGAAGCAAAAAGAAAAGGATTATTATGTGGCGGAGCAAGGTCGTAAGGAGTCTCCGCCACAGTCGGATACGGAAGTTTCTTGAACGTCGCGGTTATCGTACTGTGACATTTTCGGGAGGATACAACGCGACCGACATTGCCGACGCCGACGTCTACCGCGTTCCGCCGGTTGCCTTCTCGGAGTTCAATAACGCGTTGCTGCGCATCATCCCCTTCGGCACGCCATTAATAACCGGTCCGAAGCTCCCGTCGGAGCGTCACAGAGAGCGAATCCTCTATACTCTGGAACACCTGACTGACCATGTTCAGTCACATTGTCCTTCTTTTGAATTCTGTCACATATGCTGCCCCCATCCCCCCTTTGTGTTTGGGAAAGACGGGAAGCCCACCCGGTCTAAGCAAGCTTTCCTAACCTTTAGTGATGGGAGCCATTTTCACCATATGCGGTACGCGAAGAGAATGGAATACGTCAAGAAGTACAGACTCCAGATTTCTTATCTGAACAAGCTCGTTCTGGACGCCGTCGATGAAATTCTTGCAGACTCGCCGGTAGCGCCTGTCATAATCATTCAAGGCGATCACGGCCCCGGCTCCCGGCTTGACTGGAGAAAGGGAGCAAAGGCCTCCGATCTCAAGGAGCGAATGACCATTCTGAACGCTTATTACCTGCCTGGAGACGCGGACGACTTGCTGTACGATACGATAAGCCCCGTGAATACGTTTCGAGTTATTCTCCGAGCGTACTTCGGCGTACCTACGAGATTGCTAAAAGACAGGAGCTTTTTCTCAACAGTGTATAAGCCGCTGGATTTTGTTGAATTTCGGGAAGACGATCGAAGAGAGTAGGCAAGAATTCACCCCTTCACATAGTTATCATGCTCTTGTCGATCTTCCGGAGAACTGCCCGCTATCGTGAACAATTGGGCGTCGACCTCAATCACAGTAACCTACGGTCCGATGTGCGTGATCGATTTCCTGACAAGTCCCGGCAAAACCGGCCGGGTCCGGCAAAGTCTTTTCGATTACATGCAGCCTCCGCGCAAGGACCGGAACTCTCCCGCGTGGCTCAACACAGCTACTGAGACAAGGTCCTCTTCAGTCCGAGGCGAGATGATTCCACTCCCTCTTGATCGAGCGCGGCAATTCGGGCAAGTCTACAGAGCATTTCGCGGCCTCGATCGGAAATATCAGTGATCTCGAATCCCGCTACGGGGTATTTTTTGCGCTTACCTCGTATCTCGAGCCACTTGCATTCGGCCGTGACGAGAACCGGTTCCAAACTGGAGACCGCATCAGCGAGAATAAGGAGATCCTTCTCATCGCCGACCTCGGCCTCGATCCCGGCGACCCGGAAGCCCCGTTCGCTGAGATCGCGGATGATAGCCCGCCCGGCGGGATTGTGTACGTCCTGCACCTCGAGCCTGAAGGTCACGTGTGTCCGCTGGTGTCTCCTTGTTCGCGGTCTGGCGTCCGGGTCCCCGTAGTGTCCGCTTCTCTCGAGAAGTTCCGCTTTCCTGATGGCGCCCGCGTCCGCGAGTTTGGCGAAGACCTGTTCGAGATCTTGCATGGAGAGGTCATACTTCTCGATCAGTTCGAAGTCGGTCGCTCCGGAACGGAGATCTGCAACCAAATCCCTGGCGTTGATGGTCAATTTGGCCGCCATGATCGGTCTTCCCCCAACAAAGGCACGTAACCGGCTGTTCCCGGAAATATTGTCGGATCAACCCCCGGTCGATGGGTGGAAGGAGAATATCACAGGCAACCCGGATGGGTGAAGAATTTCTTATGGCGCGCCTCCAAAACAGTGACCGATTTCCGGAGGCTGAGGCTGCGTTAGCCTTCCAAGCTGACGGAACTCCGACGCTCCTGGGTTTGTGCTCGAATCCTCCACGGCTTTGCCCTGGATTGCATGGTGGTCGTCGATAGGGCTGTCATCCACGGGATTCGAAGTGGAAACATCTCCCCTCCGAGCTTCCTCACGCCATATTGGTGCCTGGAGATCCGGTCGAACCGTCGATGAGCATTTTGGACATTATTCCAGACAAATGCTGGAACCACGCTGCCGGTAAGCGGCGTGAGACCCTCAATGGCGAGAGACTGCCAGATCGCGTCAGAAATACCTTTTCAGCCTTCCGCCCTGACCGCAGGAGGCAGTGCTGGCCCACCCAGTCCTCCGTTCCCGGGAGACACCCGCATTGCCGGTAGGCCTCCACCTGGCAAGAAACGCATGAAACCCTCTCCGCCGCAAGTCGAGTCAGCCGGAGCCGAGTTCGACGTCCCGACCTGTTCGGTCGGCATTGCGCAGGCCAGGACACGGAAAGGTTCAGATCAGTTTTCGGAATTCCTGAAAGGCTGCGGTGGAGATATCTATGATCTCGAACCCCGCGACCGGATCCGCTTCGGGTTGCCCAGCGGTAAGTGCCCATCGGCACCGACCGACGAACTCGAAGGTGGAGGTCTCTGCAAGTTCGTTGGATCGAACCCGGAGGGCTCTCAGTTCGCCTACGGAGGCTGAAATGCCTTCGACGGCCATTCCCTTTTTTGAGCAGTCTCGCACGAACCCGCGAATCTCAGGTGAATCGGCATCACACACGAGAAAGGGGAACCGTATCATCTTCCTCGGGTATTTCCGTGAATCGTCGGGGATCTCCAGGCCATGGTCGATCCGGTATATGTTGAGGATATCCTCTCTCCCGATGGCCTTCACGTCCAGAAGCTTTCTGAATGCACTGCGAAGGCCTCTTTCAGACAGACGATACTTCTCCTTCAGGCCGGTAGAGGTCATCCCCGATCGTATGTCTCGAACCAGATCCTTGGCCCGCACCTCTTTTGTTGGAGTCTTCATGGGATAACCCTCCGTTGTTCAGGTGCTTTTATTATACCCCGAAGTCGGAGGAAGCACCATCGAAATGACCTTTGAATCGGATTTCTCTCGGGACGTCTGGCACGGGAAAGGTGAGCGGGTTGCGTGCTCCTCTCCGAACCACGGTCGGATTGCCCGCTGCAGGCAGGCATTCTACCTGCCTTACCCAGCCTAGCGAATCCCTGTGCTCGCCGAGCGTAACCGTCACCGCATTGAATGTTGCCGTTGCCGCTCTCGATTCTTCTGCATCTGCCAATAAACAAGAGCCGGAGCGAGGTTGGAGCCGACGCCGGACTCCCCTGCCGGCACTGCCCGAGCCGTGGTCCTGCCCGCGACAGGCACGGACTTCACCGCGGACCTCCTCGCGGTCGGAACGGCAATCTTCGCCGCTTTGGTCACTTTGGGCGCGGTCCTTGCACCGGTCTTGACTGCGATCTTGGCCGCACTCTTGAGGATCACAAAGAGAAGTTTTGCCAAACCGCCGGCATGAGCGCTCGACGCAGGGATCACCAATACCGACACGAGTGCGACGGCTACGAGCCTTTTCATCATACCACCTCCTGAATCCCGGTAAGCTCTCGGATCTTCCATCTCACTCTATCTTTCTCGGTTCCCCCGCGTTTGTGACAAAGAAAGACCATGACTCAGGGGAAAAGGCTCCTGACGATAATTTCAACAACCAAGATTCAAAAACACCTGCAACACCGCGTTTGGATGTCTGTGAGGTATTACGGGGGGATCGTGAGGCGTCGGCAACCTGTGCTCATGTGGCGAACGCGCGCGTCATGCGGGAAGTGCTCTTTTCGAGAAAGGCTCTCCCCGCACGCCATAGGCCTTGAAATTGAAATTACGGCAGCCCGGATAATTGCACTCTCAGTCCCCCTTCTTGCGTCATGGTAGACGCTTTTCGCAACCTCCTCTTTCGACGGGAGGATCACAACCGGGTGGAGGTGCTTTCTCTTCCCCTGCGACTGGGGTTCTTGGACTCACCATCGAAGTTGTCCAGAGTCTTTGGCAGCTCAATCGAGGTCCTTTTCCGTTTCCCTGTCAAGGGCCTTCCACTGTTTGCGTTCGCACGCGAGCAGACAGTTGTTATATCCGAAGGTAGCGCCGGGACGCAGGGCTGGCGCGGCCCACTCATACCCGCCATAGGCCCGCCTGCACTCCGCTTGGCAGTACTCGTAGTCAAAGCCTTTGGGATTTTTCAGAAACGCGTCCGCCCGGGAATTCGGGGGCGACAGGGCCGAGATGCCCGCGACTACCACCATGAGTACAGCAACCGCTAGTATGGCTATTACCGTTTTCATTTTCTGCCTCCTGCCTGGAAAAATGACACGAAATTCCCCTTCTTCGATTAGATGCATGACGGGCCTTGAAGGATTCAAAACTTCTTCGATGGAGAGACCCCGTCGCGCCCAACCGTACGGGAGCAAAGGCCCCAAAATCACTCTATCACGTAACGCGGTCGCAAGCAGTCACTTTGTTCGCGCGTGGACCTCGTCGTCTTTCGACCGCTGAGGATAGGGTTCTTCGAAGATAGTGGCACAAGCGGAGGAGAGAGTTCGCGGCGCATGTCCCAAGCAACGACCGATTGCGACGCAGGGGAAGTCCTTGGGATCCCCTCCGACCTAAAGGCACTCCGACGCTCCCGGGTTCCTGCTCGAATCCTTTACCGCTGCGTCCGAGATTGCAGGGTGGCCTTTGTAAGGCTGTCATCCATTCGCTTCGCAGGGGCACTCATCACTCCCGCGAGCCGCCCATGGCATGGTGGCGCGGGAAGATCCGATCAAGCTGACGACGGGAATTGCTGTGCGAAATAGCGCACCCGCATCGCGAGGGTCGGAAGTCGGCCGGAGAGACCGCAATCTCAAAGCCTTGTCCAGTCGTCTCCCTCCCGACCAGTCAGGGGTTACTTGGGCACGGTGGGATATCCGGCCTTTTTCCATGCCTTCCAGCCTCCCAGGATGGCAAATACCTTGGGATACTCGTGCCTGATGAAGTCTTGTGCCACACGGGCACTCGTTGCTTCACCGTTTCAAGCGCAGTAGAAAACCAGGGTCTTATCCTTGCCGTATTTTGACATCCATCTGCGAATCTTTCGGGGGTCTTCCCTATGCGCCCCCGCGATCTTGCTGGAGCTAGATTCCCAATCCCCGGATGTTCTCACGTCGATGATCACCACCCCGGGGTTGTCCATTATCGCTTTCACTCTTTTTATGGTAATTCGCGGGACCGACTCAGCCTCGACTTGTGGCACGATGATCACCGCTCCCAGGGACAAGATGACCAGTATGGCCGCCGTGATTCCGACAAGTCTCCAGTGCTTCATGCGCCGCCCTCCTTTCCCTAGAGGATGTTCGAACCAACCCGCGTCGGGCCTTCGTTGAGTTTAGGCATTCCCTCTGTCGAAGCAAGTTCCCGGAGTTTCCTCTGATTTCTTGGTACGTTCACTCGAGCAGGTCTGGTCGTTAGATAATGCTAGCCTCAATCTCCAGGCAGCGGGCGATCATGCCCTTGGCACGATCCTTTGTCGTCTTCTCCGTAACTCAGGAATACTCAGCGAATTTCTTTTCGGGAAGGTCTCGAATTTTTCGGCGGGCACAAGCAAATAAGAGGCGACGTTCGTGCAGCTCTGCCTCACGGAAAGGAGGCATGGATAGGAATGTCTCCCGGCGCTGAACATACCCGAGGGCGCGACAACGAGAAACGGTTTTTTCGGTTCGCTGATCGAAGAGTGTGGCGATTTTGCTACAGTCTGCTCACACTTTAAGAGAGAGGGGGCAAGGAAGCGCCTCTCGACGAATTGTCGGGGATGGGTCTGGTCCGATCTGCATGAGCTGAGAGGTCCGCTTGGAAACGGCTTGACTGCCGCGTCCTGACAGAGATATCCTGATGAGGCCTACTGTGCCTCGCTCTTAACCTACCTTTTTTGGGTAACTCTTAATCCTGATAGAACAGTGCTGTGAAGAGCGTTCAGCGGTGGGTATTTTCATGTACGCGGGGTGTGCCCTGACCTTATCTTCCGCAGGGCCTCGGCGCCTTTTCAAGCGCGTGATGCGCTATCTCGCCCGGTTTTCATGGGCTATGGCTCAGAGGGGAGCCGCTGAAGAGGTCTGAGGGGCTGGTGTTTCTATGGAGGGGCACGTGCTCGAATACGGTCGGAGGTGGCAAGTTCATTAGGCGTCGGTGTTTCCTTAGGCTCCGAAAGCATAGAAACAAGGAAATTTCTATACAAAATGCTTGTTTTGGACGAATCGACGAAAAACATCCGCATGCACTAAAATTTCAAATCAGACTCATTTCGTCCAAGATCTCTTCCATCTGCCAGGGCAAGATTCCCACGACCAGAGCCAGATCCAATATCGTGAATCTCTCCCGCATCTGATAGGCGTTTTTCCAAAATTCCATGAAACGATGTGTTTCCATGCCCTGCCCGCCGATACGGATATCCCGGACCCGGTGAGCTGCGCCGCCTTCCTTGAGACAGCTTTTGATCCTCTCGGGCGATCTCAAGAAGCCGCTGAGAGTCGAGCGCAGGTCGTCCCATCGGCCTGGCCGGGATAATTCCCGAATGGATAACTCGTACTTGAGCGTCTTCTTCCGGAAGGCTTCCCGAACCACGCCCGACAAAGGCCCCCAAAAAACCTCGTCGATTTCTGCTGGGGGCAGCCTGAAGGCCGGCGTTTCCACGCTCAAGACCTTTTCATACAATGCCGCCGATAGAATCGTGGCCACCCCGACCTGCCGGCCGTGAAAATCGTGCTTTTGGCCTTGAGCGTCCGAGACCATGTCAATGGCGTGGGAGATCAGGTGCTCGCCGCCCGAAGCCGGGGCTGACGAGCCGGCCAAGGTCATAGCCACGCCGGACAAGACCAGGGCTTCGAAAAGAGCTTTAATTACCCCTGGTTCCCTTGAGGCTATCTTTTGAGAGTTCTCCAAATATACCGGTTCCAATCTGCTGATAAGATCGACGATGTATTGGCAGTAATATTCTCCGAAGAGAAACTGGTTAATCTTCCAGTCCGCAGAGCTTACCGTTTTGGCCACTACGTCCCCCAATCCGGAGGCGGTCAGCTCGAAAGGTGCGTTTTCAATGATTTCCGGAACGGCAAAAACCCCCTTACAGGCCTCGGCATGAAACAGGACCTTGAGGCCGTCTACGGTGGCGGCCACATTGGCAGATGCATAACCATTCATGGAAGCAGCAGTGGCCACGGCAAAAAAAGGCTTCTTCCTTTCAAAAGCCACCCATTTGGTCAAATCGTTGACCACCCCGCTGCCCACGGCAATCAGGGCTTGGGATTCGGGGGCATCCCTTAATATCAAATCCTTGGTCAGGTCGTCCGTTTTAGGCGATTCACCGTTCTCATAATCTTGTATAATATAAAGATTGACCTCGGCCCCGGCCCTTTTCAGGCGCTCTTCCACGGCGGCTCCAGCCGCCTCATAGGTTCGCCGGTCGGCTATCAGAAGGTAATTTGGTTCTGCTGCATAACCTTCGGCCGTTTCACATAACCTGTCGATTGCTCTTGGTTCATAGAAGTAATGTTCCGTGGGTATCCTGTGCCGGCGGCCGCATTCGCAATCAAAGGATTTACCCCATAGGTCGAATCTGCTTATGATCAAGCCCATTTTCTAGTTTTCCTTATATGCGGTGATCTCGGCGCCCCGCCTGCGCGTTCGCCAGAGGACTTACGCGTTCGTCGGAGAACATCCGATTCACTGATCGATTGTCAAGTCGCCATTCTAAGCCTGTTGTCCTTACACCCAGACCGCTGCCCGGCTCTAACCGGATTCTCGTCTCACCGCGCTGCGATCCGTGACCATCAACTAAGAATTCCTGGACGTCTTTGATTTGTTCCTTCATAAGAAATGGTTAGCCCCTAATCTCCTTTTAAGAGCATTTCATCTTCGCCGACCCCTCTGCTTCAATTTGCTTCCCCCACCAGAATAAAGGGGGCCCAGTAGAAGGGGTGCTCAAATCCCATTTCACGAATCTCTCTCCTCGAGAGTGTCAGCGCATCCAGCTTGTTCCTGCCCCCTTTCACGTGTCGGAAGAAGTTCTCCACAAGTATCACGCTGGACTTTTCAGCCACCGACCAGAGGCTCATCAGCACGGACCGGGCACCTGCGTAGTGAAAAGCCCGTCCCATGCTCATGACACCCTCTCCGGAGAGTTCCTTTCCCAGGCCAGTTTGACAGGCGGTCAGCGCCACCGCGTCCGTGTCCAACTTCAGGCCCATGACATCACTCATTTTCAGGAAACCGTCTGTTCCGGGAGGCACCATGGTGAGAGCTAGAAATGGTTCTGCCAGACCCGGTATCCTTGTGCTGAAAACCCCATGGGTAGCGAACACGATCCATCGGTACCGATGGACTTCAGGGACCACTGTTGACAGGAACACCCGCTTGCTGGCTTGGAGTCCGGTGAGGATACTGCTGGAGTCGCCGAACATTTTTCCAAGGTTCTCGGCCAGTCGCCCTGTCTGGACGAGCCGTTGGAAAACGAGATTTCCTCCGCTCGCCTCCTTTATGGATGACATCATGGTTGCATAGAACTCCCTCTTACCTTCGGACACCTGCATGCCGCCAGCTTTTGCAGCCCTTGCCTCTTTCATTTCAAAGACCGGGTCGGCAATCACGAGCAGTCGCGTCTCCGCCGTTGTCCGGCCCCGTAGTCTTCGGGCTAAGGTGAGCGCGGTGATGGACTGGTGATACACCATGGGATAGACCTCCCCAAGGTAGCGGAGCCCCTTCGGATAGTCACCCCACTCACCTCTCTTCCATGAGGGCTTACCCTCGATAACCAGGGCCTCGAAGGGCAGGATGCACAGGATACCGTCCGGAATGATGACCAGGGGCGTTCCTTTTGGAACGTCCGCAAGAACCGGTGCGAGAAGCCTCCTATAGAGGAGTTGACCGAGTTTGGGATCGTATTGGCGAAGCCGCGTGGTTTCGAAGGGCCTTCGAAAGTTCCTCACCTGACGACACAAATCAATGGCATCCCATTCCACGTACGAGCTGCGAACTACATTCTTTCCCTCACACAGCCGCACAGCCACCCCATCGTGGAACAGGTCGAAAACCACGATGTGTTCACCCGGGCGAATCGCGGCCTGCCTGAGCAAAACGGGTTTCGGGTACTTGACCGCAGCGTATGGCGTGTGCTCTTTCCAAAGAATCTCCACGAACCCATTCAGATCGGATTCAGCTTTCAGGATTTGTCTCGTAAGGGTTTGGAATCGCACGGGGTCCGTGTCTCTCGAGGTCTGGCTCAGTCCTTTCCTGAGACGAGCGAGCCTGGTGACCAACTCCTCTTCACGATCGAGAAGTTCTTTGGGCACCCCTGCATATCCGAGCTCGGATCTCCGGGAGACGTTGTCGGCAAACGCGCGTGCCTTGACGAGTTCGCCGGACTCGATGCTCTCGGCAGCTCTGCCTTGTTTCATACGTATACGCGTCAGGCCCTTGGCAGGCTCCGAGCGATAGAAACCACCTATGCGCACGTTGAAAAAGCTTGTCCGCTCCGAAGGAAGGAGCCCGCTCCTGATCTGCTCCGCGATCTCGGCCCCTCTTTTGTAGAATTTCTCCGCGTTGTCATAATCCCGGAGGGCTTCAAAAATCCGTCCCAATCCCGTGCATGCAGCAAAGAGCGCATCGACCTTTCCACTTCTTTCGCCGAATTGCAGAGATTTCTGGTAATACCTTCTGGCGGTCTGGTAGTCCTTCCTGAGAAGGTAGAATCTTGCGAGGCTCAGGTCGTCTTGGGATTCCTTCAGGTACACGTGGGCTCGATCAAATTCGCCAAGGTCGAGATAGAGGTTGCCTATTTCTGCTGAGACCGATCGAGCAGAGAAGGGGTCTTTTCGCAAGACATCGTGCGACTTTTCGAATTTGGCCAACGCCTTGTCGTATTCCTTCCTTGCAACGTAGATTCTTCCCATCAGGCTCAATGTTTGAGCCTGAGCCGTAGTCTGCACCACGAAGAAGCCTATATTCTCGGCCTTCGCGAGCGATGTCTCGCACATCTCCAGCGATTTCTCATACTGGCCCAGAGACTCGTACAGCCGCGCCATCATTGTCAGCGTCCCTTGCTCGCAGACAAAGCACGCGGCCTCTCGCTCCATGTCCAATGCCTGACGATAGAACCCGAGGGCCCTGTCATAGTGGCCCCAGTCCTGATAGACGTGCCCGATTTGTTTGAGGCTTCCGGAGATATCCGACGCGTTGCCAACCTTCTTTCTGATTGCCAATGCCTTGTCCAGGAGTTCCAGCGATTTGCGAAAGCGACCCGCCTCCGCGTTCACTTGAGCCATGTGGTTGAGGCATTGAGCCTCCCCCCGCAGATCCCTGGCGCTCACGCGAATTCTGAGCGCCTCGGCATAAACCTCCCGGGCCTTTTTGTGCAGTCCTATTCGCCGATAGACCATTCCCATGTGTTCCAAGTTAAGGGCCTCGCCCTTGAGGTCGCCCATTCTGCGGGCCACTTCCCTGGCACGAGCGAAGAAATCCAGTGCCTTCTGGTATCTGCCCGATTCGTTGTACACGAAACCCATGTCACCGAGCGTGAACTTCTCCCACATGGCGTCGCGCTGTCGCCGGTGTATTTCCAGCGCCTGCCGATAGAATTGCAGAGCCTTGTCATGGTGTCCCGTCTCTTTGTGGAGCCTCGCAATACTTCTCAGTGTGTACGACACTGCCTTGTCTGCGCGCCTGCTTTTCTGACTTTTCAGATACCTCTCGTAATACTCGAGAGCCTTGTCAAATTTACCCATGCGTTGATAACTGGAGGCAATCCCCCACAGCGCGGTTTCCATGCCGATGACATCATTTTTTTCCCGGAACAGAGCCAGCGCCCTTGTGTAAAGCTCCAGCGCCTTTTCCCTGCGGTTCAATAGGCCTTCCAGATGGGCTCTGTGAAAGAAGCCGCGTGCTTGGCGGCGGCCTTCAAAGCTCTTGCTGCTGAGTTCAATTGCTTTCTCGATGAATTGAGATCCAGCTCTGTAGTTGCCCGAGCTGTAGTGAACAGACCCCAGCTCTTTGAGCAGGTCTGCCTCTTCTGCCGTGTCACCCAGCCTCCTGGCGCTCGCCAACGCACCGGAATAAGCCTGCAGGGCCTTTTTGTACTCATTCAGAAAACGGTACCGCCTACCCATGGCCTCAAGGCTGGCCATCTCCCCTTTGAGGTCTCCGCACTGTCGCTGTATTGCCAGCGCTTTCCGGTAGAATTCCAGGGCCTTGAGATAGTCCCCGAATTTGCTGTACGCGTAAGCAATATCGTGCAAGGTATGGGCGGCCGATGAGGGATCCTTGGCCTGGCTGTAAGCCTTGTATGCCGCCATGTACATCTCCACCGCCTTGTTCACGTCGTGCGCGGAGGAGGCTTTTTCAAGGAGCTTTCGACCCTGGTCCCTCAGTGCCGCCGCGTTTCCCGCGGGCTGCGACGATCTCACATCCGAGAACGAAACCAGCGCAAGAATGCAAGTACATGCTACCGACACAATCCCTGTTTTCATGAACCACCCCGCTCCATTGAGACACGATTCGAGACTACTTCAGTCAGCCTACGGCTCTGATGGGCGAAAAGACCTCCAATATCAACCCCATTCAGAACTCAAGTGCGATGTACCCTTTGAGGCAGGTCAGGGCCAAAAGAGGGTTGCTTGCTGATTTTCTGTTAAGCGGATTCTTTCGAGCACCAGAAACGTGAAGTATGTTCCGGAACGAGTCCACGACCGCACAGATGCCGGTCGTTTTGGACTAAAAACCAGCCGTCTTACAAACTTCGACCGCCGAATTGGCTCCACAGCGGTTTTGAAAACGATCCGACGACCCAAATTCCCACATTTGTGCCATTTCAGGGGCTCTTTTCCCAAAAGAGGAACGTACCACTCCTTCTGCTTCCCGGTCAACCCCGAGCTTGAACGTGTGCCTTCACCCAAACACTGCCCGATAGTGATGGGCGAACTGGCACGCAGACGCGACATGAACTTGCCACCTCCCAGCGGTGATGGCCCAGGATGATCTGCTTACGGTCTAGTATGATGCGAACGAGAAGGGCATGCTGCCTGGAAACGGCTTGACTGCCGCGTCCTGACAGAGATATCCTGATGAGGCCTACTGTGCCTCGCTCTTAACCTACCTTTTTTGGGTAACTCTTAATCCTGATAGAACAGTGCTGTGAAGGGCGTTCAGCGGTGGGCATTTTCATGTACGCGGTTCGCTCTCTCAGGCTGTTCGCAGTGACTATGGTATGGCAGGCGACGGTTGACGCGGTCTCTTCGAGCTTGGGGAAATTCCAGTTGTCGAAGTGCTGAAGGGATGCGGGGGGGGGGTGCCGAAATCGAGCCGTGGCAGCCAAATTCATGGACGCCAACTCTCCTAATCAACCCATGCCTGGGCGATGATCTTGGCGTATTCTTTTCGCTCCTCGATGGTCTTTTTGATGGGCGCCTCTCATTCCGTGATTGAGATCGGCTCACGGTAGCACACCCATCACTGATGAGGTAATACCAGGGATCGCAGGGGTCGGCTAGGCCGTCTTCTCGGTCACCTTTGCGTACTGGCAACTTCAGGCTTCCCGTTGACAAACCTTGATCAAGCGCGTTTGGGGGAAGGTGCACGCTCAGGACTGCGTTTGACCGTGGAGCAGAGGGAGTGGTATGCTCGAATCCAGGGAAATATACCATTGATCTGGCACAAACATGGGAATCGCAATCGCTGGACCGTTTTCTGCAAAGCTGCAACGCCGATCAAGGATACGATAGCATTCGGACGGCTGGCCTTTGTCCTACAAATGACGGTCATTTGTCAGATCTTTCGATAATTTCCACCGAGCCGGAGGATGCCATGGAATTCTGGGTGGGCTTGTCGCTGGGCATGCATTTGGGAAGAATCATTGCAGATGTATTGGAAAAGATCGGACGAGAATACGGACTACTCGACACTAAAGCCGAGCATAAGATTGAGCGAATTGAGAAACTGGAGACCGAGGTTATGGACGTGGTGGAAGAATTCCGGTAATGCTTCACGGTATCCGCGATCTCTTTCGTGGACATCATCTGTTCGGAGCTCCTGACTATCTCCCATCATCCGCAGCGCCCCGGCGGGCCTTTCGCGTACACGATGATCTCTCTCGACCGATCGGAGTTGGGGTGTGAGTGAGTCTTGGAATTTGCATGGACGGTGTTGAGAATTAACACAGCCGGATAACTGAGCACCATCTTCGGCATTGATATCGGGTAATCACAATTTATCGAATGGATGTTTAATGGTTCCGCAAGGTTAGATTACTTGCAGACACTTTTTTGGGGGGTCGGTCTGAATGATTTCGGTGGGTTAGTGGAGCGGGAAACGGGATTTGAACCCGCGACTTCAACCTTGGCAAGGTTGCACTCTACCACTGAGTTATTCCCGCACCAATGGTAAGTATATAGAGCGATACAGGCGGGTGTCAAGCAGAATTGTCCACTGCACGTGAGCCCTATTTTGCGCGAGGCGATCGCTTGGTGCAAAGGCGTGTCTCCGAGGATAGAAACCACCTGGCAATCTCGGGTGTGGCCTTCATAGGGCCCGCTTCACTCCACCCGGTCGATCGGATCGCCCACCGCAACTTCTCCGCCCTCGAGGACCCGGGCGAAGACTCCTTCTTCGGGCATGATGCAGTCGCCTATCTTATGGTAGATGGCACATCTCGTATGGCACTCTTTGCCGATCTGGGTCACTTCCACAAGTGCGCCGTGGCCGATCTTGAGACGGTCACCAACCTTGACCGCTTTGAGGTTAAATCCCTCCGTCGTGATGTTTTCCGCAAAGCTGCCCGGCTTGACATCCAGGCCCTTGTCCGCCATGGTCCGGATCTGCTCTATGGAGAGGATTGAAACCTGCCGATGCCAATCGCCACCATGTGCATCTCCGATCAAACCGAATCCCTTTTCGAGCACTCCCGAACCCACGTCCTTTTTTGGGGTCCCTTTGTGTCGACTCAGACAAACGGCAATGACTTTTCCTTCTGACACGATACCGTCCAAGCAAGAGAATTCGTCCGGAAGAACCTGACATGCCCTGGGGTCCCGAAACGATCGCACGAGAAAAGCCGGGGGGATCTCCGGTCGCATGCCACGGATTCCCCGGACCTGGAGCGCTGTTCCCTAGTCTTCCTCTTCCTCCGGTTTGGCAGCCGCTTCCACGATCTTTTCCGCGATGTTCGCGGGGACCTCCTCGTAGTGTGAGAATTCCATGGAGAAGAGTCCGCGGCCCGACGTGAGGGATGTCAGATCCGAGGCATATTTGAGGACTTCTGCCATGGGAACCTGAGCTTTTATCACCTGGCTGCCGCCCTTGGCGTCCATGCCGCTGATCCGGCCCCTTCGTGAATTGAGGTCTCCCATGACGTCACCCATGCAGTCCTCCGGCACGACCACTTCCATATTCATGATCGGCTCGAGGAGCACGGGTTTCGCTTCCAACATGCCCTTCTTGAAGCCTTTTGAAGCGGCTATCTTGAATGCCTGTTCCGAAGAGTCTACATCGTGATGCTTTCCGTCGAAAACGGTCACCCTCACGTCAATGACGGGATAGCCCGCCATGGATCCAGCGGTCATCGCTTCGACCACACCCTTTTCCACTGCAGGAATGTACTGCCTGGGGATGACTCCGCCGACAATCTTGTCCACGAACTCGAACCCTTCGCCCCGGGACATGGGCTCCAGTTCCAGCCAGGCCACCGCGAATTGCCCCCGGCCGCCAGTCTGTTTCTTAAGCTTGCCTTCCACCTTTGCCGAACCGCGGATCGTCTCCTTGTAGGGGACCTTGGGAGTCTTGAGATTGACGTCCACGCCGAACTTCCGCTTGAGCTTCTCCACGGTGACTTCAATGTGAACCTGCCCCATGCCGGAGATAAGGAATTCGTTCGTCTGCGGGTCCCGGGTAACCGTGAGCGTGGGGTCTTCTTCCGCGAGCTTGGCCAGGCTCTGAGTGATCTTCTCCTCGTCGCCTTTGGCCCGCGGCTCGATCGCGAAAGAGATCACCGCCTGTGGCAGACGAGCCGGAGTGATGACGATGGGATTCTTGTCATCGCAGAGCGTGTCGCCCGTGAGCGTCTCCTTGAGCTTAGCCACCGCGACGATGTCGCCGGCCGCGGCGGATTCAAGGGATTTCTGATTCTTGCCCTGAATGGTCAGGAGCTGGCCGAAACGCTCCTTGGCTTCACGGGTCGAGTTGAGGAAGTTGGAATCGGGCGCCAGCTTGCCGGAGAATATTCTGAAAAGGGTGAGCCGCCCCGCGTACGGATCGGCCAGGGTTTTAAAGACGTAAGCACAAAGCGGCTGATCCGGGGAAGGCTCGCGCGTCTCTTCCTCGCCGCCAGGGGATACACCGTGAACGGGTGGCATCTGTGCAGGAGAAGGGCACGCATCGGCGATCAGGTCCAGAATCGGCTGCACCCCCACGTTGCGGGTACCCGAGCAGGCCAGAACGGGCAGGAAAATCCTCTCGAGAATACCCTTGCGCAAAGCGCCGGCCAGATCGTCGGAGCTGAGTTCTTCGCCTTCCAGGTACCGCTCCATGAGTTCGTCATCCGCTTCCGCCAAATCCTCTATGAGTACCTCACGCCGGGATTCCGCTTCGTCCTGAAGCTCCGCGGGAACCTCGCCTCCGGCCACCTTCCTCCCGTCCCCCTCAAAGGTGACCACCTTCATCGACAGCAGGTCGACGATGCCCTTGAAATCTGCCTCCTTGCCAATGGGAAGCTGCAACACAAGGGGTTTGACGCCAATGATTTCCTTTACGTCTGCGACGACCTTTTCGAAATCAGCCCGTTCCCTGTCCATCTTGGTTACCGCGAGGATGCGTGGGCAGCCACGGCCTTCGATGCTTTCCCAGACCTTCTCCGTGAGCGGTTTGACCGAATCGACCGCATCAACGACAAGGATCGCCACATCCGATGCCTGGAGAGCAGCGCTCACTTCCGCCGCGAAGTTCGGATCGCCAGGCGTGTCAAGGATGTTGATCTTCTTCTTTTTCCATTCGGCCGAGAACAGAGAGGTGCTTATGGTGATTTGCCGCTTCACCTCTTCCGGTTCGAAATCGAAATTGGACGTGCTGTCCGTCACCTTGCCGAGGCGGTCGACCGCTTTCGCGTCAAAGAGCATTGCCTCACACAACGAGGTCTTGCCCGACTGCGCGTGGGAAACGACCACCACATTACGCAGATCCTCCGTACTGTACTTCTTCATTGGCTCCCCTTGGACTCGGTCCGCCGGCGCCCGGCTGCGTCCGAGATAATGACTGACAAATATTGTAGTAGAACATAATTCGCCCCTCTGAGTCAAGGACGAATGCCATCCTGGACCACCATTCACTCAAGGGAAAAGGATTGTCTGAGAAGCCGCCGGTTCGGGTGACGCCGGCCGATCCCCGCGACCCCGACGACCTGCCAATCCCGGACCAACTTCCGTGGCATGTTCGGAAGATTTATCAGCATTTTCAGCTTTAACTTCAAATGGCTAACTTTGTAACTTTGACTATACGTCAATAAGAATTGACAACCTATTACGATAATTGGTATAATTATTCAAACTACAGGCACTCGCCTGCCCAGGAGAGCCCTGCTATGACCAGGAAAATCATTGTGTTGCTCCTCATCGTCACGGCCGCATCCCTGACCGTTGCAAGCTCCGCGTTCTGCCAGTTCGGACCGAGATTCGGCCCCTGGAAGTACTACGCGCCGTACTACTTTCCTCGGGAGGGCTGCCTGGGAATCTGTTTCTCCCCCGAGGACTACATCCCGATTTATGAGGATCCCAATCCGCTTGTTCCCGGCTTGCCCACTCCCATTCCGCCCCGTCCCAGGGCGAGCAAGGTCAAACCTCCAGGGTTCCAGGCCATGCGGCGCGGCCGCGGTCCAGCGCGCCCACTTCCGCCGCTCCCTCCGGCCCAGCCGGTCCCATCGAACAACCCCTTTTACCAGGGTTCAAGCTCCACCGCGCCGAACACTCCGCCAGCCGGCCAGTCTTCACCTGTGGGCAGTCCCATGCAGCGGTGAGACACTGTGGCACGCCTGACATAGAGCCAGCTGGTAGGGTCTCAGGGGGGTTCCGGTCCCCTCGAGTGGTCGGGAGCCACCCGATAAGTAAGGGCTCCTGCTCTCTGTACCAATCCGCGCCCTCCAAGTGAGCAGGGAGAGAAGACCGACCCTCTCGCTAGTCGATCCATTACCTTATCCTGCGCCGCGCGCGTTGCCTGAGACGCACGGGTACAAGTTGAGGCATTTGTTCACGGACCCTTTGGTATAGTCTCGCTGCGGGATCAGTTACTCTCACCGTAACCACAGCGGCATAAGAAATTCTTCCTGGCCCCCCACGCCGATCCCACGGTCCCCGACCAAGCGCGTGCAAGTCCAGCATAGGCCGGTATACGTTACCGGCCCTCTTCCTCTTTACCCCCGTGCAGGCCGTATCCCACTTGCCCTCATCGCGCTGGACTTGCTCAGTCTTGTATTGATCCGTCAGCGGATGCTGGCCCTTCTTCCAGCCTTGATCCGCCAGTTTCGGCACCGAATCGGGGTTCAGTCTTTCGTCCACTCGAAGATCCTTCGCGCCGCTCTTTCTGTATGTGAATAATGAGGCGTTCGGTCTGAAAAAGACCTCAACGCCCCCCAAAGTATAATCGTCGGGAGTGGCGGCGGAGACATCGCACGTGTAGACGATTGTCCACTTGAATTCGACTTGGCCGGTGAAGTCAAGGTCTTCCGGAAATGGTAACGGCAGTCTTGCGGTCTTGGTGAGTTCTATTGAGCCATTGTACAAGACCTTCACCTCGTTTTGGAGACACTCCATGAACTCGTCGGCACTCTGTGGCAACACGCCGTGACCGTATCTCCCCGCTTCGCAATTCTGATAGGGTGTTGCATGATGGATCATGAGCGCCCGGGCCGTTTGCGCAGTTATCATGTCAGGATCCGACGCCCTGTAAAGGAGATCCGATGCAACCTGAGCAACTAGCGGGACAGCGAAGCTTGTACCTGAGTTGGGGCGGACGCTCCCTTGTGGACCGGGTACGACGACCCAGAAGGGATGCGCCTCGCAACCTCCGAAAGCCGACACGTCAGGCTTGCATCGTGAACCAGGGCGTCCAGGGCCCACTGGACAGTAATCGGCCGGGACGGGGCTGCCGTCTCCACCCAGCGTAAACGCCCCTACCCCCATGCCATTGACCAGATCCGAAGGCGGTTGGATTCTGTTGAAGGGGGGCTGTTCCGTTCCGTTGTTTCCCGCTGCAACTGTGAACAAAATGGGGTTGTCGTAGGCTAGTCTGTCCAGCACGGTCGTGAATCTGTCTACTTCCAAGTCATCTATTGGCTTATCTGGTCCGAAACTCAGCACGTAGACAAGGATATCGGCGTTCGCTTCGTCTTCCACTATGTCTTCGATCCAGTCAAGTATTTGGTAAATATCGAGGTCCAGCCCATGGTGCTGAGGGACCGGAAAAACCCGAAAGCACTTCACCCGATGCTGAGGGGCAGTCAATTGCCCTCCGGATGGGTCGCAGGAACCAAACAACACAGCCCCACACACCGCCGTTCCATGATCAAAGAACCTGTCCTGCAATGGCTCTGGAGTTATGTCCTGGCTCGATGTCCAATCCTCAAGCATTGGTGAAGTATTGTCTACTCCACCGTCGAACACTCCTATTCGAGGGTATTCGGTCGATCCAGGATCGCTCCTCGGCCAACTCGTCATTACAATTGACCGCTTATCAACTGTTCGTGGAACAGAAATGCGCGGCATGGGGCGAGCAGCACGGAGCGGATTGAAGTTGGCTAGTTCCTCGACCGCAGCTTTCGTGAGCATGGCGGGCAAGAAAATCGGTTCTCCCGCCTGTCCTCTCTTCCATTCGCTAATGATGGAGCAGTCCGAGCTGGGGGATAGTATTGTGGCAAGCTTTTCCTCGGCTTCTTTCCATTCCCTTTCTGTCATGGGATGGAAAATTAGCTCTACCACACCGACATCGATCGATTCCAACCCTATCAGCTTGTCCCCGACTGTTTGCAGACCCAGACTATCTATCTTTGTGAAGTCACTTCTGTCATGCCCGACGGTCCTCTCCTGCTCGCTAAGCCAAAGGTAAGTCCCCTCAATTGCCTGGGGATAAGCCTTGAAGAAGAGCATCCGCGCGAGCTGCCTCTGTGGGAAGGCCTTCCCATCCCGTTCCAACTGGTACCAAGGTCTGGATCCAACGAAGTCCCAGTGATAGTCACTGACTAAAGTGCTGGGGAAATAGGACTTCGCAAGGTATGCAGTGTCAAGAGAGACCCTGAAGAAGATTCTGTCGAGACGGTTTGCAGCGTCAAACGCGTCGATTTGCTGGAGCAAGTACTTCAACTGTGGTATCAAACGAGCGCGCGCCGACGCGAAGTCTCTTACGGGCACCTTCGGTCCGCCGGTACCGCGACGCTCTATCCCGTGTACCAGTGTTTCGCCCTTACCTAGTATCGGATACCGTTCCTCATTCACCTGTAGTCGGCTCCTTCACGTCCGTGGACTTCGCAAGTTTCATGGCCGTCGTGTGGGATATTCCGAGGAGTTCCGCCAGCTTCCTGTAGGTGAAGCGCTTCGGATTCACCCCCCGGGCCACTCGAACAAAGCGGCCTTTCAGATCTTCCGGTACTGGGCGCTCCGTAATTTCCTGTGCCAGTTCGACCCACAGGGAATCTGTGGGAGAAACCCTTTCCAGCACTTGTCTGGTAAGCGCTCGGTTCGCAAAAGTGGCAAGATCGGCGCCGCTGAACCCGTCCAGGCACATAGCAGCCAATGAGAGGTGGGCCTTTGGCATCCGGTTAAGCCTGTAATGAGCCTTCAGTATTTGTATGCGTTCCGTCTCCCCCGGCAGCGGCAGCCTCAGCCAGCGCGAAAAGCGGCGTCTAAACGCGGAATCCACCAGTTCCGGTAGATTAGTCGCGGCGACAAGGACACTCTGGTCAGGCCAGTTCTCAATTTCCTGCAACAACACATTGACCACCCGCTTCATTTCCACAACGTCGGCTTCTTCGAGCCGCGTCCGTGCGAGCGCATCGAATTCGTCAAGGAGCAGAACGCAGGGTTCCAGGCGCGCCCTATCCAGAGCCTTCTTGAGGTTCTGTCCAGTCTGGCCCAGATAGCTGGTGACCGCAGAACCAAGATTAAGCGTCATGAGGGGAACGTCAAGTTGGAGAGCAAGCCAGCGCGTTAGAGTGGTCTTTCCCGTACCGGGCGGTCCCATGAGTGCCAAGCTCGTCGGTGGTTTCACACCGGCTGCTCTAAGTTCCAAGACGTGGCGCCGTTCCTTAATGAACGCATCCAGAACAGCCCTTGTCAGGGTATCCAGTACGGGGGTCACATCGAGATACGGCCTGTGTTCAAACTGCAGAAGCTGCATCCCAGTGTCCGCATCTACTGGCAGGTTGTCGAGTTGACGGAACTCTCTGAGTGCGCCCAGCCCCCCCGCGCTGGAGACCGTCCTGGAGATTCGCTGGGCGAGGTCTGGGCTTTCCTGTTCAAGAGATGCAAGTCTGCGCCTGATTAGCATCAGCAGCTGTTTGTCATTGCGCTGTGCTCCCAAGCGGGCCACGGCTTCCAAGAGATCGTCTGCAACTGACATGATGGCATTATGTAAATTCTGACCTCCGATGTCAACTATTTTTTCCATATCATCAAATTAGTACTATGATATCATTCGATTACAATTTATATTATCTGGCAACAGTCGTCACGTGTCAAGAGCGAACCGGCCATGCGGAGCGGCCACGTTCCCGCCAGCAATCAAGTCAATCCCTCTGCCTGTGTCCCGAGCCGCAGGCACTTTGATGTTGCGTCGTCCTTTTGAGCCTTTCGAGTCGGCACAGAGGCTGGAGACTACCAGTGAAGCAGGCCCACAGTCTCCCGCAATACCTGCTCAGCGGTGATTCCTTCGAGGCATTTGCGGTCGTCGCAGGACCTCTTACGGCAGGCGAGGCAGTCCAGATCTTCGCGGCGGATCACTCGGTGGCCGTGACCGTACGGACCGACCTTTGCGAGATCGGTGGGGCCGAAGAGCGCGATCACCGGGGTTCCCGTGAACGCTGCGACGTGCATGGGGCCGGAGTCGACGCCCACATACACGTCCGCCCGTTCCAGCAGAGCGAGCGACTCGCCCAGATTGAGCACCCCGGCCGCGATGGCTGCCTCCTCCCTCATGGCTTGAGCGATTGCTCCGATATAGGCCGCATCCGCGGGACCGCCCCCAAAGACGGCCCGTGCGATGCCGCGACCGATGAAGAGATCGGCAAGTTCGGCCCAGGCTTCCACGGTCCAGAATTTGGTCTCCCAGCGGGCCGTGGGATTCGCGTACACCAGTCGATCGGACTCGCCGATTCCGGCCTGTTCCAGGAATATTCGCGCCTTCTCCTGTTCTGCTGGGCCGGTCACCACGCGGAGGTCCTGCTCCGTCGCGGGACAGTCGAGATAGGTGCTGAACGCGAGGTTCTTGTCGACCGCGTGAGGCTTGTCAGGATCCGTGACGAGCCTGTGGTGCTGGAAAAAGGTATTCAATTCCCTGGCGTCGGCGAACCCGATGCGAAAGCCGCCTGGATTCGTCATTTCCAATAGACCGCTGCGAAAAGAAGCATGAAGGTCGAGCACCAGGTCGTACGGCTCGCTCCTGAATCTCTTCCTCAGACGGGCCAGCGTCCGAACTGTCTCCTTGGCCGCGTTGAAGAAGATTCCCTTTGGTGCTTGCGGATCGCTCGTGGATGGTATGGAGATGGGGATGATCTCATCGATGGCCGGGTCGTTCTCGAGGATCGCGCGGAAATTCTCCTGGACGATCCATCCCACGTGGCAGGAGGGAAAGCAACGTTTCAACGCATGCGCGATCGGGAGCGCATGCACCACGTCCCCGAGCGAGCTCGGTTTGACGATGAGGATTCTCTTGTGGGATAGATCCATTGTCTGCGTACTACCCATGTGCCACAAAGACGGTCACAGCGAGCCCCGCAGGACAAGCCCGCAGTGGCACCCTCAGTCCCTGCATGAGTTCGAGTGCGGTGCCCTTTTTGCCGATTATGGGGGCGAAGCGTCGTCGCGGGCTCGTCGCTCCGGCAATCTCATAACTAATCGGCTCCAAAAGGCATCTTCGTCGTCCATCACGATGCCGATTCTCAGGGCAGCGATCCTGCCCGATTCCTTGACTCGGCCAGGTAGTTTCACCCAGTCTTTTTCCGTCACCACGACGGGCAAGGCGCCGGCGCGGGAACGTACGTCGCTGATCTCGGTTTCTGTCAGGCAATGGTGGTCCGGAAATACCAGGTGTTGGTTCACCCGCCATCCAAGTTTGTCGGCAGTGTGCCGGAAACGCTCGGGGGATGCAATTCCTGACACCAGTATCACGTCCCGATCCGCGTAGTGATCCACGGGAAACGAACCCTCGAACGCTTCGACGCTGAGGGGAACCTGACGGCATGGGAAGACCGGAATGTCGCGGAGGTACGGTTTCGCGGGTTCGGGGACTGTTGCATACTCTCCCACCAGGACCGCAATGTCAGCTCTCTTGACGGCCGAGAACGGCTCTCGCAGGCGGCCAAGCGGGAACATCCGGTCTTCCGTCCCGTTGAGCAGAACGATGTCCGCGTCGCGTTGCAGCGGAAGGTGCTGGAAACCGTCATCAAGGACGACGAGATCCGTCCCGAAGAGGTGGCCGGCCGCGGTCACCGGATCGATTCTCCTGCGCCCTACCAGAACGGGAACGTGTGGCAGCCTTCGCGCGATGAGGAAGGGCTCGTCCCCGCAGAGGCCGGGTTCCACGAGGGGCACTCCTGATTTGCCGTCGCTCACCACAAGATGCCGGGCCTGGTATGAACCTCGATATCCCCTGCTCACGACCACCGGACGGAACCCGCGGCCATGGAGCATTTCTGCCAGGTAGATAACAAAGGGCGTCTTTCCGCTTCCTCCGAGGAGAATATTGCCGACCGACACAACGGGGAGCCCCGCGGCCTGGCTTTCCAGGATGCCGGCGCGGTAGGCTTCCTCACGGAGCCTCTGCACTGAGTGATACCCTGCAGCGGGAAGGGAAAGCAGTATCCTTTTGAGTGGTGACGAAAGACTCATCTTCAGAGCGGGATGGTCGATGCAGAAGCGGCCGATTCCGGAGCGGTATCATCCAGGGAGAACTGGAGCTTGTAGAGCCGCGCGAATTCGCCGCCCGCGGCGAGGAGCCCGTCGTGGGAGCCCTCCTCCACGACACGGCCGCCTTTCAGCACATAGATCCGGTCCACATTCTTGATGGTCGAGAGCCTGTGTGCGACGATCAGGGTCGTACGGCCCCGCATCAGCTCTTCCAAGGCCTTCTGGACCGCTTTCTCAGAATCGGAATCCAGGTTCGATGTTGCCTCGTCAAGAACGAGAATCGGCGGATCCTTGAGAAGCGCCCTGGCTATGGCGATACGTTGGCGCTCACCACCGGAAAGCTTGATTCCGTCCTCTCCGATTATCGTGTCATAGCCTTCGGGCATGGCTGTGATGAAGTCGTGCGCGTGCGCGGCCCTCGCTGCCCGAACAACTTGCTCCAGCGGGAGCTCGGGACGGCCGTATGCGATGTTGTTGCGGACCGTGTCATCGAAGAGGATCGTTTGCTGGGTCACGATCCCCACCGCCTTCCGTAGCGACTTCTGGGTCAAATCCCGGATGTCGATCCCGTCTATGCTGATGGTTCCGGCGGAGACGTCATAGAACCGCGGAAGGAGGTCCAGGAGCGTGCTCTTCCCTACCCCGCTCTCCCCCACAATTGCGATGGCTTCACCGGGATCGACCCGAAGCGTGACCTCGGAGAGGACCGACTCGCTGTTGTACCCGAAGCTGACCCGGTCGTACAGGACTTCTCCGCGAATCTTTTCGAGACTCCGCGCTTCCGGCCGGTCCACCACTTCTGCAGGAGTGTCGAGGAGGGCGAAGATCCGTTCTCCCGCGCTTACTCCCTCCTGGATGGTGATGTTGACCTCGTTGAGCCGCTTGATCGGTTCGTAGAGCATAAAGAGCGCTGCCATGAAAGAGAAGAAGGTGCCCTGGGTCGATTGACCCGTTATGACCTGGTATCCGCCGTACGTCACGATCGCGCAGACCCCCAACCCGCCAAGGGTCTCCATGACCGGATTGGAGAGCGCTCGAACCTTGAACCTCCGCATGAAGGAATTAAAGAGCTTCTGATTCTCGAACCGAAATCGGTCCCGTTCATATTCCTCCATCGCGAAGGCCTTGACGATCCGGATGCCGGAGATCGTCTCGTTGAGCCGGGAGGTGATGTCTTCCATGGAGACGAGCATGCGCCTGGAGTAGCGTTTGAGTCTCCTTCCGAAATTGAGCAGCGGATAGATGGCGAGAGGAAAGACGACCATGGCAATGAGCGCCAATTTGTAGTCCCGGTAGAAGACCACGAAGGCCAGCGCGAGCACCGTAACGGAGTCCCGTACCAGCCCCGTGATGGCGTTGGTCATCGCCCCCTGAACGAGCGCGACGTCATTGTTCATCCGTGAAAGCAGTTCTCCGGTGGAATGCCGTATGAAGAACCCTACGGACATCTCCTCAAGTTTCAAATACATCGCCTCACGCACGTCCCGGATCACGCTTTGCCCAACGTACGACATGAGGTAGTACTGCCCGTAATCGAATATCCCCTTGAGGATGTACACCGTGGCCACCACCAGGGGAATGATGTAGAGCATGCGTTGGTCTTTGTTGAGGAAGATCTCGTCGAGCGCCGGTTTGACAAGGTAGGCGAGCGACGCGGTGAGGCCGGCCACACCGACCATGCAGAAGGCCGCGAGAATAAGCCTGCCCCGGTACGGGCGGAGGTATCTGAGAAGCCGTCTGTAGATTTTCACCGGATTCTCCCGGTCCTCCTCAAGAGGAGCGCAGGCCAGCCGGCGGCCTGGACTCGATTCATTATTCCCCGTCTCTCACCGGCCCGTCGGCCGGGATACCCACGACCGATATCCGGGCCTTTTCCGCTTTTCGCAGGGTTTCATCCCGGTCCGCGATCATGGTCTTTCCCGCCTCAACTGCCAGGACCTTCGCGTGCGCCGCAACCATGCTTTCGATCGTGGAAGGACCGACGCCGGGCACGTCGAAGCGCATGTCCTGCTTCGGCTTGGCCATCTTTACCACCACCGTGTCGCGAATGTCCAGGTCCGCGGCACGCAGGATGGCTCTGTCGGTTCCGTCGATGGCCTCGACGACGATCACGGCCCGGTTCTTCACGACGACCGTTTGCCCGATATCCAGTTCGCCGATTCCTCTGGCCATGGTCCGGCCGAACTCGACATCTTCCCATTGCTGCGAGGAAGGCACGCGGCGGGTGAGCACTCCCCGCGGGGCCATCAGATCATCAGCCCAATCGGTGATTTCTTCGACCAGGATGCCGTCTTTGAGCAGTTCGCGCGCAATGGCCGCGAGGACCGTATCATCGGCCCAATTCCCGAGCGATCGCATCATCTTGATCGCGCGTAGATCCAGACCGAGCTTCCACGGACGCATCAGGTTCGATTTCTCGATCTTACCGGCCATGACCACACGACTGATCCCCGCAGACTTGAGGCCGGTAATGGCCTTCTGCAATTGGCCGGGTTTAAGCCACAGGACATCCGGCACATGGCTCTCGATCGCGGAATCGGTAATGCCCGGAAATGCTATAGCCAGGACCCTGTGCCCGCGACGAACGGCCTGAGCCGCCACATGCAGCGGTAAACCGCCCGAGCCGGCGACTATTCCGACAGGTTCCACCATCACGCCTTCCTGAAACTATGACGACTGAGCGAAACCCGTGCCATGCCCCGGCGCGACGTGACCAGGAAATCGGCAAACTTGAGGGCTTCAGGGACGTCGGACATCTCAGTCCGGATCTTTTCCGCAGCCTGGTTGATGTGGAGTGAGGACCGAAAGGCAATCTTGAATGCACGTTTGAGCTTGAGGATCGTTTCACGGGAAAAGCCGTTCCGTCTCAACCCGACCTCGTTGAGGCCGTATACGTAGATCCGGGATCCGGACGCCAGGCAGTACGGAGGCACATCCTTGGCCACACCCGAAACCCCTCCCACGAGCGCAAATTCTCCGATGCGCACGAACTGGTGAACTGCGACCACACCGCCCACGATCGCTTTGGTCCCGATCTCTATGTGTCCACCGAGGTGAGCGGCGTTTGCCATGATCACTCCCCGGCCAAGGTGGCAATCGTGAGCAACGTGGCAGTAGGCCATGAGAAAGCTCTCATCCCCGATCGTCGTCGAGCCTCCGCCTCTGACGGTCCCGCGGTGGACCGTAACATATTCTCTGATGCACACCCTGTCGCCTATCTCGACACGCGTCTCCTCGTCTCTGTAGCTGAGATCCTGAGGAGGCCCGCCAATGGCTGCAAACTGCGAGATCATCGTCCCCGCCCCGATCGTCGTCTTGCCGTCAATGGTCACGTGGGGTCCGACTCGGCATCCGTCTCCTATGGTAACGTCCGCGCCCACCACCGTGTAGGCACCGAGAGAGACGTCCTTGCCAAGTTGGGCTCGGGGGTCAACTACTGCCGTGGGATGAATCATTCGCTTTCCTTGCTGTCGGATTGGAGTAGCCGTTCAAGTTTTCTGATCCGTTCGAGCATTTCCGGGAGCCTCTTGAAGAGAGACTGAGCTCGCAGGAATACCCTGTGGGGCATGGCCGGGACCGATCCCGCCATGACCGATCCATCCGGCACGTTCCGGTAAATCCCCACCCGAGTGGCGAGAACCACACGGTCACCAACGGCGACGTGGTCCCTGATTCCCACCTGGCCGCCCAATAGGGTGTGGCGCCCAATCGAGGAACTTCCGGCAATCCCCGACTGGGACGCGATCACCGTGCCGTCGCCGATCTCGACGTTGTGAGCCACCTGCACCAAATTGTCCAGCTTCACCCCGTTTCCCAACCTCGTGGTCCCGGCCAGGGCTCGGTCGATCGCGCAGAGCGCTCCCACTTCTACGTCGTCGCCGATTTCCACTGTTCCGCTGTGGTATTTCTTGACGCTCACGGGGCTCCCACCCTCGTCCAGATCCCGAGCGAACCCGAAGCCGTCGGACCCGATTACGGTTCCCGCATGGATGATGGCACGGTCACCGATCTTTACGCGGGGGTAGATCGTAACATGGGGAAAGATTCTTGTCCCCTGCCCGATCTGCGCGTACTCGCCCACGACCGCGTGCGGAGCTATCACGCAATCGTTCCCGATCCTGGCTCCCCGTTCCACCACGGTAAAGGCGCCGATTGAGACGTTTCGGCCCAGCACTGCCTCAGGATGGACTTGCGCGCGGGCGGAAACGTCTCGTCCCGGTTCCGGGTAAGGATAGAACAGGGCCGTTAACCGAGCAAAGGCCGCTTCGGGATTCGCGACCCGGATGCACGGCCGGTCGCCGGCATCCAGGTCCGGGGGAAGAAGCACCGCGCGAGCCAGACAGGAATCCAGGTTCTTCAGATACTTCGGTTGACTGACATAGGTTATGTCAGTGTCGCCGGCGTGCTCAAGAGGCCGCGCGCCTGTGATCACGGGACCGGGCGCCTGCGATGGCCGGCCCCCCAGTATCCGGGCGAGTTGATCCAGGGTATAGGTGGTCATCGAGTTCCGGCTTTCCCCTCGACAGTTTACTTCTTGTTCTTGGGACTGGCCTTGGGCTTTGATTTGGGCCCGGCTGTAGCCTTCTTTCGAGGCGCCGCGGCAGCTCCGCGTTTTGGTCTCGGCGTCCGGGCCGCCGGTTTTGCGGGCGCCTGGGCGTCGTACTTCGCCACTATTTCGTCGGTGATATCCAGTCTCGGGTCCGCGCCGAGCAGCCCCATGGAGTCGAAAATAAAAGTGATCTTCCTCTGCTTGCGAACCCCTTCAATGATCTTTCGAATATCCCGCCGCATCGCTTCCATTTTCTCTTGCTGCTCGTTCTGGAGCCACTGTTTTGCTCTCTGATTGGCGAGTTTCAGTTCCATTTCCAGGATACCGATTTCCTTGATCATTGCGTCCTGGCGTTCTGGCCTCAGCATGGGACGCTGCTTCTGGAGAGCTTCCTGCAACCCTCTGAGCTTTTCTTGTTTTGCCCGAAGTTTTGCCTGCTTACGAGCCACCTCCTGGCGCAGCTTGTTCTGGGCGGCGGCAAACCTCTTCGACTTCTGCGCGAATTGCTGGAAGTTCACATAGGCGAACGAGGCACCCTGTGCCAGTGCGACTCCCGAGCAGAAAACAACCGTCGCGAAGATGACGCAAAGCATCAAAACCGGATATTTCTTCATTCCTTCACTCCTTACTCCGTACATCGTGGATTCTTCCTTCAAATCCGGTTGACCGGACCTCGAGCCCGGCTGTCAACCAGGTGTAGGATAAGACAACGTTGCAGCCCACCGGCGGCTCCCTCCCTGGGGTCCCGCAGTGGCCTCCTTCACCCTGACCCTCTCCCGGCTGGAGCGGGATAGTCGGGACACCTAGTGGGATGCCCTTGCTTTGGCGGAGACTTGGTACAAGTCATTCCGCCCCCCACGCTCCCGTCCTTCTAGGCCGCATTATGAGCGTGGGCCTGGAAGCCCGATGGAGGATTCTTCGATCCGCGACCCTTCACCTGCTGACAGCGGCGTGCGTTTCAGAAAAGCTCCCCCATTGCAAAGGCAAAAGCTCCCGGAGCTTCGCCTCTTTCGGGCGTCAGCTTCCACCCGTATTCGATGCGAACGGGGCCCATCGGGGACATCCAACGGACGCCCACTCCCGCTCCCGCCTTTATCTCGTCGGGCAGCGGCATGTCAATGGCGTTCCACGTATTGCCGGCGTCGACGAAGACAACGCCGTTCAGATTCAGACGCTGCAACAGGGGGAACAGGCATTCAAAGGTACCGAAGAGAGATCTATCTCCCCCGATGACATTTCCGTACTTGTCGACCGGTCCGATCTGACGGGCCTGGTATCCTCTGATGCTCGAGATTCCGCCGAGCAGAATTCTCCGATCAAAGGGTATGGGGAAGCCGGGTGTTTCAACCAATGCTGAGCCGGTGGCTTTGGCCTTGAACACGGCTTTCCAAAACAGATGTTTGTAGTAGACCAGATCGGTGAAATAGCGAGAAAAGGCAACATCGCCGCCGAATCCCGAAAAGCGACTGCCAAACACAAGTTTGCTCCCACCAACGGGAATCGGTGATCCGAACCGGGTGTCCCTTGTGAGCGCTACGGAGACCGAGTTTTCTGACAGGTTCTTGTACCGGTCGGCATTGAATCCGTACTCTTTGTAGTATTCCCAGATGGATTGGTGGAAAGGCTTCTGAAAGCCGGAGAGTTTCGTGGAATCGTGGGCGAATCCCCAGGATAGTCCCCAGAACCCGTATACAGGATAGCCAAAATGGAGTCCGAACCCGTCGCTCTCACGGAAGTAGCGTTTCTCACTCTGCTGATGCTTGTACCCGTTGACAGTACCCCGCAGAGGATAATCCATGATCCAGGGATAGGTGAGGGATCCTTCGTAGTTATTGCGCCTCGCGGAAAGGCTTCCCTGGATATTGGCCACGATGCCCATGCCGAGGAGGTTGCGCTCCTTGAGATTGATGTTACCCATGGCGCCGTCCTGGGAAGAGTACCCGATTCCCGCGGCGAGTGATCCGGTCTTCTTTTCCTGAACCTTGACTTCGAGGTCCATGACGCCCGGGGTTGGGCCGGGATGGGTTTTGATCTGAACCGCTTCAAAGAAATCCATTCCTTCAAGGTTTTTCTTGGAGAGATCAATACGCCTGGCGTTATAGACTTCTCCTTCGCCGATGGCGAGGGCTCTTCGGATTACCTTTCCCCGAGTCCTGTCGTTCCCTCTGATGTCGACCCGTCCGATCTTGACCTTCTTGCCCTTGGTGATCCGGTACGTAAGATCTACGAAGTCATAATCGGTATTCAATTTTCGGATCGGTTCAACGTCCGCGTTGGCGTACCCCGCGTTGTTGTAGATCTTCGTGAGGGTCTCGACATCGTCATGGACGGTACGGCTGTTGCACCAGGTCTTGGGCTTCGTTCCCAGGAGTTTGCGCAGGGTCTTCTTGGGCATGATCAGGTCTCCGGTGACCGCCACCTTTCGTACCTGAAACCGGGGGCCCTCCTTGATCGGGTAGGTGACCGTAACGGTGCCGCCCTTCACCTCCATCTTCGGAGCGCCGACCTGAACGTCGAGAAATCCCTTGTTCAGGTAGTAGCCCATCAGCCTCCTGCGGTTTTCTTCGAGTTTCTCCCGCGTGAAAGTCCCCGACTCGTCCAGGAACCAGTACCAAGTCTTTTCCTTTATGTTCAGGGCGATACGTTTGAGTTCTTTCGCGCTGATCTTTTTGGCCCCGTCGAGGATAATTTTGGTGAGGTAGCTCTTGACTCCCTCCTTTATCTTGAAGACCAGTTTTGCCTCGTTTCTCGACAGCTCTTTGATCTCGTAAGTGATCTTGGGTTCGTAAAAGCCTTCCTTTTCATACATCTTCTTCAGTTTGACGATGTCATTGGCGATCTTTCTGGGACTGAGGACTCTCAGTGACTCGGTGGTGAGGGCGTCAAGGATCTGGTCTTTTGAGAATTGCTTGTTGCCGGTTACTCCTATCTCCTTGATGAAGGGACGCTCCTTGACAATGATGTTGAGATCGACGCGTCCGTCCTTCCCTTTTTCCGTCTTGATTTGTACGTCATCGAAATACCCCAGGGAATAGATGGCTCTGATGTCCTTTGCGACCCCGGACCTGCTAAAGGGGGCGCCAGCTTTCATCTTCAGCACGCTGAGGATAGTGGGCGTTTCAATGCGCTTGTTTCCCTCGACTTTTATGGCGCCGATTGTCGGTCTCCCGAGGACAACCCGACCAATCTCCACTGCAAGATCGCCCATCGCGGTGAAGAGTGTCTCCATATCCTTACCCGATGTGGAGAAAAATTTAGGCTTTTTTTTCGGATCCTTGCCCATGGCCCACAATTCCAACGAATAACCGTCCTTCAGGCTCCTCACCGTACCCCAGAGGACCGCGTCGAGTCCCATCCGTTGGCCCATCCGAGCAATCCTCTTGACGTCGACCTTCTTGCCCTCCACAAGTGAAACGAAGGATTGCCCGGGAACAAGATCAACACCGCCTTCACGCTCCAGCTCGTTTCCCAGAAGTAGGGTCGGTTCAGCGGTGAACGAAACCTTTCCCGTCTTACTTACGGATTTCAGGGGAAAGATCATAATCCTCTTGGTTTCGGTCTCTTGCCCGAACGAGAGAACGGGAAGTAATACCAACAGAACGGTTATGCAATACAGCTTCTTCATTGAAGCTCCTCGAGCTTTCCGCCGACGAGTCCCACCCGCCTGTCCATTGCCCGGGACAAGGACTCATTGTGCGTGACCACGATGAGCGTCGTCCCGTGCGTATGGTTGAGCCGTTTCATGACGGTCTCGATTTCCTCACCGGTGGCCGGATCAAGATTTCCGGTTGGTTCGTCGGCCAATACCACATCGGGATTCATGATCAGGGCGCGGGCGATTGCTACTCGCTGCTGCTCGCCGCCAGACAACTCGCCCGGTCTATGGTTCGCCC
The DNA here is from genome assembly GCA_964497585.1 of uncultured Syntrophaceae bacterium. Lineage (GTDB taxonomy): Bacteria > Desulfobacterota > Desulfomonilia > Desulfomonilales > Desulfomonilaceae > CAZCDS01. Next base: position 121,973 of record CAZCDS010000007.1, read on the forward strand.
GGTGGCCAAGGCCGATGTCGCCCAGGAGCAGGCTTGCCCGTTCGCGAAGCTCCCGAGCCGGATCACCGGCTATGAGTCCGGGCATGACTACGTTCTCAAGCGCAGTGAACTCCGGAAGGAGTTGGAAGAACTGAAATACGAATCCCACCCGCCGGTTTCGCAAGCGGGCTCGATCAGTGTCCCCAAGTCCGAGCACGTCGATCCCATCGAGTTTCAATGTGCCGCGGCCCGCCCGATCCAGCAATCCCAGTATATGCAAGAGGGTGCTCTTACCCACTCCGGACGGCCCCGTAACCGCGACGGTTTCGCCGCTGCGCACGGAGAGATTCACCCCGCGCAGAACCTGCACTTCCTTGCCGCCGTTGGAATAGCTCTTCCAAAGGTCCTCCACTTCGTACAGGACTGGATCACTCATAGCGCAGCGCCTCCACCGGTTCCAGTCGGGCAGCACGTAACGAGGGATATATGGTTGCCAGGAAACAGATTGCCAGGGCGACTACACAGATGATCAGGACATCCGGTGCCTGTACCGCGACCGGCAGCGTGTTTATGGTATAGACTTCCGTAGGCAGCTCAACTATGTGATAGCGAGCCAACAGAGCCGATCCGATCAATCCGAAGAGGGCTCCCAAAAAGGTCCCAACGACGCCCACGATCATGCCCTGAACCACGAAGACGCGCATGATACGCTCAGAAGTCGCACCGAGCGCTTTCAATATGGCAATATCGCGACTTTTCTCCACCACCATCATCGTCAGGGAAATGATGATGCTAAACGCGGCCACGAGCACAATGAAGGTCAGAATGATGAACATGGCAATCTTCTCGAGTCGCAATGCGCTGAAAAGATTCCTGTACATGCTCTTCCACGTTCTCGCCCAATAAGGGGCCCCCAGGATCTTTTCTATCCGCTGCGCGATGATCGGCGCACGATAAATATCATTCAGGGAAACCTCGATGCCTGTCACCCCCCGTCCCAATTCAAAGAACTTCTGCGCCTGAGACAAGGCCATGTACACGAGATTGGAGTCAAACTCGTACATGCCCGACTTGAAGATCCCCACAACCCTGAAGCTCTGCACCCGTGGTACTGCTCCGATGGGCGTGCGCTTGCCCTGAGGTGAAATCAGTTGCACCAGGTCACCGACTCTCAGGGAGTTGAGCCCCGCGAGTTCCTTGCCGACAATGATCCCTGGGTTCCCATTCTGGGACGAAGCAACATCTGACAGCTTCCCCTTGGTGAGGTACTTTGCAAGGGAAATCACCTTCCCCGCGGTCTTGGCATCTATCCCGCGCACGACCACACCTCGGACGCGTCCCCGTGCCGACAGCATGCCCTGACCGTACACATAGGGCGTGGTCGCCTTGACGCCATCCAACTTCTCGATCCTGTCCATGAGCGAACGCCATCCAGTCATCGTGCGACTTGACTGGTTTAGTACCACGAGATGCGAAACGGTTCCCAGAATTTTCTCCGTCAGGTCGCGTTCAAAGCCGTTCATCACTCCCAGGACGATGATGAGCGTCATGACCCCGAGCATGACGCCGAAAACACTAAAGGCACTGATAACGGAGATGAAGGCTTGTTTCCGTTTGGCCCTCATGTAGCGGAGCCCGATCTGAATCTCAAAGGGTATTCTCATCAGACTTCCTGTTTTGGCCTCATATGCGGGAACAGGATAACATCTCGGATTGACTGAGAATTCGTCAGCAGCATCACGAGCCTGTCAATGCCGACCCCTTCGCCCGCCGCGGGCGGCATTCCATACTCGAGTGCCACGAGGAAATCTTCGTCCAGGTAGTGGGCTTCCTCGTCACCCGCTTCTCTCGCCCTAACCTGCTCCTCGAAGCGGCTGCGTTGATCGAGCGGATCGGTAAGTTCCGTGAAGGCGTTGGCAATCTCGCGGCCACAGATGTACAGCTCGAATCTGTCGGTAACCGTTGGGTCGTCGTCGTTTCGACGGGCGAGCGGCGAAACCTCGACCGGATAGTTGTAGATGAAGATCGGTCCCCAGAGCTTCTCCTCGACTATCGCATCGAATACGGCCATCCATAGCTTGCCCAGCGAGTCTTCCTTGCCCACGTCCAGATCCAGGTCCAGGGCCCTGAGGAACACCGTATGCCGGTCATCGATCTCGTTTTCTCCCAAATCCGTATACTTGAGAATCGCTTGCCGTACCGTCATCCTCTCCCACGGAGTGGAAAAGTTGATGGTTCCGTTCCCGTAGGGAACGGTAAGGGTTCCTCCGATGTCGACCGCGAGCCCGGTGATCATCTCTTCGGTCAGGTCCATCAGATCTTGGTACGTCGCGTAGGCCTGATAGAACTCCAACATGGTGAACTCAGGATTGTGCTGCGTGGAGATCCCTTCATTGCGGAAATTCCTGTTTATCTCGAATACCCGGTCGAATCCTCCGACGAGAAGTCTCTTGAGATATAGCTCAGGAGCTATCCTGAGATAGAGATGCCGATCGAGCGAGTGATGATAGGTGGTGAAGGGCTTCGCGGTCGCGCCACCGGGAATCGTCTGCATCATGGGAGTCTCGACCTCAAGATACCCTCGATCTTCCAGGAAGTTGCGTATGTAACCCGTGATACGGCTTCTTCGTCGTACAATCTCTCTCACGTGGGGATTGACGATCAGATCGACATATCGTTGGCGGTAACGCGTCTCGACGTCGGTAAGGCCGTGCCATTTTTCAGGGAGCGGACGCAAAGACTTGGTGAGAAGCTTGAGTTCGCCGGCGAGCACGCTCAGTTCGCCGGTCCGAGTCTTGAAGGCTCCTCCTTTCACGCCCACGATGTCGCCAACATCCAGTTTCTTGACCAGCTTGTATTCGTCGGTCCCCAGAGTTTCCTTTCTCAGGTAGACCTGGAAATCGCCCGAGTTGTCCCTGAGCCTGAGAAACGAGGCTTTTCCGAAGACTCGCATGGCAATGATGCGCCCTGTCATAAAGACTTTCTCTTCGGTCTCTTCCGACCCTGCGCAGTCCGCGAACCTTTCCCTGAACTGCTCGGCGCTCGTATCGGGTGCGAACCCGGTCGTGAAGACAGGAACCCCAAGTTGCTCAAGATCTCGGATCTTGCGCAGGCGGGCCTCAAGCAGGCCGGAAGAGTGTTCTTCCTTGTCCTGTGATGAGGGTTGAGTCAATGGTGACAGTCTCCTCTATCGTTCGCCAAATCCAGACCGGGTTTTTATCCTTTTTGTCCCAAAAAGTCAAGAGTGTCGCGCCATTCGGAGCGAGAGAGCAAAAGGATACCCTGTGTCATCTCCTGCTTTCGAGGGGGAGAAACAGACTCTCCCTCGAAGCGGAGTCCATCCTACGCAAACCGACAACGAGCGCACATGCCGGTGCACTCAAAGGCCCGGACTGCGGGTAAAGAAAAAAGAGGCCTTTTGGGCCCCTCTCCATCGGATATTCGCCTCGACCTCGGGTGTTGGTGAGGGCCGACCCTTCTATTTCTTTTCGCCAGCGATCACCCCAGCCATGGAGAAGACGGGAAGATACATCGCAATAACCATTCCTCCGCACACGCCCCCCAGAAAGACGATCATGAGCGGTTCCATCAGCTGCGTCAACGCTTCCACCGCAGCGTCAACCTCCTCGTCGTAGAACTCCGAGATCTTGCTGAGCATAGCGTCCAGCGCGCCGGTTGCCTCACCGACGGCAATCATTCGGACAACCATTCCGGGAAAGATCCCCGTTTCCATGAGTGGTTCCGCAATCGTTCGACCCTCTGCGATTGCCAACCTGGTATTCATGATGGCTCGCTCGATGATCACGTTGCCCGCGGTCTTAGCGGTAATTTCCAGCGCGTCAAGGATGGGCACGCCACTGGAGATCATCGTGCCGAGTGTGGCGCAGAATCTCGCTATGGCCACTTTCCGCAAGAGATTACCGAGCACCGGTGCTCTCAATAGGGCGCGGTCCACCAGCTCTCTCCCCCGTGGCGTGCTCACAAACTTCTTGTACAGGAAGAAGAGTATGCCGACGACGACGAGCATGTGAATGACATACGACCGCATGAAGTCGCTCATCGCCATCACAAAGAGCGTGGGACCCGGCAACTTCTGCCCCGCTCCCTCGAACATCTGGGCGAAGACAGGGATGACAAAGACGAGCAGCAGCGTGACAACGCCGACCGCAATGGTGACGACAACGCCCGGATAGACCATCGCTCCCTTGACTTTTCGTCTGAGCGCTTCAGCCTTTTCAAGAAAGACGGCCAGCCTGCGGAGAATCGTGTCCAGGATACCGCCTGTCTCGCCGGCGTGAACGAGGTTCACGAAAAGATCATCGAATTGCTTGGGGTGGTGCTTCAGCGCATCGGCAAATGTTGATCCGCCTTCCACTCGTCCCTTAACATCGGAGAGAACTTTCTTGAAGGTGGGGTTCTCTTGCTGGCTCGCCAGAATCTCAAGACATTGGACCAAGGGAAGCCCCGCGTCGATCATCGTGGCAAACTGCCGGGTGAAGATGACGATATCCTTGGTCGTGACCTTCGGTTGAAAGAATTCAATGTTCTCGAAGAGGTCTTTCGGTTTCTTCTTAACCTTGATATCGCTGTAATTCATCTTACGCAGCTTGGTAGCTACGACCGATTCATTCACCTCCTCCATTTCTCCGCTGAGAACATTTCCGGCCGTTGTTCTGGCTTTCCATACAAATATGGGCATTGCTCTGCTCCTCTAGCTCGATCGACTCCCGACCGCGCGATCCCTTTATCGGGAGCGGGGGCGCCTGGCTGCCGTTGCCCCCGTCGGGACGCCTCCCATCAGTTGTCTCAGTTCTTCCGTATCGGGCGATCTGGCCATCGCGTCATCAAAGGAAATGACTCTCCTTTGATAGAGCAAATAAAGCGACTGGTTCATCGTCTGCATTCCCGATTTTGCTTGCCCAACCTGGATCTGCGAGTATATCTGGTGAATCTTGTCTTCCCGAATCAAATTGCGGATCGCGGCATTGGGGACCATTATCTCGAGTGATAGTGCTCGTCCCCGACCGTCCATGGTGGGGATCAGGTTCTGGCACATCACTCCCTCGAGGACAAAGCTAAGCTGTGCCCGTACCTGGGGCTGCTGATGAGAAGGGAAGACGTCGATAACCCGGTTCATCGTTTGAACGCACGAGTTCGTGTGGAGCGTCCCAAAGGTGAGGTGACCGGTTTCCGCCACCGTCAGTGCGGCCTCAATGGTCTCAAGATCCCGCATCTCTCCGATGAGCACCACATCCGGGTCCTGCCTGAGGACCGAACGGAGGGCCGAGCCGAAGCTGTGGGTGTCGTAGTTGACCTCTCTCTGGTTCACGATGCAGGATTTGTGTTGGTGCGTGAATTCTATGGGGTCTTCAATGGTAACGATATGTTCTCGCCGCTCGGCATTTATTTTGTCGATCATGGCAGCAAGGGTCGTGGACTTGCCCGACCCCGTGGGACCGGTTACGAGCACCAGTCCTCTGGGCTTGCGGCAAAGCTCATTGACCACGGGCGGAAGTCCCAGCTCCTGGAAAGACCGGATCTGGTACGGTATCAATCTGAAGGCCCCTGCAAGCGCACCTCTTTGGGTGTACACGTTGGCCCTGAACCGACTTACCCCTTTGACGCCGAAGGACAGATCCAGCTCATGCGCTTCCTCAAACCTGTGTTTCTGCTGGTCGGTCAGAACACTGTAGCAGAGCTGCCGGGTTTCCTGGGGCTTGAGAGGGGCATAGTCCAGGGGAACCAGCTCCCCCCGCAACCGAATCATCGGAGGCACCCCTGCCGTAATGTGCAAGTCGGAGGCACCTCGCTCAACCATTTCTTTCAAAAAATCATGCAGGCTGGCCAAATAACTTATCCTTTCATCTTATGAATCACCCCGTCGGGGGATTCAGCCACGTCACGTCTGCAAGGGTCTCGTTTGCTGGCCGGGGCCGACCCAAACAGCTCCCTCATCCTCGGGTCAATCCCCCATGGTCGTTCTCGCCACTTCGTTAATGGTGGTAATACCTTCCTTCAACTTGTTCACTCCGGCCATGCGGAGGGTGTTCATGCCCAGACGGATCGCCTCTCGCTTGATCTCCAGAGCTGAAGCGCCGGCCAAAATCAGTTCTTTTATTTCGTCAAAGATCGGCATTACCTCGTACAGGGCAATGCGCCCCTTGAAGCCGGTGCCGTTGCACGCGGCACAGCCTTTGCCTTCAAAGACCGGAAAGGATCCGATCTCTTCCATTTTGACTCCGAGATCCCGCAATGCTTCGGTCGGTGGATCGATCTCCTGCTTACACTCGGGACAAACCCGCCTTGCGAGCCTCTGTGCCAGGATAAGGTTCACCGAGCTTGCCACGAGAAACGGTTCGACACCCATGTTCAGTAGTCGGTTCACTGTCTGGGGAGCGTCGTTGGTGTGGAGCGTCGAGAGAACGAGGTGGCCTGTCAGCGCAGCCTTGACGCCGATCTCCGCCGTCTCGAAGTCGCGAATCTCCCCGACCATGATGATATCCGGATCCTGGCGCAGGAACGATCTCAGCGCGGAGGCAAAGGTCAGCCCGATCTCTTCGTGCATCTGGACCTGGTTGATTCCGTGGAGGTTGAACTCCACCGGATCCTCCGCGGTTGAGAGATTCGTTTCCGGATCGTTGAGTTCCGAGAGAGCACTGTACAGCGTCGTGGTCTTGCCGGAACCCGTGGGACCGGTGACGAGGACCATGCCGAAAGGCTTGTGAATCGCTTCTTTGAAGTGCTTGAGAGGAATCTCCTCGAAGCCGAGCTTGGTCATGTCAAGTTGCAGGTTCGATTTGTCCAACAGACGCATGACGACCTTCTCCCCGAAAAGTGTGGGGAGAACCGACACGCGGAAGTCCATGTCTTTGCCACGGCCGAGTTTGAGCTTGATGCGGCCGTCCTGAGGGAGGCGGCGTTCGGCAATGTCCATGCGCGACATGATCTTGATTCGGCTGACGATGGCGTTTCTGAGCTTCATGGGCGGCTTCATCAGTTCATAGAGGGAACCATCTATGCGCAGCCGCACGCGCATGGACTTCTCGTAGACCTCGATGTGGATGTCGCTGGCTCTCTTGAGAATCGCCTGATGGAGGAAATAATTGACGAGCTTGACGACTGGCGCCTCCTCGGCCATCTTGGCCATGTCGGTGACGTCAACGTCGACGTCCGGACCGCCCAGCTCCAGATCATCGTCGTCGAACTCCTCCAGCATCTCATCGGCTGCCATGCCGGTATCGTAGTAAAGATCGAGTGCCTTTCGTATCCAGGAGAGGTACGTCACGCTCACTTCGACGGAAAGGCCGGTACGGAACCGGATGTGATCGATAGCATCCCAGTCGGTCGGGTCCGCCATGGCCACGTGGAGTGTCCCATCCGATCTCTGGTAGGGAACACAAAGATACTTCTGCGCGGTTTCCGCGGGGATGAGCCTTGCCGCATCGGGATCAACGTCTTCGTCTTCGAGGGTCACCGCTGCAGTTCCCTCTTGCCGGATGAGGAACTCAACGAGATCCTCCTCGTTGATCAAATCGAGCTTCACGAGCGCTTCGATCGGTTTGCACTGTTCTGTCCGCTGGAATTCGTGCGCCTTCTCCAGTTGTTCTTCGTCAATGAGCCCGTCGCGTAGTAACATATCTCCGATGCGATTCTTCATATCGGAGCCTCCCACAATTGAGCCAATAGCTTTCCCGGCTCGCAAACCCGGTTCTAAATACTTCAAGCCTAGACTTTATACTACCGCATCCACGAGGTTTTTTCAAAAAAAATCTTCTTGAGATTTCGGGTTCGCAAGGAGATAATACCGCTCTATTCTCTCTCGATCAATGCCCCGGAGGACAACTCGTGACATCAACGGTCTTTTTCGCTGACCTCTCGGCCGGTTGGAAGAAAAACGTCGCTGACAAGGTATCAGACCTTTTTCAGAATCTGAAGCCCGGGGAGGTTTTCGGGCGCAGGGACCTCGTGGCGGTCAAGCTGCATTTCGGAGAAGCGGGAAACACCGGATATATCCGTCCCCAATTCGTTCGGAGGGTTGTGGACTGCCTCAAGGGTGCCGGCGTCAAACCGTTCCTCACGGACACGAATACACTGTATGTAGGTTCCAGGACCGAGGCATGTACGCATCTGGCTACGGCCTTCGAGCATGGATTCACTCGGGAGATCGTGGGCGCGCCTGCTATCATCGCAGACGGCCTGCGGGGGAACAACACGGTTTCCCTGGATATAGACGGACAACACATTCGCAGGGCACATCTTGCCGCGGACATCTACAACGCTGATGGCCTGGTGGCTCTGACCCATTTCAAAGGGCATGAACTGTCGGGATTCGGCGGCGCAATCAAGAATGTGGGAATGGGATGCGCGTCAAGGGAAGGAAAACTCGAGCAGCATTCCAACATCTCCCCCAAAGTCAATGAGAAAAAGTGCATCGGTTGCGGGGACTGTGTTGTCAGGTGCAGGGGACAGGCCATCACCGTGCGCGGCGAGGGCACGGAAGCGAAAGCCCGAATCAACCCTGAGAATTGCGTGGGATGCGCGGAATGCATCCTCTCCTGTCCCCAAGGGGCTATCCAGATCCAGTGGAACGAGTCCGTTCCCGTTTTCATGGAAAAGTTGGTCGAGTACTCCGCGGCCGTGCTGAAAAACAAGCGCGGCAAGACCCTGTTCATGAGCTTTGTCACGGACGTCACCCCGCTCTGTGATTGCACGCCCTTTTCCGACCGGGCCATCATCCCGGATATGGGAATCCTCGCGTCCACCGACATGGTAGCCATCGATCAGGCCGCGGTCGACATTGTCAATTCGGCTCCCGGCAACCCGGTGTCGAGGCTCGAGACGGCCATGGAGCCGGGCGCGGACAAAATACGCGCCCTCTTCCCGCACATCGACTGGAGCTACCAGCTTGACTATGCAGAGAAGATGGGACTAGGATCCAGGCAGTACGATCTTGTCTCTCTCTGAATTTCAATCACCCCGGAGTTGAAGCCGGCAGGGAGGGCCTCTGGCAAAACCTCCATGCGCCCGCTGTAATCGGTCCGTATTCACGTCCGACCGGGTCCCCGATCACTTCCCCTGAGACGTTGACCGCGACTACCATTGTCCAGATGACCCGGTAGGTTGCAAGGATAAACTCAAGCAATGCCTTGACAGCGGTACTTCAGTGCTATAAAATATGGCACCATAGGATCGAATTTTCTCTGTCGCCACTCATCCACCATTCTTCGGCTCGCAGTCGTGCGGCGGAAGGAGTGAGGAAAACATGATACGAATCTTGGTAGTCGCGCTTTCCATGATCATTGCCTTTCACGGGCTCGCCTTCGGCCAGGGGATCATGGAGTCGATTCTGGGATCGGGTTGGACCGGCTTGGGCCAGGCCCCAAATAATATCGTAAATCGTTTTACCAGCCCCATGTTCTACGGGGGATCGTACGGTCCGGGCCAGCTACAGTACCGTCAGCCCGGCGCACAGGGGCAGCAGGGTCAGCCTGGGCAGCAGTCCTACAACTACAGCTTCACGCCTCCCAGCACGCCCGGTATCTATCCTGACTGGCAAGGCGGCCGGCCAGGCCCGACCGCCCCTCCTGTGACTTACTCGACGCCTCCACCAGCCAGGTATACCGCGCCCCCAAGGCAAAGGACCAGGGCTCCAGCGCCTCAGGGGACCGCGCGACGGGCTCCGGTGCACCCCGGTCAGTATTCTCCGAGCCAAGGCCCCCGGGATGTCGACCAATTGCCGTCAGGCGCAGTACAGGTGACAACCACGACGCCGCAGGGCACAGTAGTCCAGTACTATGCGCCTCCCGGTGAAACGCCCGCCGCACCGACGCCCCGTTACCGAGAGCGCCGCCCTCGCCCTCGCCGAGCGAGTGCGCGGGCCAAGCCCAGGACGACAGCGCCGAAGGCGACCGTTGAGAACACCCGGGGAGAGCCGACGGGGATCGCCATGCCCCGCCCCGTGGAAATTCCGTCTGGAGCTGACCCGCGCAGCGGCTGGAGAGCACGGTGAAGATACCATCCGGGCCGCAGTATCCTGTCCGGTGCTCCACAACAGGTTAACAGGGGACAGGCGAATTATCTGAAGCTCACTCGTTTGGATAATCCCGTTTTTTCTCTCCTCCAGCCCGGTAGCCGACAGTGAGAGGACCGTGGCTGCCTGCGCGGGCGGGGTACCCCCCGATTCCTCCCCTAGCGGACTGTGGTAAGCACAGTCCTTTTCGAATGCGAATTCCCCTGGCTTGACGGGTGAGGCCAGGGGGGATAGGTTGGCTTGGGGACACACACGTTTCTCACCTTACGAGCCGAGGAGGCGCCAACATGCATGACACTCCTTCCAAGAAGGAGGAATGCGGAATATTCGGTATCTATGGTGCGGAAGACACTGCCACGCTGATCTATCTCGGGCTCTACGCGTTGCAGCACCGAGGGCAGGAATCAGCGGGAATCGTCGTCAGTGATGGTACGAGGGTCTCATCTCACAAAGGGATGGGGCTGATCTCGGACGTATTCAAGAACGGGAAGCTTCAGGATCTGACGGGTACCATGGGGATCGGCCACGTGCGTTATTCCACCACGGGTAGCTCCCTTCTCCGCAACGCTCAGCCTTTTCTCGTCGAGCAGATCGACCGCATATTCGCGCTCGGTCACAACGGAAACATCGTAAACGTCGCGAGACTTCGCAGAAAGCTCGAAGCGCAGGGGGCCATTTTCCAGACGTCCGCGGACTCGGAACTGATCGCGCATCTCATGCTGCACAAGAGAGGCAACCTCGAGGACCGCCTGGTCAGGGTTTTCAACGACCTGCGGGGCGCCTGGTCGATCGTCATGCTGACACCCGAGGGAATTCTCGCGGCGCGCGACCCGCACGGATTCAGGCCTCTCTGTATCGGTCAAAAGGGCGACGCCATTGTCTTTGCATCGGAAACCTGCGCCCTGGATATCATCGAAGCGGAATACCTGAGGGACGTTCAGCCTGGGGAGATCGTCGTAGCTGACAAGAACGGTTTGCGGTCGGTCAAAGGGCCGAGGAAAACCAATCCGGCCATGTGTATTTTCGAGTACATCTATTTTTCCCGACCCGATTCAACCGTCTTCGGACAGGGCGTGTACGGGGTGCGCAAGGGCCTCGGACTCCAGGCCGCACTGGAAAACCCTGCCAACGGAGCAGATCTGGTCGTCCCCATGCCCGCGTCGGGCAATTACGCCGCGCTCGGCTACTCGCAGGGCAGCGGACAGCCCCTCGAGTACGGCGTGATCAGGAATCATTACGTGGGGCGCACCTTCATTCAGCCCTCGCCCGCGGTCAGGGACCTCGGCGTGAAGCTCAAGCTCAACCCCGTACGCAGCATACTCAAAGACAAGAGCGTTGTGGTCGTGGATGACTCCATCGTACGGGGGACTACGAGTAGGCACCGCACGAGAACCCTCAGACAGGCAGGAGCACGGGAAATCCATATGAGGATAAGCTGCCCGCCGATCCGTTACCCCTGCTTCTACGGCATCGATTTCTCAAGCAAAGGCGAACTCATCGCGTGCACGCACTCCGAAGAGGAGATCGGTGATTTCATCGGTGCAGATTCCCTCAAATACCTGAGTCTGGAGGGCATGTTCAAGGCTATGCCCTACCCTGCGAACCACTTCTGCACCGCGTGCTTCACCGGGAAATATCCGGTCAAGATCACCGACGAGTACACCAAAACGATCCTGGAATGCCGTCCCTGGGACGCGGCAACCGACAAGTGAAGATACAGCACCGCCAAGATTGGCCGCGGATATTCGGAATCCGGCCTCCGCAGTATTGTCCTATTACAAATGCTTGTCCGACAGCCTCTGATACGGAGAAAACCAGCTCCCATAAGCGCTGAATCAACGTTGCAAAGACCTTGTCAGGAGAGGTCGTCGATGCGTCGCCGTGAACTGTTAGCGAGCACGAACCCACGAGCTTTGGAGTGCCGGTTGATAACGATGCTCAAGCCTCGCCTTTTATGGCAACCGGTCGTTGTTTTGGACATCCGCTATACGTGACACACTCGACGCCGCAGGCCACTTCGGCCGCACTCCCGAGGGCACCCGTACGCACCGGAGCAATGGTCGACCCACACTTGTCGGTCCTATGGCTCGAGAATTGCCAGGGCTCGTTCCAAGTCGGCTTTGGTGGTGATCTTGAGGTTGTCGTCGGAGTCTTGAATTATTTCCACGGGATAGCCGAGTCGTTCGACAAGGACTGAATCGTCGGTGCCTTCGAAGCCGTCCTCGATCGCTTTGCGGTACGCCTCCAGGATGAGGCCCGTCCGAAATGCCTGGGGTGTGTGGGCCAGCCAGAGCGAGGACCGAGGGATCGTCTCGAGGTAAGATCCGTTCCGCCGCTTCACCGTTTCGCGAACCGGAGCGCAGGCCAGTGCAGCCCCTGATCGTTCAGCAGCCTCGATCGTCCCGGATATCACTTCGGGCCTGACGAAAGGACGCACCCCGTCATGGATTGCCACGACATCCGCGTCGCGTACGGTGCGAAGGCCATTGTATACCGACGCCTGGCGGGTGGGGCCTCCCTCGACCACTCCGGTCACCTTGTCCAGAGCAAAGCGTTCGACAATAGTCGATCTGACGAACTCTTCGTCCTGGGGGGGTACGCTCAGAATGATCGCTTCGATGAGGGGGTGATTTTGGAAAAGGGTCGCGGTTCGAGCCAGGATCGGGATCCCGCGTAATTCAAGATACTGTTTGGCGCACGGGCCTCCCATTCTCATGCCCTGTCCGCCGGCTGTGATAAGCGCCACCGCTCTCATCGGAGGAGTTGCCTCATTGACGGAAATTCATGGTCGGTCTTCCGCGGACCCGTTCTCCAGGTAGGATCCGCGGCGGAGGGCCTTGAGGGCCGCGTCCTTGCATCCGCGGGGGACGTGAATCGTATAGCCGCTTCCCTTGTTGTCCGCGGCCGCCCGATAGACCAGACGACGGCTTCGGAGTCCGCCATTCAGCTCCTTGAGAAGCCGAAGTGACGATTTGGTCGCGGCCGCAACAAAGGCGAGCGGCAGGTCCCGAGCAAGCCGCACTCCACGGAGGGTATCGAACCCCACGGCCGCGGTTCGTGGAAGCTCCAGGCCATAGTGTTTCCGATGGGAATCAATGACCGCGAATGCGATCCATCGGGGAACGTAGTCCTCGGTCTCGAGCGGGAGCTTTATATCCCAGTAGATGCCTGTCTTGAACGCTCCGATCCTGTACTGTGTTTCCGCCAGTCCCGCGTTGTACGCGGCTGCCGTCGTGAGCCAACTTCCTCGATCGACCGCTCCGAAGATTCGAGACCGGATCCACTTGAGGTACCGGGCAGCCGCGCGCGTCGAGAGATCCAGGTCACAGCGATCGTCATTCCATTGGTCCACCCGCAGGCTCCAGTCAAGGGACGGATCCTTCGCGAGAGATCCCGTGGCCGTGGTCTTGACAAATTGCCACCACCCCCGGGCCTGGGACGGAGAAACCGCGGTCGGGTCGTACCCCGATTCCAGTGCCGGCAGGAGTGCGAATTCTCCAGGAAGCCCCTCGCTTTCGATGATTTCCTTCACCGCTTCCCCGTATCGGTCCCTTCGTTTCAGCCAGACCACGGTCGACTCCCTCAGGTCGGTGAGCAGGTAGTCTATCTGGTCCTCGATGCGACGCCGGACATCGTCTCGGTCCAATGGGATGCGCTCACCGCAAAACACCAATCCATCGGCCATGACGTCGGGCGGCAGCACATACCGCATCCGCGGCGTGGCAAGGACCTCCCGCGGCTTGATTCGCAGGCAGTCCAACCTGTGCTGAGTGAGGATGCTCTCTCTCATCGCGGCCGAACGTTTCTCCTTGCTCCGGGCGACTCCGATGGCGCGGCTGATCTCGTGAACGGGGTCCGAGGAGAGGAAGTCCGCGGGAAGTCCCCTTTTCCACAGAATAAAGCGTGCAAGGAGCCTTTCCGAAAAGTGGCTCTTCGGTAATGCGGCCGAAAGCGGGGCGAGTCGCTTGAGTCTCATATCATTCTCGAGCGAGCCGTACTGCTCCAGAATCGAACCATAATTGGGAGGAAGTCCATCGACGCGCGATTCGGTCGCGGCGATCTCTGAAGCAAGTTGTCTGGAAAGGTCGTAGGCGAAGACCAAGGGAAGACGCCTTTCCACTTCCGCCTCAATCACCGGCGCGGCCAGCAACAGGAAGAGAAAAAGCGGCAAGAGCAGACAAGGAACAATTGCTTGCAGAATACTTCTCATCTCGGCACGGTCAAAGAGGGCGCGGTTATCGCTTCTCGGTCATGCGAAAGTCTAATTCCTACTCCGAGCATCCGCGCCAGGTACCTGATTCGATGGTCACCGGGACATGCCTCCAGCGCTCGTCGAGCTGCCTGGGAAGCTCGACCGCGCGCCTTCATTTCCGTCAGGAGGATGATCAAGTTTATTCGGGCAGGAACAAAGCCGGGAAAGACCTTCGACGTCTTTGTGTACGTCGCCACGGCCTTTTCCTTGAGTCCTCGGCGTTCGTAGTCCACGGCTATGTAAAACAGGGGACGCGGATCGTCGGGGCACAGACCTTGGACGAGGCGAAAGGTTTTCAGGGCCTTGTCATAGTCGCGACGTTGCAGAGCTTCGAGCCCCCGATTGACCAGGATCTCCTTTGACACCTTGGATACCTTCAGCGGAACATTCGCTTCCCGGAAGGCCAACAACTGCTCGAGATTCCTCCGGGCATCAGCATTATCGCGATCTATTTCAAGGACACGGCGATAGCACCGCTCAGCGTCTTTCCACTTGCCCAGGTCCTCGAACGCGGCTCCCATTTGCAGCCATCCGTCAACATTTCCAGGTGAAGCCAGCACTACTTCTGAGAGCACAGCGAGCGCTTCCGTGATCTTCCTTTCCGTTCTCAGTTCCTTCGCCTTCTCCACCGTCGCGGGCTCTTCCGACGCGTACCCTTGGACGGTCAGGCAGACCAGAAGGAGACTCACTGAGCAACAGACTTTGTGGAACGTTGACATAATACCCTAAAAACCTTAGATGTTTCGTCTGCCGTTCCTTCATATCATATCATCCTGGGCAAGGGAAGCTCAAGCCTCCGCGTGAAACTGCCGGCGAAGCAGGAGTGATCACGGCGATCAAACTTGCCGCGATCCCCTTCGCATGATAGAGTTAAGCCACACAAAAAACAGGAGGAATAGCTTGGATCTCTTGGACTCGATCCGGTCCGATATGGAGAGGCTCGAGGCAGAACTCCTCGGCAAACTGCAGAGCCGGGTACCCGTCGCCGTGGAAATCGGCACGCACATCATGAACAGCGGAGGAAAGCGAATCCGTCCGCAGCTCACCATCATCGCCGCCCGGATGGGCGGGTACACGGGACCTGATGCGCTCATGCTCTCAGTTGCCATCGAGGCCATCCATACGGCCACGCTCCTCCACGATGACGTCGTGGACGAGGCGGACTCCCGACGCGGTCTGCCTTCCGCGAACACCCTATGGTCAAACGAGATGTGCGTCCTCGGAGGCGATTTCATACTCGCCAAGGCGTTTTCCATACTGACCTCCCTGAACAACCTGCGAATACTCAAAATCGTCTCGAGGACCACGGAGAGGCTCAGTGAGGGTGAACTCTTTCAGATGATGAACATCAGGAACGTCGATATGACGGAAGATCAGTACATGCAGGTAATCGAGGACAAGACCGCAGTGCTCATGGAAGCCGCCTGTAGAGGCGGCGCAATTCTCGGCGCACTCGACCGTGAGAAGGAGGATGCACTGGCCGGCTTCGGATTCAACCTCGGAGTTGCGTTTCAGATGACTGACGACGTGATAGACTACAGGTCCGATCGTGAGGTGATGGGAAAAAATCCGGGAAAGGATCTGGAAGAGGGAAAGCTGACGCTCCCTCTCATCACCGCGCTCAAGAGGGCGGATGAGGTCGAGCGAGCCCGGATTCTGAGCTTGCTCAAGGTCGGACGCCTCCAGGACGGAGATCTTCAGTGGGTCAGGGATTTCCTCGATCGGAGAGGCGGTATCTCGCAGACGCTTGAACGGAGTCGACAATACCTGGAGCGAGCAACGGATCATCTGCGCCCGTTTGCCGAATCTGACGAGAAAAGCGCTCTGTTGAGCCTCGCAGAAAAGATATTGCAGAGAACGTACTGAGCCGAAGCACGCGGCCAGGTGTGGGGATAACCGGGAGTCCAGGTAGACTCCTTCAGGCTCCTCCCCCGACTGAAGATCGGGTTCCTGAACAGGAGAACCCGGCCATGGCTGTCCACGATTTTCGATTCAGCTTGCCCGACCGGCCAGGTTTGCAGAGCTCGTGGCAGCCGGTCATTGCTCTTCGGGGGTCTGTTTTTGTTGACACAAGGCTTGAGCACTGATACAGAGCACTCGTCGCCAACATTCTTCCGCCGGTGTGACACTGTGAGACGTGTATCGCCTATCCTCGTAGCAGCTTTAATTGCGCTCCTGGTTACCGGCTGCAACGGCATCTGGCAGCCGAAGCTTCCCGGCGAGAAAGCGTCGGCTGAAGAACTTTTCAAAGCCGCACAGAAGAGGTACAAGGAGAAGTCGTACCGAGAGGCTATCTCGCTGTACGACCGTCTCAAATCAGCCCACCCCGACTTCGTCCAGATGCCCAACGTGTATCAGCGAATAGGCGACGCGTACTACGAGCTGGGGGAATACGAGGAGGCCATTTCCCGTTACCACCAATTTCTCCAACTCTACCCTAACAATGCTGGGCGGCACCGGGCGAAGTACCAGATCGGGATGTGCTACTTCAAGCGCATGCCGTCGATCGACCGGGACACCACCCTCGTAAGAAGGGCTGAAGCCACCTTCAAGAGTCTGGTCGATGATCCGACCGCGGGAGACTGGCGCAAGAAAGCCGAAGCGAAGTACAAGATCTGCCGTAAGAGACTCGGTGAGAAAGAGCTTTACAAAGCGCAGACCTACCTCAGCCTCAAGAAGTACAAGGCCGCCAGAATGGCTGCACAGAGAGTAATTGCAGAGTATCACGGCCTCGGCCTTGACAAGCAGGCACAACGCTTGATCGAAAAGACACGGGGAAGATGAGCCTGGACCAGCGTGACACCGATCCGGGGTCGATCATTTGTCGCCGTATTCCCCACCCATGACCGAAATGTCCAGCCCTTCTGACAAGACGGTTCGGTAATGCCGAATCCTGACCTGTCCCGGCAACGCTCCCTTCGGACGCAGGACGTCCTTCACGTCCGCGACGATGACCTCTACCCTGCCCTTCCCTTTCGCCTTGGAGAACTGGACGGCCAGGGCCGCTGCGAACTCAACATCATCCGGATCCGGAGGCTCTTTTCCTCGCTGAGGGAGGAGCACGTGCGCGCCTGCAACTCCCTTGACGTGGAACCACAGATCTCCCTTGTGCGCCTTTTTTCGCAGCATCTGATCGTTGCCTTTCCCACTGCGTCCCACGAGAACCTCCCGACCTGACCTGGTGCGGAAGGTCCGAACGAGTAAGCCGGTCTCCTTTCGGGGCTCAGCCGGCCGGGAATGCGCCTGGGACCCAATCGGTTCCTGGAACCCGGGAAACTCGCGTGCGAGCCGGTCGAGTTCCTCAGCGTTTGCTGCAGACTCGACAAAGAATATGAGGTCGTCCAGCGCTGCCTTTTCTTCACGGGTCTCTCTCAACCGGGCAAGGACTTTCCCCTCCCCGCGCTTGCCCTTGGCCGCGCGTTTGAATATCCGTTCCATGTTTGTCACCGCGTCGAGCGCGGGATCGAGACTCACCAGACGCTTTTCCCCGGTGTTCCAGTCCTCAACCTCGATCGATGCCATGCCCTTCTTGACGCGATGCAGGTTCGCTTTGAGCAGCTCGCCTTCCTCTTGCCGCGCGGCGAGCTTTTCCAAGCGAGTCCTGTCGGCTTCGATCTTGTCGAGCCTCCGGTCGAGCGAACGCACCTTGGACTTGAGCGGTCCGAGCAGCGATCTTCTCGATGCCTCGAGACGCATCGAGCCCAGCTCCCGCCCATACAATGCGTCCGCTGCCTCGTTCATGGAGTTGAAGAGTTCGTCTTCCGGAGGGGAAGCGTGCAGCGTGAGTCGATTCTTCCCCGACGGGAGCGTAGTTATTCCAGGTCTCGGCGAGCGGGACCCGGTCTCATCGACGGAATACCGAGGGTGTGTGGCGGGCCTGGGAGGCGGCTCATACCTGAACTTCGGGAGCACGATTCTCTTGCCGCGCTCCTTTTCGGGTATCCGGTGCAGACATTCCATGATAAGACCCGTAGCCCGGTCAACAAGCAGTATGTTGGAGTCTCGGCCCAGCAGTTCCAGCACGAGGTCTCTGAGGGAGGGTTCCGCGCGGGGCCCGCGGACTGTGGCGATGCGGAGAACACGGTCATCCGGCGCGCAGAAGACGCCGGTGAGAAGCGCTCCCTGGAGGTGTGACCTGAGGTACGCGCAGAACCGGGGCGGCGTCCGGGGATTGGGGATTCTCAAGGTCGTCAGGTGTGCGCGACCGACACGAGGATCGGCACTGATCATCAGTCTCTTCTCTTCTGCGCCGCGGACGCGAATCCTCAGTACGATTTCCCGGGGAAGAGGCTGGTGAATCTTATTAATGTATCCGCCGCCAAGCAACTCATCGAGTTCCTCGGCAATCTTTTGCAAAACCGCGAGGTCCATGGGTCAATTATCCGTGCAATCTCCCTGCACCGTTACCGGGATAGTCTCGACAGGACCCTTCCAAGGCGGGGCTGCACGATGTCGATCGCCTTCCCTGTACACAGTTCCTGGCAGCAGAAGCATGAGATACACTTCTTGTAGTCAATGACCATCTTTCCGGCCCGTTCGGAAATGGCCTGGGGAGGGCAATGCTCGAGACAGGTCTTGCAGCCGGAACATGCCGAAGAATCTATGTAAGGCCTTGGAACCATATTGTTTTCCAGGAACCTTCGTATCGGATTCCGCTTGGACAGGTTCCAGGTCATGGTCATCATCGACCGGGGGGGCTTGAAGTCCTTCAGGGGGAACCCTTCCAGTCCATCACTAACCACCCGTATGCGTTGTGCGTCTGCGACGCCGAGTCTCATGGATTGGCCGAACGTGCAGGTCCTGAGACGCTCGATCTCGAATCCGAGGAGCCGGCAGAGGGTCGCGTCCAGCGCCACCGCGTCCCGAGAAGCGCCAATGATTCCCACCTCGCGGGGCTTTCCCGTGCTGGGGCCATTGCCTTCCATCCCGAGTATCCCGTCGACAATGGAAAGCCGGGGCTTTACTGCTTCGAAGATCTGCACCAGGACCGTGGCAAAGTTGTCGTAGTCCATGCCCGCATGCAAATGCCAGGTCGCCTTGTCCATGCCGATTATCGTTCCGAAAAGATTCTTCACGGCAAGGGTGAGAAACATCTGTGCGTGCGTTTTGAGCTTGGCCAGGTTGATCACCGCGTCAAACTGCAAGACCTCCCCCGCGAGGTCAATCCTGCGGTACACTCTATCTTCAGCGAATCGGACGGCATGTTTCTCGACAAAGGGCACCGCCTCGATGCCCAGTCTCTTCATGAAAGGATCGTACCCCGATTTTGTCAGCGCCCTCGCCAGACGCCCGGTTGGAGGGCTGTCTCCCAGGAAGAGCTTCCCGCCAGCATCGCTGAGTATGGACGCGACCGCCTCTACCACGTTCGGATGCGTAACGATCGCTTTCTCAGGGGGCGAGGCCAGCAGCAGGTTCGGCTTGAGCAGAACCCGGTCACCCGTCTTAACAAACGCGCCCGGTCCGCCCAAATCGCTGAAGATCTCTTCCATGACGCTGCGCAGAGGCCCGGTCTCGTACTGATCACACCTTCTGATTGAAACAAGAGATTCCATGTCTGCTGTCTAGCATTTCGACAGGAAAAGGTAAAGCAGGGGAAAGCCGACTGAACCCATCACCAGTGCCGGAGAGCACAGAGACCATATCAGGGCGTCTCGGTGGTCCGGGACCGGTTTCTTGCACCCTAAATTGAGCGCTCCTTATCCGCTCCAAAAAGCGTATGACTGGAACATCTGTCATTGCGAGCGGAGCGAAGCAATCTCCTTGGGTGGAAGAGCCAAAACGCGGAGATTGCGTCGTCGCTTCGCTCCTCGCAATGACATTCTGTCAAATCGCTCAACTTGGGTTGCACGAAAGAACCCCCCGGCAAACGGCGGTGAAGACGTGCCAATCAGGATTTGAGGAGACTCCTCTCCTGTTTCGTGGCTTGACACGCTTGAAAAGACCATGCTAACCGTTAAGCTTCGTGGCAAACGATCCGTTCCGGGCACGAGCAGCAACACGTCATCCTCGTCGGGATCTCTCCTTCAAGTCCCTTTCAGCCGTTGCGCTCGTGCGGGGGAGAGAGCAACGGGCTCGGCCGACTGATGCATATCCGGAGTGTCGTAGACAAGCTGTACTTCTGACAAACACAACGTTGGGTCACGTGGCGGGAGGGACCATGATGCGGGGTCAAGAGGCGAGTACCTGAGGCGTAACCTTCTGGGGAAGCTAGGAGTTTTCTGTGCCCGTTGTGTCACTGTAGTGGAGACTTCCGTGGAATCTTCGTCTTCGTGGTGTCATCGTGCTTTGGTGGTGGAGACTTCTTTGGATCTTGAGTCTTCTCCGTGGCCTCTGTGTCTCTATGGTGGAGGCTTTCTCGGAGTCTTTGGTTTCTCGGCGTCTTCGTGACTTGGCGGTGGAAGCTTCCCAGACACGTAGTTCCCGTAGTTCCGTATAGTTCCGGGTACACCATACCCAATTGCGCTCGGAACTCTTCTTGCTGCCTCTGCGGTTCCAAGCCTGTGAAATCTGAATCTTTTTGGAGTCTTTGTGTCTTGGTGGTTGGAACTTCTCTTAAGAGGAGATGACGCGGGCAGGCTGAGGAAAGCGAGGGAAAGGAGTCCCGTCAGAAAACCCGCTCATGAGCCCAGATATGCCGAACTCAGGGAATTAGGTATGGTGTACCCGGAATTCTGGTGTACCCGGAATTCGCGGAATTCCGGAATTCTACGGAATTCACTGACCACCAATACGAAAGAGGCAGCCTAATGACTGTGCGAAACATCCCGAGCCCAAGGGCCCGGAAGAGAACCATAAAACTCTGGAAAGGCTCTTCTCTGAACATGAACTGGAGATTTTCAATGAAGATTCGACGAATTCCCAGAATCTCAATGCGATCGCTGGCGGTGGCGCTAGGATTGTGTCTTGTTGTCGCGTCCGCTGTCTTGGCTCAACGGGAGAAGTGGTATGAGCTGGGCGAGCAGGCGCACAGACTTAGCCGTGAGGGGAAATATACTGAAGCAATCAGGATCGCCGAACAAGCCCTGGATGTGGCCGAGAAGACCTTTGGACCGGACAGCCCCGAAGCAGCCGACTCTCTGAACAATGTGGCATTTCTGTGTATGCGCCAGAAGAAGTATTCCGAAGCAGAGCCGCTGTTCAGGCGCTCACTGAAAATACGGGAAAAAACTCGTGGATCTGACGATCCCGGTGTAGCTTCAGCTCTAACCGCCCTGGCCCTTCTGTATGAGGGACAGGGGAGGTATTCCGAAGCAGAGCCTCTGTTCAAGCGCTCACTGAAAATACGAGAAAAACTTGGGACTGGCAATCCCGGTGTAGCTGTAGCTCTACGCGACCTGGCCGGTCTGTACAAGGCCCAGGGGAAGTATTCCGAAGCAGAGCCGCTGTACCGGCGATCACTGGCGATATCGGAAAGGGCGCTGGGACCTGACCATCCAGATTTGGCCTTCGTTCTGAACCGTCTGGCGTTGATATATATAAGGCAGAGGAAGTGTGCCGAGGCTGAGCCCTTGTTGAAACGCTCCCTCGCGATAAGGGAGAAGGTGCCGGGACCGGAGCACCCGCTCGTTGGCCGATCGCTGAGGCACCTTGCAATGGTGTACAGAAAGATGGGCAAGGCAGAAGAAGCCTCACAATTGGAGGAACGTGCAAAAAAGATCAAATCCCGATCACGAAATCATAGAGGTGAATAAACAGCTTTGCACTTGTAAGCTCCCTTGTGAGCTTCTCATGTGGCGTTACGGGTACACCATACTCAATTGCGCTCGGAACTCTTCTTTCTGCCTCTGCAATTCCAAACCCGTGAAGTCTTAATCTTCCCGGTGTGTTGGCGCCTTGGTGCTTGGAACTTCTCTCAAGAGGAGATGACGCGGGCAGGCTGAGGAAAGCGAGGGAAAGGAGTCCTGTGAGAAAACCGGCTCATGCGCCCAGATATGCCGAACTCAGGGGAATTAAGTATGGTGTACCCGGAATTCGTACCCGGAATTCGCGGAATTCGGAATTCTACCCGAAATTCTCGGAATTCACGAGCCGAAGCTTCAGATCCCGGCCCTTCATGCCCTCACTGCTCCCCAGCGGATCTTCGGGATTCCCAACTTTCGATACGATGCCCTCGCCGACGGGATCAAGGAGATTCTCAGCAAGGCTGGACGAGGGAAAGCACTCCAGAAGAGAGAGGTGGGGGGGCCTCACGCCCAACTTGCGCTCTTCTTCGCCTGATTATGTTAGGGAAACTCCAGGCAGGCAACTGATTGACGCGCGCGTGGCTTCGTGGTATTTTACAAATATACTTGTAGTACGCGGTGTCCTGTGACCGGGCGGAAAATCCGTCCGGATGGAAGGGGAGTAGTTTGTGGTTGGTTGAGGGGTGCGAAATAGGGGTTGTTCAACCATTGCCGGCCTCGCGCCGGATTGGTCCGCCGCTGACCTCCTCACGAGCGGAACTCCACGATCACAACGTCAGAGGTTGCTGATGGCGACAAAGAATCTGCACGTGGGCTTCGGTGTCGGTCGACTGGAGCATGCTCAGTTTGAGACCGGCCTTCCATCGTTTCCCATGATGGAGCATGTTGTGGAAGCGCTTCCTGGGATCTATTACGATGGAACAGGTATGGGTAAGGCCAGCTTTGCCCAGTGGGTGGAGTTCACTCTGGAATTCCCCGACGAGGTCTGGGATGCCGGACCGGTCGCGGACGGAAACGTGTACCACTATCTGGGTTTTCTCGTGGAGATGGGTGCGACGCCCGCGTTTGCCGTGGAAGTCCTGTGGTTGGATGGGGTCGCGGAAGTGAACGATTTCACGCTTGTAGTGCGTGAGTCGGACTTGAATGCCCTTCGTTCGGGTTCGATCGTGTACAGCCTCACCGAGGAATTGGCCCGGGAAACGCAGGTTCGACTGCTCAATGAACGGGCCTTGATGAAGTATGATGAGAATCGCCTTGAGGAAGCCGGCGAGCTACTCGAGAGAGCGATCATGCTGAGCGGGTCCGCGAGCGCGTACCTGTTCAACAACCGGGGACTCATTCACTGGAAAAGGGGCGAAAGCGAAAAGGCGAAAGACGATTTTCGAGAATCCATTCGTCTCGACTCGAGCAACAGCGACGCACACTTCAACCTTGGGCTTGTCTATTCTGATGAATCCGACTTCGTTCAGGCTCTGCGCCATCTGGAACGAGCCGTGGCACTCGAGCCCGGAGACAACCAGTACGTGACTGAGCTGGGTCACCTGTACCTGGATCTCGAACGGGAAAACGAAGCCCTGGAACTCTACAGGAAGGTGCTGGCCAGCCAACCGTGCGACGCACAGATCAATTTTCACCTCGGCTACTATTTCTTGTACAAGAGGAATAGGCCGCGAAAAGCTGCCCGGTACTTCTCCAAAGGGCTGGAAACCAGGCCAGGGGACCAGTGCGCGCTCGTTGATCTGGCGGTTGCACACTGGATTCTCGGGCACAAACACAAGTCCCAGGGAATTCAACGGCAACTGCACAAGCACTCCTCTCTGATGCCGTATACGGTGAGCCGGCTGGTGTACCTCTCCATGGAGACCGGAGATTACGAAGGTGCTCTTGAGTACTACGAACGCGCGCTGAATCACAATGAACCGTTTGAACCCGAATGGCTCCACTATCATGCGGCTCTGGCCTACGCTAAGAGCGGCAGGCAGGAGGAGGCCCTGCAGACCCTGAGCCTGGCTCTGGAAAGCGGGGACCGGGCCATTGTTGAACATGCAATGGGAGAAAAAGCGCTGCGCCGACTGACGGAAACCTCCGCGTTCAAGAAACTGGTCCGACTTCACAAGCAACGGGGCTCAAAGTAGGAAACTGGAAAGGTATTTGCCCCTCCAGTCAGTTTACCATGGAATTTCCCACGTTATTTGTTTTGCATCTGCGCACGCGGGAATAGTGTGATTGGGATCCGGCCCGGGGCTGCAGCCACCTACGACGAAGCTCTGTGAGCAAGCGTTGCAGCTCAGAAGAGCCATTCCTCCAATCGTCTTGTGGACGCACAACGGACAATCCTCATCGTAGCCAGGACTTGATAAAGATGGCACAGGAAGCCCAATCCCTTCGGGAAGACCTTTACCGAGTTGTTCACCACTACGCGGAGCTGGCCGAGCTGGCGCAGAAAGGTGAGGTCGATCCGATGGGAGAGATCGGGCGCATTCTTCGCAACCGATTGCCCTACTTGCTCCTTGTAATCAGGGACGTACTCCCCGAACTTGAACGAGAGACGATGACGTACTTCGAGGTCCTGTACCACATAGTCAGGGCCGCTCAGAAGTTTCCCGATCAGGCTGTGCTCATACAGAGTCGTCAGGAAATCGAGAAGATCGAAGCCGGCGCCGGGATATTCACCTTCGCGGTCAAGTGGATAAGATCGGAGGATCAGCTTCGCCCCTCCTCCAAGGCAGTTGATCAGATTCGCCGGACACTGGCCCAACTCAATACCAAGTACAGGGAGCGTTATGCCCCTGACGATGACGATACAGCCACGCTCATTCCCCATTTCCTGCGGGAGGATGAAGGCGAATCCGAAGAAGCCCGTCTGTTGCGAGTGGCCGATCTGGTTCGCCGAGCCGTTCTGGAGTTGTTCAGACTGACACTGGAGACGCAGCCCTCCCGATGGGCCGCTCTGTTTGGCAAGAAATCCGACAGGGAACTTGAAGCCGACCTGATGATGCTCGTGCGATTCCTCTTCCGGTGCGGCTTCACCGTGGACAGAATTGCCTCGGGCTATTACCGGGACGCCTTGTCGGACTTCCTCCACGAAAAGATCCTCGACAGCCTGATTGAAGGCGCCAAGACCATTGATACGCTCCAAGGTGTGTCGTCCCACCTGGCCACGATCTCGGTCATGGATTTCGGGAGCTTCTTTGAGCTGGTCAGTGACTACAGGTACGTGGGTGACCCCAAGGAAATCGCTAAACACGTCAAGGGAATGAAAACCAGGAATCGGCGCGGCGCGGCGCTTCTCAAGAAACTCTCAGATCTCCACACCCTTTATGGCGAGAAGGCTGGCAGCAGACTGGCACAGAAGTTCCTTGCGTATCGCTACCACGCAGCCTTTGGAGACTATCACGGCATTCGCCGACAAGCCGACCCTCGAGGCAGTCGAGCCGTCGAGCTCTACAAACCGGTCGTCGACCGCGAAGCTATGGAGAAGCGTACCCAGGACGATCTTCAGGAAAGCGGCCGATTTTTCAGCTCAAAGACCAGAGACGAGATGGCCTCCCTCATCAGACTGATTATGGACTCTCTGGAAAACCCAGAGAAAGTGAGGGGAACAAAGGTCAAAGTCCTCGGAGACATCTCCTCCGGCGCGATGGGCAAGGTCAGCATCGGGATATTCCGGGGCCAGATAGTGGCCCTCAAGACGGTCAAGAGTCAGATGTCCGCGGCGTTCGGGGATCCGGTGACGCTCTTGAATTACGAAGCCAAGATGCATTCCAGGGTCCAGGCGCCGGATCAGCACCCCTATATTGTGGACTACTACGGACTCGTTGAGCAAGGTGACGAGAAACTCCTCATCAATTCGTACCATCCCAATGATAATCTGACTCAATTGGTGGAGAAGAACTGGACGGCGAAATTCAAGCCCCCTCTGTCAACGCAGAGCTACCTCACCCTGGCCACCCTGGAAGTGGTGATCGATCAGCTCCTGGAGTGCCTGGCAAGGTTCCGGGCGAGAGGCATCGTTCATAGGGATTTGAAGACCGACAACGTACTCTATATGGTCGATGAGAATGAAAACGTCAATCGGATCAAGGTCATAGATTTCGGTGTATCGCTTGCGGTTGGGGCCGATCTGATCGAGGACGTCTTTCGGGGCAAAGTCGTCGGTACGTTCTCGTACATGGCGCCGGAGCAGGTCAGGGGAAAGAGTTGTTTTGAGTCTGACCTCTACAGTGTCGGCGCCATCATCACGGTGATGCTCACCGGCAAGTTGCCCATGGTCTTCCCGAAGGTGGTAAGCCGCCAGGATCTGGCAAAGCAGATCAAGAGAGTAGAAGGCGAGCCAAGGCCAAGGCTGGTCACACTTAACCCGCGACTCCAGAAGGACAGAGTTCTCCACGAACTTGCCGAAGTCACCGAGTCCATGCTGGCACTGGATCCATTAGCGAGACCGAGCATCGAGCAGGCAAGCCAGGAATACAAAAAAGTATTCGACCGTCTCGGGCGAAACAAGTCCTCCGTGAGTGTCTTCTACCACCGAGGATAGGGGCGCAGCTACCTGCTTTTCCGCCCATCGGTATAGCAACGTTTTCTGAGGGGCCGGGCACGATAGGGAAGAAAGGCTGCGCCACAAAGGCCCTCCCCCGTCAACTCTTGCGGCGAAATCTCATCCTGTGCACAGATCTTTTTCGATTTCTTCAAGTTGGAGTTGCAGCTCTTCCCAGCGGGTCTCCAGTTCCTGGATTTCCTTTGTGAGAGTCGGTTCCTCTGCGATGAGGGGGAGGATAAGGTCCCTGTTTTCATAGTTCTTCGGGTCGGACATGATCGTCTGAATCTCTCTTCGGCGCAACTCTTTGCTCCGGAGTTTCTCTTCAACTCGTTCGATCTCGCCGACGATGGGGGTTCGCCGCTTCGAAAGTGCCTTGCGTGCCTCGGCTTCGCGGCGCTTGCGCTCTTTTCGGGCAGGTCTCGCCGGCTGCGCCGGATTGTCTTTGCCGGCGGCCGGGAGGGCCTCTTCAACCTGATCAGCCTGCTCGCATTCTTCAAGTCGCTTCTTGTACTCGTAGTCCCCGTAATTGCCTATGTAGTATTCCGCGTGGCCGTCCCGAATCTCGAGAATACCGGTGCAGATCTCGTCCATGAGCCTCCGGTCGTGCGTTATCAACAGCAGCGTTCCTTCGAAGGTCTTGAGAGCCTGTTCGAGGACCTGGCAGGCCGGGATGTCAAGGTGGTTGGTCGGTTCGTCCAGGAGGAGCAGATTAGGGGGCGCCACAAGCATCTTCACGAGAGCGAGCCGGCTCTTTTCCCCTCCCGAGAGCACTTTCACTTTCTTGAATACGTCGTCTCCGGAAAAGAGAAACGCGCCGAGAATGTTCCGAACCTCGCCCTCCCTCATGCCCGGCGCAGGGAGCGCGGCCTCCTGGAGCACGGTGTTGTCCGAGCTGAGGTTTTCCCACTGATGCTGTGCGAAATAGCCGGGCTTGACATTATGGCCGTACTTCATCGAGCCGCCGTCGTAGTCGATGGTGCCGGAAACGATCTTCATCAGAGTCGATTTCCCTGCCCCGTTGGGCCCGACCAGACCGATTCGCTCCCCACGTTCCATCACCAGATCGAGCCCGTCATAGACGGTGTTCCGGTCGTATCGTTTCACCAGGGCCTTGATCTCGAGCACTCGTCGACCCGAGGCCGGCGGCTCGGGAAAAGAGAACTTGAGGGTCCTCTGCTGTCGTGGAGGCTCGACCTGTTCCATCTTCTCCAGCATCTTGATTCTGCTCTGGACGCGGCTGGCCGTACGGGCTTTGACTCTGTTCTGATCTATGAACTTTTGGATGTGTTTTCTCTTCTCCTGCTGACTCCTGTACGATGCGAGCAATACCTGTTCCTGCATCTGTCGGTTCTTTTCGTACTGATCATAGTTGCCCGTATACGCGGTTACTTTTCCCCGGTCGACCTCGACGATTTTCTTCACCAGTCGATTGAGGAATGCTCGATCGTGCGACACGAGAACTAGCGCGCCCTTGAAGCCGGACAGGTACTGCTCCACCCAGAGTAGACTCTCCAGGTCCAAATGGTTTGTGGGTTCGTCCAGGAGCAGCGCGTCCGGTTCCGCGAGGAGGATCTTGGCGAGCGTGACTCTCATCCTCCAGCCCCCGGAGAATTCCTTCCAGGGCCGCGAGGCGTCCCGGGGGTCGAATCCAAGGCCCTGAAGAACTTTGAGCGCCCGGGACTCAAGGGAATAGCCGTCATAGCGCTCGAATTCGTGCTGCAGAAGCCCATGCTCTTCGAGGATCGCTTCCGTTTGCCCGCTCTCCTCGGAGAGCGACTCCATTTTCATCTCCAGTGACTTGAGCCGGTCCCTGATCTCGCTCAGTTCATCGGCAACATCCATTACCTCCTCGAGAATAGGTCGATCAAGGCCTTCGATCTGCTCCTGAAGAAGCACTCCGATCCGAACCCGTTTCTCGACGGAAACATCGCCCTCGTCCGGGGTCACCGTTCCTGCCATCATGCCGAGAATGGTCGATTTGCCGGCCCCGTTAGGCCCTACAATTCCCACGCTATCGCCCCGGTGCACGCTTATATTTACATCTTGCAGAAGCGGCTTGCCGTCGAAATATTTTGCTACTTGGCTGAGGAAGATCAAATATCAACTCCCTGTGAATGGATTCCGGCTCCCGGTTGGCGCTGGGTACCGCTGCCGGCCTGCACGGCCTGTCCACACTGCACGTTCGGTTACCCGTCGTGGAGTGGGCGCGCCTGGTGTCCCCTGTTTCCCGCCCATATAAGATGAGCGGGACACCGGCAGTCCGAGGAACCGAATCCCGGAATGGGAAAAGAATACCTATGAACGCGAACGGTCTCAAGGTTTATGGCGCATTCTTCGTCAGCCCTGCCGGGATAGATCCGGATTGCTTCCACCGACGCCGCTTTCAGAAGGTAGTCGATGTGCCATCTGAGGGCCTTTCCGGTTCCGACGTGCCGGGTGAGTCGGGCAGCGAGATTCCTGGCAGCCCGTCCTGTATAGATGTATACTCCGGGCGGGAAGTCAAAACTCCCAAGGGCTCCGACCCGCAGGTTTGCCGCATGATCAAGGCGAATAATAAGCTGATACGCGCCGGAGTCGACGCTGCCGATCAGCGTCAGAAAGTCGGGTCTCATCTCGAAATACAGGGTCAAATCACGTTCCTTTCCCAAAGGCGGTTGCAGTCGGACGCCAATTGCATATCATAGAGCTGGGAAGTCCCGCGCACAGTCTCGGCCGTCCAAAATGGAGCGGACAGAAATCAATGAGGAATCTCCTTTTCAAGAGAATAACACGCCTGGTCGGCAGAGCAATCGGCGACTTTGGACTCATCGACGAGGGGGACCGTGTGCTCGTGGCCCTCTCCGGCGGGAAAGACTCCTGGACGCTCCTCTACGCGTTGAGGGAACTTCAGCGCAAAGCGCCTGTCCATTACGAAGTTGCTGCAATCACCATCCATCCCGGTCCGCCTCGGTTTGACACTTCCCTCCTGGAGGAACGACTGGCGCAAGATGGTATCCCGCACAGGGTCGTTCCCGGAAACATCGTGGACGTGGTAAACGAAAATCTGACTGACGGCACGAATCCCTGTTCCTTCTGCTCCCGGCTCAGACGCGGTATTTTATACAGTTTCGCCGCGCGGGAGGGATGGAACAAGATCGCGCTGGGACATCACCTGGACGACTTCGTCGAGACGCTCCTCATGAATCTTTTCTTCAGCGGCACGATCAAGGCAATGAGTCCGAACCTCCTATCGGACGATGGCAGGAATTGCGTTATCCGCCCGCTGGTCTACGTGAAGGAGCAGATGACGCGTGATTTCGCCCGGGCCTCGGGGTTCCCCATCCTCCATTGCTTCTGTTCATATGAGGGCATGAGCGGAACCCGGCGGCAGTGGGTCAAGTCGCTTCTGGCAGAGGTCGAAAAAGAAGCGCCGGACGTCAAGTCAAACCTGCTCGCTTCCATGGGACGGGTGAGACACAGGCATCTGTTTCCTGCCGAGGGGGCCTCGGACAGACTTGGGTCCGGTCGCGGGAACCGAAAGGGATGTGATAGGGAAGATGTTTACAGGCATAATTGAGGCACGCGGTCAGGTTGCAGGGATCGAGCGGTCCGGACAGTTCACGAGGATCCAAATCGAGTCCGGCCTGGATCTCTCAGACGTTCGCGAGGGCGACTCCGTATCCGTGGACGGAGCCTGCTTGACCGCGACCGGAGTCGATCCGTCACGACGCCGCATCGTCGCGGACGTCTCCCCGGAGACCCTGCGAGTGACTACCCTCAGCGAATTGAGGGTCGGAGACCGCGTCAATCTGGAGAAGGCGCTGAGGCTTGACGCTCGACTCGGCGGACACCTCGTGCTGGGACACGTCGATTGCGTGGGGAGGCTGGTCGAGAAGCGGGAAGCCGGCGAAGGCTTCCTCTTGGGGTTCGAAGCCGATTCCGGACGGTACTTGATCGAGAAGGGAAGCGTTGCCGTTGACGGAGTCAGCTTGACCGTTAACGAAGTTGAAGGCTCGCGGTTCCGGGTCATGATCATCCCCCACACCGCGGCTCTGACCGGCTTGACCGGGAAAAAAGTCAATGATAAAGTTAACCTGGAATATGATATCATTGGAAAATATGTGGAAAAGTTGCTGAGAACCGAAGAACGGGACACCGGTATTACCGAGGAAACATTGAAAAAGCATGGATTTATCTAAACGCGGAGGACTTGATGGGAGTGCTTGTAGGAACCGAAGAAGCGGTCGAAGAAATACGGCAGGGACGAATGGTTATCCTTGTTGACGACGAAGACCGTGAAAACGAAGGCGATCTTACGATGGCGGCTGAAAGGATCACTCCAGAAGCCGTCAATTTCATGACGAAGTACGGCCGAGGTCTGCTATGTCTGTCTATGACCGCCCAGAAGATAGATAGGTTGGGCATTCCACTGATGGTACCCGACAACAAATCCAAGTTCGAAACGGCTTTTACCGTCTCCATCGAAGCGGCCCGGGGCACCACAACCGGGATATCGGCGCACGACAGAGCTGTTACCATTCTCACCGCGGTGGACCCGGAGGCAGAGTCCAAAGACTTGATTTCGCCCGGCCATATCTTTCCCCTCAGGGCTAGGCAGGGAGGAGTGCTGGTCAGGGCCGGCCAAACCGAAGGGAGCGTCGACCTGGCGCGCCTTGCCGGTTTGGAGCCCGCCGGGGTCATTTGCGAGGTCATGAACGAAGACGGGACGATGGCCAGGCTCCACGACCTTATGGGAATCGCTCAGGAGCATGGGCTGAAGATCTGTACCATCAAGGATCTGATCCAGTACCGCGTCCGAACCGAAACACTGGTCAGACAAGCCGCCCAGACGACCCTGCCCACAGACTTTGGCGGTGTTTTTGCCCTCTACGTTTATGAAAACGATGTGGACAATCTCGAACATGTAGCTCTAGTGAAAGGCGAAATCGATCCGAACGAACCGATCCTGGTCAGAGTCCATTCCGAGTGCCTCACCGGCGACGTGTTCGGTTCCCGCCGCTGTGACTGCGGGAGCCAGCTCGACAAGGCCATGAGGATGGTGGCCGAGGAAGGACGGGGCGTTATCCTATACATGCAGCAGGAGGGGCGGGGAATCGGCCTCAAGAACAAGATCAGGGCGTACGAGCTGCAGGATGAGGGGTGTGACACGGTCGAGGCCAATCTGAGGCTCGGATTCAAGCCCGACCTGAGAGACTACGGGATCGGGGCACAGATCCTTCGCCATCTTGGCATTCGAAAGATGCGCCTGATGACCAATAACCCCAAGAAGATCGTGGGACTCGAAGGGTACGGGCTCGAGGTGGTGGAACAGGTGCCGATCACGGTGGAGCCCTGCGCCACGAACATCCGCTATCTGATGACCAAGCAGGATAAGATGGGACACAAGCTGGACCTGAAGAACAACTGTTAGCCTGACGCGGCACTCTCGACGCTCATTCCCGGGCGTACGCGACGGCCGGTTCGGAGGTTATATGACGGCAATCATAGAGGGAAAGCTTGACGCCAAGGGATTGACCGCGGCTCTTGTCGTAAGCCGATTCAATGACTTTATCGTTTCGCGGCTCGTTGCAGGCGCGGAGGACGCTCTGATCCGCCACGGAGCCAGTGAAAAGGACATAACGGTCGTCAGGGTGCCTGGCGCGTTCGAGATTCCCCAGGTGGTTTCCGCTCTGGCCAGGTCGGGCAAGTACAGCATGGTCATCGCGCTTGGCGCGGTGATCCGCGGTTCCACACCCCACTTCGACTACATTGCCGCTGAAGTGGCCAAGGGAGTAGCTCACGCTGCGCTGGAATCCACCATTCCCATCAGTTTCGGCGTTCTCACCACGGACACGGTGGAACAGGCGATCGAAAGAGCGGGTTCCAAAGCCGGTAACAAGGGCGCTGAGGCCGCGCTTGCGGCCATAGAAATGGCCAATGTCTTTCAGCAGATATAATTGCCCAACGGCCTGCACGTTCCAGCCGGGCCGTATCCACATTGATCGGACTGCTTCACCCGGTGCCATCGAGACGTAAGACGCGCGAATTTGTCCTTCAGGTGCTCTTCGCGGCCGACGCCCAGGGGAAGGATCCCCTGCAGGTACTGGACACTCTCGCCCACCATTTTGCGAGCGATCAGGACGAAGTACTCAAACTCGGCAGAGTCACGCAGGATTTCGCGGCAGGCCTGATTGCAGCAGTATCCCGGGATCGGCAGGCCATAGACGAGCTGATAAGTCGGCTGTCCCATCATTGGAAACTCCACAGAATGTCCCGGGTCGATCGGAGTGTTCTTCGCATGGCCATTGCGGAAATGACCGGGTTTCCGGAAATACCCGAACGAGTAACGCTCAATGAAGCGGTCGACCTGGCAAAGAGATACGGGACGGAGAATTCAGGGGCCTTTGTCAATGGCATTCTCGACAGGATTCGAGAACTTCAGGGCTCAGACTCACTGAACCGCAGTCCTGCCGACCTTCTCGCCGAACTTGACGAATCCTATGCAACCGACTAAAATTATAAACCAATGCATATGGCGTACGCCGAGGTCAGTGCAGATGCTCACGTACGGGACTGATCGATCCTCCCTTCCCAAACCGCTTCCGAGTCGGTTGAAGGCGAGGGTACGCGTGGGGTTGGCCCTCCTGGTCGGTGGATTAATCTGTCTTCCCACGCCCTGTACCGGCAAAGGGGACGCTCCCAAGTCACCAGCCAACTCGAAAACGCCGGCCGGTAGCGCAGCCGTTCCGGGATTCCGAGTCCCGCTTCCGGAAATCAGCATCAATAGAATCTTGGGCAGTGAACCTCGAAAGAAAAAGGGTTCGCCCAAGAAGCCCGAGTCGCAGCCCACGTCCGATGAGAAGCCGACACTGATTGAACCTGATGCTGAGACCGCGCACCACCCCCCCCCGCGCAAGGAACCCGGCGTTCGGAGGCTGCCCTTTGAACCTCTGCCCGTCAAACCTCTGCACCGGCCCGGCACACGTGAGGGAGCCAAGGAAAAAGTCCCGGAGGAAGGATCAACACGAGCCGTCATCGGAGTGCCCTCTGCTCCCGAGCATCCTCTGGAGGCTCGCCCGCCCAGGAAAGCCCTTCTGAAGTCCAAGGCGGTCCCGAAGATCCCGGAATTGCTCACAGCAGAGCTTGCCAAAGAGAAACTTGTCCCGCTGCACACGGAACCTGAGGCTCTGCAAGAAGTCCCGACCTCAGACTGGATACCGATTCAACCTCGGCAGGGGATGGCCGTAATCCCGGCGGCGGAGCCCAAACCGACTCCGGAACAAATGCCCGAACCACCGCCCGCCGCGGAACCTGAGCCTCAGGCCGGGGCGCCGCCCGAGTCGACGGCACCCCCTGAGTTGAAACCAAAGACCCAACCGGCTCCCACTGAGGAACCCAAACCTGAGTCCGCGGCGCCGCCCGCTGTCGAGCCTCCCGCGCAGGAGCCCCGGCCGCAGCCTGAGATACCCACGCAACAGGAGTTTGATACGGTGCCCGGACCGACTCCCGATGCCCTTCAACCGCCGGACGAACCACGGCACCCGTCCGAGGAGACCGCGACCGTCGAGGAATTGCCTGAACCAGCAGTCGTCGAAAAGCCTGTGGTGTCTCCTCTGTCGGACGACCTCCTCGAGAACCGAGAGGTGCGGGACTATGTTCAGGCGACCATGCCCATCCTCGAGGAGCTTTCGCTCCTGATGACTCGAGTTCCCACGTTAAGCGTGGAGGATTTCGATCCCTCCGATCCGAACGCGCCGGTGGTGCCTTCCGACATCGCGGTCAAAATGGATTCCATGAAGCGCCAGTTGCAGATCCTTGACTCGAAGACTTTTGCGATCATTCCCCCCCAGGATTTCACCCAATTTCACGCGATGATCCGGGAATCGATTACCGAGTCTTACCGGGCTTGCGAGGCGATTGTGAACTTCTTCAACGAGCGCAACCAGGAAGATCTGAAACGGGTCCGGGAACACCTCGGCAAAGCCCGAAGCCTCATCCGGAAGACCATGAAGCGGAGCGGCTAGCCAGCCGGCACGGCTCCCTTCTGTCACCGCATCCCGTGTGCTGCAACTATCCTCCCGAATGTACGAGGTCCATGGCCGGCGGTAAGCAACAACAAAGACGAAGGTCCCGTACCCGGGCACGAAAGCAATTCTTCTCTCTTCTCCGTGCCTTTGCAGCTCCGTCCTTCAGATTTCTTGTGCTTTTCGTGTCTTGGTGTCCTGGTGGGGCAACTTTTCATTTGCTTCCTCCGTCCATGTCGACGGGAACTCCCCACACCTCGTTGCCGTCGACCTTTTCCACTGTCACCGGGAAACTCTTCTTGTCTTTCGGCAGCAAGGATTGGGGGACCTCGAGTCGGATGTAGTTATCGGACCGCGCGAGGATCGTCTCCTTATCCGGGTCGGAACCCTTTTCCGGTATTACAGTCAGCACTTTTCCGACGAATCCACGGCAGAAGGCGAACCTGAATCGATCGGACAGAGCTCTCAGCTCCTCGACGCGGCGCCGCATAACGGCATCGGCGACTCGGGGGGTGAAGGAGGCTGCCCGCGTACCGGGGCGGGGTGAAAAGGGAAAGACATGCAGGTATGCCGGTCGAAGTCTTTCAATGAGGTAGCGGGTCCGCAGGAAGGACTCATCAGTTTCCCCGGGGAACCCCACCATGACGTCCATCCCGACACAGGTCTCGGAAGAGGACCCCCGTATAGCCGTGACGAGCCTCTCGATCATGCACGCGTCGTACGGGCGCCCCATTCGTTTGAGGATCGAGTCGTCTCCGCTCTGAAGGGGAATATGGAAATGCCGACAGACCCTCGGATGGCCGCCCACCAGTTCAATCAGCCGGGGAGATATCTCCTGGGGCTCGACCGAACTCAGACGGAAGCGAACCCCGGGGCACGCGTCAAGGAGCCTCTCCAGGAGATTGTCCAGAGTCAGCCTCGGTCTCAGGTCCCGGCCGTATATCCCGAGGTGCACCCCACTCAGCACGATTTCCGCAAATCCCTGGTGTTCCATTCGGCGCGCGTATTCCGTGACCTTTCCGGGCGCGAGGCTGCGGGAAGGTCCCCGTGCCCGTGGAACGATGCAGTAGGAGCAGCCCTGCGAGCACCCATCCTGGACCTTGAGAAACGCTCGGGCCTTGCCTTCCGTCGCGGTCAGCGCAATATCACCAAAGGTGGTGGACTGTTGTGCCCCGAACCTCTTTTCAAAGTACGATCTTCTCCCGACATGCTCGCGGAAATGATCCTTTTCAAAGGTTCCCAGCACCCTGAGATTCGGGTGGAGGCCCTCAAATGCAGAGGGGTTGACTTCCGCGAGGCATCCCGTGATCATCAACGAAGCGCGAGGATAGAGATTGGCCAAGCGCTGAACTGTTCTCCGCGATTTCCCCTCCGCCCGGGAGGTGACGCAACAGGTGTTGACAACGATGAGGTCGGGATCTGCCGCGTCCCGATCCACGCGATAACCGGCTTCCCGGAGCACGCGAGCCATCGCGGCCGCTTCCGCCTGGTTCACCTTACAGCCGAGAACGTAGACCGCGGCGGTCCGCGGGAAAGCCTGTTCTATGGTGCGGTCCGATTTTGACATGCTCGTGTATCCATGCTATCAATCGACGGACCCGGCGTCAATTTCCACGGTTGAAGGCGATCGGACGGGAGTTCGA
This sequence comes from uncultured Syntrophaceae bacterium, assembly GCA_964497585.1. Lineage (GTDB taxonomy): Bacteria > Desulfobacterota > Desulfomonilia > Desulfomonilales > Desulfomonilaceae > CAZCDS01. The sequence goes on from CAZCDS010000007.1 coordinate 158,102, forward strand.
GCCCAGTGGAAGTGAGGATGAATGTTCGTCTCGTCCCGCGCCGGCCGCCGCACCCGGCCTTCGACGGAAATGAAGCAAAGAGGAGACCTTCCCTTGAGACCATACCATGCCATTAGGACCGTGACGGTTGCCCTGCTTGTTCTCATCGCCCTGTCCCTCTCGTGGGCTGCGGAGGGGAAGGACAAATCCGACGCATCCGAAAAGTATGTTGGCGACGTTCTCGGACGGGTCTTTCAGATGAAAGTTCCCGACGAATTCAAACTCGCCCGATCGGATCAGAGCGGCATAGTGAAGTGGACGAAAGGCCCCGCCGAGATTTACGTCGTTGTGGGCGACCTCGTCTCTGACACGCCTGGCAGACTCTTCAAGGAGCTTCTCCAGTCCGTGGAAAAAAACAAGAAGCTTGAAAAGGTCCGCAAAACAAGAGTCCGAGGCGGCCGCGCCTTTGTGTATACGGAAAAGGCGCCGGAAAATCCGGAACGCACGCGGACCATGCGGCTCGTCGTGATCTCCTCCCACAAAGTCATCAACGTGGACTTCAGCGCGCCGAGTGAGAGTTTCGAGCAGTACGAAAAGGACTTCCGGGCTGCACTGAAATCCTTTAAATTGCTCTGATCCCGGATACCCGGCAATCCGGTTTTCATGGAAGATTCAAAGAAACATCAGCTTCTCAGGTCCATTCCCTCTGTGGATCGTCTTCTGGGGGATCCGTCGGTTGCGCGTCTTTTCGCCAACTATGCCGAGGAGATTGTCAAGCGCGTGGTCCGCCGCGGCCTCGATGAGCTGAGGGAGGAGATTAGACAGGGCAGTGCAACCGCAGACGATTGTGCGCTCACGGCTGTGGTCTCGAGGATAGAACAGCTCCTGCACCGGAGAGTGGGGCCGAAGCTGTGTACTCTCGTCAATGCAACCGGTGTGATTGTACACACGAACCTGGGCAGATCGCCGCTTTCCTCTCGGGTGGCCGAGAGGATCAAGCGGGCCGCGGTTTCGTACTCAAATCTGGAGTACGATCTCGAAAAGGGGAGCAGAGGCGAGCGCAACGCGCACCTCCGGCAACTCATGGAAGAGCTGACCGGCGCGGAAGCCACCCTGGCGGTCAACAACAACGCTGCAGCGGTTCTGCTCGCCCTCTCGAGCCTGGCTCAGGGCAAAGAGGTCGTGGTCTCCCGGGGGGAGCTTATCGAGATCGGAGGCTCCTTCAGGATTCCCGACGTTATGGCCCGCTCCGGAGCGATACTCCGAGAAGTGGGCACGACCAATCGCACCCACCCACGCGACTATGTCGACGCGGTCAACGAGCAGACCGCGCTGATCCTCAAAGTTCACCCGAGCAACTACCGAATCGTGGGCTTTACCCGTGAAGTGAAACTGGAGGAGTTGGTCGCCATAGGCCGAGACAAGGGTATTCCGACCATGTTCGATCTGGGCAGCGGCTGCCTCGTGGACTTGACCCGATACGGGCTCGAGGGCGAACTCACGGTCCAGCAGGCCATTTCAGCAGGCGTCGATCTCGTCACTTTCAGCGGTGACAAACTCCTGGGAGGCCCCCAGGCGGGAATCGCCGCGGGAAAGGCTAGTCTGATCGAAAAGATGCGGACCAATCCTCTGGCTCGTGCGCTGCGCATGGACAAGCTCACGTTAGCCGGTCTCGAGGCGACCCTCGAGGAGTACACGGGGCCGAGCGCCGCCGCGGAGGCAATCCCTACGCTGGCGATGATAACGCGGCCCGAGGAGGAGCTTCGGGAAGCTGCAGAGACCCTTGCCCGCGAGGTCGAAGCTCGTGTTGGTGCCCTCGCGGTGGTCGGCACAGAAGAGGGGATTGCCAGGGTCGGCGGTGGAGCACTCCCCATGGGGGACCTCGCCGGCCCGAGGGTGACCGTGAGACCGACAGAGATCTCCGCAGCAAGGCTTGAACAGCAATTGAGAGCAGGCGACCCTCCGGTCATCGTCCTCGTGAAGGAGGACACCATCCTCATCGATCCCCGGACACTTCTACACAACCAGGCGGCCCAGATCCCCGAACTTATCGCCGCGGCCCTGGACAGAGCGCTGCATTAGCCCGGGCCGAATCGTTGCTTTGCGAGGCTGAGATTCGGGAATGCAGAAGCCCCCTTGGGGATCTTACTTCATCGGATACGCGTGAACCCAAATCACGGCACCGATTTCGACCTCTTTATCTTTGCCCTGATGTTTGATCTTTTTGAGGCCTTCCATGAGCGCGGCAAAACCCCACCAGCCCGCCTTGGGCATGGCAAATGTAAAGATTCCGTTGGAATCGGCCTTCACAACCTGGGTCACGTGCGCATCTGTGGGCGCCTTGCTCTTGCCTTTGCCCCACCATTCAACTTCAACTTCGGCATTCGGGACCGGTTTTCCTCCCATCATGACCTGACCTGTGAAGACGTTTCCCGCGTACAAGCTGTACGGTCTGGTGAGGGGAATGATTTCACAGGGCAGACCGGCGACTTTCGCGATCGGCGCGTCCCATCCTTCTTCCGCTCCCAACGCGTCAACGATCACCTTGGTGGCGTGTACGATGAATTTGTCCTCAGCGGGTTCCCAATAGGGCTTCGGGAGCATGAAAAACAGGTAATCGCCGGGTCTCTTGATCTTGTAGGTGGTCTCCCAGGTCCGTTTTCCGTCGACCTTTTTTTCTGTCAGCGTACCCATAAGGTCGGTCACTCTCCCATCCATGACCACGCCGAATTTTACCGGCTTTGCCAGTTCCATGATTGGCCCGCCCTCGAAGGGATGGGTAAAGAGCAACTTGAGCCCAATCTCCTTCGGCCCACTTGCGGAAACATTGTCTGTGGACGGGATGATCATCCCGAAATGGGCCGAACTCCAATGCGGGGAAACAAATGCGAAAACGGCAATTGCCAGGCAGGAAACGATAGTCCTTCTCATGCCGAAACCTCCGTGAGAAGTGTGAAAAATAGTGCGTTCCGGTCTGAACCGTAACTCGGAATCGCTGATGTCTTCTGTTAGCCCTCTCTGGGTTGTCGATGGCGGGCTTCACGCCAGCAACACGCAGTCCCACAACCGGTCGAAGACGCCTTCACGCTCTTCCTCTTCTTCGTCGGCTGCTTCCGCTTCTTCCTCTTCTTCCGCTTCCAGGCCTTCACGTTCTTCGTAGCCGCGCGCGAGGATCGTGACGCCGAGGATACTCCGCGTCCAGCCTGTGAAACTCGCGGCCGGGGCAAGGCTTGACGCGAGCCCGGAAGTCGCCATCTCTGTTGTCACGGGGTGCGCGACGCCTCCAATGAGCAAACCGAGGGCGGCTATCGCCGCGACACACGTGACCGCGATCGTAACCGCAATGAGGGCATCCAAAGGTCTCCCTGTTCTTCTCATCTTGAACTCTCCATTTTAAGGCTCTGATCGGACGGTCAACCGATTTCCCTAGAACCAGAATCCGATCGAGACCTCTCCGCCGCTCACAGGTTCGATAACCCTGTCCGGACTAGTGCCCCAGCAGTTCGCAGCTACGGG
>CAZCDS010000008.1:0-147358 GCA_964497585.1 uncultured Syntrophaceae bacterium
ACGGCGATCCAGAGAGACTCCGTTCACTCACCAATTTCCCCTATCTCAAATGCGATGAGTTCTTCAATGGTGGGCAATATTCAGTACCTATCTGATCGCAACTTGGTATGAGGCCACTTGGGGTCTCTGTTCCTCCCGCACAAACTGCATCCGTGAGGAGGTATTGGGAAATGAAATGGTACAAGCGATTCGGTTATGGGGCGTTGGGAGGATTGTTCCCGTACACGGCGGATTTTGTTGCCATAGGCTTTGACAAGCTTGTGGGGACGCTCCAGGACTTAAGTCTTCTGATCTGTGCGGCGGCCATTATCAAAGCCATACCGTTTGCCGTTGTCGGCGGAATCTGGACGGCGGTCAACAGATCGGAAACCGATCCGGTCAAACTTCTTCAACTGGGGGTTGTGGCGCCGGCTCTTTTCCTGGCCTGGACCAACGGAGTGGACCTGAACAAAGTGGAAACACAACTGAACAACATCACGGCCCCGTCCGCCCAACGAACTGCTGGGTCCATCAACTCTTCGTGGGCCCAGCCGGCTGAACAGGGGATAATGAAGGCATACCCGGCTCCGAAGTCGCGGACCACCCTTGAGAAATTCGGGGACGCTGTGTTCGGGAAGACGCCGAAGAAGAAATGGTTCGTGGTGGCCGGGTCGTACCGGAACGAACAAGCCGCGAGGAAGCTCCAGGGTGTCATCAAGAGTGATTTTCGCCAATTCAAACCGGTAGTGTACAAGCCGTCCAAGGGAAATCCATTTTTCAAGGTGGTGATCGGGGAGAATCTCTCATTCGACGATGCTGTGAAGCTTCGAAACAAAGCCATCAAGGCCGGTATCCCTGCCGAACCCAGCCTGGAGGCCGTTCCCGTGTTCCGCTGACGGGAGGACCGAAGGAACAAGAGGGTTTTGCGAATGAGGCGAATGCCAGTGGGGAGCGGCGGACTCTTCGATTGAGCTGTCGCTTCTCTTGTTGCTTCGTTGTCCGGAAGCGTACCGTCTGGGTCACCCACCGACTATGGCCCTGACCATCTGTTTGTTGCTCTGGCGCAGAGCGGGATATAGGTGATTCTAAACATGGGAGCTGGGTCTGGCGGTGTCGTTTCTTCGGAAGCGCATTTGGCTGCTTCGAGTGAGCGTCCTCCTGGACATCCGGGATCTCGAGGGAAAGCTGCTCGTCGTTGACGGAGGAAGTCCTTTCTGCTAGGCTGGTTGCAGTGGGAAGCGGGTGGAAACTGTAATCCGGGGCTGCGCAAGGGGGGTTCCTCGTCCGCTTGAACGCGCCGGCCAACGCAGAAGAAGGAGCGATAATGGCTGTGGGCAAAAACACGTGGGGAATGCTCTGTCATCTCACTGCGCTCGTCGGGTTCCTGGGAGTTCCGCTGGGTAACATTCTCGGACCGCTGATCGTCTGGCTCATCAAGAAAGATCAGTATTCCTTTGTCGATTCCCAGGGGAAAGAATCCCTGAACTTCCAGATCTCCATGACCATTTACGGGGTGATAGCGGGGTTCCTGACGATCATACTCATCGGGTGGGCCTTGCTGGTGGTTCTCGTGGTGGTGAACATCATCCTGGTGATCATCGCATCCGTTCGGGCGAACAGCGGAAGACCCTACCGATATCCGATCACGATCAGGCTTATCAAATGATTGGGCAGGTGCTGCCGGCCCAGCGGAAAGAGGACATCCATGAGCGAAGATGCCGGCCAGATCATCGTTTACGGTGCTTCCTGGTGCCCCGACGCGCGGCGGTCAAGGAAGTTCTTCGATGAGAACGGAGTGGCGTACCAATGGCTCGATGTTGACGAGGATCCCGGGGCGAAGGAATTTGTGAGGAGCAAGAATAAGGGGCACGTTGTTCTCCCGACAATAGTATTTTCCGATGGATCGATCCTTACAGAGCCCTCCAACGAAGAATTGGGACGGAAGTTGGAAGCGCTCGGGGATTGAAGCACAGCTTCGTTCCCTGTCCGAAAAGTCGGTGACGTATTGCACCGGCTCGCATAGAAAGCTACTGGGATCGCCATCAATGACACCCCCGGGCATCATGGGAGTAGGCCGCGACTTTGATACCTTCCGAAGGGTCCGCGAGTGGCCGTGAATCAAATGTGAGAGAGTGATGGAATACTGGCAGGCGGAAGCAAAAGCCACGGAGTGCCGAGACAGGGGTGACTTCGTGAACAGCCTCCGCTATTACGATCAGGCACTGGCAACGATCCCCAGCGACACCAGCCGACGATACGCGGTAATCAGCATTTACATCGGTAAGGCCCGATCCTATTTGGGAATGGGGGATGCTCCGGCCGCGCATCGAACACTCGAGGATCTCGTCAAAGACGACCATCAGGGAATCTACATGGGGTATCCTGAGTATTTCGAGACGCTGATCGAATGTCAGAAGCGCCTGGGACTCGATAGCCGGAACGCACGGAACCAGCTTGCGGAGTTGGAGCTTGATTGGGGAGATGCACTTGTCCAGGCAAGAAAGCTCCTCGACGCGGGAGAGTACAAAGAGAGCTTGATCTATTTTGAGCGCTCGCTCAACGCAAATCCGGGTGAATGGTATTCAATGTCCTCCGTGTACGACGCGCTGCAGGGAAAGGCCAAGGCACTGAAAAAACTCGGCCGGCACAAAGAGGCTGAAGCCTGCCTCAAGAAAATTCCCGACGAGTCATGATATCATGTGATACCAAAGGACATTCGAAGAAGCGGTTCCCCCTCCCTTTTCGGGACAGGGAGCGGGCGGACCTCAACGTGAGATCACTTGTCATTTGGTTGAACGCGTACACGCGCAACAGCTTTACCGGAGAACATGGACTTCCGAGCTATCCAGGTCCTGTGCATGACGGTCAGGACGCTTGTTGACGAGATGTCCTGGGACGCATACGGCTCTCCCGACATTCATACGCCGGTCATACGAACCGACGATGACTGTCACAAGCTCGAAACGCTTGTGGACATCATGGGTACGCTCACCCGAATGATGGACACCAGGATCGCGTTCGCCACAACCGAGGGCAAGGTGATAAAGGAGTGGGTCGAGAGAATTCTCGAGCTGGGCAACCGCTACCTCAGGGAACTGGAAATGCTCCAACGGATTGAGAAGAAAACGAATCTCTGATCGCACGGATACCCGCCAGCTCTTCCGGGGATTTTCCTTCTCTCCGTCCACCGAGCCCAGGGGCAATGGCAGGCACGAACCTTCGCCCACAAGTGTCGGCCTTCGCTCACGAGGAGAGGAATCGCCCGGAGGCGGTCCCGAAGTGGAGATCAGATGTGGTTGCTTTGCGCGCGCATCGGTGTGTAGGGGCGCCCGCAAAAGTCTGTCTTAAGCATCCGGGTCTGATGCAGCTTATTTCATTCTTTTGATAGGGTTTTGGCGTAACAGTAGGCCAGTGTGGCAATGGAAGACTGTGGCATTCGACGACTCGGCCCTCTTAAGGAAGACTACCGATACCAGGGTATAGCTGGGTGGTTGTTGGTCTTTCTCATAGGGATATTCCTGAGGGCTTGTGTCGGCTTCGTTGACACCGCGGCGATCCTGCATACTGTCCTGGTGCAATTTCAATTCCTTGCCCCTGATGAGCTTGTTCTGTGCCTGGTCGCGTTGGTCGTGACGGGCTTGACCTTTGTCTTCTTTCCGCTTTGCTGTACGTTCGTTCTTTTCAAGCGATCCAGGAACGCAGTCGATCTTGTCCGCATCTGGTTGCTCGTGGCCCTGGGAGTGGAGATCGGCTTCGCGTTCATCGGCAAGAACGCAGAGGATCCCGGATCCACAGACATCTATCTGGTCGGCGAACTTATCTATGTATCTTTAAGCTACAGTTATTTCAGTTTCTCGAAACGTGTTATGGTCTTGTACGGGGCTTCCGGACCTTCGAAATGGCAGATTGCCATCGCGGGGTTACTCTTCATCGCAGCACTGGGTTTGCTGACGCTCTGAGCCGGTGCGGGGGACCGACTGGCAGGGACGTCGCCCTCGTGAGCGGCCTGGCCCTCTCCTTCTACGCTGACAACAGGAGACCCGTGAGCTCTTGCCTTCTTTGATGACCCATCGGCATCAGAACAAACCTGGTACGGCCAACGCATTGATCACGGCTACAGCAAGAACCACCGCCACTGCCCCGTGGGGGAGGAGCCCGCACAACACGCTCGATCGATTCCCACCGAAGATACGGGAAATTCGATACATGATAAGGAGACTCCAGATCAGTCCCACTATGACGAGAACAGTTTGGAGAGTAGCGGTGACCGCAGGAGGAACAGTAATAATCAACTGTTTGAATATGGCGAGATCGAATTGTCGGCTTACCAGCGCGGGGAGCAGTATCCCGAGATTGATAAAGTAATAGAGGTGGTACGCGAGAAAGAAGGTCAATGTCAGCGGAAGCAGCGCCAGTCCGTACCGTGCATAATTCTCCCGGAAGGTGGTCCGCGAAAGGCTGCAGGAAATACGTGCAGCAAGCGCGACGAGAAGAGTGGTTCCCAGAATGAGCGCAAGGAAAAGTACCGTGAATAGCCATACCTCAGGGAGGCCCCAAGACTCGATCAGCTCTTCGAAGAATTGCGCTTTGCTCACGAGTTCGCTAAGCAGCGCACCGATCATCGCCACGGCCAGGAAAGCGGTGACCACGTTCACCTGACTCATCTCCATCAATTCCTGGCCGGGAATTCTCAGATTCAAGTTGATCGCTGCATGGGGGCAGTTCTTCACGCAGATTCCGCAGAGCTTGCAGGTGAGATTGCTATGGAGGGTCGGCGTCACGTGCCCGAAGGGGCATCCCTCCCGGGTCTTGGTCCCGAAGTGACATTCATGGGAGCTGCACTGAGCCGAACAGACGTTCCGGTCTGCTCTCAGCTCAATCACGGACGCCATGGCCATGGCGCCGGTCATACCCCCGAGCGGACAGAGGTACCGGCACCAGGACTGGCGCTCAAAGATCATTGAGAACGCTACCGAAAAGATCGTGATAGTCAGCAGGAGGATGCCGAGCCTGAACGGGGAGCTCCTCATGCCTGTGGCGGCTTCAAGCCAGATGATGAAAAGGACTGCCGCGACGACGAGCAGCTCGCTCCGATCCTTGAGGGCAGCAGGAAAGGGGAGGTCGAGGGAGCCGATCCCCTTGGCGAGCCGGCCGATTACCCCCATGGGACAGATACTGCACCAATGGCGGGCCCAGAGCACTGCCATCCCTACGAGCGCAGGCCAGCCTAGAGCCCAACTGAAGAGCGACGCAGGATTTTCAAGGGGATCAGGCGGCCCCAACAGGAGTAATCCGAGAAGAATCACAAAGAACGGCGCGGCCGCACTTTGCAATATCGCCGGAAACAGAGGACTCAGAACCATTTGCCTGATCGGCTTGAATCTCAAAAGGTTGAGCTTTCCCGGGCCCTCCGCCCGCACAACGTCAAAGTATATGTCATTGGGTCTGACGACGCCCTCAGGGGCAACGAGCAGTGCACGGCGGAGTGTACTGGAAAGCTCCAGATCATTTCCCGGCCATGAATAGCTGAGAAGGGTCTTTATCGTCTGCTTGGGCAGTTGGGCAAACTCCTTACCGAGTTCCTTCGCGTGCCTCGCAAGGTAGTTGTTCGCCAGAGCAGGAAGCTCTCTGTGGCGCTCCCTCAGTGGAGGCATAACAACGGAACGATCCTTCAACGAATGCGCCAGCGGATGAAGATCCGGGTCAATCGCGGACAGATCCAGTTCCGTTGTAACAATGATCCTGAAGCTCGCACCCCTGATTCTGCCGCTTCCGGGACGCTCAAACTTCCCCGTTTTCCACGCCTCGAGCAGAAGTCTCTGTATTGCCGGATCAATGCGCTCGATCCCCCGAACCAGCAACGTGCCTCCTTCGCACAGCTCTACGTACCCGAGTCTCTCTTCCGCGTTGCCATTCGGGCCGACCTGCTCCTCTCCGAAGAACATGCGCAGGAGGATTTCCTTTGGATCCTTCGACGCGCGGACCTCCGCGCCGTCTGAAACGATGGCCCCCTCGGCTGATCCGATCCTCGGAGCGTCTATGAGGAGAAAAACCTCTCTGAACCGATGGCTCCTTTGGAAGATGGAATGAGCTATAACCTCCTTGCCCACGCCGTTTTCGCCGACGACAAGTACCGGTCCCCCGGACAGGGCAAGCTCCTCGATTCGGGGATCGAGACGCCGCGCAAGGTGATCACCGACCACGTATTCCGGAAAGAGGAGCGTCTCCTTGCTGATCAGGTGTTGCAGGGCCCGCTTCTTGCGCTTGCTCTCGAAAAGATTCCGGTCCAACCGGACCACCTTCCCGGCGAGGCTCCTCAACATCGAGACGCCCACGTCCGGATGCGCCGCGAGCGTCTCTTCGTAGTACTTAGCAGGGAGTTCCACCGTGACGCAGTCATCCACCGCTTTGACCATCCAGTTGGGAGGCGAACGCCGGCCGGTCAGGAAGTTGATCTCTCCGTAGCAGCTCCCCTCCGAGAGCGATTCCACGGGAATTTCGGGATGACCCTCTTCATGGAGGACGACATCGGCCCTACCCGCGAGGAGAAAGCCGATTCTATCGCCACCCTCACCGGGAGCCAACAGTGTGGTACCCCGCTTGAATTCTCGCACGGTTCCCCACTTTTTCAACGCTTCCCTCAATGAATCGGGGAAGCGCTCCAAAGCGTGGTCGTAAAGCTCGTCGGCTGTGTGTCTCTCAGACAAGGGGGAGGTCCGATTTCCGGGGGTCATGGCAGGCTGTCGAGCTGCCGGTTAAGGAGACGCGTCGGAGTTCGCGTGCTCAGTTAAGCGGCGCGGGAGGCTCGTGCAGGCGCCGCACAAGCCTCCGGAGCAATCTTACTTCTTCTTGGCCGGGCACTTCTCGGCTTTAGCCTTCTCCGCGTTCTCTCTTGTCTTGTACGGGCCTGCCACAGTTTTGGGCGTCTTCTTGTCAGCCTCGATGACTTTGCACACGCCCTTCTTGTCCTTGACGATGTAGAATTTGTACGCTTTGGCGAACACTACCGAACTCGTTAGACAGAAGGCCGCGACAACCAACACGACGGTCAACTTTTTCATTTCACAACTCCCTCCTCTATGTGATCCGTGGATTATACCATCGTTCTCGGTCGGGGCCCAGATTCATGCGGGCCATGATTGTTTTGCTGCTACAGGTGATCTCTTGCGAAAAGATACCAGTTCAGCCCCCGGCCGCTTGTTACCTTGAGGTTGACCAGGTTGAAGTCAGGGCCTTTTTCGCGCACGAACCGGAAAACCTCCTCTACCGTGGCGTATTCGTAGGGATATCCCCCCAGCCAGTCGGTGGCGTCTGTTCGCCAACTCATCCCCCTGTGGGATTTGTAGTTCTTGATGTGCTTCATGGGGTTCTCGCCCCGGGCCATGACGATCGCCAGGTACGCGGCCATGGCCGGCGGCTCAAGGACGTACCTCCCGATGAAGGGATAGGAATTGTATATTTTCTTTATGGTGGTCCAGAAGGAGTGGATCCATGCAGTGGAACCGTCCCTTGCGAGAATCCGATTGTACAGGGCAATGTAATAGAGTCCCCCGCTACCGACTAGAGAGAGCGAGTTCTCGATGGCATCCCACATCTTTCCCGTATGGTGCAGGACCCCCCAGGAATACACAATATCGAAGGTTCCCACCCGGGTGAGGAACTGTCTGTCCAGAACCGAACCGTGATGAATTTCCCAGTTGTCGGGGTTGTCCGCCTTGGCTCTCAGCTCCCTGCAGCAGGCGACGCATTCGGGGTCTATGTCGAAGCTAACCACCCGAGTCGCCCCGAGGTTGTACGCGGCATACGAAAAGAGCCCGCTGCCACACCCGATATCGAGGAAGCTCTTCCCCTCCAGGTCCTCCACTTCCATGAACTCCAGGAGCGATGACTCGGCGATCGCGACACGCTCCGTATCGAATCGTTTCAAGAACAGTTGCCAGTTCTTACCGAAGGGAAAATCGACTTCTTTCATCGTCGCACGCGCAAATCAGGCCCATCTGGGGAAGAGGCGTTTCCACAACTCAAAGCGTCGCATCTTCTTGTTGACCTTGCGGCCCACGATGTTGCCCAAAACAAGCGGAATGCTCAAGAGAAGAGGTGGGATATTGCGGATCGTAAAGACCCTGATCCGGAAGATCTTCGTGACGATCCTCACCATCTGGGCAGGCGTATAAAACTCTCGCGTGATCTGCTTGCTGATGCGCTTGAGCCCGGCCCGCATCAGCTCCTCGGAATAGACGATACGATCGTCGCCGATGAAAAATCCCGGCGTTTCTTCCACGAGCTCCTGAAGAGGGGAATAGTTCTCTATCCGGAGCTTCTGATAGGTGATCGAATCGAGTCCCAGCTCTTTGGCGAAGACCGGGATCTGCATCATTTCAGCCTCGGTCTCGTTGACGTTCCCGTAGATGAAATAGCCGTGGTAATAGAAAGGGAATTGCTTGAACACCTTGAAGGATTCTCGCACCTTCGCCGAGTCGAATCCTTTGTTGAGCTGCTCCAAAATCCTGTCCGTCGGCGATTCTATGCCGAGCAGAAAGATTTTGATTCCCGCCTTCGCAGCCGCGTCCAGCACATCCGGACGCTCAAAGACTTCGATGCGTGACTGGACGATGAACCGCTTGTCTATCCCCTCTTCAACGATCCTCCTACAAATCTCTTTGGCTCTTCGCGGGTTCACGAAGAAGTTCTCGTCTGCAACGAGGATGATCCCCGCGGACATCCCCCGAATCTCCTCAATCACCGAATCGATGGATCGGGCCGAGTAGCGCCGCTTCTGGGTCCAGGGGTTGAGGTTGAACGTGCAGAACTTGCAGTTGTACGGGCATCCTCGGGACGTCAGAATGATGTCAAACTCTTCCCCCCGCAGTCCGAACCCCCCAATATTGAAGTGGTACTTCTGGGTCCGCAGGCTCCGATCGGGAAAGTGGTACGCGTCAACTTCTTTGAGAGGTCGGTTGGGATTGTGAACGAGTTCCTTCCCGTTCCGGTACGAGATACCCTGGATGCCCGAGAGATCGGCTCCGCAGGCCAGCTCCGTGATGGTCTCTTCGCCTTCCCCCCGGACGATGATGTCTACCCCGGGGCAGGCCGCAAAGACTTCTTCCACATAGTCGGTTGCTTGCTTTCCCCCCACCACGGTCGTGACATTGCGAGGAAGTCCGTTGACCAGTTGACAGACTTCGTCGAACTGGTACTCCCAGTTGATGCTGACGCACAACAGGTCCACCTCTTGACGGATGAACTCCCGAAGCCGATCGATGCTGCGGAGGGGACCGGCCAGCCGCAGGTCAACGAACGTCAGCTTCTGCACGTGGGGCTTGAGCGCGCAACAGATGTACTCAAGTCCGGTCGGGGGAAATACCGCCAGTCCCAGTGATCCTGAATGACTGTCCCGGAAATAGGGATGGAGGCACAGGGCGTGCTGGTAAGTCTTGTTCAAAGGCTGTTGTATCCCTGACACACGCTTCCGGTGGACGTTGCCGGCAATCTCCCCTCAGGATAAACTGGTTCCTTTTCGGGGGGACGGCCCGCCGCATGAGCGCTGCAACCGACGCCCAGGGCTTGTCATGAACCGAGGGTGGAATGTTAGTCAACTTCCGAGATGGTGTCAACGAATTCCAGCCCAGAGGATGCCCCATGGCTGTCCGCCTGGGCACCAGAGGAACCAGACGATGAGGATTCACACCCGTCGGAAGCCTCCGCCGGGCGAAGCCGTAGCAGGTCTGCCCCGGGCACGGATCCGGAATTAGCCTCGGGTGTTCGGAGGCGGAACCACATCACAGACCGTTTGGAGATGCGCTTCGGAAAATTGTTCCTCTATTCCACCGGCATCCGTATCCCCCGGCTCTGCGCACGCTTGAAATACCATTCCATCAGGTTCGCCGGCGGCTGTTCTCGTTCCGATTCATGCTTTCGTGTGAGCGTGATCGACTCGGTAGGGCAGGTCGTCGTGCAAACTCCGCATCCTATACATTGCTCCGGCTGAACCATGTACGAGCCGTCATCTTCCGTGATAGCACCGACCGGGCATCGCTCGTCCGCGCACACCCCACAGGCCTCACAGGTTTCCCGGTCGATGTGCGCAACAAAATTGCTCCCGGCCATCATATGAGGCGCGTTGAATTCCCGCATCCCGCGTATGACTCCACAACAGCAGGAACAGCAGTTGCAGATGAAAAAATGGTCCGAATGAATATTGTACGTCTGGTGGACAAGACCCTCCTCCTCCGCTCTTTTCAGAACCTCGAAGGCTTCCTCCCTGCTTATGATCCGTCCCAAAGAATGCTCCTCGTACGCGTTCTCCTCTTTGGAAAAGCTGAGGCACATCTGCAGCGTGTGTTCGCACGGCTCGCCCTGCAAGGCCTTTTCCTTTCGACAGATGCAATCCGACACCTGGAAGCTCTGAGCTTCCTCGATCATTCGGCGCACGTCTTCGTATGGCAGGACCTGATGTTCCGCCTTGATCTGCGTGTTGACCGGTATCACCCGGAAAAAGTCCGGCTCAAAATTTCCAAGAGATTTGAAGAGCGTGGGAAAGTATTCCTCGACTAGGTCCACCAGCTCCTTGTCGAGACGGTTCAACTGGAACTCATAAATGCCGAGCGCGAAGGGAAAGAGCATGTACACCTGCTGGCCCCACATCTTCGTCGTCCCGATTTGTCCTTTCTTCACCATATTGTCCAGGATCGGCCGCAGCTCAGTAAGTGACATGCCCAGACGCTCCGCCATCGCCGCGGCAGTCTCCGGTAGCGGCTTGATCTTCAAGGCCATTTCAGCCTCCTCCGGCGTGAAGATCTTCCGGAGAATCTTCAGTTCGACACCGCTTTCCGTGGAGGGAAAGCCGTTGGGCATTTGGTCCAATCTCGCAGCGAGACGCTCATAAACATCAGGCATTCCGTACCTCCCTACGCTGACGGGATTCGGGATAATACCGAATCATGTCACGCGGAACTGTGCAGCGGTCCGGCCTTTTCGTGCGGCACAAAGCGCATAACCGAGCGTGGAATGGCTTCCACGACTCCGGGCTGGCCCCTGCGCGATCACCGATACGACAAAGACAAAAAGGAAGTCGTCCTTCCGAGAGAGCCTCCTCTTTCCGTTCCGAGCATGTCTGACTCTAATCAGTCGTACAGGGCACTCCGCGCGGTCTCTCGTCCCAACACACCCGGATATTATCGGGCGACAAGGTTCGTAGGGTCGCCTTCTTCGAGCATAGTACGAATAACCTCCCTTTCGGTCTCCCCGGGAAGTGCTCCGCCGAGTAATGCTTCGATCACCACTTCGCCGTGCTGATTTGTGTAGACCGCGTCGATTTCCCCACGACCCCTATCATCCAGCTTCGTGACTGTCATCGTACAGGTGATGGTATCACCGAAGTACACCGGTCGTTTGAATTGGAAATCCATCCGAGTGGCGAGCCACCCGCATTGACCGCCGATTTCCGTCATGAGTCCTGCCACCAGAAGCCCGTGGCATATGCGACCCTCCAGTCCTTTCGCCCGAGCAAAGCGGTCGTCGAAATGTACCGGATTGTAATCCCGCGTGATATCAGCGAAGCGGATGACATCCTCTTCCGACAATGTTCGGATCACGGAGAAGGTGTCGCCAACATAGTGATCTTCCAACGCATTTTCTCGAAGAGTTGTCATCGGTACTACACTCCCGGGAGACCGGTTCCAGGTCTCTTCCCGCCATCACCGGTTAATCATGTGAGGTGATTTCAGCTCCTCTCGGCATGGTCTCCGACCCGCGGTGAGGGAACCTCCTTATGAACGGGTCCTTCTTATCGCGTTGAACATACCACCCCATTCTCTCTGGGGTCAACGTCGATCGGAGCCGAGGAGAACGCCCCGAATGAGCGAAGGGCCACATGACCGGCGCATTTCTTGGAGAGTTCTTAAGAAGGTCACGGTAAGGCCGGACATCTCCAGGGGTTCTCGCAGGAAATGGCCCCCAGCAAACTTAGGGAAGGACTTGCCACTGCGGATTTGGGGAAACTCCCAACCCTCATCGCAGGACATTCCCCAGAATTTCGTGGGTGAGTAGTGTTTTGGTGGGGAATTCTGTGTGGTTATGGCTTATGGGAAGTGAAAAAAGGGAAACTTCTTGCCAAAGCAGATGGGACCTCTCAAGGTAGGATTGCTGAAAAGACGAAGAAATTCGTCAGTCCTATCAAGGAGGTCCGTGTTGATGGCACACCAGATCGGGATGAAATTGCGAGTGCAGATTCATCGTTTTTCGGGGCAACTTTGTAGGGGAATGGGCAAGGTGTTGGATGCGATGGGTCGGGCATACCAGGCCACCTCACGGAGAGGAATCTTCGTCATTGACCGGGCTGGGGATCGCTGACGGCTTTGCAAGGGTTTGCTCACTGAAGAGAACCAGTCTCGTTTCATCATTCGCCACCGCGGGGACCGTGATCTGCTTTATCGAGGGAAACTCAGAGAGACTCTGCAATGGTCCAGCGGTGCACAACGCCCTATGGGGAGACGGTGATAAAAGAGGAGGAGGGGAAGGAGAAAGCCTACCATATCCAGTTTGGATTCGTTCCGGTACGGCTAACCGAGCATCCGGAGAGGCAGTTGTGGCCCGTCGCGGTCAAGGGCTTGGGTCAGAAGCCGTTGATGCTGGTTACCGAAGAGTTGATGCCTGGTAACCCCAAAGTCTTCTGATTCAACGTTCTAGCCTATCTGACCCGCTGGAGGGTGGAGGCGACGATCCGTTTCATCAAGCAGAGCTCCAATCTGGAGAACATCAGGGTGATGAGGTACGAGCGCCTCAAGACCATGGCGGTCCTGGTTCTGGCCGCATCCTTCTTCGCCGCAGTTCATGTGGGGTACAAGCCGAAGCTTCAGATCCTGGCCCTTCATCCCCTCAATGCTGCCCAGCGGATCTTCGGGATTCCCAACTTTCGATACGATGCCCTTGCCGACGGGATCAAGGAGATTCTCAGCAAGGCCGGACGAGGAAAAGCGCCCCAGAAGAGAGAGGTGGCGGGGCCTTAGGCCCAACTTGCCCTCGTCTTCGCCTGATTATTTTAAGGAAACTTCAGCGATCTTCCCCTGTTGACGGGCGATTATGATGAGGTATAATTAACTCAACAGGCGAGCATTTTTCACGCGGCAAATCCGGGCATTCCGAGAAGGCTCGGATTTGCCTGTTCTACGGAAAGAATTATCGGGGGCGTTTCTAGGAAAACCCCCCGTTGTCTTTGGAAAAGGATTATCGAGTAGTGGAATCCCTCGATCCACCTTTCGCAGCACGGATCCAGGCCTTTTCAGGAGCCCCTAGAGCCGATCAAGGGCCTTCTTACCGATGTCTTTGCGGTAGTGGACGTCATCCCAGTGGATCTTGGCCGCAGCGTCGTACGCGCGGTCGATGGCTTGAGCAATGCCCTTGGCCTTTGCCGTCACTCCCAAGACACGGCCGCCTTTGGTGACGAATCCCCGCTCGTCCCGGTCTGTTCCGGCGTGGAACACTTTGACGCCCTCCATCGCGTCTGCATCTTCTATCCCCACGATTGGTTTTCCCTTTTCGTAGGAACCGGGATAGCCTCCGGACGCCATCACGACGCAGACCGAGTCCTCGGGTTCCCACTCGATTTCCATGCCGCCAAGGCTGCCTTCGATCGCGGCCGACAGAAAAGGAACCATGTCGGATTTCATCCGCAAGAGAAGCGGTTGCGCCTCGGGGTCACCCATACGGGCGTTGAATTCCAGGACTTTCGGTACTCCGTCCTTGATCATGAGTCCCGCGTAAAGGAATCCGACGTAGGGTGTCCCTTCCTTCTCCATTGCGCGGACCACGGGGATCATGACCTGATCCATGATTCGGTCGTGCATTTCCTTCGTCACCACAGGCGCGGGCGAGTATGCGCCCATGCCGCCGGTATTCGGTCCCGTGTCTCCGTCGAAGATCGGCTTGTGGTCCTGGGAGCTTGCAAGGGGGAGCACATCCTTGCCGTCGGTGAACGCGATGAAGGAGGCTTCCTCTCCGACCAGGCATTCCTCGATGACGACTCTGTTGCCAGCGTCGCCGAACGCGCGTTCCTTCATGATCTTGTCGAGTGCCGCCACAGCCTCTTCCCGGACGCGGCAAACGAGAACGCCCTTTCCGGCTGCGAGTCCGTCGGCTTTGACCACTATGGGGCCGGAGACCGTCTTCAAGTAATCACCAGCCGGCCCGTAGTCATCGAAGACTCTGAACTCGGCCGACGGTACCCCGTACTTTTCCAAGAGGCGTTTCGTGAAGACCTTACTCCCCTCAAGTTGTGCCGCGGCCTGTGTCGGGCCGAAGACCTTGAGCCGCGCCTCCTGGAAGGAGTCGGTCAGCCCCGCGACGAGGGGAGCCTCGGGGCCCACCACGGTCAGGTCCACCTTTTCCGATACAGCCATGTTCCTGAGCGAGGCGATGTCGTCCGACGATACGTCCACGAGTCGGCATTTCGGTTCCTGCGCGATGCCGACGTTTCCGGGGGCAACGAGGACCTCCTTGACCAAATCCGACCGGGCGATCATCCAGGCCAGAGCGTGTTCCCGCCCGCCGGAGCCGACAATAAGGATCTTCATGTCATTTCGCTCCTGCAGTTGGTTGGGCCCAGAGCCCTCTCTTGGCTCTTTTTGCCTCTAGTTCCAGTTCGATGTACGGGCGTACGTCGAAGTCCTTTTCCGTCCGGTCCACCTTTGCTAATCCCTGACGAATCATGCGCGCCAGCAAGTCTTCACCGGAAAGGAATACCAGGCCCTCCTGAACTTTCTTGCCCGAGCCCCTTAGCGGCTTGATTCTGACCCACTGGCCCACGAGTGTTTTTTCGAGCATCGTTTGAGCCTGACTCGTCTGGTCCTCAGGAATCGTGAGCCCCGCCAGTATGAACTCGATCGACTTCCCTGATCCCTTCAAGCTGAGCCTCTTCCCGCCGACGACCTTCGTGACGCGCCACAAGTATTCGCCGCCCTCCATCGGGGGGCGGCTTGCGAAATAGAGATAGACGATGGCCAACAGAAAAAAGCCTGCCACACCTACCCACAACTTCCATTCGCCCTTTATCCGTACCTTGGCCACACCAAGTTCTCCTGCATTGACGTAATCAGGGTCCGGGTCTACGGGTCCGCAGATCCGGCCATCGAACCGGTCGACCCGACGTGCCTGATCGTCCATGTCGCTGAGCGGAATCGACCGTCGCGCTCGAGCCAGGGTTAACTCCCAGCTCGGGAGAATGGACAGCGCTCCCCTCGTAGCTGAATCACGGTCTCCGGGCACCGCGGTCTGTCATGGGATCTCCCACTCACCGGACACCCGCAGGTCCTCCCTGGAGGCGATCTTTTCCACTTCGCGGTTGAAGATCTCTTCCGCGGCGTTGAAGTCGGGACCCATATATTGATGATATAACTTACCTTCCGACGGATATCGCACGATGACGGCAAAGTCGTCGGACTCAAGCTGAACGAGCTTCACAAAGGAGCCTCCCCCACCCTCGACCTGTCTGGCTATTTGAAACATCGCTCTTCCTTCCGACCCCATTGTCTCGAAGGTACGGGACGCGCTCCTTGACGGATCGGGGACATGTGTCAGCAAAGGCTCTGTTAGGGGCGCTGACGAGGGCGATCCCTCGGTCCTTACTCACCGGGCAAATATAGCACATCACGTGCCGAAAGAGACGAAAATCTCAGATTTGACATTGCGGGTATAGGCAGACACGCAGTTTTGGGATATAGTTAAGGATGTGTTTATGACGAGTCATCAGGGAACGGAAAGCACGCATGCAAGACCAACCCATCATCGAGACGCGGGACCTCTGCAAGGACTACTATGACGGCGACAATGTCATCAGTGCCCTCAAGATGGCTAACATCAAGGTCCGCAAAGGGGAAATGGTGGCGATAATGGGCCCATCAGGGTCCGGCAAGTCGACGCTTCTCTACGTTCTCGGGCTGCTTCAGCCGCCCACCTCGGGGGAATATCTCTTCAAATCGGAGAATATCCTCGAATTCGACCGCGAGGAACAGGCCCTGTTCCGAAACAGGGAACTCGGCTTTGTCTTCCAGACTTGCGATCTTCTGCCCAATTCGACTGTCTTCGAGAACCTGGAATTGCCGCTCGTCTACGCAGAATCCGATTTCTCCACGCGAAGGCAAAAGATCCTGAAAGCCCTGGACCGGGTTGGACTCTCCCACAGAGTGGATCATTGGGCTAACCGGCTCTCCGGTGGCGAGCGTCAACGAGCGGCCATTGCCCGTGCACTCGTGAACAACCCCTCTCTCATTCTCGGCGACGAGCCTACCGGGCAGCTCGACCAGAAGAATACCGACGCGGTCGTTGAACAGCTCAAAGAAATAGCCGCGCAGGGCTTCACCGTCGTCCTGGTAACTCACGAGGAAGAAATCGGCCTTGCCTGTGACCGCATCATCCGCATCGCGGACGGTGAGGTTGTATCTGAAGGCTACGAAGAGGCCCGGATGAGGGGCGCTCTACGGGAAGCTGCTCCATAGCTCCCCTTTCCGTTGAACGATCTCTTCACACGTGACAAAGGCACTGCGAAGTCGCAGCATCAGATGCGATTGGGTGGGTCAGAGCGATACCTCCACCCGTTCGCGAGATAAGACCGACGCTCTCTATCGTTTCCAGTATCTCGGAACACCGCTCCCAATTGACTGACAGGTAAAGGGGGAGAATTTCGCGGTAATCGGCCAGGCGGCCCCCGGCATCAAGGGAATAAAGAGTCATGACAACCTGATGATGAATGAGATCAAGCCTCGGGTCTGCCAGGAGCGCCCGAACATTTTCATCTTCCATGACCAGGTTGCCCACTCCTTCAACGCACATCGGTCCTCCTCCTTGCGCATGCTTTTCCATACCGGATAGGGAGTATTTTAAGTCCTTCACCGCCCGGTGTCCAGAACCGACCGCACGAATCGTGAAACCGGGCTGTCCAGAGAGGAGGAGAAATTCGTGTGTCGTGGCGCCAGAAAGTTGAGGAAGGGGGAAATCTTCCGAACCCGTCTTCAGACCCGTTTAGTGCCTGGCACGGCGGATCGTACGAGGGGGCAGCGGCAGGTCCTCCTTCCACTGGTAATCCATCCTCTGCTGCAAAACCCTATCTGACCCGGACCAGGGGATTCATCCCAGGACCGACGCGAGGCGCAGGATAGTGTCGAGGTCGGATCTCGGCTCGCTGCGGCCTGCACGCAGGCGGTGCAACAAACACAGGGGGTGGTCCAAACATAGTACCAGACGCGCACGGAGGGGATAGACAGAAGGGGGGCGGTTGAGCCACCGTCCGGTAATGGGGTGGTATCCGCACCGGGTAGATGGGCGCGCTACAGAGGAAGTACCAGACCCCTTGTTCTTTGAAAGCTATGAGGGTCTCGTCCAATGGAGGGACCTGGGGACACGTAGCGGGTCCTGCGTGCACAGCTTGGCCGGTTGCCGCGATAAAAATGACAAGAAAAGACGTATAAATAGCTAGTTGCCTAGACAAGACAGACTCCATATACGCAAATACGTACAACATGATGCTATTATAATGAATTTATGTCAAATTTGCAATCGCTAAGCGTTCTCAGGCCTCACGCCTCGGTGAGATGGCGCGTGTGCCCACGGCAACCTCGTCACTACGAGGAGCGAAAGCACGAAGCTATGTCAGTCCCCGCCGTCTTGGAGATCGCTTCACTGAACTCGAAATGGTAGCTTGCCCGGGACTTCTTTTCTCACAACTGAACGGTTTCTATCAGCCGTGGGTTGTCGCGCGCAACGACTATTGTGAACGACGCTGTCCGGGCGGTCAAAGACTTCTGATGCCTCCGGAGATTCCGCCTGCCCGGCGGACGCAGTCCTTCAGACCATTTTTTTGCTTTTTCGCCGCGTTGGACGTGATACTATGACACCGGGGAATGATAATCGCTTCGAAGGGTCGGCACAGAGGAGGCGCCATACCGACGTCCACGGGGAGCAGATGGGGACGACGCTTCCGCGCGCCGAAAGAATGGCGGTTCCGCTCTGCAAGCCAGCCATATTCGACGCTCCGTTCGGAGGACGATATGACACGGGGGATTACCCTGGTCGCTGAGGCAGGGGTGATTCTTCTTTTATTTGTTACCCTTGCCCCGGCATCTCATGCCTTTCGATCTGCCTACGAACGGGATCGCGATTTACGCGGGTGCCCCCGATCCATGCAGGCAGCGAAGAATCTCGCGTCAATGGACGCACAAAGCTTTCGTAAGATGTATTCAGAGGGGACGTGGCCCGGTTTTCTTCACGTGTACAGGCACCGCATCCGCAGGTGTCCGTCCTTCATCAGGCGTGCCTATATGAAGAGAGCCCGCGAGCTTCTCGTGCCGGATGCGAAACCCGAATATACGCGAATTCGAAGTATCAAGAGCGGGAGTCAGGGGTTGTGAACATCTCGCGCTGTGCAGACGCGGTGGGCCGCAGGAACGATGAGGGATATAGTCCCTTGATTGATCGTGGTTTTGAATTACTGCTTCTGAACTGCAATTCCGCTCACTCAAACGGGGAAAACGGATGCGAATGAGCGAGAGCCCAGATTTTTCGACCGCAGCTTCAGAGGTGAGGGGACGTTCCGTCTCTTGTCCCGGACGCGACTGGTCGCCAGACGCGTGGTTCGTCCAAAGCTGGTGTAGGGCGCTCTTGGTGCCGATCCTGGCATTGGCACTAACTGCCGGTGTTTCCTGTACGCTCGGCCCCCGCCGCGTGAGTGCGCCGAACCGGCAGGCGCAGGCCCCGCGCCCTGGCCCCGGAGAAAAGGCGACCGGTCTCATCAAGCCCATGATCCCCCCGGAGAGGTCCGATGCGCGAGAGGACTCTTCTGCGCAAGACTACGGGTCGCACCCCACCAAAGAAAGAATCGGAGGTTCCGCAAAATCCGGCAGCCCTGAGGCGAGGAAGCGCTGGGAAGACGAAAAGGTGAAGCGAGCTGCAGTGAGCATGGCCAAGAGCTTCCCGCGCGCGCGAAAGGTCAAAGTGTGTTACGCGGTTGACGATGACGAATGGTGGGTCACCATATACGACGACTTGGGCTCGTCAATCGATCTCAAGCAGTACGTCTGGGACCGCGAAAAGGAAGCGCTCGAACCGTTTCTCGTACTCAAGCGTATCCCAAGGAGCAGAATGGAAAAGCACGCGGGAGAGAAACGGCCCGGACAAGCTTGCGAAGTAATCGATATTCCCGCGCGAAGACGATAGTCTCGCCCCTTTCGGCGACAAAACCCGGAAAAAGGGCCCCCGCCGGCTGTCAGACGATCAGGGGCCCATTCGCGCATCGGGTTGCAAGTGTCTGTCAACCGTCGTGAGTGAGCGGCACGCCCTCCCCTATGACACGCTTTGAGAATGGGGCCGGCCTCCGCTGGCCGGAAGACCCCCTTTGTACCGATCTCCCTGCATTAAACAAGCCGATGGACCACGCCGCAGCCGATGGATACTTTAAGTAATTTGACTAACGATTTGAAATCGGGATATTTATTGACTCATGATTAAAAGCTGTGATATGATCGAGTCCGGAATGGCGACTTGGTCATGACGGCCACATCGGCAACCCGGCCAAGCGTGTTCCATTAGCCCCATCCGGTGGCCGGCTCAATTGGATTGACGGTCCGACCAAGGAAGGGGGGAGGTAAGTAATGATTTCCTCATCGACGAAAATCGTACTCGGCGCGCTCAGCGCGCTTCTGTTGATAACCGGTCCCGTCGTGGGTTCAGAGATCCCCTGGGGAAAGATAGACGAGGTGAAGCTGAGCCCCGACGGTCGCCGGGTCTCGATCCAGTTCGAAGGAAATGTGGAGCATCCGAGGACTCTCGTCAAGCGGAACCCTTCCAGGCTGATCATCGATTTCGAAAAAGCGGAAATGGAATCAGTGCCAACCCCGATGGTGATCGATCACAGGCCGATTCGCGAAATCCGGCTCGGCAAGCTCAAGAAGGGAATACGAGTGGTTTTGGATTTCGGTGGTTACTCGGTGCCCGATTACGGCATCAGACGTTTGGGCGACTACTACATCATCTTTCTCGGCGAGAGCAAGCTCCTGGACAAACCTTCAGCCAAGCCGGCAAACGCCGCACCGCGTCCCGCGCGTGTCGCCAAGAAACAGTCTTCCAGCTCGATAGTTCCGGCTCGCTGGGCCGCTGAACCCGCAACGTCGGGGACTCGCCTGAAAATTGGCTCGGCGAGGGTTGTCGACGGCATGATCGTTTTGCATGTGTCCGATATGAACCGGCCGTCCCGAACCTATCGGATCAAACTGGGCGTGGATCTCGATCAGGCCGGATTCACGACAGCGGTGATCAGACCTCTCCGCAGGAAAAGCGCCGCATCAAGCATCCCAGCCAAGACTTCACCACAGGAAGCGCAGGCCTCTCAGTCTCCGATCTATCGCGGACCGCGAAAGACAGGTTCGTAGAAATTCAGCGGGGAGGGTCGTTCTGCAAGAATGCCCTTCCCGTCCCCCCATTGCCGTAACCTCATACCAACTCATTGCACAGAAAACAGTAAAGGGGTATATGTTGTCGATCAAGAGTACTTTGTGCAGGGGTTACGTGTCAGCACAACGGCTGGAGGGAATCCCACAGCCCTGACAGTGAATTTCAGCCGGCGAGCTGGGATGTGTTTGAGAAACCAGCCATGGATTATGAAGAGTGGGAAGACATTTGCGCGCGGTGCGGCAAGTGCTGCTACGAGAAGGTGGACCTCGGCGCCGGCGAGATCTGCTACACCGATGAGACGTGCAAATACCTGGATACCGAAACCAACCTGTGCACCGTCTACGAAAGAAGGCATGAAGTGGAACCAGACTGCATCAGCTTGACGGAACACCTCGTGCGCACCTTGCACTGGCTCCCGGAAGATTGCGCCTACGTCAAATATGTCAGATTCAAGGACACACTCGCAGCCGTTCAGGCAGCCGGGAGAACCGATCGAAGAAATCGCCGTTCCAGGAGGAAACGATAATGGCAGTAAGGACTCTCAATGTTAAGGAAGACATACTCGGCGCAAACGATAACCTGGCGGAGAGGCTTCGCGCCCGTTTTGACCACGCCGGTCTCTTTGTCATGAACCTCATGTCCTCGCCCGGCGCGGGGAAGACTTCGATAATACTCCGGATCATCAAAGCTCTTTCCGGCGAGCATAAGATAGGCGTTATCGAGGGTGACATTGAGTCGGACGTGGATGCCCGGAAGATAGAAGCCACGGACGTGGATGTGGTGCAGATCAACACGAGAGGCGCGTGCCATCTGGATGCAAACATGATAGAAGGCGCCGCGGACGCCTTGGCCTTGGACGGAAAAGGTCTCCTGATCATCGAGAACGTCGGGAATCTAGTCTGCCCGGCTGAATTCAAGCTCGGCGAGAACGTGAAGGTCATGATCCTGTCCATTCCGGAAGGTGACGACAAGCCGTTGAAGTACCCCTTGATGTTCGCCGAATCCCAGGCTCTGATACTAAACAAAGTTGATCTGCTTCCTTACACGGACTTCGACATGGAACGCCTGAAAAGGACGGTGCGGGCGATGAATCCCCAGGTGAAGATCTTCCCCCTTTCCGCGAAGACCGGCGAAGGCGTCGACGAGTTCACGGGATGGCTGGACCAGCAGATTCGCGCCAGGTAGTTCACCGGCCAAGGCTCTCTCATCGCGATCGTCTGCGGGGGGCGGAAAGGACGCGTTTCATGTCTCAGCATTGGCGGCAACGATTTCGGTGGGGTCCTGTTCTGGCTGTGGCCGTGGTGATGCTGGGACTGCCGTCCTGGGCCAAGGCCGAGCAATATTCGGATGCCCAGATCGACCGATTCATCAAGGACCCCCGGAACAGCATTCTCATTGGGGGATTTCTCAAGTACGAATTGCGCCTCGTCAATGAGTATGCGACTGAACCGCTGCTCAAGCGATTTCCGTCTCTGGAGTTTTTCATCAACCAGGCCGAGCGGGGACCGCTGAAGAATCTGTTCTTTCTCGAAGCACAGGTCGTCAGGCTGCGGGACGTGCAGAAGAACATCAATTCACCGCTCTATTCCCTGGTATTCTCCGATAGTGAGAAGAAGAAACTCATGTCTCTCGTACCGGCCGCGGACGAAATCGTCCTGTACGGGATTCCCAAGTTTAAGAGGGATCTGTTCAAACTCTGCGTGGCTATCCGAAGGGTCGCCGCGATCAAAGGCAAGGACCCCAGGGAACTCCTCCCGGACCGAGAATTCAGGGACGCGGTCTACCGAAAGGCGGAACCGGTTCCCAAGAAACTTGATGACGAGCTGAGTGAGCTGTCACATGGAGAGCGGGTCTGTTTTCGGGTCGGCTGGGTTCTGGAAGGTGTCCGGCTCACGCGATTATGGCTGATTTTCAACGACAATTGGCTGCCGCGGCCCGAAGCTTACAAGGCGTACAGAGTCAAACGCACCGAATACTGGGACAAGCGGATGCCCGAGATCTACAAGGGTCTTGGACCGTGGTCGTCGCAGCCCCACAGGCGAGCGGATTGACGGCCCGCCCATCGCGCTCCTCTTAACGGTTCCGGAATTCCAGGTACGGTTCAATGGTGGCTAGGCTTGAAAATGGCGCCCCTTCTGCGTTTCGAAAAGGTGAGTAAATGCTATTCGGCCGGAGAGGTGAACCGGATCTTTCCACTGAAAGACGTGGATCTCGAAATTAATGCCGGAGAGCGACTGATCCTGTTAGGCAAGAGTGGCTCAGGGAAAACCACCTTTCTCAATCTGGCCGGAGGAGTGGATCTGCCGACCGCCGGTCGGATCTTCTTTCAGGGTAAGGACCTTTCTTTCCTATCTCCTGCGGATCTGGCGCGATACCGTCGACGGGAGGTGGGATTCGTCTTCCAGTCCTTCAATCTCTTCCCGACCCTCACCGCGGGGGAAAACGTGATGCTGCCCCTGGATCTCCTCGGCTTTTCCGATGAGAAGAAGGCTCGGGATATCCTGGCATCGGTCGGACTGGAAGACGGATGGAACAAATTTCCGGAGCAGCTTTCCGGAGGAGAGCAACAGCGCGTCGCGATAGCCCGAGCCTTGGTAAAAGAACCGAGGCTCCTTCTCGCGGACGAACCGACCGGGAACCTTGACCTTGAGACGGGCAACCGTATCCTCCAAACCATCGACGAGTCGTGCAGGGCGCGCAACGCCACCCTTATCATGGCCACGCATAGTCCCGAAGCTCTTTGGCTCGCCACCCGAATCTTCAGATTGAGAGCCGGCTCCCTCAAGCAGGAATCACCTGCCGGTAGCTCCCCTTCCTTGAAAGACACCGCGTAGCATGAGGCAAGGCCGCGCGTGGAGATCGCATGTCACCAATTTGATCGCGCATCGGCATGACGTGAGGATCGGGTCGGGACTCTTGGGGCAAGCCTCGGAGTTACGGTATTCTCGGGAATTCGTATAATAGGGCATCGGCGCGGAAGGCCTCTTTTTTCCATGACTTTGCGGACAGCGTTCAGACTCAATCTTCGCTACTACCGGCGTCATCGTCTGCTCGCGTTTCTCTGTTTGTTGGGGATCTCACTTGGCGTGGGAATCGTCATAGCGGTGGAGCTTATCAACGATTCCGCGTTGTCCGCGTTCGCGTCTTCGATCGATGTACTCTCGGGCAGGGCCACCCATTCAGTGGTCTCCTCACACGGCCGGATCCCCGAAGAATCGTTCCGCGCGATATGGACAAACCCGGCTGTGAAGGCCGCTGCTCCTGTCATCGAGGTGATGGCGACCACTGTAGAGACAGGTCCGGAGCCGATTCGATTCATCGGTCTCGATCCACTGCTCGACATGAAGTTTAGAGATCTGGCGCCAAAAGGTGCCGGCGCACGAGAGTTCACCCGATTTCTCACGAGCACCGTTCCGTGCGCGTATCTGTCACCAGACCTCATGGCACGCTTCAAGCTCAAGGCCGGCGACCTGCTGACTATTCTCATCGCGGGCCTGGAACATAAGGTGCAGATCCTCGGCAGTCTGCCCCGGTCAGGTCTCCGGAGCCTCGGTGAGAATATTGCCGTGCTCGACATCGCCGCGGCCCAGGAAATATTCGGCCGAGTGGGATACCTTGACCGGATCGACGTTATTGTCGACGGAAGCCCTGACAAGCTGGGCAAAGAGCTGCCCCATGGACTGGAATTGACCGATCGTTCCGAGCGGAAGTCCGCTTTGCAGGCGATGCTCCATTCTTTTCAATTGAACCTCGCCGCGATGAGCCTCCTCGCGCTGTTCGTGGGAGTCTTCCTCATCTACAATTTCTCTATGTTCTCGGTTCTCGCCCGCCGTGAGGACATGTCACTCCTCCTTACGCTCGGCTCCGATCGCAGGGAAATGGTCGGGGCCTTCCTTGCCGAATCGGTGCTTCTAGCCGCCTGCGGAAGCATTCTCGGTATCGTCTTCGGGTATTTCGTGGCCTGGTTCAGCATCGACCGCGTTTCGTCATCGATAAGCGATCTGTATTTTTATCTTCGAGTCGAGCAGGTACATCTGACGCTCCCGGTCGTGCTGAGCGGATTCGGAGTCGGCCTTGCCGCGACGCTGGTAGGAACGGCCCTGCCTGCACTAGAGGTGGCGGTGACGCCGCCCATTATGGGAATGAAGCGACGGACCATCGAAGACCGGGCTCATGGGCTCAAAGGATTGCTTATGCTCGGTGGCGCGATTTGCCTGGTCTGCGCGTTCACGGCTGCCTGGGCTTCGCGTTTCTCGGTATTGTGGGGATTCACGGCCGCATTCGGCATAACGCTGGCGTTCGCGTTGTTCACTCCGTCTTTTCTTTCGCCCTTCGCTCACTATGTCGGTATCGTTTTCAGGCGAATATTTGGTTCTCTGGAGGGTTTTCTCGGCGCACGCACGATCAGAGCCTCTCTCAGCAGGACGAGCATTGCGGTTGCCGCGCTCGCCGTGGCTCTGTCCATGACGATCGGGGTCGACAGCATGATCTACAGCTTCAGACAATCGGTGGTAAAGTGGCTGGAAGGGACTCTGTACGGCGATCTCTATATAGCACCGGGGACAACAAAATGGGCACATCCTCTGCCCGCCGCCCTCATCGAGTACCTGCAGTCCATGCCGGAAGTGGAAGCGGTTGAGCGATATTCCACCCACAGTGTTACGGTCAACGGCAAGCCCGCGCAGCTTCGAATTGTTGATGGAAAGGTGCTGAAGGATCACTCGAGCTTTCATTTTCTCAAGGGTAAGGAGCAGGCGTGGCAACGGCTCATGAAGGGAGGCGTCTTTGTGTCCGAGTCACTCCGGTACCATCTGGGGGTCGACAAAGGAGACAGGGCGTTTCTCAGCACGCCTCTGGGCAATCGGGCATTCCCCGTGGTCGCCGTCACGCGCGACTATTCGACTGACCAAGGGGCCGTGCACATGGATCGGGCCGTGTACGAAGGCATATGGAAGGACGCGCAGATCCAGTCCGTAGCTCTTTTCCTCAAACCGGGCACATCTCGGCACCAGGTCCGTCGATCCATCGTCAGCAGGTACCCTGCGTTGGACCGTAACATCGTCTCCAATTCCAAGATGAAACAGGACATCCTGGCTATCTTCGATAAGACGTTCGCTCCCACTGCGACGCTCAAGGGCGTCTCGCTGCTCGTGGCTCTATTGGGCGTCGCAACAGCGCTGGCCGCGATTATCTTGGAACGAACCCGGGAGCTGTCAGTCCTGGGGTATCTCGGCCTCACCCCCCGTGAACTGGCAAAGATGAACGTCTATCAGGCCCTGGTCATGGGAGTCGCTTCCTATCTGTTGGCGGTCCTGTGTGGAGTGATTCTCACGTACGTGATCGTACATGCGATAAACTACCGGTCATTCGGTTGGTCCATTGACATCTTCTTCAGTCAATGGTTGTTCGTGAAAACGCTTCTGCTGACCATAGGAGCCTGCCTGGCGTCTTCGATCTATCCCGGCTTACAAGTGCTCCGATCGTCGAGATCCCTGGCATTGGAAGAAGAATGACACCGGGGATCGCATCAGACGACCCACGGGCGCATGCCCTTGCGCTTTCCCCGCGCCGCGGTAGGGTATAGGAAATTTCCCCTTCGACACTGGGTTCCCCAGGCACTTGATCTCCTGTGACGAATAGATTACTCTTGTCTTAAACGATTCGGCGGGAAAGGAGTGGCCTCGTGCCCAACAGATCCGAAGTGCTGAAAGCTCTCGAATGGGTTGACCTGACCGCAAGGGAGGGAGATGTGGAACGCCTTGCCAAGGCGAAACGCGCATTGGAACAGGAACTGGCCGCAGGAAAAGGTGCGATATCTCCGGACAGATCCTACTCGATCGCTCTGGAGAGCTTTGTTCGAAAGCACGGGCGGGAGCCTATGGAGGATCTTCCCGTGGAAGACTGAACGGCCGGGACCGGATGAAGATGGACGGCAAAGGGAATTCTCGAACGGTCAACCTGGAAGACTATCGAAGCGACAAGCGGCGGGAGATCTTTATCCGGCGCTCTGTGGAGAAAACCGTGCGGGTGAGGGACCTCCTCAACGAAAGTCTGCGCAGCGTCAACGGGGGCACCGGAATTGAGCGCAGGGTCGTGGCCTTCGCGCTGAACGACCTGCTGAGTAAACTGGACGAGGAAGATCTGAACTGTTTCAAGAACTTGTTGCGAAAGGTGAAGTCCGGGAATCTCTGAGCGTTAGGCTCCAAGACCGCTTTGATTGCAAGGAGAGGAATTCGTTCGAGCCCGCCCTGATAACGCAGGGAGGGCAAAGCGGTGAGATAGCGCCGCACGCTGTGCGGCGATTTTTTTTACCGGGCTCGTGGTGGATGCTGGCGCGATGATGGAGGACCGATCGGATGGGGATTCGCAGAATACGTGAAACGAGACTCAAGACCGATTCCGCGATCGGAAGCGGGCGAGTCAGACAGTTCGCGCTGCCGGGAGACACGTGCCGTATCACGCAAATCACCACCTTTTGTCCTGATCTCATCGGACCGGGTCCCACGAACCTCTATCTGATCGAGAGCGACGCGCTCGTGCTTGTGGACACGGGGCTTCCGACGCAGCTTGCCAAAACTTTCTTTTATCACTGGCGAAACGAGCCGGTTCCTCCAGAGATCGACGCGCTCCCACCCGATCAGAGTGAGCAGGAACTGCGTGAAGGGATTCGCTTGGCGGGCTGCTCCATTAAGGACATTGACCTGATCCTACTTTCCCACGGACATCTCGATCACTTCATGCTGGCCGACAAAATCGTAAATGAAAGCGGCGCGCGTGTCTCGGCACATCTCCTTGATACACCGGAGATCTGTAATCCCTGGGCCCTCCTTGCCGGCTGGCTTTCACGCCAGGATCAAATTGCAGCCGTCGGCATTCCCGGAGTGCAAAAGGCCAACAGGAACCTGCGCAAGGCCCTGGAGCGCGGTATGGGAAGGGAGGCCTTCTCCTATGCGCTTAAGGTAGATTCGCCGATTCATCGTGAGGGTCCACTCATGCTCGACGGCTCGCCCGTCGACGGGATCGAGGTGAGACACATTCCGGGGCATACGCCGGGAAGCCTCGGACTGCTCGTCGGGAAGGAAGGAGACGAACGGGTTCTCCTCTGCGGCGACGTGTTGCTCTACCCCATAACCCCGCATCCGGACAACCTGCTTGTCTACCTGCGAACGCTTGAGAAGCTCCTGACGTACGACGACTGTGCACTGGTGCTCCCGGCACACGGCAAGGCCATACGCAATGCGAGATCGAGAGTGGAATTCCTCAAAGAGCACCACAAGAAGCGGCTCAAGATCACGTACACCGCGTGTTCCAACCCTAGATCCGTATGGGATATCGCCAGCATGCGTGATTATTTCGACACGTACGTAGACCCCGAGAAATTCAATCTCCTTGCAGGGCGGGAAGCGCTCTTCCACATGGAACTCCTCGCGATGGCGGAAGGACTGATCCGTACCGAAATACGCGCGGGCGTCCATTACTTCAAGAATTCCGGAGAACCCTTTGACGATGTTTACGATCGGATAGCCCACCTGGTGAAGGACACAAGGACCACAGGACTCATACGGTATTAGCTGAAGAGTACGAAACAAGCCTCGGCGAAGACCTGAGCGGTCACGAGAGAGCAGCGACCGGTCCTGTCACGAGTATTCTCTCCGGGTACGGATCGGTGGACGCGAATCTCCCTGTGCGGCGGTCCCATGCTTCCTGGAGGAGCTGGTCTCTGAACATGACCTCACGGGAGTCCTCCGCAAATTGAGCCTCGAGGCGGTGAAAGAACGATTCATCATCGCTCGGCAAGGAACAGGAGAGCAGAAGCGGCCCGGAATGACCTGAATCGAGCTGAGGGAGCGGGTCAGCCGATTCCCAGACCGGGGAGGCGAGATGCCTAATGTGCCGAGCGATTTCCTTGCGTTGCGCAGGGTCCCGGGGATCGGGCAGAATTACGGTGAAATCAGGGGTAACCACGGTTCCTTCCGAGTAGAGCGGCGCGTACGTCCGGTTCAGGAATAGATGGGGATCTGCTGCAACATCCAGGATGCTTTCAAGGAGATCCGCCGGCGGGGGGCCTCCGGAGTCCCAGACAATGTTGAGTACAGTGTGAGGGTTCTTTTGAGAAAAGTTCCTGATGATTTCGACCACACTTTCGCGAGAATATGAATCGCGGAACCAGATGGTAAAGGGATCAGTTGCCTTCTCCGTAACCGCAGGAAGGACCTGACGCCACGCGTCTGTGCTTTGGGGGTCCACGATCCATTTGCTGAGGTAACGCGTAGCTGCGGGGTCAGGAACGACAGCCGGCCCCCGGTCAACGAGTGAAGGCCGGGGGATCGCGTCCAATTCAATATCGAATTTACGCTCGCATTGGAGCAACGCGGGCTGAAACTCTTCCTCAGGGAATGTCCGGGTGGACCGAACGTAATAGGGAGGCCGTGGGTCGTAGTTCAGTCCCAGGCTTGCGGCACGAGCTCGGAAGTCGGTGCCGGGAAGCACGGAAAGAACAAAGGGGAGAACCGTGGAATAGGCTGCGTTTTGTTTCAGCCACTCCAACGTGTGCGAGAATCCTTCCGGCGTGTCCTCGGGAAGCCCCAGTATGATCCCGGTGGTGACCTCGATGCCCTCGGCTTTGAGGAAGTGCACGCCGCGGGCTGTCAATTCAGGGTCGCCTGAACGCCCAGCCGCGCGGAGGGCCGCGGGATTGACCGTCTGCAGTCCCACTTCCGCGCTTTTCAGCCCTGCTTCTTTCATCAGGTTCACGTCATCCTTGTTCAACGCCTCGGCCCGAAGCTCCGCGTGAAGGGCCACATCCCTATTTGACCGTCTGACCGCCATAAGTCTGAGTAGCTCCCTGTAATCGGGTCGCGCGTTGAATGTGGGATCCATGAGGTAGATCTCTCTGACAGCGGACTCCTCGGAATAGGCCAGTTCGAGCACCGAGTACACGGACCCCCGAGGATGAGACCGCACCCTGTCGAAGGTCTTGTGGTAGTAGCAGTATCTACACCGGAATGGGCATCCTCTGACCGTTTCCAGGAAGAGTGTTCCGTCCCGTGACGGGCCGATAGTCCTATCAAGGTAAGGATAGGGGCACGCCCCGAGGTCCCAGGGGGCCGCGAGTTCACGGTTCACGTGAAGCCCTCGTCTGTCCTTGAAAAAGGAGCCTGGAATATCACCGGGATTTTGCTCCCCCATCAGAGCGTCCAACAGCGCTCCGATCCTCGATTCACCCTCGCCGAAGATGCCTGCATCCACAGCCGGGTGCGAGAGCACCCACTCGTTGTCCGGCGTCACCTCAGGTCCGCCGATAACGATGCGGGTGCCGGGCGCCCGGCGCTTGACATTTGCCGCAAGAAAGAGGCTGCGCTGAACATTCCAGAGGTAGAGTGTCAAGCCGAGCGCCGCGGGACGAAGCTCGACAATTCGCGAAGCGAGCCCGTGATCGGCGAAGATGTCGGTGATCTCGGCAGGGAGAACCTCAGGAAGCCACGACGCAGGTCGAGACGCACGGAGAGCCGAGGCAAGGAAACCCGCGGCGAGCGGGATGTTTGTCGGCGGTTCCTCAAAGGAGAATCGAGGTGGCGGGAGCTGCACGAAGAGGATGTCCTTCATCTTGTGAGTCTATGTCATGGCGGCTCGGAAGTGAATACTTGAACTGCGAGAGTTTCTCGGTGAGGCTTATTGTGAGGTCCCTGTTTCGAAGCTGCTCGCTGTAGTATAGTGTTTCCTTCCATCCCCTTCAATCCGGAGGAACCCCGTCATGTTCCGTTTCCCATTCGGAAGGATCAACCGAAGGACATTCCTCAAGATTTCCGGACTATGGAGCACCGCGGCAGCTCTGAGTATGGCCCAAGCACCCGCCCGGGCCGGGAGGAAGCCGACGGGCGGCGAGTACGACGCGATCGTCGTAGGAGCCGGCCTCGGTGGCCTTTGCTTTGCCGGATACATGGCCAAGAACGGGTACAAGGTGCTCGTCCTGGAGCAGCACAGCATTCCCGGAGGCTATGCCACGACCTTCTCCCGTGACGGGGGACGTTTCACCTTTGACGTCTCGCTCCACCAGACGGTTGTAGAGGGTACGGGTGGAGCGATTCTCAGGGATCTCGGTGTTCTCGACCGCGTCAAATTCGCCAGGGGCCGGGACCTCTTTCGCGTTATCGGATCCGACCTGGATATCACCTGTCCCGGCGCGGATCCGAAGGGCTTTGAAGAACGCCTCGAAAAGGAATTCCCCAACCAAAGAGAAGGCATCCGGGGCTTCATCCGGGAGATGCTCGATCTCAACGCGGAAGTAACGAAATTTTTCAAAGAAGGAAGGCTCACCTGGTACCGGAAGATGACCTTTCCCATGCGCTATCCGCTCATGTGGGGAGCGAGAAAAAAGAGCCTCCAGGACTACCTCGATCGGTATGTGTCCGATCAACGGCTCAAATGGCTCCTTTCGGTCTTCTGGGGGTACTTCGGACTGCCGCCGGACAGGCTCAGCGGGTTCTATTACATGAACGCTGCGGGAAGCTATTTCAGATACGCCGGATCTTATCCGTACGGGGGGTCGCAGGCCATCAGCGACGATCTGGCGCGATTCATCGAGAAGAACGGAGGCCAAATCAGGTACGAGAATCGGGTTGAGAGTGTACTCGTCGAGGGCGGCAGGGCGGTAGGAGTGCAAACCTCGGAAGGAAAGAGGATCAGCTCTCGGGCCGTGGTGGTGAATGGCAGCGCGGTGCGGCTCTTCAACGAGATGATCCCTCCTCAACAAATTCCTGTCGACTATATGAAGCGGATCAAGTCGTACCGGCCAAGTATTTCGTCCTTTCAGGTGTGGCTTGGGCTCGACCGGGACATCACCGAAAAGATAAAAAATTCTCATATATTCCTCGTGGACGAACCCGATCCTGACAAGGCTTTCCGCAGCGCCCTGGACGGCCGAGCAGACAAGGTCAACATCGGGGTCACTATCTTCAACAACATGATCAAGGACTATTCTCCTCCGGGCACGACCGCGGTGAATCTGATCTTCATCACCGGATACGAGCCCTGGAAGAAACTGGAGCAGGACTACTTCTCGGGCCCGAAGAAGGAATACCTGGCAAAAAAGCAGGCCGCGACCGAAACCCTCATCCGCCGTGTGGAAGATCGCCTTATCCCCGGTCTTTCGAAAATGATCGCGGTCCGAGAGGCCGCGACGCCTCTGACGAACCTCCATTACACGCTCAATACCGAAGGTGCGATCTATGGGTATGAGCAAAGCCTCGACAACTCCTTCATGTCGCGCATATCGAATCGGACCGCGATCAAGGGACTCTACCTGTCGAGCGCATGGGGAGAGCCGGGAGGCGGGTACGTGGGAGTCCTTGTGTCCGGCAAGACGACCTTCGGTCTCCTCATGGAAGACTGGAACAAGGGGTGATGTACACTCGCGGCACGAAGAGAACTCGGTTCGGAACTCCCATGAGTCCCCGCAAGCACCTTTACTACTTCAACATCCTGCACAGTGAGGAAGAAGTCGGCCTCCAGGAACGCTCGGACAAAGCAGGATACGATCTCACCTGGGAGAGAATCATCGACCGGCTTGCGCGACTCCACCCCCGGCCGGTAAAAATGTATAATGATAGTTTATGGATAGAACATCCTTCGACGGTTTATCCGCCCGAAACGGTCTCACAGGCCTTGGCCGAATACGATCTTCCCGAAGGCCACAATAAGCGGACTCTGCTCGATCTGGCCGGTAAGGGCGCTTCACTTGTGCCCTGTGAAGACAAGGCGCTCTTGGTCAAATGGATGAGCCTCGACGATGAATGCCTGGAAAGAGAAGCGCACGGCACGTTGGCGCTGAAAGACCAGACCCGTCGATACGCGCTCCTGATAGACCGAAACCGATTCATTGCACGACGGGTCGCGGACACCTTGAATCCGGGAGAGTATGGGATTCTCTTCCTCGGATATGTGCACAACGTCTACGGAATCATAGTCACTCTTTTGGAAGGGCTCGGCGTCTCGGTGGTCGAACTCAATCCTGAAGTGAGATACGAACTGAAGTACTGACCGTCGGTTCATGGCCTACGATGCGATAACGCGCGCAAAGCACAGCACAACAGCTCTATCCAGCGAGGCCCCTTCGAAAGCTACGGTTGACCCGGCAAGGCAAGTGGCTTTAGTATGAGCCGCGAGAGGTGGTTTGCCGGCCTTCGCGGCGAGGGGAGCCGGTGACTGTGAATGAGTGCTGAGAGCAGGGTGAAACCCATCATGAGATACATATTCGCGAGCCACGACCGTTCGGAACAGATTCAGAGGATTCGGGAAGGGATCGAGCAGCATCGGGAACGGGGAAGATCCGCCCCCGATTCATTTGAAATGCATCCAGTGTACGACAATATCATGGAACAACTCGGGCACCACTTTCTCGGACACTGGAGGGATCGTGTCGCGGTGGCGGCCCTCGGGGGGTACGGGCGCCGGGAGATGAGTCCCTTTTCGGATATCGACTTGCTCTTCCTTCGACCTGACGACGCTCCGGAAGGGGTCTATCGAGCAATTCGCAACATTCTGCACATGCTCTGGGATGCGAAGGTGGAACTGGGACATTCGGTCAGAACCATCGATCAGTGCCACGAAGAAGCGACCAAAGATCTTGCTGTCCTTACATCATTGCTCGACGCGCGCTTCGTTTGGGGAGACGATCGGATCTTTCGACGGCTGATTATCGGTAGGGAAAGGATGCTCGCCGAGCGCGACCCGCTGGAAGTATACCTTACGGTGGAAGCAGAGATTAGCAAATCCACCGAGGAGTTCGGTCAAACCATCTACCTGCTCGAGCCTTACGTGAAGGAAGGACCCGGCTCCTTGCGGTACTTGCAACTGATCGCGTGGCTCACCCGAATCGTCTACGGGAGCAGAGAGCCGGCGGATCTCGCCATCATCGGGGTGTGCAGCGAGAAAGAGGCTGAAACGACCGTAAAAGGACTCCGATTCCTCGCGGGTGTTCGCACGAGGCTCCATTACCTTGCCGGTCGCCGCGATGACCGCCTCAGATTCGAGGCCCAGGCCGTGCTCGCCGAGCAGATGGGGTTTCGGGACACACCCGAGCGAAAGGCCGTTGAGAGCTTCATGCGAGAATACTACCGCCACGCGACCACCAACGAATTTTTCGGTCAGTCAGTACTTGCACGGGCCAGGCTCTTTCTGCGACCGAGACACGGGTCCGAGTTCAAGAGACTGAAACTCAACGATGCCTTCTACATAGGAGCGGGCGGAATAAACAGGTTCGACCCTGACGAGGAGAGCCTCAACGCCTGGGAAATGCTCGACGCGTTCCGAATGGTCGCGCGCACCGGCTGCAGTCTGGACGTGCGACTCGCGGACATGATCCGGACACGCCTTCGTACCATAGACGATCTCTGGAGAGATGATCCAGCCGTAAACGCTATTTTCCTGGACATCTTCCGGAAACCCGGCTCCATCGGAAAGGCCGTCACCGGGATGATGAAGACAGGTTTTCTCGAGTACTTCATTCCGGAATTCAAACCAGTGCGCTACTTACGCCTGCATGACGCGTATCACACGTATACCGTGGACCGTCACACCATGGCGGTACTAACGACACTGGACTCCTTCAGCCGTGCCCACGAGGACACGGAAGAGCGGCTGATACGAACGATCTTTTCCCGACTGGAAGCGCCGGAAGTGCTCTATCTTGCCACGCTGTTCCACGACGTGGGCAAAGGCCAAGGACCCGGGCACGAGAGGCGGGGCGAACGGATAGCCCGACCGGTGCTTCAGCGGGTAGGCCTGCCGGAGGAAGAGATCGAGGATGCCTGCTTCTTGATTCGCAATCACCTGGCCATGAGCCACATCGCGTTCAAAAAAGACCTGCACGACGAACGTATGCTCGGCCGCTTCGCGGAAAGCCTCATGGGAAAGCGCATGCTGGATATGCTCATGCTCTTGACTCACGCCGACCTTATGGCAGTGGGCCCGCGAGGGCTGAATTCCTGGAGAAGGCTGCTCCTTGAGGAACTCTACTACCGCACGCTCGATGTGATTGAGGGAGAAAGCGCTGAAGGAGAAGACCTGGCCGAATGGATTCAGCAGATCAAGGCTGTCGTCAAAACCCATGTCCCACCCAAGCTGAGGGGACCGGAACTGGAGGTGTTCCTCGGTGTCGCGCCTTCTCGGTACCTGCTGGACTTCTATCCGAGCGTGGTGGCCGATCATTTCGTCTATTTGCGAAACTACCTCATCAAACACAACAAGACTTCGCTTGGACCCGACGACATCATCGCCACGAAGGAGGATCACCACCGACCGGGATACAGTGCCATCACGTTGATCAGTCAGGATCGACATGGGCTTTTCTTCAGGTTTGCCGGTAGCCTTTCGGCCAACAGGATCAACATACTCAGCGCGTGGAGCCATACAATCGGCAACGAAATGGTCGTTGCTACCTTCCATGTCAATGACATTCCCCACGGGCCGATCTATGATCCCGATCAATGGGACAAATTCCGCACCGACGTGAGGAAGGTGATCAGTGGTGAAATCGACGTGCACGAACTGGTGGCCGCGCGACGGGGATCCTGGAAGCCGCGCCCGGGGGCACCGACAGCTCTTCCGCCGCTGAAAGTGGAGGTTGACAATGCCGCGTCGGATGCCGCGACGGTTGTCGAGGTCTATGCCCGCGATCGTCCCGGCTTGCTCTACGACATCACCCGCAAACTCTCTTCACTCGGGCTGAGCATTGTCCTGACGAAAATCTCAACGGAAATTGACCAGGCTGCGGACATTTTCTACGTTGTCGATGAAAATGGCGAGAAAATTGTCGATTTTGGCCGCCTCGAGGAGATCCGCAGCCAGCTCCGGGATCACCTCACGGGGATCGAAGAGGCGCTGCTGAACCGAGGAAAAACCGCCGCAGTACAGGGGTGATACCAACTTCCACGCATGGAAGTTGGTATGAAAGTGCACTACTGTCGCCTATCAGCGCCCTGCCATTTGCTCGAGTCGGGCGATTCTCTCTTCCGTGGGGGGGTGGGTGGAGAAGAGGCTTCTCATGACCCCGCCGGCGGAAAACGGGTGGACGATGCACATGTGAGCAGTGGCTTCCGAGCCGTGCTGCATCGGGACCTGCGCGACGCCGCTCTCGAGCTTATGCAGTGCATTCGCCAGCCACAGGGGATGTCCGCACACTCTCGCGCCGGTCTGGTCAGCAAGGTATTCCCGGGACCTGGATATGGCCATCTGAATGATCATTGCCGCGAGGGGGGCGAGTACCATCATGAGAATGAGCGTGACGATGTTCCCTCCTCCCTCATCGTCGTCGGACGCTCCCCCGAAAAAGAAGGCGAACTGAGCGAGGTACGTGATCGCAGCCCCGATTGTCGCCGCGACCGACTGAATAAGGATGTCGCGGTTCCTTACGTGTCCCAGTTCGTGTCCGATCACCCCGGCAAGCTCTTCCCAGGAAAGCAGCCTGAGAATTCCCTCGGTCACGGCCACCACCGCGTTGTTAGGATTTCTTCCTGTGGCAAAGGCATTGGGTGACGGGTCAGGCACAATGTACACCCGAGGCATCGGGAGGCCCGCCTGTTGCGCCAACTGTCCTACGAGACGGTAGAGATCCGGGGCCTCCGCTTCCGTCACCTCCTGAGCGTTGTACATTCTCAGGACGATCTTATCGCTGAACCAGTAGCTCGCGAAGTTCATCACTGCAGCGATGCCCAGCGCAATGAGCGCGCCTTTCTGGCCGCCGATCACCCCTCCGATGACCACGAGAAGGCCCGCCAAACCGGCCAGCAAAATGAGCGTTTTCACCTGATTCATGTTTGGTCTCCCTCGTTTTGAACGTTTTCACGAAAATCTCTTCAGACGAAAAGGGTTGTCGGGTCATGCGAGCGTAACATACCTTGTCCTCACGAAAGCGAACTCACCCTCGAAAGCGTCAAGGCACGCTCCTGAATCGTTCACCCTTTTGCAGTCTCCTGCCCCGGGCAAACTCGGCCGATGACATACGCCTCTTGCCCGGCGCTTGGACTTCCTTGAGGAGGAGCAGGCCCTCGCCTGTCCCCACGGCTATCCCATCCAGATCGATTGCTTCGATCACGCCCTGTACCCCGGAACCGTCCATCGGATCGGCTCGCCACACTTTGATGACCTCGTCGCCCAGCCAGCAATGCGCGGTGGGCCACGGATTCATGGCTCGCACGAGGCGGCTGAGATAGTCTGCGTCGAGACTCCAATCGATCCTGCCGTCCTCTTTCGAAAGAGGGCGACAGTACGTTGCCGCGGCATGATCCTGTGGTTGCGGTCTGATACTGTTGTCCGCCATCCCCTTCAGCGTTTCGACAACGGCTCCTGCGCCGAGTTCCATGAGTCTGTCGTGAAGTTCTCCCGCGGTATCACCCCGAATGGGAATCTCCTTTGAGAGCAAGATATCGCCCGTGTCCATTCCCTCGTCCATGCGGATCGTGCACACACCGGTGCGGGTGTCCCCCGCGAGAACGGCCGCGGTTATGGGGGACGCGCCCCGATGCCTTGGCAGCAGTGAAGCGTGGAGATTTACGCACCCCATCTTCGGCAAATCGAGTATCCGCTTCGGAAGAATCTTCCCGTACGCAGCGACGACCATCACGTCGGGCGCCCATTCTTCGAGGAGCGCTATCAATTGCTCCGACGCGGAGTCGGCGGGGGAGGTCACGGGCAGGCCCAGTGCAACGGCCTCTCGTTTGACCGGAGTCGGGAGGCTCTTCCTGCCCCGTCCCCGGGGTTTGTCCGGTTGCGTCACCACGCCGGTGACGAGAAGAGCTTCGTTCAGCGCCCGAAGCGTGGGAACGGCAAAATCGGGGGAGCCCATGAAGACGACCCTGAGGCTCACTCTTGCCTCCTGGCCTTTTTCCTCATCTTCCGGCTGTACAGGCCTCTTCGCAGAGAAGACGCGTGGTCGAGTATCGTAGTCCCGTTCAGATGATCTATCTCGTGCTGCAGCGCTCGGGCCAGGATCCCTTCGGCATCCACTACGATCGGGTTTCCGTCAAGATCCACGCCCTCGACCTGCACGAGTTCCGGTCGCTCGATCTCCACCCCGAAATCGGGCACGCTCAGGCATCCCTCTTCTTTGACGCTCTGTCCCTCGAAAAGGGAAATGATTGGATTGATGATAAAGATCGGATTCTTCTTTCTTTCGCTTGGCGCAGTGTACGCGTAGTCCACGTCAAGCACGATGAGCCTCAAGGTTTCGCCCACCTGATTGGCCGCCAGCCCGACACCCGGAGCCCGGTACATGAGTTGGGCCATATCGGCTGCAAGTGCTCTGACATGCTCGTCGATGTTCGCAACCTCCTCAGCCGTCGTCTTCAGTGCTTCGTGGGGGAAGACTACTATGGATCGCTCACTCATTATCATGACCTTGCTCTCATTTACTCAATATATATGGCCATTCTCCACCGGTGGTGTCAACATACATTCCCGCGCGCTGGATGCGGACATGACTCTCCCTCACTGTCTCAGACGGAGGAGGAAGGGAGAAAAAAGTTGCCCTTTCCCGCGACAAAGCGCGCGCGAGGGGGATTTTCCCGACCAGCCGGCAGCGGGTCTATCATTGCTTCGATCACGGAGTAGTATGCATGACGGACTTGGGGAGTCGCTGACGGGCAAAGAGGCGGACTCAGGACTCCACGACCGCGAGATTGTCCGCGTGGACCACTTCATCATTTCGGCTGTATCCGAGGATCCAGGCGATCTCGGAGGTCTGCCGACCCTTAATCCTGAGCATTTCTTCGGAAGAGTAGTTCGCCAGTCCCACGGCCACACGTGTGCCCTCGCTGTCCTCGATGCTCACCGCCGCGCCGTGCTCGAAGCGTCCTTTCACTTCGGTGACCCCTATGGGAAGAAGGCTTTTTCCCCGGCCCACAACCGCGTCGGCTGCACCTCTGTCAACAACCAGCGTCCCTTCCGGTTCGAGATTGTATCGCATCCAGTGCTTCCGCGCGGATATCCGCTCTTTCGCGGGGAGGATGAGCGTGCCACATGCGTCACCTTGAATTATCTGAGGGATAATGTTCGGGGTCTTTCCTCTCGCTATGATCGTGGGTACTCCGGACATCCCGGCCTTGGCCGCGGCCTCCAGCTTGGACGCCATCCCTCCGCGACCGACCCCTGAAGTCCCGCCCCAGGCAAGCTCTTTGATTTCCGGGGTAATCTCTTCGACAAGAGGGATCACGCACGCGTCCGGATTCGTGCCCGGATCGCAGTCCATGAATCCCTCTCTGTCGGTGAGAGCCACAAGGAGATCCGCGTCAGCCAACGTGGCCACGAGCGCGGAGAGATTGTCGTTGTCTCCCACCTGGATCTCTTCGACCATGACGGTGTCGTTTTCGTTGATGATCGGAACCACTCCCCAGGACAGCAGGGTAATCAAGGTATTCCGGGCGTTGAGATACCGGCGCCTGTGTGCGAGGTCGTCCTTGGTCAGGAGCATCTGACCCACCTTGACGCCGTGCTCCGCGAACGCCTCTTCGTAGGCCGTCATGAGCCGAGTCTGACCAACCGCTGCCGCGGCCTGTTTCTGCGGAATCGTTCGTGCTCCCCCTTTAAGAATGAGTCGTCTTATACCTGCGGCGATGGCTCCCGACGAGACGATGATGAACTCCTTGCCGTTCTCTTTGTACCGACAGATATCGTTGACCAATCCCCGGATTGTCGTGGTGTCCAGGCCTTCTTCCGTGGTCACCACGCTGGATCCGAGCTTGACCACCACGCGCTTCACGGAGCGGAGGATCTCTTTTCTTGTCTCTTCGTTAGTCATCCGATTTCTTGAGTCCCTTTCGGTCCTGGGTAGACCGTCTCAAGAGCCGGGCGGTACGACTCAGCAGCTCCTTGAGTCCCAGGCCCGTAACGGCCGAGATCTGCAGGACGGGCACACCTTTTTTTTCCAGCGCGTGTTTGAGCTCCTCCGCGGGACCACGGTTCTCCGGCAGATCCATCTTCGTGATCACCGCGATCATGGGTTTCTCTAACAGATTCGAGTCGTACGATTCAAGCTCCCGCATTATCGTAGAGAATCGTTCCTCAGGCCCGGGCTCGAGATCCGGCGACGGGTCAATCAAGTGAAGGAGAACTCGTGTGCGCTCCACGTGACGCAGGAACCGGTCTCCCATGCCCGCTCCCCGGTGCGCGTCCTCGATGATGCCTGGTATGTCCGCCATCACGAAATCGGTATGCCCCGGCCCTCGCACCACCCCCAGCGCCGGGACTTTCGTGGTAAAGGGATAGTCGGCTATTTTTGGCCGGGCCGCAGACACGCTTGAGATCAATGTGGATTTTCCGCTATTGGGCATCCCGACGAGGCCAACGTCGGCCATGAGCTTCAAGCGGAGCAGGACCGTCCGCTCCTCACCCGGCCACCCCTCTTCGAACCGCCGGGGAGCACGGTTACGTGAGGTTGCGAACCGAGCGTTTCCTCTTCCACCTCTCCCACCCTTTGCGAGAATCGTCCCCGCTCCCGGTCGATCGAGGTCGGCGATCAGATCGCCCGACTCGGAATCGAGAATCACGGTCCCCACGGGAACCCGAATGACCAGATCGTCCGCACACCGGCCGTGCATGTCCTTGCCCTTCCCGTGGGCTCCGTTCTTTGCCCGGTAGAGCTGTCGATACTGGCAGTCGAGAAGAGTGTTCATCGAAGGATCCGTTTCGATGCGGACGCTTCCCCCGTTCCCTCCGTCTCCGCCATCGGGCCCACCCTTGGGGACGAAGGCTTCCCTGCGGAAACTCATACATCCCCGGCCCCCTTTTCCCGATATTACCGTGATGCGGGCTTCGTCTACGAATTTCACTTGAGTACTACGGATTCCGCGAGTGTGAGGCCTCAGATTTGGCTGATGTGTCCGTGATGCTCACGGCGGGACGGGATAGATGCCGTCTCGCGTCAACGCCGCTTGTGTCGATCGCGAACCCGATTGCGGCGCGGGGGTGGGAATGCGTGCAAATCAGAATCCGCTCTGAAGCCATGAGCATGAGACCTTGAGCCGTCACCCGCTCTCTAGGTTGCAGGCAAGACCGAAACCGTCCTCTTTGAACGTCCCTTGCGTTGGAACTCCACAATCCCGTCGATTTTCGCGAAGAGGGTGTAATCTCTGCCCATTCCCACATTCTCGCCCGGGTGGACACTCGTTCCTCTCTGTCGGACCAGGATGTTTCCGGCACGAACCATCTGGCCGGCGAAACGCTTCACTCCGAGCCGCTGGCCGGGACTGTCCCGTCCGTTCCTGGAGCTTCCGCCTGCCTTCTTGTGTGCCATTTCTCCGTCCTCCTGTGCTGTACGATCAGACCTGTTCCCGGCCGCAGATCGGTCGACCCGACTCGAAAAAGATCAGTCTATTGTATCTCGTCAATTCTCAAGAGCGTGTACCACTGGCGATGTCCCTGTCTCTTCTTGTACGCCTTGCGGCGTTTCTTCTTGAAAACAATGATCTTTCGATCGCGTGCGGTCCGCATGATGGTTGCCTTGACCACAGCATCCTCGACGACCGGGGTACCGAGTCGGATTCCCTGCTCGGGATCGGAGACCGCGAGGACGCTCTCCAACTCCACCTGCGTGCCGGGGTCCCCGCTGATTTTTTCCACTTTGACCAGATCACCGGGCTCTACTTTGTATTGTTTCCCGCCCGTCTGCACGACTGCGTACATACGATCTCCTCCTGAT
The DNA here is from genome assembly GCA_964497585.1 of uncultured Syntrophaceae bacterium. Lineage (GTDB taxonomy): Bacteria > Desulfobacterota > Desulfomonilia > Desulfomonilales > Desulfomonilaceae > CAZCDS01. The sequence continues at coordinate 41,108 of CAZCDS010000008.1, forward strand.
CGAGAATTTTTTATTAAACCACCCATACGCACGTCTGTCAACGAAAAATGCAAGAAGTCTTCCCATTTTGACTTCCCATGAGTTCAGATCCGCTGGGACGCTCCCGGCATATGTGTTATCGGCCTAATTCCGGGTACCATGCAAAGCCGCGCCAAGTGCGCCCAGCATGTCCGGGTCTTCCGGGACCAGCAGCTTCAAGCCCCCCAGTTTCTCCAACAGACGCACCGCACAGGTGTTTCGCGCGACCCCTCCGGAAAAGACGAGAGGCTCTGCAATTGCAGCGCGTTTGAGCATTGACAGCGAACGCTTGACGACGGAGAAATGAAGCGCCATCGCGATATCCTGCGGTCTGTGGCCGCGGGCCATAAGTGAAGTGGCTTCCGTCTCTGCAAAAACTGTGCACATGCTGTTTATCGTGAGTCCAGGTTCCCCGTCCAGGGCGTAATCGCCAAAATCCTCAACCGGAATTCCAAAGCTTGTTGCCATGAACTCCAGGAACTTACCCGTCCCTGCTGCGCAGCGATCATTCATCTCAAACTTTTTAACCAGACCCTGAGCATCGAGGGCAATCGCCTTCGTGTCTTGACCGCCAATGTCCAGGACCGACCGAGCTTTGGGAAAGACTCTTCTTGCACCCAGGGCGTGCGCCTGTATCTCCGTTATCGCAACGCCGTTGAAGGTCTCCTGCAAAAGTTTGCGGCCGTATCCTGTTGCTACCATGTGATCCCACTTGAGCCCATCGACCAACCGGAGAGCTTGAGCTTGAGGATCATAGGTCGTCTCGGTTTTCAGAGAGACCACCACTTGGTCCGTGACCTTATCCCATATCACGATCTTGATGGTCCGTGACCCTGCATCCAATCCTGCTACGAGCATGTTACTCAGCCTACCAACAGAAGGGCGCAGCCACAGGAAGTATGCCTCCCGTGGCCGCGAATAGGTCTCGATCCGGCAAAGAGGACTGTGCGCTCTATGCCGCTTCCCTCGAGCCAATTCGTTCCAAAAATGCCTCCACGCGGGTCTTGAGCTGTTCCACATCCTCCATACTGTAATCCGTGTCTATCCGTAGAGTCGGCATGTCATGACTCTCCAGCGCTGTCTCAACCTCGAGTGATTCGATCTGGTATGGCTGACAGAACTGGAGTCCGTAATGAATCACCCCCTGTGCTCCGTAACCGGAGTACATTTCTTCCACGTGTCCCACGCGGTCCGGATTAGGGGTGAAAATTGCGCAATCCGTCTGAAAATACCTGTCAATTATGGCATCCATGAGCTCGTCTACGCTACCCCCGGCATCGTTGACGAGATTCCTGGTGCCTCGTTCCCCAACGCACGACTCCTCTCCAACAATGGTCGCCCCGGAAGTCTCGATTATCCACGGGAGCTTCCAATTGGGTACGGCCATGGGGCAGCCTGAGAGAAGGATACGCGGCGCACCCTTGGGAAACACACCACTACCCGCTTCGATTCTTCCCTCTAGTTCGGCACAGATCTTGTTCACCGAATCGGTGAAACGGACGGGATCATCATAAAAAAAGACCTGGTTGATCAACAGCGCATCGAGACCGGAGATGGGGACGGGGTCGGCTTTTCTTAACTCGTTCAAGCGATGAATGGCTCGACGCTTGTTGTTCACGATCTCGATTCCCTTCTTCAATCGCGGGACATCGATCATCACGTCGGTAAGCTCCTCGACGGCGCTTTTGAACCTCTCATATTCGGCCTTGAGGAGGGCCCTACCCGCTGCTGACTTCATCTGGGGAAGATCCATGACGTAGAGATTGGGCACGAGCTCGTTGAGTACTTCGTAGGACTTCTTCTTTCCATCGCACGTATTCTCGCCGACAATCATGTCCGCAGACTCGATATACGGACAGACCTTGCCAAGCTTGAACCCGAACGCGGATTTGATGAGGGAACAGGTATTTCGAGGCAGAACTCTTTCCACTTCTTCAGTTGCAAAATCGGCTCCCGTGCATAATCCGACAAGAGTTGCGTCAGCCGCCCTGACGATTTCCTCAGGGACGAACACGCAGAAGGACCCGATGACTTTGCGGCCCTTTTTCTTACCGTCAAGGAGTTCTTTTATTCTCAGCCCATGGACTTCCGACATAACAAAGTCGAAATATGCCATTCCTTCCGGGCGATTGGTCTGGCTGAGGAATATGTCTTGATATCCTTTGCCGAGAACTTCAAGAAGGACATCGTGGGCTGCCAAGTCCAAACCCAACTCTCCCCACATCTGCCGGTACTCTTCGGTCATTGTCTTCTCCTTTCACTTTCAGACTTAGATTTGCGACTTTAAAAATAGGAATTCCCGATGTATTGTATCGGCATATTCTATCTAATCGCGGGGAGATGTCAAGCTTTGCAGTGCGGAGCTATGGTAACCGGTGCTCAGTTCTGCACAAGAGTGGTACGCGGCTACGGGGGACTGCGCTTTCGTAGGATCACGGCATGCTAAGCCCGCACGGCTTGGCGCGAATTTCAATGGAGGACACTGTTGCTCCAGATAGCCAAGGAGGAAGGGCAGGTCGCGTTGCGGCTCTTCATACGAGAGAGGGCCTCGGGTTGTACCTCTCGACGAATTGGCGCTCACGTCTCAAACCGGCCAGGTACGATTTTGTCGCATACCTGGCCATCGTTGGCTATCATTCCTGATGAGACTGTGGTAACTGCCCTTTTGAAGTGACGCAGCGAAGCAGCGTCTCTTCCAGAGATTGCTTGTGCTGTCATGGACTTATCTGCTATTGTACATTCCAACCGTGAAGAAACCGGCAGAACCGTGGCAAGACATGCCCGCCGTGGGAGCGACGAGTCCGTCACTCGATCGAGAGCGGGGGGATAACATTTGGCGGACCCCATGAGAAAGCCCACCATCAAGATAGTTGCAGAACACGCAGCCGAAGACGTCAAGAGCGGGATGGATGACGCGTCCCTCATGGAGAAGTACGGGATCTCTCCGAGGGGTTTGCAGAGCCTTTTTCGAAAGCTGGTCGCCGCTGGGCTCCTGGAGAGGGCGGACCTCGAATCTCGCTACGCGACTTCTTCGGGTCTTGTGGTGGTCGATGTGGACCGTTTGGCCGGCACCGGCGAGCGTCACGTGCCCACGCAGGCCGGGCCGGGAGAGGCGGGTGGGGGAACAGAGTCGGAACATACGGTGATAAGCGCCCGTGATGCACTGGCCGCAATGCGAGGAGGGATGGACGACGCATCCTTGATGCGCAGGTACGACATCTCTTCCCTGGGTCTTCAAAGCCTCTTCAGTCAGCTCATGGCCGCGGGGTTGCTCACGGAGGCTGAGGTCGAGGAGCGTGCCGCCAAGTCTGAGGAGTCCCTCGCGATCACCATGATCGATTTCACTGTCGAGCGCAAGATAAGGGCTCAGCAATTTCAGGGCAAGCAAAGCCCCAGATTCGACAAAATATGGGAGTTCGAGACCGACAGCTGGATCTCCTCAACGCCGGTGATCGACGCTCAGACGGTGTTCTTCGGTTGCGGAAACGGAAGACTCCACTCCGTGAACCTCGATACTGGTCACAAAAATTGGATTCACAGAGTGCGGGGAGGGGCCGTAACGCATCAGGTGGTGCAAGACGGCACGGTTTTTGCGGTTACCGAATATGGCTATCTCAGCGCGGTGGATGCCGAGACCGGCAAGGAGAAGTGGACCTTTAAGCCGGAAATCGGAGTCAACGATTGCCCCGTACTCCAGGCCGGTACGCTCTACGTGGGAAGTCTTGACGGCACTCTGTATGCCGTTGATGCAGATTCGGGAAAGGAAAAGTGGGGCTTCAAGGTGAAGGGCACAACCGTCTCCTCACCGGCAATTTGCGGCGACCTGATTTGCTTCGGGAGCGACGGGGGCTGCGTGCACGTGATTCGGGTCCAGTGAGGCAGTTTTAGGAAGAACTCGGCGGCGACGACTTTCTTGCCCAAAGGCGTCCTTCCCAGACGACTCTTCCGGAAAATCGCGCAGCCGATCAGTCGGTAAAACGCGGATCCCTGTCGAGGAAATCCCACAGGAGCAATTCGATCAGCGAATCGAAATCACCGCCGGTCATGCGTTTCTCTCGGACCGCCCTTTTCTCCGCGGCCTTGACGAGTTCCATGCTCAGTTCGACGCTTCGTTTGACGAGCTTCTTACGATGGAACTTCGGTCTCTCCCGAGGAAGCTCGTGAGCCAACTGTGCCTTATTCCTCTGCCACCATGCGCTGAACTCGCGGAGCGATTCGGCTATTTCACGGGTGATCTCGCCCCCGCGGACCGCCTCCGTTTCGATCCCCGGGATTTCCTGGATCTGACGGATCTCCTGGGGAGGTCTCGGGAGCTTTGTCGCAAAATCGCTGATATTTGCCGTACCCGAGGGTTCGTCAAGGTCGGCTGTCTCGATGAGGAGTGACTCGTCGGGTATCTCCTTTCGTGCATCAAGCTCGGAAGTTCTCAAGAGACCTGCATCCACCAATTTGGTAAAGACCTGCCCGAGCGTTTTCTCCGAGAGACTGTATTTCTTCATGAGATCGGAGTCTTGGAGGCCCGATCTGACGTCGCTGACGATTTCCCTGCTCGGAAGTCCCGTCTTTCTGGCTGCTTTGGGAGCCTTCGAAAGCTCCACCTTCTCCACGGTCTGTAGACCGTCCTCGCTCTCGACCGCCTGGGCCTTTTCCCAGTCCATGTCATCAAATCCGTCCAGCTCTCCGAGGGCGATTGTCTTCTCAAACTCCTGGTAGTCACCCGTAGCCTCCAAGTCTTCGAAGCCACTCGTATCAACGAGTTCGGAATAGTCAACGCCAGGAGTCCGTCGATCGACCTCCGCCTGGGTTAAGACGCGTGAATCCACGAGCTTGGCGAGCATCATCGGAATCCATTCCGGCGAGAGTTGGTATTTGTTGATCAGGTCCCTATCATCCATTCCCGACCTGACGTCGGCCGCGAATTCTTTGGCGCTAATGGTTCGTTTCGCCATGACGGAATCTCCTTGGGGCTCCCGAGCCGTATCTCGGGTTGAGCGAAGGGAAAGCCGCAGGTGCTGACCGGACCGTATCATCTCCAGCCTCCCCCCAACATTTCCGGCTGCGGCATTGGGCCTTTTATAACACAGACAGGGCCGATAATGTCACCTCTATATACGGTCCGACGAGCAGCCGCAAAGCCAGGCCCTGTCAAGGGTGCAAATCGCTGATGGACATCGAGGAACGGTCGAGTCGTCCTTTGGAGAGAACTGGGTATGACTCCCAGAATGGCGAAGGGACATGCCGGTTCTTGACCTCCGACAAGCTGACTTTCCATGGTGAATCTTGCGGCCGACGCACCAAATTGGACTTGCGGCGCTGTTGACTCGGCTGACAGACTCGTGGATAATACGTGGTTACAGTTCACCACAAGGAACGCCACAGGAGTATCGGTCACACAACCCGCGTCTCTTTGCCGGGGGTGCCAATGAACGACCGTAACGGCAGCGAAGAAGAACTTCTGAGTGAAATCTATGAGTTAAGACGAGAGGTCTCCGCGCTGAAAGAGAGCGGGAGGATCCTTGAGGAAACCCGGAAGATCGCGCGGCTTGGTGGCTGGGAACTGGATCTCCATACCGATCAGATGGTCTGGACCAGAGAACTGTACGACCTGGCTCAGGTCCCCGCCGACTACGAGCCCGATCTCGAGAAAACACTAGCCCTCTATGCTCCAGCACAGGCGACGGTAGTCAAAAGGGCTTTCCGGCAAGCTGTGGAATTCGGCACGCCTTTCGACCTTGAATTGCGTGCTGTCACCGCGAAGGGCAAGGACCTGTGGGTTCGCGTCATGGCAGAGGCCCTGGAGAAGGATGGCAAACCGGTCAAACTGGCAGGTATCATTCAGGACATAACCGACCGCAAGAGTACCGAGGAAGCTCTGAGAAGGGCCCACGATCAGCTCGAAGAACGGGTAGCGGAGCGCACCTCGGAGTTGGAGCGAAGCAAGGAGACAGTCGAGGCCCTGCTGAATGCAACCACGGAGTCAATCTTCCTTTTGGATGCACAGGGGGCCTTCCTCGCCCTCAACGAGAATATCGCGCAAAGACTCGGTCAACCGCCGGAGCAACTCCTCGGAAAGTCGCCCTTCAGTTTTATCCCCGCGGATGCGGAAAAACGAAGGCGAAAGCGCTTTGCGGAAGTCCTCAGAACCGGTCGCCCCGTACGCTTTGTGGACGAGAGACATGGCAAACTCACCGATCAGAATTTCTATCCCGTTATGGGCGAAGACGGGGCGGTCAAGGCAGTGGCTGTCTTCGCGCGGGACATTACCGAACAGAAACGCGCGGAGGACGCGCTCAGGACAGCCCGAGACGAACTTGAAGAGAGAGTAAAGGAACGAACCGCGGAACTGTGCAAGGCCAATGAACTACTCCGTCGGGAGATCGCGGAACGGAAAAGGGCTGAACAGGCGTTGCTGGAAAGCGAGGAACGCTACCGAGCCATCTTCGAGAACGCGCAGGATTCGATCTACATAAAGAATATCGATTCAGAATATACCCACCTCAACCCCGCCATTGTCAGACTCCTGGGAGTCCCCGCCCGGGAACTCATCGGCAAAACTGACAAGGAGATCTTCGGTCAAAAAGAGGGATCGCGAACGAGAGAGGTCGACCTCCGCGTGCTCAGCGGAGAAGTCGTAATCGAGGAACAGCCCAAAGTCATCAGGGGGCGCAAGACGACATTCCATACGATCAAAGTTCCCATTCGGGACAGTTCGGGAAAGGTCACCGGCATTTGCGGCATCGCCCGCGATCTATCCGATCGCATGAGGGCTGAAGAGGCCCTGAGAAAAAGTGAGCGTATGCTGAGCAAGATTGTTTCCGCGTCACCGGTCGGCATCGGGTACGTGGAGGAGAGCACGCTCAAATGGAGTAACCAGGCCATGGCGGCCATGTTCGGGTATCACCCGCAGGACGACTACCTCGGCAGAAACATCAGAGATTTCTATGCCTCAGAAGAAGAGTTCGAGACCGTTCGGGAGAAGTTTGCCTCAATCCTCCAACAGGGCGAGCCTGCAGAAACCGTCGCTCGGTTGAGGAGGAAGGACGGTTCAGTCTACTATGGGCACGTTAAGACAAGCGCGTTGTACCCCTCTGATCCCAGAAGGGCTACCATAACGACCATATCGGACATCTCCGCGAAAATGCAGGCCGAGGAAGCCCTGCGGGAGAGCGAGGAGCGTTACCGCCTCCTGACCGAGAATTCGCTCACCGGCGTATTCATCCACCAGGACGAGCGGTACGTCTACGTCAACGAACGATTTGCCGAGATATTCGGCTATCGCCCCGACGAGATGATCGGTATGCCGTTCCGGAAAGTGCTGCACCCCGATGATTTGGCGCGGATCACGCAGGACGCCGGCGCGAGATCCCATGGGACGAACATCATCCCGCAGCACTACGAATGCCGGGTCTTCCATCGAGACGGCAGCACGAAATGGCTGGAAGTCCTCGCTTCTTCGATCCCCTATCAAGGCCGAACCGCAGCCATGGGAAATGTCTACGATATCACCGATCGCAAGCTCTCCGAAGCAGCTCTCATGGAGAACGAGGAGAAGTACCGTACCATCGTCGAGAACATCGAAGAGGGGTACTATGAGGTGGACAAGACCGGTACTATGGAATTCTGTAACGACGCCGTATGCCGTATGCTCGGATACCCCCGGCACGAATTGATCGGTATGAATTACACGGAGTATATGGATCAGGCAAACGCAACAGCCGTTTTCCGGACTTTCAACGCCGTCTACCGGACGGGCAAGCCGGCGAAAATATTTGAGTGGGAGTTGATACGAAAGGATGGCACACGGACGAGCGTCGAAGCCTCGGTTTCCCCCATCAGGGACGCCGGTGGAGCGGTTGTCGGGTTTCGGGGCATTTGTCGGGACGTCGAAGAACGCAAGCGCGCGGAACAGGAGTTCCTCAAGGCCCAAAAACTGGAATCCTTGGAACTGGTTGCCGGTGGTATCGCGCACGACTTCAATAATCTTCTGACGGGAAACATCGCCAACATATCGCTCGCCCGGCTCCTCGCGAAAACCGACAGCGAGGTCCTCGACGCGCTGAGGAACGCTGAGATTGCAGCGGAACGTGCCAAGGATCTGACGCGCCAACTGCTCACCTTCGCCAAGGGAGGCTCGCCTGTGATTCGGTCCACTTCCCTGGCAGAGCTGCTCAGAGAAAGCGCCGGCCTCGTTTTGAGCGGATCCAACCTCAAATGCGAATTCCACATTGCCGAGGATCTCCGGCCGGCTCAGGTAGACCAACTACAGATTTCCCAGGTGGCTCAGAACGTCCTGATCAACGCGCAACAGGCCATGCCAGACGGCGGCACGATCACGGTTCGCGCGGAGAATGTTGCGGTCAACCGTGATGAGGCCGAAAGACTCGTCGGGCTCCGGGAAGGCGATTACGTGAGACTCTCCTTCAAGGATGACGGGCCGGGCATAGCACCCGAAAACCTGCCCAGAATCTTCGACCCCTATTTCACCACGAAGCCCAAAGGAACCGGGCTTGGCCTTTCAACGGCTCATTCGATCATCAAACGGCACGCGGGGCACATGGAAGTGGAGTCCCGGCTCGGCAACGGAACCACTTTCAAAGTCTATCTTCCTGCGTCAGAGCAAACGGTCGAGTCTCCGGACCGGCCAGGGGAATCACCGGCTAGGGGCGCGGGAAGGATCCTGCTCATGGACGACGAACCGATGATTCGACAGGTTGCCGGAGAACTGCTGGGGCTGCTCGGCTACGACGTCGCGTGCGCGACTGACGGACAAGAGGCGGTTGATCGGTACCAAGAGGCAATGGAATCCGGCACACCCTTTGACGCGGTTATCATGGACCTGACCGTCCCGGGAGGCATGGGTGGCAAGGCAGCCCTGGAGCGGTTGCTCCAAATAGATCCGGGAGTGTCGGCCATTGTGTCGAGTGGCTATTCGACTGACCCTGTCATGTCGAAACACGCAGAGTTTGGCTTCAAGGGGGTTGTGGAAAAGCCGTACAATGCAGCGGACCTCAGCCGGGTGCTTCACGACGTACTGTCCGAGCAGGCCGGATGACTTTCTTGCTCGTGCTATGAGAAAGGACCTCCCGGATCTCGTCCCGTGACGAGATATGGCCCGTGGAGACTTTCTCGGAAGATCTTTTCCCGAGGACCGACGGAGATACTGATAGCAGGATGTCATACAGCCGCCCTTTTTCCTACTATTATCAGAGGAACGAGGGCGCATACGTTTCTCCGGCCGGTCAAGGCCCACCGCCCTATGGGATGCTCGTCGAAGCGGCCAAGTCCGGGCACCCGTGAAGCGGAAATACGCACGTAGACTCTGCGGAGATTCGATCCCATGCGCTCAAATCCGGAGGAACAAGATAGGATCCTGGTACAACGCTGTCTTTCGCGTGACGAGGAAGCATGGAACGAATTGTTCAGCCTGCACGCCAACACCATCTCGTTTATCGGGAGCTGGAGGAAATGGGGCTTCCGACAGGACGAACTGGAAGACGTAAAGCAGGATATCATGCAGGAAATCGTTAGATCGCTGGAAGCGTTCGCATTTAGATCGACTCTGCGGACCTTTGTCTACAAAGTTTCGGTGAACACCTGCATCGCGCGGCTGAGAAAGAAAACCGCTCGGAAGAGGATTCCCTACGGAGATTGTGTCAGTCTGGACACCATAGGCATAGCGGAGGATGAAGACTCTGTCCAGATTCAGACGAGCCCACTGAAGAATCAGGAAGAAATGGTATCGGAACGGGAGACCATCTCGCTTCTCAGGCACGCACTCGCCTCACTCGGTGATCGGTGCCGCGGCCTGATTCGCCTGAGATATTGGAACGATCTCTCTTTTCGAGAAATCGCAGTGATAATGGAAACCAAAGAAAACACACTTGTAGTCCAACTGAAAAGGTGCCTCGCCCGGCTCCTGAACTCCTTTCACAAGGAAGCCGCAAATGGCAAAGTGCAAAAATGACGAAATAAGCCAGCGACTTCTCGCCGCGCTCGCGCCCGACGAGTTCCCTGAATGGGCGAGGCACATCGAAGAGCATGTTCGGGAGTGTCAATCCTGCGCGGAAGAATTGGAGACGCTGAGAATTCTTGATACCCTGATTCGAAAACACAGGGAGGTGTTGGCCGATTCACCGGTTGGGTGCCCCGAACCCGCGGTTCTGGTCGAGGCGGCCATCGGTGAGCAGAGCGATCCTCACCTCCTCGCGCACGTTCAACGGTGCCCGGCCTGCCAGAGGGAATTTGAACTCGTTCGGGAACTGGTTCAGGAGGATCCATCGTTGATAGAATCTCCTGTCGCCGCGGCCGTCGAGGTTCCCGGACAGGCAGGGCCCTCATTGCCTCAGCGGATATTCGCGTCGGTTCGAGACTTCATCAGTGTTCCTTCGCTCGCTCTGGGCGCTGCTGCCGCTGCAATAATCGCCTTTGTGTTGCTTCCGGGTGCTCCGAAAGAGGTTTCCATGAGACCGGTGCTGAGCGACGTGGACTGGCACTCTTCGCTTTCCATCGACAAGGGATTGATGGCCCCAAAGAGCGTCTCGGGGATCAAGACGAAGGTGGCTGTCGTTCTCCTTGTCGCCGACGATGACCCAATCAGCCCCGGTGAGCTGGAACGCGTCTACCGGCAGGTGCGCATTGCCGACGATCTAGGACACGCATTTGAGTTCATTTCCCCCGTGGATTTGAAAGAGAGACTCAGCCCGGACCGCCATGTGCGAAGCGCTTCGGCAATGGCCGCGGAGGTATTTCGTAAGGATAGTGATCCTCAATACGTGCTGACCTTCGAGATTTTCCGGTCCGTCGACGGCAACGCGCTCAAGGGGACCCTCTTCCGACGTGGCGGACTTCACGACATGGGGAGCATTTCGCAGACCGGCTTGGCTCTCGACCGGATCCCCTCGAGGATTAACGCGATCGGTGCGGATCTGTTGTTGGAGCCTCTGCAGGCGGAGAGAAAAGGGTAGGCAGCGCTAATTTACATTTGTGCACAAGCGAAGCGGGGCCCCGGCGCTTCCGGAACGGGCGCTGCAGTCGCAATGATTTCGCACCGAGCAGAGTGAATTAACCTTCGATCGTCATTGCGCGTCCCGGTCGATGTTCAAAAAGGAGACGATCACCGGCACTTAGTCGCTCGCGTGGGGCTTGGATGACTCCTCCCAGCAGGCTTCTTCGGCCGCCTCCGCGGACACATAGCCCTTGCTGTACGGACCGCCCTTCCAGTTGACGGGCGCAAAGTACCATTCGAGCGATTGGTGGGACTGCACTTCCTCCGCTTCCGATCCCATGTACACCACAAATTTTCCTGCAGGGGTCTCGATGGTATGGCTCATTGATTCTCCTCCACGTGACGTCGGGTCTCGTCCGAAACTGAAAGGCCTCACTCAAGATGATATCGTTCACCCAGCCTCAGAATCAAGCCCACATTCGTCTCTGCCCTTTCCTGATTTCCGGGGTATTTCCGAAGGTAGTCAAAAAGGAGAGGTTTTGCGATGTCTTGCTAGGTAATGACACGATCCTTTGCTCCTCGGCGTCCGCACTATCTTCCCGGTGAACTTCTGGGTAAATCGCTCTCTTTGGTAGTCAAAAGAAGAGCCCGACCGTTGGGTCGGGCTCGGTTTGGCGCCGCCGTGGCGCTGAGGAGATTGCCGGGAGACTTCCCCGTAGCATTGGGCCGTGCGATCGGACATTCAACCCGTGGAAGGAGTGCTCCCTCTGCTGGGCCTCCCGGGAAGCCGATCGGCGGCGCGTTCCCCCTCGTTCAGGAGTAAACCGCCCGCGTAGGCCGGTTCGATTCGGTTGCTCAGAAAATCAGACCAAACGATCCGAATAATCCGTCCAGGTTGGTCTTGTCGATGTCTGTGGGACGATCGAAGTTGAGGCCTATCCACCGCCAGCCTGCCTCAAAGTAACCGAATCGGCCGCAATTGAGCGGAACCGCGAGACGCGCTGTCGTCTTCGCATCCCAACCGACATATCCTTCCATAAACTGTACCGCACCTTTGCAGTGAATCGAGGCCCATCCGCCGCCGCCCACGTCTCTGACGACCCTGTTGAGGCTCATGCCGGCGAAGGCCAGATGAAGGTGCCTGCTTCTCTTTCTGAGGATGTTTTGCTGACTGACCGAGAGCATATCGTCAACCAATGAGAAGCCGGCAAAGATGCTGGAGACTGCATATGGCTGATTGAACCAGTCATAGACGAGGTCCCATCGGTGGAAGTATCGATACCATTTCGAGTGAATGCGCGTACCGCTGACGAACAGCCAGTTGCCGAACCAAAATGTCCGACCAGGATCCAGCGTCGCCGTCTTGTAGTACTCTACCGGCATGAACGAGTACCGGATGCCCCAGTTCTTCCTGATCTGGCAGCGCGCCTCCCACTCAGGAATGTAATGACGCTTGTCAAATTCAAGTTCACGGTGCATGTCAATTTCCGTCCCCGGACCGCCTGCGAGGTTGGTCCCCCACAATGTGGTGTTCGAATCCATTTTCGCATACCAAAGCGATGCGGTGAGTACGAACTGCTTGCATCGGGGATGCGGCATGAGCGAAAAACAGGTGGCTCTTGTGAACCCGAAGGGCCGTAGGCTGAAAAGACCTGCCAGAGGAAGTTCCCCGATGGGGGGGAGCAGAGAAGAATAACCAAACGATTCTCTGGGGGCGCAACCGAAGGGTTGAGGGGGGGCGCAACCGAACGATTGACCCGGCGCACAAAAGGAAGGATTGCTGGGTGGAGCGTAGCTCTCCCCAAGCGGTCCGTAGCTAGGGAACGACGGGTTAGTATGCGTCGGATTTCCCGAGGACCTGTAGCGTGGCTGTGACGAACGACTCGATTGAGGCTTCGCAGGTGGGACCGCACGAATGCGCGGTTCAGCGGACAGAGCATCCGCTTCGACACCTCGGCTCGGGGAAACCTGGGTGCCGTTGTACCCCCAGCACATACCGGCTGCGGCCACGATTCCAAGAATAGCGAGACAAACCACTACCTTAAAGGGTGTATTTATCACCATACCTCCCTCCTTGACTGAATGTCCTGGGATGACGTCATTATTCATTAGCAAAATTATGTCAAGTGAATTCTGAGAAATGGTCGGTTGTTTTTGAGGAGATTGCAATAATTACCTAATAAGACACATTATTCTTGGCAATAAAGTTGCGCGAATTCCACGACCCATGCGGGGATGGTTTGTGAAAGGGGGGGGCTTGCGGGCGAAGCTCCCCCCGTGGTGGACCTTCCACGGGTAGCGGCTTCGCCGCGGGGGCTTGACCCGCCCCGGAGCAAACCGTATGATGGATCGTGCCGGCGAGGGGCGTTTCTCAGGCCGGTTTTCTCATGCACAGGCTCAATAGTGCAGGAAGGCGATTCAAACGATTGCGCAACGCCATTTTCCTCGACCGCGACGGAGTCATCAACAGAAAGCTCCCGGGGCACCGTTACGTTCGGAACGTTTCGGAGTTTGAGTTCCTTCCAGGAGTCTTTGAAGCGCTGACCACACTCAAGGAACTCGGTTTCATGCTCGTGTTGGTCACCAACCAGCGCGGAATTGCGCGGGGGTTCATGTCAGTGGATGACCTGGAAACGGTCCATGGCTTCATGCAATCGGAGTTGAACCGTAACAGCGCTCCGATGGATCGGATCTATTACTGTCCCCATGAGGAGTTCGAGGGGTGCTCCTGCCGGAAGCCGGAACCGGGAATGCTCCTGGCGGCCTGTCGAGACTACGGAATCGATCCGTCGACGTCGTACATGGTCGGGGATTCGGCAAAGGACGTGTTCGCAGGAAAAAGAGCCGGCACGAGGACGGTGCGAATTGCGAACGAGGACGATTCGGGGGCCGACTTGGTCTTCCCGAGCCTACTCGCTTTTGCCCTCTTTTTGAGAAATCAACACGAAGAGTAATTCCTCTCTGTGGGCCCCCTGTCGCGGGCTGAACTCCACCGAAGTGTGAGGAAAGGACAAGAATGGCGAATCAAGATCAAGGGACCGACTCTGCAGTGGACCTCGAACGAAGACTCTCTCTTGAGGACACTTTTGAGTTTGCTTGCGGGCCTTGGGTGTCGTGCTTCACCGAGTGTTGCGGTAAGTTGGAATTGCTTCTCACCCCATATGACGTGTTGAGGCTTCGCAGGAGACTGAATCTCTCCTTTGAGAGCTTTCTCGACGCGTACGCGCTCATCCGTCACAGGACCGCGCACGGCTTTCCGGAGGTCATGATGCGTATGGACCCGGAAACCGGCAAGCGGTGCCCGTTCGTGACGGACCAGGGCTGCTCCGTGTACGAGGATCGTCCCGGGGCCTGCCGGATCTATCCCATTGGACGGGCTTCAACCAGGGATCGAAAGGACGGGCGGGCGAAGGAATTCTACTTCACGGTGAAAGAGGACCATTGCAGAGGCTTCGAGCAACCGAGAAGGTGGACGGTCCAGGAATGGCTGGAAGACCAGGGAATGGGCCTGTACAATGAATTCAACGACTTGTTGATGGACCTCTATGTGCTCAAGAGCCGCCGTCCCCGGCTTGAGCTGGGTCCCAAGCACCTGAAAATGTTCCTCATGTCCTGCTACAATACGGACAGGTTCAGAGATTTCATCTTTGAAAGCGGGTTTCTGGCCAAATTCCGAATCGACAGGGAACTTGTCAAAAGGTTGAGAGAGGATGACGTGGCTCTGCTCGAGTTCGCGTTCACATGGCTGAAATTTGCCCTCTTCCAGGAGCCCACACTCGAAGTTCGCAAAGAAGCAGCCCTGCATGCCGCCTTCGAGGCGACCAGAAAGCCGGGAGGAAAGATCTGAACCGGCCGCGGGGGTGAAGACAAGAAGCGAGACCGGTGTCACACCGATGCGGGATCAAATGCGTGACATGCGATCTCCACGCGGGTCTTCCCACGCTCTATCCCTGTCCCTCAGGTCACGCGGTGGCGAGATTGCCCGCCTGCCTCGGGCAGAAGGCTGGGTGAGAGCCAATCGTACTCGTCTAAACGCGCAAAGGTATCACTCGTACGGTGAGTGAGGTACGAGCGGGCTGTCCGTATGGAGCAACTGGACCTTGATCCGGGCCCCCTCCACATAAGGCGTATCCGACGGGGGGAGTATCATCAGACCGTCCGCCAGCACCATGGAGCGCAGTGCCCCGGAACTCTGCGTGCCGGTGCTCAGCGCGATCATCTCGCCGTCCTTCTCGAAGACTTTGCAGCGCACGAGATGGAGCCGACTGGACTCGGATGGGGCATCCCCCCTGAGGGTGGCTTCGATCACAGGCCGGAACAGGCTCGTGTGGCCCATCATCTTGAGCAGAGCAGGTCTGACGAACTGCTCAAAAGAGATCATCGCAGAGGTGGGATTGCCGGGAAGACCGAATACCGGTTTATTACCAATGGTCCCGAAAACGAGTGGCTTGCCGGGCTTCATCGCCACCTTCCAGAATTTCACCTTCATGCCGAGTTGAGAAAGCGTATCTTTGACCAGATCGTACTTGCCCACGGAGACACCGCCCGAGGTGACGATCGCGTCGGCTCGAAGGCCTTCGGATATCTTGGCGCGCTGATCGGACTCATCGTCCGATGCAATGCCCAGTGAGAGGGGAATCGCGCCGCACTCCATCACCTGAGCGGCCAGGCTGTACGTGTTGGAACAGACAACCTTTCCGTCCGTGAAGGGCTCGTCCAGGTCGACCAACTCGTCTCCGGTCGAGAGGATCGCCACCATGGGACGCTGGTACACGTGGATGTACGCGTGCCCGAGCGTGGCCAGCATGCCCACCTCGGGGGGGCGGATTACGTCTCCGTTTCCGAGAACGGTCTCGCCAGCTCTCACATCCTCCCCTTTGGGTCTTATATTTGCTCTTTTTCCTCGATCGGCCAGGAAGAGTACCTTGTCGTCCTCTCTGCGGGTATCCTCCACCCTGACAACCGTGTCAGCCCCATCGGGCACCAGGCCTCCGGTGAGGATCCGAACCGCTTCCCCCGGTCCGACGGTCCCCGCATAGGGTCTTCCCGCGGGTGCTTCTCCAACGAGTTTTAGGGCCCTGGGATCCGAGGAGGTTGCGCCGCAAATATCCTCGTGTCTAACCGCGTAACCGTCCATGGCCGAGTTGTCGGCAGAAGGGACGTCGCGCTTTGCCTGGACGTCCTGAGCGAGCACTCTCCCCAGCGCGTCGAGGATGAGTATCCTTTCCCGACCCAGGACAGGTACTTCTTCGAACACCTTCCTTTGGGCTTCACCGATCTCGATCACGGGACATCTCCTGCTTCTGTTGGATAAAGCAATTACTCAGCGGATGGATTTCTCCGTACTATACAGGAAAGACGTGCCCCGATAAAGGACTCCGCGGTATCCCACAGGGCGGGTGCCCATCGCTTGGCAGTCGATCGCTGGGTCACGGATCGTTGCTGGCAATTCCCCTACGAGGATCGCCGGAGATTCGGGATTCGGGGAGAGGGGCTTTTTCGTGGACTTGGCGCAGATACCGGCTATTATTATGAAAGGGATTGATCGTCATGTGTTGAGCCGGGTCGTTTGGCCTGAGGGAGGTCTTCCATGTATCTTGTGACCGCCAAGGAAATGAGAGCATTTGACGCCGCCGCAATAAAGGACTACGGGATTCCCGGAGTCGTGCTCATGGAGAACGCGGGCCGCACCACGTTCGAGATCCTCAGAAGCTACCTCAACGACAAGGTTCGAGGGCTGAAGGTTTCTGTGGTAGCCGGAGCGGGCAACAATGGAGGAGATGGGTACGTTATCGCTCGCTATCTCCTCAACCACGGGGCCGATGTCCAAACGTTCCTGCTGGCGCCGAGAGATAAGATCCGAGGGGATGCCTTGATCAACCTGCAAGTGCTCGAACGGATGACATCTCGGATATTCCCCGTGGACGACGAAGGCTCGATGCAGAACGCGTCCTGGGTGTGGCACGGATCAGACGTGATTGTGGACGCCATCCTGGGCACCGGGCTCAATTCGGAGGTGAGGTCCCCCTACCGGGAGGCTATAGAGCGGATAAACGATGCGCCAGGATTGAAACTCGCTGTGGATCTTCCGTCCGGCCTCGACGCGGACACCGGTCGTGTGCTGGGTGTGGCGATCATGGCCGATATTACCGCCACGTACGGATTCAGGAAATTGGGGACGGCCATACCGCCGGGAGTGGAATATTGCGGGCTGGTCGAAGTCGTCGACATATCGATCCCCCATCCCGCGATTGAGGGGGCTCCACCCAGGGCCTCCTTTTACGAGACGCCCGACGCGGGGGCATTCTTCAGGCTCAGGTCGGACCCGGACGCGCACAAGGGGACTTTCGGCCACCTTCTCGTGGTGGGGGGCTCACCCGGCAAGACGGGCGCGCCGGCCATGGCTGCTGTGGCCGCCGGTCGGATGGGCGCGGGCCTTGTCACGGTCGGCGTCCCGGCCTCGCTCAATCACATACTCGAGGCCAAGCTCACCGAGGAGATGACAGAACCGTTGCCGGAGACCGTTCCCGGCTATTTGTCCGAGGAATCCGCCGACAGGATACTCTCGCTGGCCGACGGCAAACAATGCCTCGTGCTTGGGCCGGGGTTGTCCACCCACAAGGGAATGCCCGATCTGGTGGAGACTCTCGTCGGCACATACGACGGCCGGATTGTCATTGACGCGGACGGCTTGAACGCACTGGTCGGCAATCTGGACGTGTTGAAGAACGCGCCCGGTCAGGTGGTTTTGACTCCCCATCCGGGAGAGATGGGACGCCTGATAGGGATCTCCTCCCGGGAGGTGCAAGCAGACCGGCTTTCCATTGCTCGAAATACCGCGAGGGATCTCGGCGTATGGATTATTCTCAAGGGGGCCGGCACCGTGACGGCTTCACCCGACGGCAGAGTGGTCATCAATTCCACGGGTAACCCCTGGATGGCCTCGGGTGGACAGGGTGACGCGCTGAGCGGAATGCTCGGCGGACTGCTGGTACAGGGAATTCCAGTAGAGGAGGCCTTGCCCCTGGCTGTCTACCTGCACGGCCTTGCCGCGGACAGGGTCATCGAGCGGACGGGTCCGGCGCCGGTTCTCGCAACCGACGTGATTAACGAGATTCCCGGAATGCTCGGGGAGATCGAGGCGTAAGGGTTCAACAAACAACAACCTTCGAAAAAACCTCCCTGCTGTTAGACAGGGCTTACTAAAGTTGCCCGATGCTACGGAGAGAGACCGACCCGCTTTGTTTCGTGGACTCTGCCGTCGAGCTTGACAAGCATCGACCCCTCAGTCATACTCCACATGCCGACACTCGGGGAGCAGATCCATGCCCTCAACGAATCAGTTGCCGTCGCTTACCTCCGCCATGGAGGACTACCTCGAGGCCATATACCACCTCGAGAGAGAACGGCGCATCGCCCGCGTCAGAGACATAGCCAAGAGACTCGGTGTGAAAATGTCATCGGTCAGTTCCGCCCTGAAAAGCCTCGGCTCCCGAGGGCTGGTGAGCTATGACCCGCACCAGTTCATCACGCTCACCGACCGCGGCATACAAATGGCCGAGGAGATAGTCCGTAAGCATGAGATCCTGAAACGATTCCTCCGTACCGTCCTGCAACTCGAGGAGCCGGTAGCGGAAGAGAACGCGTGCCGGATGGAGCACCATCTCGATCCACAGGTCGTAGAAAAGCTCGTGGGTTTCGTTGAATTCGTCGAGATGTGTCCCGTCGATCAGTCTCGGTGGCTCGATGAGCGAGCTGAGGGATGTGAGGATTGTCGGTCCTGCCTGGAAGAAGCCCGCCGAAAGGTCCGAGAGCGAGCCAAGGCCCAAAAAGCGGCCCTCGAGGAAGGATTGACACTGGCGGAGGCCGAACCGGGAGCGCAAGTGATGGTCGAAACGATCAAGGCGATCTCCAAACTCCGCAAGCGGCTTGCCAAGGATGGATTGAAAAACGGCATCATCGCCACTGTCGAAAAGAGGGACCCCCACTCAGGAATACTCCATCTCAACGTCAAAGGCTATCACATCACACTCACGCAGGCCGAGGCTTCCAAGATCTTCGTCAAGCCTATCTGATACTCGAATACCCGCGAAATCGTGTGCTCTGCACCAACCAACTACCATGCATTGAAAGCCACAATCCCGCGTCGCGCGGGACATGAAATGCTCGTACCGGACGCTGGGCGGCATTCTTTGGTCCTCTTGCACTGTGGAAACATGATGCCAAGCACATGCTGGCTTTCAGATCCGTCTCGATCGAAGGGCTCGTGGGTACAGGCGTCGCACCCCCCCTCCCTGGGCTACTCGACGAACTCAACGGATACGACCGAAGAGGCCCCCGGATCTTCCATGGTGACTCCGTAGAGTGTGTCCGCGGTCTCCATACTCCGTTTGTTGTGGGTGACGACGAGGAACTGGGTACGGTCGGCGAGTTTCCTGAGCATTTCGTTGAAACGCAGGATGTTGGAATCGTCCAATGGTGCGTCGACCTCGTCTAGCAGGCAGAACGGTGAGGGACGAGTGAGGAAGATCGAGAAGATCAACCCCACCGCGGTAAGCGCCTTCTCGCCGCCGGACAGCAGATCCATGTTGCGGATCCTCTTTCCGGGCGGCCGAGCCATGATTTCCACGCCGGTCTCGAGCAAGTCTTCTTCATCGGTGAGTTCCAGGCGAGCCTCGCCTCCTCTGAAGAGGAATGGGAATATTTCCTGGAACTGAGCGTTGATAGCGTCAAAGGCGGCACGGAAACGCTCACGGGTGGTCTCGTTGATCTTATTGATCGTTGCATAGAGGGAACTGACCGCTTTCTTGAGGTCGTCTTCCTGTTCCTGCAAGAAGTTGAGCCGCTCCTCTATGTGGCGACTTTCCGCGATCGCGGCGAGGTTAACTTCTCCCATGGACTCCAATTTGGCTTTGAGGTCCGAGATCTCGGTCTCTTCAGGCGGTTCTGCCGGAGGCTCGACTGCGGTCGGATCGATCTCGTAACGTTCGAGGATTTTCTCGACGATCCCCGCGATGGTTTGCTCCAGCCTTACCGACTCCATTTCCAGCGTGTGGGTTGTCTCGCGAAGCTCTTTGAGGGATTTTTCCAGGGTTGCGGTTTCGTCCTCGAGTCGCTTGACGAGATCGGCCGCGGTCACGGTGTCATGTTCGAGCTGTTGGGCCTTCCCGGAGTGCGCTTCGTGGGTGGCCATGAACTCGGATTCCTTTGTTTGGGCCCGCGCTATTTCGTTGACGAGTCGCTGTTGTTCCGCGGCCTTTTGTTCCATTTCCCGAACAAAGGAAGAGCGCTCTGCCTCGACTTGTTCAGCCGCCTCCCTGGCCGAGTCGTATTCCCTTTCGAGCGAAGCGCCCCGCTCCCGGAGTTGCGCCAACTTCACTCTCAGTTCGTTGGCCTCCGCGGTTTTCTCTGCAACGGACCCAGTAAGCTCTTTGACAAAGAGCGCAGTCTGGTCCTTTTGCTTTTGCATCTCCCCCAGGGCAACCGCGAGACGGCTCGCTCTTTCTTCCGATTCCGTCTCCAACTGCACCAGCGAATCCTGTTCTTTCGTGAGACGGTCCGCTTCGAGGCCGAGTATCCCGATCCGTCGCTCGGAAACAGCGATTTGGTTCCCGAGGTTTTCTTGGTCCTTGATGAGCTGGGCGTTCGCGACATTCAGTTGACTGAGTTGGGCGTCTAATCGATCTATTTCGTCGGAAAGCTCCAGCCTTTTCCGCTCCTCCTGTTGGAAGGAAGCGGCGAGAGCCTCCAATTCCTCCTCCAGCCGGGCGTTTCGGGCCTGCAGGTCACTGATTTCACGTTTCTTTTCGAATACTTGCCCTCGCGAATTCTTGAGAGATCCGCCGGTTATCTCTCCGTGTCGGCTGAGCACTTCTCCCTCGGTCGTCACTAGGTCGACGCAATTGCCGTTTGACTCCCAGATCTCCACGGCCCGTTGGATATTCTCGACCACGTAGTAACGGTTGAGGAGAAACTCTTCCAGGCCGTCGAGGCCCTCATGGAACCGGACTACCTCCTTGAGCTTTCTGAGCCCGTGGGGGAGCTGACCGGGATCCGGTTCAGGGACGGATCTCGGTGACTTGGGAATGAACGTGGACCGGCCTGCGCCGGCTCGTTTCAAGCGGTCCGCGGCATCGGCGCCATGTCGGGGCGAAGTGACGACGAGATGACCGAGACGGTCTCCCAACGCGGCGGTCAAGGCCTTCTCAAACTCCGGGGGAACGTCAATCATCTCCGCGAGTGGGCCGATCAGGCCGTTCTCTGCTTCAGATCGGCGATCCCCCATAAGGAACCGGACTCCCTCCTCGTACCCGCTGTAATTCTTCTGCATCTCCTGGAGAGATTCCAACCGGGCCCGGGACGCGGCAAGCTCCTTTTCGTGGGCCCCGACTCGCTCTCTCAGGGAACTGATCGTATGGTCGACGTTTTTCCGTTGATTGACCAGGGCTTCCTTTCGTTCCGTCGATTCAGTCCTCAGGTGGCTCATCTCCTCGGCCTTCCGGGTCAGGTCTGCCTTTCGGCTCCGATCATCCTCCAGGCAGGCAGCGAGTTCCCGCGATTCCTGGTCGATGCGGTCGAACTCAGCCCGGATCTCGGTCTTTCGTTTCTTAAGGCTCTCGCACGTGTTCCGCTCCTGAGCGCTGGCTTGCAATGCGGCAAAGATGTCCTCGTTGAGACGATCATGCGACTCGGTATGTTCCTTGAGTTTGCGTTCCCGTTCCTCTATGGCGTGGCATGCGGTCTGCAGTGCCGCGTTGGCTGTCTCCAGTTCCCTCCTGCCTGTGGTCTTTGCCGTTTCCAGATCCCTGAGTCGCGCGAGGGCTTGCTCTCCCTTCTCCTGGAGGGATGCGAGATTCTGTTCCGCGCGTTCGGCAAAAGCCCCCAGTTGCGAGACCGTGGCCCTGTCCCTCTCTAGACCTCCTCTCAGAGCGGTCAGCTCCAGGTCGACCCGGTGACGGTCTTCAAGAATCTCTTTCAGTGCTCGTTCCGCGTGAAGTGCCTTGAGGCGCTCGCTTTCCAACTCCGCATGGACCGAGGCGAAGCGGGCTTCCTTTTCGAGCAGCACAGCGCGGCTTTGCTCCAATTTTCCCTTGATCTCGTCATGGCGGCCCGTCAACAGGCCACAGCGATGGGAGTGGAACGCGATCTCCAGCTCCCGCAGACGCTCGCTCAGTTTACGGTAGCGATCTGCGCGGGAGGCCTGTCTTTTTAAAGAGATGCTCTGGCGCTTGACTTCGGTGATGACGTCCGAAAGGCGAAGAAGGTTCTGTCGGGTCTGCTCCAGTTTCTTGATCGCGGCCTCTCTCCGGGCTTTATACCGGTTTATTCCCGCCGCCTCCTCGATCAGAACCCGCCGGTCCTCGGGCTTGGACGCGACCACCATGTCCACCCGACCCTGCTCTATGATCGCGTAAGAGTTCTTGCCGACACCGGTGTCCAGAAAGAAGTCGGTAACGTCCTGCAGCCTGCACTGGATGTTGTTAATCTCGTACTGCGATTCTCCGTCCCGGAAGAGGCGGCGGGTAATCATGATCTCGTCGTAGTCTGCCATGGACTCAGGAACGTTGCCGCCGGCACTGGAAAGGACGAGCCTCACTTCAGCCATCCCTACAGGCTTTCTGGTGTCCGACCCGTTGAAGATGACGTCTTGCATCTTCCTGCTTCGCAGCGTTCGGACTCTCTGCTCGCCCATGACCCAGCGAATGGCCTCGAAGATGTTGCTCTTGCCGCATCCGTTGGGGCCGACGATACCTGTCACGCCCGGTTTGAACTCGAGGACGGTCTTGTCCGGGAAGCTCTTGAAACCCTTTATTTCAAGCCTTGTAATCTTCATCGTACGTCGGAGCAAACCTGTAGATTCGGGGCGATCCTATGCATAGTTTTTCGTAATGTAAAGCAAAATGTGAGGGATGCTGCAACCATGACGCTTCGCTCAGCGTCTTTGCTCACCCCATACCGGAGAGGGGTTTCGGTCTTGCCTGCGTTAACCCCCGTGAGAGGGCCGGCGTGATGGGATCAACGGAGAGGGTCTTTCCCAGAAACACGGTTCTCTATTCATCAGGGCGGACCAGACTGAAGACCCGCACGGGTTCGCTGACGTTCTTGAAGTTCATCAAACCTCGATCGTAGACGCTGATTTCGTGCGAGATCCGTGAGGCGGTCTCAGCGCCGATGAGAATGTCCCCGTCCTTGGCCGCGGAAGCTATTCGGGCCGCGAGGTTCGTCACCGGACCGGTCGCAGTAAACGTCATTCTCGTGCCCGTCTTGCCCTGGAAGCGGCTCATGCCCACGGATGCCTCACCGCTGTTGATGCCCATATTCACGCTGATGGGCTGAAAACGGTTCCGTAACTCCTCGTTAATTTCCCGGGTCTTCTCCCGAACCTTCAAGGCGGCCCGTGCCGCGTTGATCGCTGTCTCGTTCGGCTCTCCTTGGAAAATGATCATGAGACCGTCGCCCGCAGTCTCATTTATGTCGCCCCCGTGCTCGTAGATCAGGTCGAGGAAGCTGGAGAAGTACTTCTCGATGATGAAGTTCACCTTGTCTCTCGTCAGATTCTCGCTGATCCTGGTGTAGCCGGCCACGTCAAGAAAGAGGGTCGAGACGTCCGTTTGTACCTTTTCGAAAGAAGGGGAGTTGGGGTCCTTTTCTACGATCTTCTGAACCGTTGCGGGGACAAAGGGACGCAGGTGCTCGAGAATTCGGTCCACCGTCAGCCTCTCCTGAGCCATTTTCCAGTGACTGCGTCCATTTATGATCACGTTGGTCGCCAGATCGGTGAGGTCCTTCAGAAGAATTAGCTCCTCCTGGCCGAGGCACTGTCCCGGCTTGGCTATGGCGTCGAAGATGGCCAGTGGCTCTCCGTTGTGGTAGATTGGCAGAACAATCTCTGAGAGACCTTCGCTGGCAAGGCTGGCGGGTACGGGGACCGCGCCGCCCTCGCCCGGCAAGAAACAGAGTGCTGTTGCCTGTGTCCCGAGCGCCTCGTTGACGGTTTTTCTTCCTCGTTTACAGAGCTGGCAATTTATCCGCTCGCCCCCCATGGCGCAGTGAAGAGGTCGCGTGTAGTTGAGGGCCTCGGAATCGACGATCAGCAGACAAACCTCTGCCAATTCAGGGATCGTCGCCTTTCCCTCGTCGCGGATCATTTCGAGTATGTCGCCGATGTTCAGCGACGATGTAAATTTCTTGGCAACGCGCGCTAAATTTTCAAAGCGTCTCTTGTACATAGAGCACAACCTCCCAGAGGAGATACATTCATATTAGCCGATTCTGAAGGATTTGTGGGATGGGCGAACGAAGAAAATCACTTTAACGAATTTCACTGTTTCTCTCACATGGTAATCGGGGACCAATTGCCGCTGTCTGCGGTTCACGCCAAGCGGGGGGGGGGTGAGGCGGATATCGGGGGCACGTTTGTCAGACGTGGGGCTCGATCCGTTCATGCCGGCATTTTTCCACAGTCCAGGAAATCAGGGGGCTCAAACCTTGCCATCGTGGTAAGATAATGTGTATGGACAAGGATATTCTGTACGATCATTTCCTCATCAGGGAGAGCACCATTATGGTCCGCATAGCCCGGGGTGCAGGAGGATCAGCGGACTCGGCTGCCCCGGAGTTCTTCGACGTGCGAACGGGAGTCCAGCTCAGGGAGATCCACCCCCCTTTTCACAGCAGAGATCTGGAACACGCGCACAAGCTCTCCAAGAAATACGGGGAGGCGATAATCCGATCAGGGACCTTCGGCCTGATCGACTACTCGTTGGACATCTCCAAGGTCGTGAGTATACTCGAGGTTAAACAGAGACGGCTCGATTATGTGGTGGCTGATTCTATTCTCGGCCAGGTCAGAGTGATTCGCGATTTGCTCGACGAATTCCTCAAGCTTGCCGAGCACGTCAATGATGAGGAGCGGTTCTGGCTTTCTCAGCAGGTCTTGTCATTACTCTCCAAATTCACCGGCAGAGAGTTGGAGGAACTCGAAGAGATGGTCAATTGGATGAGGACACGACCAAGCAAGCGTTAGCCGCACAACCAGAAATGGGCGCCGGAAGGGTCTTGACGGACCTCTTTTCCACCTCCTCCACGGAAACCCTTCCATCGGGGCCGGAGGCTCGTCGGCCAAGATGGGTCGCCGTGTCTGCCGGGATCATCCATGGCCAAGAATTCGGCGGAGTTCAACGGATTCGGCGGGCAGGTAGCCAGGAATGCGAAAATGACCAGCGCAAGAATATCTTACCGGTCGATTCGTCTGTGGAGTGAACCCGTTCCCGTGGCTCGCAGGTCAGGGTCGCGCGAGGAAGGACGCGGGAGGATTGTTACATGGGTCAGAGTGACGCTTCTCTGCCTCGCTCTCCTTTCAGCGGCAGTCGGGTCGTATCCTGCGTGCGCACAACCTAGTTCCCAGGAGCTGTTCCAAGAGGGCCGGGAAAGCCTTGCGAGTGGTGACATTGAGTCGGCAATCGAGCGATTCTCAACACTTCTGCAGGCGATGGATCCGCAGGACCCGCACGTTCCACTCGTAAGGGTCACCAGAGCCAAGGCCTACCTTGGGAAGGGCGACCTCAAAGCCGCATGGAAGGATATACGCCAGGCGCTCCGTTCCAGCGAGGCCTCCGGGGAAACTCGATCCCTGGCCTTGCACCTGCGGGGCTACATAAACCTACGCAGAAACCGAGATCAGGCCGCCTTGCGCGACTTCACCCAGGCCATCAAAGAGGCTCACGGCAATACGCGATTGCGCGCAGAATCCTTTGCCCATCGCGGAGTCGTGTATACGAGGCTGGGCAGATATGACAGAGCCGTCAGCGACCTCAACCAGGCGATTCGTCTGGACCCCAATTCCTCGTACGCGTACGCGAGTAGGGGCCTCGCGTACCTGCGTAAGGATAAAATCGAGATGGCCCGTCACGACGCACGCAAGGCATTGAGAATGGATCCGGACGCGGGAGCCGCGAAAATGGCCAATAGGGTCTTAAGCGCGCTTGCCGTCTCCTTTTCCGGGCCTGATCGAGTTTCCATCCCCATAGGGGCTGGCGGGCATCTCTTCGTGCGGGTTCGATTCGGGCCAAATGGGAAATCTCACCGTTTTCTTCTCGACACCGGGGCCACGCACTCGTTGGTGAGCAAGGACCTCCTTCGGCGGATCAGCAATGACACTCAAGTGCTCAAAATGGGCCGCGGGAGGGTCCTGACAGCGGATGGGCTGGCTCACGTTGTCACGCGCTATCGGGTCAGGGACGTGTTTCTGTACAATATCCCGCTGGGTGACATAGAAGTGCACGTGCTCGAGGGCAAACAGGGAGCGCCGATCCACCTCCTCGGGGCCAGGAGCCTCAAGAATATCGCGATTACCATGAATCCCGCGCAGGGAAAGGCGGAGCTTCGTCTCGTCGAGCCCCACTGATCAGAGGGACACACGCTTCTGCAACCCCTCCATTTCCCGACCGAAAGTTCAGGTTTTCAGAAGACGGTTTTACGAGCGGAATGTGCAAAAGGGGTCCTTGCCCTCTTTGAGAGGGCCGAGCGCGACCGTGCTGAAGGAACCTGAGCTGATCATCTTTTCTGCCAATTCCGTCAGTTCCGCGTACCGGACGTTCTCCAGGGAGTTAATAATCTCATCTGTCGAGATGAACCGACCGAAGAAGTACTCCCCTTTAGCTAAACGGTTCATGCGTGCCTCGGAGGATTCCATCGCAAGGAGTATGTTCCCCCGGATCTGCTGCTTCGCAATGAGCACGTCCTCTTCAGTGATGGATGACGGGAGAGAGGCGGACTCGTTTTTCAGAATTGCCAGCAGCTCCTCGAGCCGGGACGGATCGCAACCTGCGTAGATTCCGAAAAGTCCCGTGTCCGAGAACGATGAGATGAACGAATACACGGAATAAGCCAGGGCGTTCTTCTCCCTGATCTCCTGGAACAGGCGGGAACTCATTCCGCTTCCGAAGATAGTATTGAGGACGTACGCAGCGTGTCTTCCCTCGTCGACCGCGCTGGGTCCCGCGGTTCCCAGGCACAGGTGTACTTGCTCGAGATTCCGCTCGACTGCCTGGGAAGACGAGCTGGAGCTGGAAAAGGCCGGCAGGCAAGCCGTTTCTCTCGCAGCGAGACCATCCATGCGCGCGGCTATCATCTCGACAAGGCCTTCGTGTTGGAGCTTTCCAGCAGCGCAGATGATCGTCTCCGACGGCGTATAGTTTTGCTGTTTGAAGGCGATCAAGGTATCCCGGTCCACTCCCATGATGTTCGAGACCGTTCCCAGGATGGGTTGACCAAGCGGGTCCCCTTTCCAGAAACTCGTTGCCAGCATCTCGTGGACGAGTTCCTCGGGGCTGTCTTCCAGCTGGCGGATTTCTTGAATTATGACACGCTTTTCGCGTTCGATCTCATCTTCGGGAAAGGAGGCGTTGAGAAATATGTCTGTCAGCAGGTCGACGGCGAGTCCCAAGTTCTCGTGAAGGATCTTGCAGTAGACAGAGGTCAACTCCTTGCTCGTGAAAGCGTTAAGGCCCCCCCCGACGCAATCGATCTCCCGCGCGATCGCGCGGGCGGACCTGCGCTCGGTCCCCTTGAAGAGCATATGCTCGATGAAGTGACAGATGCCGTTGAGATTCGGTTGCTCGAACCTGGATCCCGCGCGGACCCATATTCCCAAGGAAACCGACTGGAAATAGGGGACTTCCTCCGTGATGATCCGCAGACCGTTATCCAACGTGGTTTTTCGATAGAAGCAGGTGTCTTCGTACTGTTTCGACAAGGGCGGGTCACAATTCCATTCTAGTCATCGGGCGTTTTTCCGATCGCATCTCTCCGAGAAAGTTTGATCTTTCCGTGGGCATCGATGCCGATGACCTTGACGGGGAAGGAGTCGCCTTCACGGCACACGTCCGTGACCCTCTTGACGCGCTCGGGCGCGAGCTGGGAGATATGGACGAGTCCGTCGGTACCGGGGAGAATCTCCACGAATGCGCCGAAATCGGTGACCTTTCTCACGATTCCCATGTAGATCTTGTTCAACTGGGCTTCTTCGGTCAGTTTCTCGATTTCCCTCTTCGCCTCGTCAGCGCCCTGCTTGTCCACTGACGCGATCACAACCTTTCCGCTGTCTTCCACTTCGATTTTGGTGTTGGTCTCTTCCTGAATGGCCCGTATCGTCTTTCCGCCGGGGCCGATAATGTCCCGAATCTTGTCTGGGTTGACATGCAAAAGGACGATTCGCGGCGCATACAGGGAGAGAGCTTCTCGAGGCTTGGAAATGGCCTTGGCCATCTCCGTCAGAATGTGCCGGCGCCCATCGCGGGCCTGATAAAGTGCCTGGGAGAGCACTTCCCGGGTGATACCGTCTATCTTGATGTCCATCTGGAGCGCAGTGACTCCGTCTTGGGTCCCGGTTACTTTGAAGTCCATGTCGCCGTGGTGATCTTCATCACCGATGATGTCCGACAATATGACGATGCGGTCCTTGTCCTTAAGGAGCCCCATTGCGATGCCCGCGACCGCGTTGGAAACGGGGACACCCGCGTCCATGAGCGCGAGTGACGCACCACAGACTGTGGCCATGGAGGAAGACCCGTTGGATTCGAGAATCTCCGATACGATGCGAATCGTGTAGGGAAAATCCTCGTCGCTGGGCAACTGATCGGCAATGGCCCGTTCGGCCAGCGCGCCGTGGCCGACCTCACGTCTGGAGGGCCCCCGGAGAAACTTGACCTCGCCCACGCAGAAGGGGGGGAACTTGTAGTGGAGCATAAAGGACTTGTAGCTTTCGCCGTCCAGTCGTTCGATTTTCTGCTCGTCCGAGGAGGTTCCGAGGGTGCACGTCACGAGGGCCTGGGTTTCTCCCCTCGTAAACAAGGCGCTGCCGTGAGTCCTCGGAAGAATTCCCACCTCGCAGGTGATGGGCCGAATCTCGGTGAATGACCTGCCGCCGATTCGCCGGTTGCTCTGCAGGATCATCTTCCTGAGGTATTCTGACTCAAATTCCTCCATATATCCGATTAGTTCCTTGCGCCGCGGTTCACCTTCCTCGCCCAGAGAGTCCACGACCTTTAGGAAGATCTGCTCCTGGGCCGCGTACCGTTCGAGCTTAGCCGGGATTTCGAGGGCCGCTTGCAGTTCATTTCCCCACTCGGCTTTGATTCTCGTAATCAGCTCTTCGTCCCGTGAAACAGGGGGCACCTCGCGCTTGGGTTTGCCTGCCTTCCTTTGGAGTTCCTCCTGCGCGTCTATGAGCTTGCCGATTTCGTCCTGTGCCTTGAAAATGGCCTCCAGGACCACGTCTTCGGATACGCGATTTGCGCCCCCTTCGACCATGACGATTCCCTTGGGGCCGGCCACGACGATCAGACTCAAATCGGCATATGACTCTTCAAGAGGAGAGGGGTTGACAATGATATTGCCGTCCACCCTCCCGACGCGAGCTGCTCCGATCGGCCCGTCGAAGGGGATGTCGGAAATGTGAAGGGCTGCGGACGCGCCGTTTATCGCGAGAACGTCCGACTGATTCTCCCCGTCGGATGAAAGAACTGTGGCAATGATCTGTGTCTCGGATCTGAAGCCGTCAGGAAAGAGAGGACGAATGGGGCGGTCGATGAACCGCGATGTGAGGGTTTCCTTTTCCGTTGGACGACCCTCACGTTTGAAGAAACCACCGGGGATTTTTCCCGCGGCGTACGTCATTTCGAGGTAGTCCACGGTGAGCGGGAAGAAATCGATTCCTTCCCGGCCTTGCTTCTCGGCCACCGCGGTCACGAGAACAACGGTCTCGCCGCATGTCACCAGGACCGAACCGCTGGCCTGCTTTGCGAGACGGCCGGTCTCCAACGTGACATTCTTGCCGGCGACACTACGAGTCGAACTATGCACCATTACAGAGTTTTTCCTTTTTTCGTCAATTCGGGAGGGTAAGGCCCGGCGGCATGGTGATCTGCTGGGTTTTCTCTATTTCCTGATACCGAGATCAGCGATGATAGACTTGTACCGGCCGACATCCTTTGATTTGAGATAGTCCAGGAGACGTCGACGCTTGCCGACGAGCTTCAGGAGACCCCTCCTGGAGTGGTGATCCTTCTTGTGGACCTTGAAATGGTCCGTGAGGTATCCGATTCGTTCGCTTAGCAGGGCTATTTGCACTTCCGGTGATCCCGTGTCACTCTCATGGAGTCGGTATTTTTCGATGATAGATTTCTTTTTTTCCGCAGGGAAAGCCACCTTTTCTCTTCCTCCTCACAACGCGTCGTACATTAACCAGATACAAATATCACAGGCACCCATGAAAGTAAAGATAGTCTCCAGATGAACGAGTCTTTTTCCGAGGAGTTCTCCGGGACAAGTTGACTACCTTGTCCAGGCATTCTCTCTGACGTGGTTGAAGGTCTGCGGAAACGGGCTTTCTCCGGCTCCCGAGTCGGAGCCCGACAGCGAAGAACGCGGGACGTCTATGGGAGCGTACCGGAGGAGTGTGAATGCCGGTATCGGGCTTGCGAGGCGAAGCAATCTCCTCGCCCCCTTTTCTCACGGGGGGAGAGGAGGATTTCGTCGGGCGCAACCTCGGTCGGCAAATTTCACTCCTTTGCACAGGCGTTGGCATGACCGGGCAGGAGCCGAAAGAATTGATTTGATCCGGCGGTTCAGCTATGATGAATAGGTAGCCGGTTTTCAAAGTCTGAATAAGACGCTTCTTCTCATCCCGTCGCTATATGTCGGATGGTAAATCGGAGTAAGCAACGCTCGGAGTCCTCGGATTCCGTCATGACAAGGAGATAGCTATGAATTTCATCGAGAGTCTGACCGATATCGTCGGATCCGAGAACATTACTGCTTCGCCGGTCGATTGCTTGGCCTATTCACGGGACATGTCCATCCATTGGGGCGCGCCTCAGGCCGTTGTATTTGCTACCGACACGGAACAGGTGAGCAAGATCGTCGCCCTGGCCAATCAGGAGAAGGTTCCCGTGGTGGCTCGCGGGACCGGCTCTTCCGTTACGGGAGCGGCCCTCGCGCCGAGGGGGGGGGTGCTGCTCGATTTCACCCGGATGAAGGCCGTCAAATCCATCAACAAGGCCGAAGGATACGCTATCATCGAACCGGGAGTTATTTGCAACGCGCTCAATGCCGCTTTGGCGCCTACCCACTTCTTCCCCCCTGATCCGGGAAGCGCGCCCATTGCGACCATAGGCGGAATGATCGCCACCAACGCCAGCGGCGTGCGAGCCGCGAAGTATGGGACCACGAAAGACTACGTAAAGGGGCTGACCGTGGTTGTGGCTGACGGACGAGTGATAAAGACAGGGGAGCTCGCTCCGAAAAGCTCCGCGGGGTACGACTTGACCCATCTGTTCGCCAGCTCAGAGGGGACACTCGGCATCATCACCGAGGCCATCGTCAAGATCCTCCCCATGCCCGAGTATGAAGCGTTCGCCAAGGCTTCGTTCCCCGGCGTGCAAGAAGCTGCTCGCGCGGTGGAACAGATCTACGTTTCAGGGATTGAGATGGCCACCTGTGAGATCCTCGACAGTGTCTCGCTCGAGGTGGCGCGCAACGCGCTGAGAATGGATATCCCCAAAGAGGTCAACTGTCAGTTGTTCATCGGTCTTGACGGCAGCAAAATGGTGGTGCAGGACGAAATCAAACGGATCGACGAGATATGCAAGTCGCTCGGCGGCCTCGGAAACCAGTGGTCGGACGACGCCGCGGAAAAGGCCAAGCTCTTTGCCGCACGAGGAGGCCTCGTGCCGGCGATGAGTCGGCTCAAGCCCACCCATCGACTCGTCCCGCTGGTAGAGGACTTCGGAGTACCCATCACCAGGATCCCCGAATGTATCGCAGAAGTCCAGAAGATCGGAGACAAGTACGGCTTCCCCGTCGCGACCTTCGGACACATCGGAGACGGTAACCTCCATGCCACCTTCATCATGGACCCGACCGATCCGGAACATTGGGAAAAGGTCAAGGGAATCGCCCTGGAGTTCATTGACATGACGTTGCGGTTCGAGGGTACGCTTTCGGCCGAGCACGGGCTGGGAATGGCAAAATCTCCCTATATCCGGCGGCAGCTTGGCGAGGGCCTGGATCTGATGAAGTCGATCAAAAACGCGCTCGATCCCAATAATATTCTCAATCCCGGCAAAATGGGATTCGAGGACGCGATCAAGGATATCTTAGATGCGAACACCTTCGAACGGTATCTGAAGGAACCCGAACAGATCAAACACTTCCCCGAGTCTGTCGACGATGAGATCATCGCGTGTATCCAGTGCGGCTTTTGCCGGGCCGGATGTCCCACCTTCGCCGAGACCACGCTGGAATCGCTCAATGCCAAGGGGCGAATCACTCTTGCCCACAACATGCTCATGGGGAATCTGGAACCTTCGGAAGACCTTGCAAAGCGGCTGTATCAGTGCATGCTCTGTTTAAACTGCAAGTCGGTTTGCCCTGCACAGATTAATGTGTCCGCCATCATCCGCGCTGCCCGGGAAAGACTCGTGGAAGCAGGATACCTGCCCGATGTCTTCAAGCCGGTGCTCACGCATATGATTGAGGCGGCCAACCCCCTCATGGCCGATCCCGACAAGCGTGCCGACAGCTATCCCCCTAACTACCGCAAGGCCGTGCCCGGAGAAACGGAGGCCATTGTCCACCTCGGTTGCGTCTCCAGTTTCCAGGACGTCAAGACGATACCCGCGGTGATGAAGATCCTCGACAAGGCCGGCGTCAACTACGGCGCGCTCGGCGAAGAGGAGTCCTGCTGTGGCTACCTCGCGTACCTTGTGGGAGACATGGACACCTTCAGGAAGGCCATGGAGATGTTCGGTGAACGCATGGCTAAATATAAGCCCAAAGAGCTGATATCGAGCTGCGCGGGCTGCCTGAAAACCTTCCGTGACCTCTACTCCCACTATGGGGGCGGAAACGGATATGAGCCCCTGCACATCGTCGAGGTCATGGAAAAGCTCATCAACGAAGGCAAATTGAAATTCAAGGAAGACGCCAAGCCCCTCAAGGTCGTGTACCACGACCCCTGCGACATCGGCCGGCACATGGGCATTTACGAACCGCCTCGCAATGTCATCAAGGCCATCCCGGGGGTGGAACTGCTCGAATTCCCCCTGAACCGGGCCCAGGCAAAATGCTGCGGAGGCGGCGGCGGAATGAGAGGCTTTGACAACGAGATGGCGGGAGAGATCGGATTGAAGCGTCTCGTAAGCGCGATAGATCTCGGGGCCGACGCGATCGTCTCCGCGTGCCCCTCCTGCAAAGGCACCTTCAACCAGGCCGCGGCTCGGGCGCGAAAAGAGAAGAAGGGCAAAATCAAGGTGATGGATATTACGGAGTTGGTTGCCCAGCGACTGGAATAGGAGTTGAGAGCTATCCGAGGACTGCTTTTCCGCCGGGTTCCCGTACCGGGTACGCGTCGGAGCACACTCGACCCTTGGATCCCTGGCGCGCGGTGCGAGACGAGACATTGAGTCACACGCTTGGAGATCGCATTTTTTCTAAGATTTTCAGCTCGTAAAGCCGGTCCCATCAACGTATGAGACAATTTCCATGACGTTTTACTGGAAAGATTTGCCGTAACTTACAGAACCAACTTGACTCCATAAATTTATGGTGATACGAAGGCTCCGGCCTCAACCTCGGGGGAGGGAGGGGCCTGTGAACCGGCAGACCGGTGGGCGAGGGTGCCCGGCATCCTCCCCGCCGGTTTATTTCTTCGACAAGAGTCAGCCGGACAGGCGCACCCATCCAAAAGGGGTCGATCCCGTTGACTTTTCCTGATAATCGCTCACGTCGCTTTCCCAGGATAGCCCACCTGAACCCCCTCGGAAGATTCTTTCGCAGCCGATTTGGGGAAAATCATTAAAGGATTGCCTTTACAGGGGCCCAGCGATGCTCTATAAGAGCAAATTGTCCCTGCGATGGATAGCCGGGACCTTGGCCGGTAAGACTGCCGAGACAATGCCCGTGGTTGGTACGGGGGTGAAATTTGGCGCGAAAGCGACCCAAGCGCCGGGACAAAACCCGGAACAAAGCAGAGGACCAGGCTCAACCCGCGACTGCACAGGTCGTGGCGAAACCGAAGCGGACCGTATTTCAGGAATATTCGGAAGCCTTTGTCGTTGCAGTTATCCTGGCGATCCTGATCAGAGCCTTCATTGTGCAAGCTTTCAAGATCCCGTCCAGCTCCATGGAGAGCACCTTGCTCGTGGGGGATCACATACTCGTAAACAAGTTTATCTACGGAGTCCGCATCCCCTTCACACACCTCAGATGGCCTCGGTTTAGGTCTCCGTCCCGCGGAGACGTGATCGTTTTCGTCTTTCCCATGGATAGGTCCAAGGATTTCATCAAAAGGGTGGTGGGAGTCGGCGGCGACACTGTGGAGATCGTCGACAAGAAGGTGTTCGTCAACGGTAAGGAGCTGGTCGAACCCTACGTCCAACATATCAGTCCTGAGATCCAACCGGGCTCTCTGTCTCCTCGAGACAATATGGGGCCTATCAAGGTCCCCAAGGGGTATCTCTTCGTCATGGGAGACAACAGGGACGCAAGCCATGACAGCCGCTTCTGGCGGTTCGTGCCGGTGGAAGACGTAAAAGGTGAAGCGTTCCTGATCTATTATTCCGCCCTCCGTTTTCCTTTTATTCGCTGGGGGCGCCTGTTCCACGTGATTCATTGACGGATGCGGCCTGGTGCTCAGAGTCGACGCCAAGGACCCGGTCCTGTCGATCTGTAACTTTTGCACGGTGGAGTATGGGAGTAGGGGTGTCGATCTCTCTCTCAGAGGCCCCTCCTGCCTGCAAACCGACCTGAGTTCCCCCTATCCCCGACATTATGGCGCATATGCACAACAATGACCGATTAGCGGAGGGGGAGGTTTCGCTGTCGTTATGACTTGGTGGTATTGCACGACTGCAATATCAGCGCTTGACAGGATGGGTGATCCCCAAGTGCGCCATCAAAGAAGTCACGTACACCCCGCGTCCTCGCGGGACCGACCGTTTTCAAAATCCCCCGTACCCCCTTTTTCAAAGGTGGGCAAGTCCAGTTCCCCCCTTTACTAAAGGGGAGACAGGGGGGCATTCCCCAAGCGGCGTGCCGAGACGTCTGAATCTCACTGATTCGAGAGCGCATTGGTCTCAGAGCGCCTCGACTTTGGCCAGGACCTGCTCGTCGGTATGGTGCTGAAGTCTGATCGCGCGTCGGGGGCACAAGCTGGCACAGATACCGCATCCCTGACATGCCGCGGGTTCGATGTAGGCTCTGTTGGTCTTGGGATCGATCTCTGGGACGTTGAAAGGGCACACTCGCACGCAGGTCAGGCAGGCGGCACATAGTTCCGGGTCGACCACGGAGACTTCTCCTGAAACTTGGAGTACGTCCCTGCTCAGGACCGTTGCTGCTCTGGCTGCCGCGCCCCGGGACTGAGCGAGTGTCTCGGGGATGTATTTCGGGCCGTGAGCCAGTCCGCAGAGGTAAATCCCTTCGCTCGCGAAATCGAGCGGTCTGAGCTTGAGGTGGGCCTCCATGAAGAAGCCCACGTCGTTGCGAGGGAGCTTCATGAGCGTGCCGAGCCTCTCGGTTTCCGGATGCGGCCGTACCGCGGCGCTCAGGACTACCCGATCCGCGGGGAGTTCCACTTCAGCGCTGAGTATCTGATCGAAGACGCGGACACGCAGCCGTTCGCCGTCTTCTTCGACAAGGGGTTTCCGGTCTCTGGTGTACCGCAGGAAGATTACACCCGCTTCCCTTGCCTTTCGGTAGTACAGTTCCTTGAAGCCGTACGTGCGGATGTCTCGAAAGAGAATATACACCTGCATCGAGGGGTCCCGCTCCTTCAACGCCAGCGCGTTCTTGATCGCTGAACCACAACAGACGCGGCTGCAATAGAGGTTGTCGGGCTCACGGGAGCCCACGCACTGAAACATGACCACACTCTTGGTCCCGGTCAGTTCAGAGGGCTGATCGATGAGGCATCTGTCGAGTTCCGTCTGCGTCCAGACCTTGTCGGACTTGCCGCGAAGGTACTCCTCAGGCTCGTATTCACGGCCGCCTGTTGCCACGACCACGGCTCCGCATTCGATTGCTGACTCCTCTCCGCTCGTTCGATTCCGGACGACCACGGAGAAATGCCCAACATGTCCCGAGAAATCAATGAGTTCTGAGTCGAGATGCAGGTCGATCCGCGGATGCGATCGCACATTCTGCTCCAGTCCCTGCACGAAGGCCGGAACATTTAAACCGGTCAAGCTCCTCCGGAGATTGCGGGCCACGCCGCCGAGCCTCTCGTCCCGTTCCACCAGCACGACGTCAAATCCCTGTTCTGCGAGAGATTGTGCCGCGGTCATCCCCGCGATGCCGCCGCCGATCACGAGCCCGGTCTTGATCACAGGAAAGCTGTATTCCGGGATCGGTTCCAGCTTGGCTGCACGGGCCACGGCCATGCGCACCAGATCAACGGACTTAGAGGTCGCGGATGCCGGTTCCTCCTGATGCACCCAAGAGCATTGATCCCGGATATTGGCCATTTCGAAAAGATACCTGTTGATACCCGCTTCCGCACACACGTCCCGGAAAAGAGGCTCGTGGGTTCTCGGGCTGCACGAGGCCACAACCAGTCGGTTTATACCTTTCTCCTTGATCGTCTTTGCGATTGCCACGGTCGCGTCAGTGGAGCAGGTGAAGAGGTTGTGTTCCGCGTGAACCACGCCGGGGAGGGTGGCCGCGTACGCGGTGACCTCCTCCACATCAACGATCCGGGCTATGTTTGTCCCGCAGTGGCAGACGAAGACTCCGATCCGAGGCTCCTCGGCTCTCACGTCACGTTCCTGTGGGTATTCCTTGGCCTTGACCAAGGTGTGGCGAGCCACGCTGAGGATCTCTCCTGAGAGCGCGGCCGCCGCGGCCGCTCCCATCACCGATTCCGGAATGTCCATGGGCGCTTCGAACGCGCCCGCGACGAAGATGCCCGGTCTTGTCGTCTGATTTGGTGTGAATTCTCCCGTCTCCGCGAAGCCGAACCTGTTCAGATCGATTCCGCAGCGTTCGCCGAGTTTTTTCGTGCTAGCCCCGGGTTCCAGGGCAACCGACAGCACGACCAGGCCAAAGGTCTCGGTGGTGACGGTCCCGTCTTCCGCCCGGAAGGAGACCTTCAGGTCCCCCGTTTGTTGTTCTTCTTTGATGGTGGAAACGATGCCGTTGAGGTATCTCACGCCGAGGTTGGTCGCGGCGTTCTCGTAGTAGAATTCGAATCCCTTCCCGAACGCCCGAATATCATTGTAAAAGATTGTTGGTTGGATTCTCGCGTCGTGTTCCCGGGCGATGATCGCCTCTTTGGTCGCGTACATGCAACAGACACTCGAACAATAGTCCCTGTTGCAGGTGACGTCCCGGGAGCCCACGCACTGAATCCATGCGATCTTCTCCGGGTGCTTGTCGTCCAAGGGCCTCTTCACTTCGCCGCCGGTGGGGCCCGACGCGGAGAGGAGCCGTTCGAACTCCATGGACGTAATCACGTTAGGGATGTGGTCGTATCCGTACTCACCTTTGACTTCCGCGTGAAAGGTGTCGAAGCCGGGGATGAGGATCACCGCACCAACGTTGACGGTCATTTCCTCGGCCACCTGTTCGTGGCAGAGAGCTCCTGCCGGGCAAACCCTGACGCACTCCATGCACTCCGAGCAGACGCCGCAGTCGAGGCAGCG
Source organism: uncultured Syntrophaceae bacterium (assembly GCA_964497585.1). Lineage (GTDB taxonomy): Bacteria > Desulfobacterota > Desulfomonilia > Desulfomonilales > Desulfomonilaceae > CAZCDS01. The sequence continues at coordinate 78,773 of CAZCDS010000008.1, forward strand.
TTCCGTCTCAGCCTTGAGCGCTTCTTCGTCGAACCCCACATAAGCCTCTCCAAAGGAGCGTCTCCGTTCCTCAGGAGGGATTGCTCCCTTGCGCTGCCGCGGAAGCGGCATAACCCTCGAAGTGTCCGGTTCGGCAATGTGCCGCTCGACGTCACGGCCTTCCTGCAGGTGCTCTCCCTCGAGGAATCGCCGGATCGACTCGGCAGCCTCCTTGCCGCCCGCGATGGCTTCGATGACGGTCTTCGGCCCGGTGACGAGATCGCCGGCCGCGAAAACCCCTTTTTCAGAAGTGGCGAAAGTGATCGGATCGACCGCGACCCGGTTGCCTCGCGTGCGGTCGATGCCGGTGAGCGAGTCGAGGAGTTCAGGCGCGACGACCTGCCCGATGGCAGGCACGATCACGTCCGCGTCCACGTCGAATTCGGAGCCTTCGACAGGCACGGGGCGCCTTCGTCCGGACGAGTCAGGCTCGCCCAGTTCCATTTGCACGCATCGAATACCGCTCACTCGGCCGTTCGAAACCAAAACCTCGACAGGAGCGGTCAGGAATTGGATTCCGACTCCTTCCTCAATTGCAGCTTCGATCTCCTCGTAGTACGCGGGCATCTCATCCCGGGACCGACGGTAGAGAATACGCACCTCCTGGACACCCAGCCGGATGAGCGTGCGGGAAGCATCTATCGCGACGTTTCCGCCGCCTATCACCACGGCTTTTTTGCCGGTCGGAACCTTTTCCCCTTTGGCCGCGGAGTTGAGTAGCTCGATCCCCTGGACGACCCCGTGAGCTTCCTCGCTTGCAATCCCGAGTTTTGCTCCGGCCGCACACCCAACTCCAAGAAAAACGGCCTCAAACCCCTCTTCGCGAAGGCTTTCCAGGGTGAAGTCCTTGCCAAGGGAGACGGAACACCGGATCTCCACACCGCAGCGCTTGATGTATTCGATGTCCCGACCGAGCACGGCCCTGGGAAGCCTGTATTCAGGTATGCCGTACCTGAGAACTCCACCCGGTTCAGTTTCCTTCTCGAAGATCGTCGCTGAGTAGCCCCGCAACGCGAGGTAGTACGCGCAGGTAAGGCCACCCGGGCCGGCGCCGATCACCGCGACTTTTCGGTTCCTCGGCTCCCCGATTTCCGGGAGATCCTCTTCCGAGGCTTGCTCGGACAGGAACCACTTTACATCGTTGATGGCTACCGCTTCGTCTACCCGTACGCGCGTGCACTTGTCCTCACAAAACCGTACGCAGACCCTGCCGCACACCGACGGGAGCGGGCAGTCCTTCCGTATCAGGTTGAGGGCCTCTTTATACTTTCCCTGGCGGGCAAGCGCCAGATACCCCTGGACATGGATGTGAGAGGGACATGCCGCCTTGCAGGGGCTAACACCGGCCTTGTCGATCACGGCCTTGTTCGGGATGGCCTGGGGATAGAGCTTGTGGATCGCTTTGCGAGGCCCGAGGCCTGCGTCAAATTCGTCGGGTACTTCGACGGGACAGACCTCGAAGCAATCCCCGCACGCGTTGCACTTCTCCATGTCAACGTATCGGGGATGCTTGAGCAGCTTCACCCGGAAATCGCCCGCTTCGCCTTGCACATCGAGGAGCTCTGAGTTCGTAAGGATCTCGATATTGGGATGCTTGTCCACCTCAACGAGCCTCGGCGAGATGGTACACATGGAGCAGTCATTGGTCGGGAAGGTCTTGTCGAGCTGGGCCATGCGGCCGCCGATGGCGCTCTTTTCCTCGACCAGATAGACTTTGTACCCTGCGTTTCCCAGGTCAATGGCGGCCTGCATTCCGCCGATGCCCGCGCCCGCCACGAGGACGGCGCCTACCTTGCGATTCTGATTGTGCTGGGAATTGTCATTCATGGAATCGATAACCTGTACGTGGATCGCAACCGTCTCAGGCCGCCCATCCCTTGGCTTTCAGTAGAGGCGCGGGATCCACGAGATGCTTTCTCCACCAGGCACGCGCGTCGGGAAGGCCCATGGCGACCGCCAGGATTTCCGTGATGTAGACGACCGGCAAATCATAGCGTGTTCCGGTCTCAGCCTCGATCTCCTTCTCGCGCGTGTCGAGGTTCGCCTGGCACATGGGGCAATCGGTGACGAGGATCTCTCCGCCGGCTTCAAGTGCGGCCTCAAAGAGCTTGCCCGACAGGCGTCGCACCACGTCCGACCGGGTCATGGCGAGGTTGCCGCCGCAACAGTCGGTCTTGTAGCTCCATTTGACGACGTCGGCGCCGAGGATTTCCAGGATCATGTCCATCTCCAGTGGATCTTCGGGCCGGGGATGATTGATCGCGGCCGGCGGGCGAACCGTCAGGCACCCGTAGTAGGGCACCGCGCGCAGGCCGATAAGGGGAACTTTGACCCTTTCGCGTATCCTTTGGAGGATTGGTTCCCGGACAAGCATCTCATTGACGTGGAGCACCTCGACTCCGGTAACAGTCGCAGGATCGAATGCTGTTTCCTGCCTCTCTCTATATGCGGCCTGGGCAAGCTTCAGCCGGTGGTAACAGGCGGCACAGGGGACGAGAAGAGGGCCGCTCCTCTCCGCGGCCAGCACAAGGTTGCGAGCGGGCAGTTCCACAGCCGCTTCCGGGTGCATCACATGCGCACTGCTGGCGCCGCAACAGTTCCAATCATCGAGTTCGGTTACGTTCACGTCGAGGCCCCGGAAAACAGCGACTATACTGTCATGATAGTCATGGGCAGTTCCGTGGAGCGTACAACCAGGATAATAACTGACGTCCATAATAATACTCTTCCGATGGGGTGAGAAAACCGGCAAGCCCAGTCAGGAATGATCGGGAGACCGCCGATCGAGTATACTCCGAACCTCTTTGCGGCCCTTGATTCTGTCCGGAAGCATCCTTATGCGGCCCCGCATGAACATCTCTTTGCCCAGATCCATATCTTCGAAAAGGGTCATGGTATTCAGCTTGTACCGGGTGATGAGTTCCATCTCGTGGACCCGGCCGTGGGTTCGTATGGCCTTCATGAAGGCCTCGTGAAAGGCACGCACTTGAGGCAGGCTCACCTGACCGCTCTCCATGGACATCCTCCGCAGCGCGTCCATCGCGTGGGCGAGATCGATATCGTTGGGACAACGTGTCGAGCAGGTGATGCAGGATGCGCAGACCCATATGGTTTCCGACGTCAGCACCCTTTCCCGCTGTCCGAGTTGGATGAGTCTGATCAGTATGTTTGGTGCGAGATCCATCGCGAAGGTAACGGGACACCCGATTGTGCATTTCCCGCAATGGAAGCACGCGGAGATCGGCACTCCGGAGAGGCGCTCGACCTCAGCGAGAAAGGACCCGTCATCAGGACGAACAATATCGGTGGCTTCCAAACCTAGCTGCTCCAGCAGAATCTTTCCCTACCGGGTAACTCAAGCTTAGTCCGAGCGCGAACGCCTGTCAAGTTCACACGTTTTGCAGGCCCCGTACCGGACTGTCGGGAAAGATCGGCGTTGACTGGGGCGATGGGCGTGGATTATGCTCAGGGACCACTGCAAAACCCGTTTATCGAGGAAACCGCATCGATCAACGGGGACAGATCCATGGAAACCATGAACGAAGCGCTCAGTCCTGCAGGCGACCGCCCTGAAGTGGAAGAGGCACAGCCTCGGCTGCAGGAAGTCCTTCGCTCGCTGAGAGTTTTCAATTCCCTGCGAATCTGTCTGGCCACAACGATCTGCGTCTGTATCAGTGCCTGGTTTCGCATCCCCCTCTGCTTTGAGTCGGTCATCGGCGTACTGGTTCTCTTTTCCATCTACAACAGCCGGCTTGTCCAAAAGGGACTGGAACGGTTCTTCGGTCGGGTTCTCGGAGTGGTGGCCGGTCTCGTCTTGGCCGATCTCCTCTATGATGTGCTCCCGTTGTTCGCTCTCGCCATGACTGTCGCGCTGTTCTGGGGCATGTACCGGTACGTGGAAGGAAAAATCCCGTATGGATCGGCGAATGCGGCGTTCACCTTGGCCGCAATCATGATCGTCGCAACCGTCTCGCCGACGTCGGTCACCGATTTTGGGCTTCATTGGGTGCTGCAGGTCGGTATAGGCGTCGCGGTGGCGCTGATCATCAATGTCCTGCTCCCCTTTCGTGTGGGGAACGCCCTCAACACGGGAACCATGGAGATCTTCGATTCCTGCGCGGAGAGACTGCACGCGCAGGCGGAGCGGATCGAAGGCCGACCGGACCGTACGAATCTAACCGATCTCTCAGAGGACACGTTCTCCGAGGTGCTGAAGCTCGCCGAGTCACGGCAACTACTCCGTCATGAGGGCCCCTTTTCGCCTGATCTGTATCGACGGCTCTTCTCGCACGCACGAACACTCTTCCACAAAATCGACTTCCTGGATGAGCAGCTTCGGGGTCTTCCCCTTGATCGGCTCCCACGAGGCTCTGGCGAAGTCCTCGCGGGTACCCTGCGCGTGCTGGGCGATCATTGCGAACAGCTTGCAGAATCAATCTGGACGTCCTCACCAAAGGAGTTCGAACGGTCTGCGGTCGAGCAATCCGTCAAGGAGCTGGAGGACTCTTACGGAGCCATGCGTGCGGAACCGCCGGTGGACGAAGATGAGCGGGAAACACGAAAGGAGTTTGCAGGAATTGTCGGCTCCGTGCAGGACATTGAATGGGAACTCCTACGCGCGCGGTCGCATCACATGGGCATGGTCCGGGGAGATATCAGTACCGCTCCCGTGACTTACGTTCCGACACCCGCTCCCAAAACCCGACTGGCGGTCAACTGGGAGAACGTCCGGCACGCGGCAAAGGTTACCGCGGCCATTCTTATAGCCTTTGGGGGCCTCGCGTACTGGGACATGCCCGGCGGAGAACAGGGGCTCGTCGCGGGAATGATCGTGGGCGGGCAGGCAAATCTGGGCCGATCACTGATGAAGTGGAGGCTCCGAGCGACGGGCGCTCTTTTCGGGGCCTTGTACGGCGTCTTCGCCATACTCGTAGTCGCGCATCTTCCCTATTTTCCTGTTATGCTGTGGTTGCTGCTCATCGGAATATTCATTGCAACCTATGTGGCCGGGGGATCCGAACGAATCGCGTACGCAGGGCTACAGGCGGCGATTGCCATCAGCGTTGTTCTCGTGTACGACCCGGGGCCGCCGGTCTCCATGGACGCGGTTGAAGGCCGGTTCTGGGGAGCGGTATTCGGCGGCCTCATCGCGGTGGTCGTTCATCATCTTTTTTGGCCTGTCGATCCCCTGGAAAGCTTGCGACGGCACCTCGCAGGGGTGCTCGGCTCCTCCGCGCAGTTTTTCAGAGAATCGGTGTTCCTTGTGCCGGACAACGAACGGGAATCGCGACGTGTTTCCGAACTCTTGACCACTGAAATGCAAAAAGGCTTGAAACTCCTCGGTGACTCCCGCCACATGATGGACGGGTCGAGGCGAGGCGTGGACCTCTATGAACGGGCGTTGGGGAGTTTAGCGAACATCCTTGCCGTCCTTTCGACCTTGCAACGAACCTGCGCCGAGGCCCAGGATAACCGTGCCCTGAGGGCCTTTCTCGAAGATCTTTGCAGTGTAAACCAGCGGGTCGCACAAGCCTTCGACCAGTTGCAAGACCGGATGATCTCTTTGGAACCGCTTGACACGACGGTTAAGGTCAGAGAAATTGAGAGGGAATTCCACTCCCGTGTCGAGGAATTTCGCCGGAGCGAAAAAACGGCCTCGGAAGACGCGCCAAGCGTGGCAACCCTCGCTCTCACCCATGAGGCACTGGTCCGTCTGCTCGGGTTGTTGGCGGAGATTTCCGAGGTGACCGACGCTCTCTGTGCCGTCGACCCACGGGGAGGGACAAGCCGGCAAAGCTTCCATGAAAAGATTTCGACTTCATAAGCCGACCCTGCGCGGCTGGATCTTCATCGGCATTGTCGTGTTGGTCTGTCTGGTGGTGTACTACGAGTTGGTCTGCCACTTTACTCCGTTCACCCGTGATGCCTATCTGCAGGCCTTTGTCGTGCAAATCGCACCTCAGGTCGCCGGATGGGTCACCGCAGTCCACGTCTCCAACAACAGTTCAGTCGGGAAAGGACAGAGGCTCTTCGACATCGATCCGCGGCCGTACCGATATGCAGTGGATCGACTCGAGGCCACGATCGTGCAAACCCGGCAACAGGTGGCACAACTCACGCGCAAGAAGGAACGCCTCACCGATCTCATAAGACAACGCAAATCGGAACTGGCATTCGCGCAGGAAGATTTCGACAAAATCGAGGTTCTTCAAAAGGAAGGCGCCTACTCGCAGATCAAACGGGACAGGGCGCTTTCGATCCTGAATGAGAAAAGGGCCCTGCTCGGTGAGGCTGAGGAAGCAATGGCGGAAGTCGAGGAAGCCCTCAAAGCCCAGATCGGCGGAGTGCACGCGACCATCAAAGAGGTCCGGGCCAACCTGCAGAGAGCGCAGTTTGACCTTGCGCACACCACAGTGCGCTCGCCTGCCGACGGATACGTCTCAAACCTGCAGCTCACCGCGGGTTCCTACGTCAAGATCGGCGACCCTGTGCTCACCGTCATCGATAGGGACACCTGGTGGATCGTGGCGAACTTCAAGGAGAACGCCATGTCGCGCATCCGGAAGGGGCAGCCCGCGGAAATAAGTCTCCGCATGTTTCCCGGATACATCTTGCAGGCAAAGGTTCTCAGCGCGGATTGGGGAGTCAAGGTGGGGCAGGGAGAGCCCTGCGGGATGCTTCCCGACATCGCGGTACCCAAAAACTGGGTGAAACCACTTCAGAGATTTCCGGTGCGCCTAAAAATAGAGAACTTCCCGAAAGCGTTCCCCCGTCGTGTCGGCACAACTGCTACCGTCACCATTTATACCCAGCACAGCCGCATCTTCAACGGCCTCTCCCACCTGTGGCTCGTGATCGCAAGCTACCTGGATTACCTCTACTGACGCCAACCTCAACGGATCAAAAAGGCACAATCCCGTGGCGTCGGGGGGATGAAAGGCCCGCACCCTGTCCCGCTCCCGAAGAGAAAAGATTGAGGTGAGAGGGGATACTGCCCGGTTGAGTGCAGAACCGTATTGCTGGAAATAATACCCAGCGGACGCAGGCATTGAGCCTGCGCCACAGGGTGGAACAGTGGGCGGATATCTATAACTGCTTCGTGTAGTCGGGCTCCTCCATGAGGTTGGCGTGCGCCGCGGCGAGCCGCGCGATGGGCACTCTCGGACCCGAGCAGGAGACGTAGTTCAAGCCAACATGGTGGCAGAACCTGATAGAAGCGGGATGACCGCCATGCTCGCCGCAGATACCGATCTTCAGATCGGGTCGTGTCGTGCGTCCTTTCTCCACGCCGATTCTCATGAGTGCTCCGACGCCCCGCGTATCGAGCGATTCGAAAGGATTCTCCGGCACAATTCCTCTCTCCTGATAGTCCGGCAGGAACTTGTTCTCCGCATCCTCCCGGCTGAACGAGAAGGTCGCCTGGGTCAGGTCGTTGGTCCCGAACGAGAAGAACTCCGCAACTCTCGCCAACTCATCGGCGGTCACGCAGGCCCTCACGACCTCCATCATGGTCCCGTATTTGAATTTGAGCTTGACGCCGTATGACTCTTCGACGTCTTTCTGGACATCGTCCACGTATTTCTTCACCCATTCCAATTCCTCGACGATCCCCACCTGCGGAACCATAATCTCCGGCTCCACTTCCACTCCTTCTTTGGTGCACTCGGCCGCGGCTTCGAGGATCGCCCTGATCTGCATAATGCTGATCTCCGGGAAGGTGATGCTCAGGCGCACTCCGCGATGACCGAGCATGGGATTTACCTCACGGAGCGTTCTCGCCCGCTGGAGCATCGCCTCCTTCTTTTTGATGACGTCGCCGATCACTCCGGGATCGAGTTCTTCCACTGGTACGGGAAGGCTTCCAAGTTCGTCGGAGTAACGTGCGTGGAGGTCGGGATCGACCAGTTTGATGGTTTCAAAGAGTTTCCCGGCTGTCTTGACCGTGTCCTGAAGGTCTCTGAGATCTCGGAGCTGATCCTCCAGTTCATGCTCGAAGGGGAGGAATTCGTGTATCGGCGGGTCGAGCAGCCGAATGGTCACCGGGTAGGGGGACATCGCTTTGAAAATGCCGATGAAGTCGGAGCGCTGGATCGGCAGAAGTCTGGCCAGTGCAGCTTCTCGATCCTCAACATTCTGGGCGAGGATCATATCGATGACCTTGGGAAGCCGGTCGGGCGCGTTGAACATGCGCTCGGTTCGGCACAGCCCGATACCGGTGGCCCCGTATCTTCGCGCTTTCTCCGCGTCCTCGGGGGTGTCAGCATTGGCCTGGACCCCGAGCTTAGCGGTTTCATCGGCCCATTGGAGAAGGGTGTCCATGTCGTCGGTCCATTCCGGTTCCACGGTCGGAATGGCTCCCAGATAGACGTTGCCGGATGCTCCATCGATGGTAATGACGTCTCCCTCGTGGATTACCTGGTCACCGACCTGGGCGATCCTGTGCTGGACGTCCACATGTATTCCTTCGGCCCCGGCCACGCAGGGTTTTCCCATCCCGCGGGCCACGACCGCCGCGTGCGAGGTCTTTCCTCCCCGGCTAGTGAGAATACCCTGGGACGCGAAGAAGCCATGGATGTCTTCGGGCTTGGTTTCCTCCCGAACGAGAATGACCTTTTCTCCGCCACGACCGCGAGCTTCGGCAGTATCCGCGTCGAAGACGCACTTTCCGGAAGCCGCGCCCGGCGATGCGGGAAGTCCTGTGGCCAGGGGCTTTGCGTCCGCGTTGGGATCGAGTCCGGGATAGAGGAGCTGTTCCAGGTGCTCGGGGTTTATCCGCAGGAGCGCCTCGTCCTTGGAAAGCAATCCCTCCTTGACCATCTCCACTGAAGTTCGGACCATAGCCTGGGCATTCATCTTGCCGTTTCGTGTCTGTAGGCAGTAGAGGGTCCCCTTTTCGATGGTGAATTCGAAATCCTGAATTTCTTTGTAATGCTGTTCAAGCCCTTTGCTCAGCTTTTCCAACTGGCTGTACAGATCAGGCATCTCATTGGCCATGGCCTGAACGGGCTTGGGAGTCCGAATTCCGGCCACGACATCTTCTCCCTGCGCGTTCACGAGGTATTCGCCGAACATCTGGTTTTCGCCGGTCGCGGGATCACGGGTGAAGCCAACGCCGGTTCCACTGTCACTTCCCATGTTGCCAAACACCATCGCCACTACGTTGGCCGCGGTGCCGTTGCACATCTGAGGCGTAATCTTGAACTCCCGGCGGTAGTCGATTGCTCGTTTCCCCATCCACGATCCGAACACCGCCTTAATCGACATGGTCAACTGCTCGTACACGTCTTCAGGGAAGGGCCTCAGAGCCTGCTCCTCGATCACGTGGAGAAAGAGATCGCTGATCTCCTTGAGATCGTCCACCGTGAGGTCGATGTCCGATTTCGCGCCGGACTTGACCTTAATGGCCTCGAGAGTCTCGTCAAAATATTCATCAGGTATGCCGATGGCTACTTTGCCGAATAGTTGGATAAAGCGACGATACGCGTCATATGCGAACCGTTCGTTACCGGTCTGTTTGATCAGGCCCGGAAGCGTGTCCGCATTGAGCCCCAGGTTGAGGATCGTGTCCATCATACCGGGCATGGAAAGGGCCGATCCGGACCGAACCGAGACCAGCAGCGGATTGTCGGGATCCCCGAAGACTCTTCCCGTGGCATTTTCCACAGCCTTGAGGTGCTCTTTCACCTCGTCCTCAAGACCTTCCGGCAGCTCTTTGTCGGGCGAGTCGAGGTACGCCAGGCAGGCCTCAGTGCTGATCACAAACCCGGGCGGGACATTCAGGCCGATCTGGGTCATCTCGCAGAGATTGGCTCCTTTGCCTCCCAAGAGTTGTTTGTTCTTCCCATCACCCTCGCTAAACGCGAAAATATACTTTTTGCTCATGGCGGTACCTCATGACAAACTGGATTTCCCGGTGTGCAAACGCTGTCTCCCCTGAGAGTCGATTCTCGTTGAGCGCAAACCGACCCGGGATCTGCCAATCCAACGACCGGAAGAACCACGAATTTCTCGCCCAATTGCGTCGACTCGATACAAGGGGAATGAGTCCCACACCCTTGATGGCTGGTCGGAAGACTCTCAGGCCGTCACCGGCGCGTTGAAGCCTTCTGAACAGATAACTGGCTCGAGCTTTCTCCGAGAAAGCTGACACAGACCCTGCAGAGCTTCTTTAAGCCTGAAGCGGTCCTTTCCCCGGCCGATAAAGACCCATAACAACATAGTGATAGCAGAAAAGCGTCCGGACTTGCAACAGAACTCTTCGTCCCACTCAACCATCTTTGCCCGTCGGCAGGCTGAAGCCCCCCGGCTGCCGAATCTGTCACGGGAAACCGCGACATGATCTTGACAACTCTTTTCCCGCGCCGCTAAGCCGCCCCGGACAGGATAAGCTTCTGAGGGCACAGCACGCCCTACCGCTCTTCCCACGGACCGAAAAGAGGTGAGCTCAACGGCCAAGATCAAACGGATACCGAAGTATGCAACATCACACGATAACCGAGGAGAGGGCACGATCCGTAAAGGAAGATTACGAGCGTGGTTTCATCAAGTTCTGCGGGCTCAGGGCCGTTCACGCACAATGGGGAGAGTTCCGCTCAAGGGTGGAGATCGACGAGCATCACCGGCAACAGGACGGCTTCATCCACGCCGGCGTGATGGCCCCCATGCCGGACCACACCGCGGGCTATTCGGCCTTTACGATCGTCCCGGAAACCATGCAGATCCTTACGATCGAATTCAAGATCAATTTCCTCCGACCCGCATTCGGTAAGGCTCTGGTCTGCCGGTCGCACGTCATACGGGAAGGTCGCCAGGTTATCGTCTCCGAGTCCGAAGTCTTGGACGTGCAGAATGGTGAGGAAGTCCTCGTCGCGAAGGCCATGGTGACCCTCATGGCCGTGCCCAAGAAGAAGCTCCTCGAATCGCCCAAGAACAACAAGCAGGGAACGCCATAGTCCCGTACCGGCCTTCTCTCCCGGACGGATAAGGGATAGGCTCTTCGTTGGATGGGCAGGGACGCTGGCCCCCATTCCCATCACCGTTTCCTTGGAGGTCCCCCCTCCTGGGGTAGACATTTCCAACGGAATCCTCAGTACAATGTTATGGAACCGCGATCTTTATCCTGATCTTCAGAGACTCCCAGTACATTTCCAGTGCCGTCCCGTACGTACCGAGAGAAAAGTACACGCTTGCCATGTTGGCGAGTGTGACACGCTCCTGCCTTGCGGCCCCGATCTTCCGGAATATCCCCAGGGCTTTCTCGTAATGCGCCAATGCCTTCCTGTAGTGACCGAGCTTGTCGTATGCCAGGCCTATGTTGTTCAGCGTTTCCCCTTCGCCACTCTTGTCACCGGCCTCCCGGGATCTCGTAAGCGCCTTCTGGTAGTAAGTCAGAGCCTCCCTATACTTTCCTAGATTTGCGTAGGCCGATGCGATGTTGTTCAGTGCGCCACCCTCGCCAGTGACGTCACCAACTTTCCGACTGATCGCCAGGGCTTCCTCGAAGTACGACAATGCTTTCTTGTGCTTACCGAGTGCGCCGTACGCCAACCCGATGTCGTTCAGGGTCACTCCTTCGGTCCTTGCGTCCCCCACCTTCCGGTATATCCGCAATGCCTGCTCGTAGTATGTCAATGCCTTCTTGTATTGAGCCAACCTGCGGTGGAGCGCCCCAATCTTGTGCAGCGTCATCGCCTCGACATGCACGTCACCTGTCTTCTTGCAGATCGTCAGGGACCGCTCATAGTAGGACAATGCCTCCCTATGTTTGCCGAGACTGTCCTGGACCGATCCGATGCTGCGAAGCGTCTCACCCTCGAGGCTCACCGCGCCGACCTTTCTGAATATCACTAGGGCCTTTTTGTAGTATGACAGAGCCTTCTTGGTCTGACCAAGACTGCCATAAGCGGTCCCCGTGATGTAGAGCCAAAGACCCTCGCCCTCTCGATCACCAATCCGGCGGGATATGGCGAGTGCCTCCGCGAAGTACGCTAGTGCCTTCTTGAACCGCCCGAGACTCCAGAGCATGGCTCCGATGTTGCTGCGCGTCTCCGCCTCGCCCTTTCGGTCGCCTACCGCCGTGCGGATCCTCAGAGCCTCATCGTAGTAAGTCCGTGCCTGCTTGTACCGACCGAGAATCCAATAAACCTCTCCCATGCCATTGAGTGTCTCGCTCTCGCCCTTTGCGTCACCGATCTTTCTGCGCATCTCCAGGGCTTGCCCGTACCGGGCCAGCGCCTTCTGGTACCGCCCAAGATTCTGATTTATCGACCCGATTTCGTGCAGGCAGGCGGCCTTTTCCTTTTCCATCCGCAGGCGGTCGAAGATCGTCAACGCGCGGTCGAGCTTTTCGAGAGCGCTTTGTCGGTCTTTTTTGGAACGTGGGTTTTCCTGGAGCTTCTTGGCTTGGTCAAAGAGCGCGGTGGCCTGCTCCTTGTCGTCAGACAGGCTGGCCGACGGCAGGAGAAGGAGTCCGACCAGAAGGATTGCCAACAGGATGGGAGTTCGCTTCATCGATTCTCTCCAGGAAGGTTTCGCCGAAGATTCTAGCCTCCTGCGTTGACATCCACGGGGACGCAGACGGAGCCTGCCATGGGCGCAAAGTGTGGCAGGGTCCTTGGAATAGTAGCCCCGAGGGTGCCACTGACCACACCGAAACGCGGTCGGTGTTTTCGTGCGAGGATAGTCCCGTATTCCATCTCAACGGTGTGCAATCCGATGGAGGGACTAGCCGTCTCCCATAATGGTCTGGAGAGAGTCTCCGTGGGTCGGTCTCAGAGGGCCACGCTGGGGAACAGCTCCTCCCGCGTGTGGGGGAAGAAGAGCGCGGCCATGAAATTGTCCATGTACGTATGATCCTCGGAAAGCTCCACGTTCATCATGTTGCGGGCTATCACTCTGGATTTGTCGTACAGGCTTCGGTCGATGGCGGCCAGGCGAGCCCCGATGAGCGAGCTGTTCCCGATAAAGGAGAACTTGTCCCGGGGTATGTCGGGCAACAGGCCGATGGTCACTGCGTGCTCGAGATTGATGAAGCTCCCGAACGCTCCTGCGATGACGACCCGGTCCAGCGCGTCGACGGTCAGTCCGATCTTGCTCAGCAGGCACGTGTACCCCGAGAACATAGCGGCTTTCGCCCGGATGATGTTGTCCAGGTCGACCTCGGTGAGCACGATATCCGTGTCGAGTCCCGACTCCGCCGCGCGGCAGATCACGTATTCCCGTCCGCTCCTGCCTTCCCGAACCCGGTCCGAGTTCAGGTCTTCCGAAAACTTCCCGTTCTGAAGGAGAACTCCTGTGCGGAGCAATTGAGAGATGATGTTGATGATCCCTGACCCGCAAATGCCGATTGCGGGTTTGGTACCGATCGTCTTGATCATCGGATCGAACGTTTCCGGGTCGATGAGAATTCCTTCAATCGCGCCCGGTGCGGCCCGCATACCGTACTCCAGGCCACCGCCTTCGAATGCCGGGCCCGCGGAACAGGACGCGGTCATCAGCAGATCCTTGTTTCCTGCAACGATCTCACCGTTGGTCCCGATATCGATGAAGAGAATTGTTTCGTCAGAATCCCACATACCGTTGGCGAGCACTCCGCTTACGATGTCTCCGCCCACGTAGGAAGCCACACCGGGGAAGACCCTCACCGGAGAGCGTGGGGGCATGTTCAAGCCGAGCGCCCCGGCCGGAACCGGTCCGATGTTCTGGGCCACCGGTACGTAGGGAGATTCACGGAGAAACTTGGGATAGAGTCCAAGAAAGAGATGGGTCATCACGGTGTTTCCCGCGGACACCATGTAGCAGAGGTTGTCGAGCGACTGCCCGCTTTTCTCGAGGAGTTCGTCGATGATCTGATTTATGCCTTTGACGACCTCCTGCTGGAGCCGGACCTGGCCGTCCCTCTTCAGCGCGAAGACAATACGGCTGATAACGTCGTCACCCATGGAGATCTGCGGGTTATACCGGGACGCGCGCGCGGTTATCTTGCCGGTCTCGAGATTGATCAGCTCTCCCCAGAGCGAGGTCGTGCCAATGTCGACCGCGAGCGCGCTCGGATGTCCGTCCCCGTGCCCCGGTCTCACCCTGGTTATCCGGTAGAGACTACCCACCATGTTCGGGAGGTCCTCGGTCTGCAGGGAAACCGTGATCTTCCAGTCATCCTCTCGGGCGATCACGGGGAGTTCCTTGATCACCTCGAGGTCAGCCGTCACTGGGGTAATCTCATGATCAACCTTTAGCGTGCGTGCGACTCTCTCGTAATCGCTGATATTGTCTTCCCCCGAGGGAATGACCGCCTCCATGAGCACCTGGACGGCCATGGGATTGAGCTCCGGAACAATGGGTGACTCCATGGGCAAGGCGGTCAGGCGCATGCGATCGGCTTCGTCCCTGGGAATGACCTTCCTGCCGACCTTGGCCTCGGGCACCTCCACGGTAACGTCGCCCGTAAGGCGGGCCTGGCACGCGAGAACGTAGCCTTGGGCCCGAGCCTCCCGATCGATCTTGTCGATCTTGAGCGTCTCGACAGACCCTTCGGCTATTCTGACCTTACACTGACCGCATGCCCCCGATCCGCCACAGGAGGCCGGGATAAAAACACCTGCCGCCAAAGCCACGTCAAGCAGCAACTGTCCTATCTCGGCATCCACCGTGACTTCGTCAGGTAGAAAGGTGACTCGGGCTTTCTCCAATTCTACTCCTCCGCAGGCCGGCTGAACCGGCCGCCCTTTTCCCCACTGGCTAAGCTGATCGAAAAATAGTATATTAACATTAGGGATGAGTTTGTCAAAATCGTCCGTCAAACATTTGGACGCCACGTGTGAACTTCACGGAGGCATGAGGAGGACCATCGACCCGTGGGCGGTAGGCAATGAGTTTTGATGTTTGCGAAATATTCCACAGCATCCAGGGAGAATCGTCCTATGTGGGCCTGCCTTGCGCCTTTGTCCGGCTGGCCGGCTGTAACCTCCGGTGCCGATACTGTGACACCCCCTACGCGCTCGACCCGGGCACGGAGATGTCTCTGGACGAGATAGTCGAAGAGACGCTCTCATATGGAACGGAAATCGTGGAGATTACCGGCGGCGAGCCATTGATTCAGGAGTCAACTCCCGACTTGGCCGAGGCTTTCCTCAAGCGTGGCCGGCGCGTGCTCGTGGAGACCAACGGTTCACTGGATATCTCTATGCTTCACAAGGACGTCATAAAAATAATGGACATAAAATGCCCGTCGAGCGGCGAGAACCATCAAACACTCTGGGAAAATGCGTGGAAACTCTCCCGGCGCGATGAAGTGAAATTCGTTGTAGCAGACCGCCACGACTACGAGTGGGCCAGGGGCATCATCAGGGACCGATTCGGAATAAACAAGGTGAGAATCCTTCTGTCAACGGTTTTCGGAGAACTTCCCCCACGCCATCTCGTCCAGTGGATGCTCGAAGACAAGCTGATCGCCAGGTTCCAACTCCAGATCCACAAAGTCATTTGGCCCCACCGTTCCCGGGGGGTCTAACCCCATCAAAAGAGGAAATCCCGATGGCTCCCAGAGCCGTTGTGCTGCTGAGCGGAGGACTCGACTCCACCACGACGCTGGCGGTGGCGGTATCGGAAGGATATGAAGCGTACGCAATCACCTTCGATTACGGACAGCGACACGGCATCGAATTGGAGGCGGCCCACCGTGCGGCAACGAGTCTCGGCGCGAGAAAACATCTGATCGTTTCCGTGGATCTGGGTGTCATCGGAGCGTCAGCGCTCACCGCGGACCTGCACGTTCCCAAGGCTCGGTCCCTTGACGAGATCGCGGAGGGGATACCGGTGACGTACGTCCCCGCAAGGAACACGGTCTTCCTGTCGCTCGCCCTGGCATGGGCCGAGGCCGTTTCTGCGGCCGACATTTTCATCGGGATCAATGCACTCGACTACTCGGGCTACCCTGACTGCCGCCCCGAATTCATCCGGGCATTCGAAGAGACGGCCAACCTCGGCACCAAAGCGGGAGTGCAGGGCCGGAGATTTCGAATCCATGCGCCGCTGATCTCGATGACAAAGGGTGAGATAGTCCGACGGGGCCTGGAACTCGGTGTGGACTATTCCATTACCCACAGTTGTTATGACCCGTTGCCTGACGGAAAGCCCTGCGGGTCGTGCGACTCGTGTCTGCTCAGGCGCAAGGGCTTTGAAGAAGCAGGAGTCGCGGATCCCCTTACTTCGAAGTGAAGACCTTCCTCCAATCCGCCTGCACTTCGCCCTACTACCCCTCGAATCCCTTTTGTTCTGTCAAGGCGTGCCTGACACCACTGCGCTGGGCGCGGCTCTGCCGCTTGCCCCCGGCAGTGCGAGTCCCTCTCGATTGGTAAAGATGCGCACGGAGCGCTTGATGTGCGTTAAGTGGTTAGAAGGTCAGTATACCTTTGATTCCGATGTTCAACGAATATTCGCTCAGACCTGATTCTCGACTACTTCCGGAAGCGCCGTAAAAGTCCGGTGGAAAGATAAAGACTGGTACGCCTAAGGGTGTAAACCTCCCTCCGCTGCTCTTCCCTGCCAGGTCCACGTTACCTCCCCCCGGGATGCTCATCCACGTCCCCTGCACCCAGCACGTGAGCCCGAAGGCACCGGACAGATCGAAGTCATATTCGAAGCTACCGTCAAGATAGAGCCCTGCATTCGCGAAGGTGTAGCGGGCCTCCTCAGAAATGCCAAATCGTCTTAAACGCCACAAATTGCGGGAGGCATTATACAGTCCGCCGTCATTCAGCCGTATTGGCGCGGTGACTGTTGCCCCTACCAGACCGATTCTGAATGTGCTCTGATAGGCCCCCCCATTCAATGTGATACCCACGTAGGGAACAGTGAGATTGACCTGGAGGTCTCCCCCAAGGTCAACCGAGTTATCATAGCCCAGAGCGAAACACCCGGAGCGAGGAGACGTCTAGCTGGGTGGCTGTAACTTGCCCCGCCGCTTATTCGGAGGGTTGTCCGCTCGAACTTCACTCCCCCGATAAACTCCATATCATAGGACCTTCTGAAGGCTCCCCCCAGGTCGATTTGCCACCACTGGAGGCCCGTCCCGTCCCAGCTGTGCGACATCTCCGTGAGCGAACCAATGCCGGGTCCCACAGCGCTTTCCATTCCCGCGGTCGTGGGTACGCTTGCCGCGATGCTCGCGAAGAACCGAGCGCGTCGGCCGTTGCTCACCTGGAATCCGATTTCTCCAACCGCGAGATGGCCTTCCGTCAGCTTTAGCTCGAGCGGAAAGACATCGAGCAGCGAGCCCCAATTCGGCAGGATAGTGAAAGGGCTGAGAAGCTGTTCCGGAGGGATGCCGAAATTGAGGTTGAGTCCCAGGTTCTTGTAGTAGATCTTCGACAGGGGCTGAACTTGGAGCCCGTCGAGACCGAGGCTCGATGATAGGCCCTGGGCCCAAAGCTGTCCATGAACTGCACCAAGCACCAGAACAGCCAAGACAACCACGTGTCTGCGCACTTCCATACCCCGCTACCTCGCCTCAGGGAGGCGCACTCCATTCGCCTCCGCACGGCACGGGCCCGTGGGATGACAAGACTATATAGACATACTAAGAGATTCAGAGTGATGTTGCCAATACCGGGGCGGAATGTCAAGGCACTTCGTACGGAGTCCACCGCTCCCGGCCATTATCGGCCCCATCAAAATCCACGTGAGCGCGGGAGCGTCCTGCCTGCTGCGTCATCCCCGGAACTGCGGACCTCACACGTTTCCTCAGGTAGAGGAGTTGACCGGTGAGGGCCTTTTTTGCCGAAAGTCCCTCCCCAGTGAAGTGTTACAGCTCGGTTCTCTCTGTCGGCATCACGCCTTGTTTTTCTCGAGTTCTTCGTCCTTGAGCACCCGTCTCAATACCTTGCCCACAACCGATGTGGGGAGTGACTCCCTGAACTCGATGGAACGAGGACGTTTGTACCCGGCCATGTTCTCCTTGCAGAACTGGAGTATCTCCTCTTCAGTTGCCTGTTCGCCGGGTTTGAGCTGGACGTAGGCCTTGACGTACTCGCCGGTCTTCGGGTCGGGCAGTCCGACCACGGCCGCGAGCGCAATCTTCGGGTTCTTGAAGAGAATCTCTTCCACGTCTCTTGGGTAGACGTTGAAGCCACTGACGATAATAAGGTCCTTTTTGCGGTCGGTGATGATAAGGTATCCTTCCTCGTCGAAATGGCCGATGTCGCCACTGAGAAAATAACGTCGTCCCTCGATCTCGCGAAATACCGCATCCGTTTCTTCGGGCCTATTCCAATAGCCTTTCATGATCTGGGGGCCACTGAGGGCAATCTCGCCGTCCTCACCCTGGGGTAGCTCTTTCAGGCCCGTTTCGAGATCCACGATTTTCACGTCAGTGCCCGAGACGGGAAAACCCACGGTCCCGAACTTGCGTTTTTCAGGGGTCGTCGGATTGGTGGTCACAATGGGCGAGGTTTCGCTCAAGCCGTACCCTTCGAAAATTATGGCTCCGGTCTTCTCTTCGAACTGTTTGGCCACCTCGACCGGCATGGGAGCCCCACCAGACGCGCAGGCCACGATCGAAGAGAGGTCGAATCGATCGATAAGCGGATGGTTGGTGAAGGCTACATAAATCGTCGGAACCGCGGGAACGACGGTCGGCCGGTACTTTTGAACGGCTTTCAGCACCTCGGTGAACGGAGGGTTACCGGCTCTTGGGTCGGGGATGCAGATCAGCCGGCTCCCACTTGCAGCCGCGGAAACCATGCAAACGGTCATGCCGAAGCTGTGATACCAGGGGAGTACCCCAAGGAAGCAGTGGAATCCGCCACGCCTCATTTTTTCCAGCGGTCCGCCCGTTTCGTGGGGGACTCTCCCCCACTCGTCGAGCATC
This sequence comes from uncultured Syntrophaceae bacterium, assembly GCA_964497585.1. GTDB lineage: Bacteria > Desulfobacterota > Desulfomonilia > Desulfomonilales > Desulfomonilaceae > CAZCDS01. Next base: position 97,677 of record CAZCDS010000008.1, read on the forward strand.
ATGACGTTGGAAACGATATTGGCATGGGTCAACGCTGCCCCTTTGGGCACTCCTGTCGTCCCGCCCGTGTAGATAATCAGGGCGATGTCTTCAAGGGGGTTGATCTCCACCGGAGGAGGGTCTGGCTTCGCGTTGGCAACCGCGTCATCGAAGAAGACGTGACCCGGCTCGTACGTTCCCGCCTTGGGAATTTTGCCGAGAAGTCCCCCGAGAAACGCTTTCAGAGGAGGCAGATAGGATTTGACCCCGCAGATAACGACGGTCTCCACATCGGTCCCTTCAATGGCCTTGACCGCCGTCGGATAGAACTGCGGGTGATCCATGCAGAACACGGCCCTGACGCCGGCGTCCTTGAGTTGGAAATTCAGCTCGGTCGCGGTGTACAGGGGATTGCAGGTCACAGCGACCGCGCCGGCCTTGAGTATTCCGAAGTAGGTGGGAGGGTAGTGCGGAAGGTTCGGGAGAAAGATGCCAACCCGATCCCCTTTCTTAATACCGCGGGAAGCCAGGAAATTCGCGATCCTGTCCGCAGTTTCCTTGACCTGCGCGAAGGTCCTGGTCGCATCGTTGAAGATCGTGAAGACCTGGTTCGGATAATCCCGCGCGGAATCGTCAATCGCGGAAAAGACCGGGCGCTCGTACCCGGAAATCTCGTGAGGAACTCCTTCAGGCCATTTTGGGCCGTACCACGGTTTTGACTCCATCTTGCCACCTCCGGGAATCTCAGTCCATTAGATGCGAGGAAATGCCGAACATTATGCCGTAATTCTCAGACCTTAGCAATACTTGAAAAAGTGTCAGACCCTGTGCCTTTGCGGAACGATTAACTCGCTAACATCATTTGGTTATCAGTGCTAAAGGTGGGAGACGAATGACTGAGGCCGTGCCGCAATTTCCTTGAGTTCAGGCGTCATCGCGAAGATAATGCCTATTTGAGGCTCGCCGACATGACCCTGACGTCCCACAGACAGGCCGGAATCCACGAGCGTCCAGCAGAATTGCTCCAAGAACTTATCCGGTTTGACACGACCAATCCGCCGGGCAACGAGGTGGAATGCATCAAATATGTCGACGCACTCCTCATTGGGGCTGGAATCGAAACCAACCTGATTTTCAAGGACCCGAACCGGCCAAACGTAGTCGCACGGCTCAAGGGGGAAGGCGCGGCATCTCCCCTTCTGCTCTACGGACACGTTGATGTCGTCACCACCGCGGGCCAGCAGTGGACTCATCCGCCTTTCGAGGGCCGGATAGTCGACGGATTCGTCTGGGGTCGCGGAGCGCTCGATATGAAGGGGGGATTGGCCATGATGCTGGCCGCCATCCTCCGTGCCAAGGCTGAAGGGTTCCGGCCTGCCGGGGACATCATCCTGGCTGTACTCAGCGACGAAGAGACCGGTGGAGACTTTGGCGCCAGATACCTTGTGGAAAACCATGCGCATCTTTTCACGGGAACGCGATACGCCATTGGGGAGTTTGGCGGCTTTTCCATGCCGATAGCAGAGGAGATTTTCTACCCCATTCAGATCGGGGAAAAGCAGATTTGCTGGATGAAGGCCACATTGAGAGGGCCCGCGGGACACGGCTCCCACCCTATCCGAGGAGGGGCCATGGCCAAGCTGGGACGATTACTAGTACAGCTTAACGAACTCCGACTCCCCGTTCGCATCACGCCTGTGCCGCGCCTGATGATCGAAGCCATGGCCTCGGTTCTCCCGTTTCCCCAGGGGCTTATTCTTCGACGCGTGCTCAATCCGCGGCTCACCGACCGGCTGCTGAATCGGCTCGGCCATGGGGGACAGTTTTTCGAGCCGATGCTCAGAAATACCGTCAATGCCACTGTGGTACGTGGAGGCGAGAAGATCAACGTGATCCCAAGCGAGGTGACCCTTGAACTTGATGGGCGCCTCGTTCCCGGCTGCGTTCCCGAGGATTTGATCGCTGAGCTGAAACCGATCCTGGGTGACGACACGGAAATCGAAGTGCTCAGATACGAGCCCGGCCCCGGAGAACCCGACATGGGACTGTTCGATAGGCTGGCCGATACGATACGGGCCGCGGAACCCGAAGCGAGACCGTTGCCCTTCATGTTGACCGGATGCACCGACGCGCGCTTCTTTTACCGCTTGGGCATTCAAACCTATGGATTCATGCCGATGAAATTGCCTGAAGACTTCCCGTTCACCCGCGCAATTCATGCAGCAGACGAGCGGATTCCGGTAGACTCGGTTATCTTCGGGTCCAACCTGATGTTCAATTTGCTCCAGTCCTACAAGGGTTGACGATCCGGTGGGATTGATCCACGGCAATCAGGAGGGCGACCGCGAATCGTCGAAGAAGTCGATAGCAATCGCTCCTTGCGCAACGCAGGAATCCATCCCCCGTCAGCCGTAGAGGCACGGTTTTTAAAGGGCTAACAATTCCGCGGGATTTGTGGTATACTCCTCCGTGAATATTCTACTACCAAATCATTTTCTGGGGGGACGGTGCGGAGCTCGAGCAAACCACCACGACTGATGACATTCATTGAGACCTGCTGGAAGGGCCGCCCAAACGAGCACTAAGAGATGCACTCTTGGACGAAATCTGGGGAAAGCGGGGGAACATGCGCGCGAAACGCGCGAACGAAATCAGGTGGTCTAATCCAATCCGATGATTCAGAGACCCTGTAAGCGGTATCGTCACCTTCGGACAGAAAGGGGAGGGCTTCCACAGTGAGGTTCACCAATCGTCGACGCCTGATCATTGACGCGAGGTCAGACCGATGGCTCTAGTCAACTGTTATGAGTGCCACAGAACTGTCTCCGACTTGGCCGAGGCATGTCCGAACTGTGGGGCACCCTACCGCAGGAAGAACAACCTGTTCGTCGGCCAACATTACGTCTACTTCTCTACCGGCAACAAGGTCTGCAAAATCGACAAAGACACTGGTAGAAAGAAGTGGGTCGTTCAGGTCGAAGCTGAGTAGCCGCGGACACGTGCGTTCATCACGAGTAGGATCAGAAGCTCGGGTAATACGCTAGTTAGGCGTCAATTTAACGCGTGTCCAAAACAATGACCCATTGCCGAAGTGGGGAGGCTTCGATATGCTCATGTCCTGACGGTAGGCCGAAGCTCCGGGGTTCGTGCTCGCATTGCCACGGTGTCACCCAGGATTCAACGGTGGTCGTCGGCAGGGCCGTCATCCACTGGATTCAATGGAACCGCCGATGAGAATTTCGGACATTATTCCAGGCAAGTGCTCTATGCTCGTGTGAGATCGAATTGCGGTTGTGGGATTCGTCGATCATACCTTCGGTCATGTCTTCATCACAGAATAAATCAGAGAAGTCCGTATCGTAGCGTCTTGTCCCAGATCGATGGGGGACCTCGTCGAGGACGGTTCAGACAGTTGCCTTTGATCTCGGCCCGCTGTAAGATGGCCTCTGACTTCCGCGCTACGAGTAGACATATCATGGACAAAGGATCTGCGTAGGTGATTCCCAAAGATAATGAACAGGTTTACCGCGATCTCATTGAATGGCTGAAAAAGACCTGGTGGGATCTACCCGAGTCCGAAGAACTGATGCCCGTCATCAGGTCCAGGTGCACTCCCGACGAGGCACTGCTCCTGACCGGCCTGCCCTTTGCAAGCAAGAGCCTCGAAGAACTGGCCCATCTGAAGCAACTCCAGTCAGCGGAACTGGAACGCCGGCTGGATCGACTCTGTCGCAAGGGGCTGGTCTTCCGCAGTCGGCGAGGAGCCTCAGTTCGCTACCGGCTCAATGACGCATACTTTTCACTTCTTCGAGCTCCCTTTTGGGCCGGCCGACAGGACGACCCGGGATCGGAATTCGCATCCGCAATGAATCGGTATTTCCTGAACGGGTTAAACGACCAATATGCGGACGTACCTGAGAAGGGGCTGCGCGCGCTTCCCATCAACAAGACCATCGAGGATCCCCGGCAGATTCTGCCTTATGAGGACGCGGCTAGGTTCCTGGCGGCTCAGGAGGATATCTGCGTTGCCACCTGCCCGTGCAGGCATCGGAAGAATCTCGATCCGGACTCACCCGACTGCAAGCACTCCACCGAGGTTTGTCTCCATTTCGGTAGCCTCGCCCGGTACATGGTCGACCACGGCATGGCGCGTGCCATCGACATGGAGGAGGCCCAAGAGATCCTGCATAAAAGTGCGGAAGAGGGTCTGGTTCACGGGATCTCTAACTGGGTCGAAGGCGTGGACAGTATCTGCAACTGTTGCCGCTGCTGCTGTGTCTTCTTCGAGTCCTATCATGTGCTCAAGCATTCCCGCAGTCTTGAGCCGTCCAACTTCATCGTCAGCGTCCACGAGGAAACGTGTATCGCGTGCGGATTGTGTACCCAGCGATGTCCCATGGATGCGCTCACCCTCGAGTCGAGCACCCGGTCAACGAACAAGAAGGGCAAGGTGGCCGTCCTGGACCCTGAATCCTGTATCGGCTGCGGAGTCTGTGCCTTCAAATGCCCGTCCGAATCGCTTGCATTGGTCAGTCGAGGGAAGGCCGTCCATCCCCCCAAGAATCCGCGGGACTACACCAGACGTTACATGGCGTATCGAGAAGCCGCGAAGCGGGTTAGGCAATAGTCCGGACGCCCCGGCAAAATTGCTAACTCTGTGCATCAGGCCCTCTGTTGCTCGCCGTCGCTTCGGCACCTCGCCACATATGGCGGGTACCCTGAGTTCTGTCCGAAAATGGACGACATTCCGGCACACAAGTACCCACTTTCGCCGAACACCTGCACGTGAGGCAGCCCGGATCCGGCAAGAAACCGATACGATGCTCTGCTAGGCCTCCGACGCGACAGTCCCTTGCCCGACGGCGGACGCCTCTTTCCCGGCGGCCCTCGCAGCCAGCGCAACGAAGAGATACGACCAGCCCTGAATGATCAGTTCGATGGCGACCACGAGACCGATGACCCAGAGCCCTGAAATGGGCCAACCGGCTATGATGATAGCTCCCAGGATGATTGATGCGATCCCCCCGATAAGCGGCCAAATCCAGTGGCCGCCCGCCCCGTGTTGAATGGCCATGATGATTCGTACCAGGCCCACGCCGATCAAGAGAAAGGCGAAGACCAACGTCAGCATGATCGAAGCCCCAAGCGGATTGCCGATTACGATCGCTCCCGCGATCAAATAGAGCACGGCGATGACGATGTGCCACAGAATTCCCTTCCAGCCCTTGCACTTGAAGGCCTCGATTATCTGGAGGATTCCGCCGAGAAGAAAGAGAATCCCAAAAAGAAAGACACTTGCCAGGGTCAAGGCAAATGTCATTCCAAGCCCGATTGTGCCCAGTATGATGAACACAATCCCAAAGGCCAGGAGCCAGCCCCAATTCTTGGACAATTCTCCGAATACCGCATGTTGCACTCCTACCACTACCGATTCATTGTTCGCAGCCATAGCTCATACCTCCTCATCCGATGGGGTTCAACCGCTCTTTTCACCGGTATAAGAAGTACTCTGCGCACTGAGCCCGTCCGCGTCAATGTACCTCCAGTACAGGGGTTTCCCCAGACCCCAACTGGTGCCTCTTTCCCGAAGTCTGCCGGGCGTCCCCTTCTTGCCAGACCCCCGCCGAACTGAGCAAAAAACGCTATGGCAAAACAATGGTGCTTCACATCATTTTGTCGAAAGGAGCCGGTAGGCAACCCCCGCTCGATCGACGGAATTTTATCTATGCCCAGTGCCTTGTATATTGCTTTGGTCTTCTTGATGTCTCGGTGACGGGAATTTCTTTCCTTGTGTCTGCTTTGCGGCGTGGAGGTTCCGCTGAGAATCTGCTTCCGATGGATTCTTACTTGCGCAGCAGTATCTCGATCATCCTGGCGGCGTCGTCGATCATGGTTCCCGAGGCACGAGCGGCCTCCTCGGAAAACGGTGTGGTAATTTCCCGTGACGCGCTGTTCCATTCGCAGGAATCGAGGAGGAGGAACGGGACCGGATCGGGCGAGTGGGTCCTTATTGCCAAGGGAGTGTGATGGTCCGGCATGAGGAGAATTCTCCACCGGGGAAATGCCGTCAGGCCCTTCAGGAGTGGAGCGGCCACCCGAGCGTCGAAGTCCTCGATTGCCTTTTTCTTCAGATTCAGATCGCCGGAATGGGAAGCCTCGTCAGGTGCTTCCACGTGAAGGAACACGAGATCCTTTCCCCGCAGCGCTTGGAGTGTTGCCGCGACCTTTCCTTCGTAATCCGTGTCGATATACCCGGTGGCGCCGGGGACTTCGATGGGATCGAGACCGGCGTATTTTCCGATGCCCTTCAGAAGGTCGACCGCCGCGACGACTGCGCCGGTGATGTCAAACCGTTCTTTGAGCGTCTTCATTTTCGGACGCTTCCCTTGGCCCCAGGGCCAGACGGAATTTGCCGGACCTTTGCCCACGCGGATTCTGCGCTGATTGACCGGATGGCTCTCCAGGATCTTCCAGGATTTGATGATGATCCGCAGCAAGACGTCCGCTCCATGACCCGAGGGCAGGTGCCTGTCCAGGGGTTTGCCCGCGAAGTCGTGCGGGGCGTGAGTAATGCATCCTTCCGGTCCGTCCCGCCAGATAAGCAGGTGCCTGTACGATACACCGGGGAAGAGCGACATACCGAGCGATCGTGTCATCGGTTGCAGCGATTCCACGAGTTCCCGGGCTTCGCCGTTCGTGATGTGGTCACCACTGTGGTCGGCCATGAGGGTATAGTTCTGGTCGAGGGTCACGAGGTTGAGTCGGAAAGCCACGTCGTTTTCCTCGAGCTCGATCCCCATGGACGCCGCTTCAAATGGGGCACGGCCGGTATAAACCTTTGCCGGGGAGTATCCCAGGATCGACAGATTGGCAACATCGCTCCCCGGTGCTATACCCTCAGGCACGGTGCGAGCCAATCCGAATCGTCCGACCGAAGCCATCAAGTCCATCCAGGGGGTTTCACAGGCCGCCAGGGGGGTCTTGCCACCCAGTTCGGCAATGGGTGAGTCAGCCATACCGTCGGGTACGACGATCACGTATCTCATGTCAGATTCCGAGGACATCGAGCACCTTCTTGAGTTCGGCTTCACAGGTCGTGGGAGAGCACTCCGCGGTCTCCGTTGACACCTTTATCGCATTATCCGGGTCTTTCAGTCCATGCCCGGTGAGTGTGCACACGATTCTTTCTCCCCCTTGGAAGTAGCCCTGTTTCTGTTTCTTTATCACACCTGCTATGGAGGCAGCGGAAGCCGGCTCACAGAACACCCCTTCCGTAGACGCCAGCATCCGATAGGCGCTCACGATCTCGTCGTCCGTGACCATGTCGATGAGTCCTCCGGATTCGTCCCGTGCCGCCTCAGCGGCTTTCCAGGAGGCCGGATTGCCGATGCGGATGGCAGTGGCGAGGGTTTCGGGATCCTCGATCACATGGCCGCGAACGATCGGAGCCGCGCCCGCGGCCTGAAAGCCGATCATTCTCGGGAGCGAATCAATCTTGCCGGCATCCTTATATGTCTTGTATCCCGCCCAGTACGCGGTAATGTTCCCCGCGTTTCCCACGGGGAGCGAATGAATATCCGGCGGTCCTCCGAGCACGTCGCAGACCTCGTATGCTCCCGACTTCTGCCCCTCGATCCTGTGCGGATTAAGCGAATTGACAAGCGTGATCGGATAATCCTCGGATATCTTTTTCACGAGCTTGAGGGCTTCATCGAAGTTTCCCAGGATCTGGATGACCGTCGCGCCATGAATCATCGCCTGAGCGAGCTTTCCCAGAGCGATCTTCCCCTCGGGGATTACGACGAAAGCCTTGATCCCGGCACGGGCCGCGTACGCCGCGGCTGCCGCGGACGTATTTCCTGTAGATGCGCAAATCACTGCTTTGGAACCGGCCTCCACTGCACGAGACATGGCAAGGGTCATGCCCCGGTCCTTAAACGAGGAGGTCGGATTCAATCCCTCGTACTTCACGAAGAGGGAGATCTCGGGATTTATCGCCGCCGCCAGCTTGGGTACCGGAATGAGAGGCGTGCCGCCCTCCAGCAGGGTGACGATATGCTCTTCGTTGTCGAACCGGTAAAAGTCGGGATACTCTCTGATAACACCCTTCCACATGCTGTTCACCTCTGTCGGCCCTGTCCCGGCAGCCTTCTCCAGTCGCGCTCTCGCCTCGCGAACCGCTCAGCAGATACTCTCGTCTTCGATTCTCACTACGGCCGGCACACCTTCCACCACGGGAAGCTCACCGATTTCTTGCACGGCCTGCTGAAGATCGGCCTCTCTCGCGAGGTGAGTGAGGAACACCACGGGAACCGTCCCGGACCGTTGCCTGCCCTTCTGGATCACCGAATGTATGCTGATGCTGCGGGAAGCCATAATGCCCGAAATCTTCGAAAGCACCCCGGGCCGGTCCCTTGCCTGCACCCGAAGATAGTAGTTGGTTTCGATGTCTTGCATTCTCATGATACCGGACGAGGAGATCTTCCCCTCGGGGTGTCCGAGCGGGGGTACTCGGCTCGGGCATCCCTGGATCAGGCTTCTGGCGATTTCCACCACATCGCCCATAACCGCGGACGCGGTCGGTTCGCGTCCGGCGCCGCGGCCGTAGAAGAGCTGCTCGCCTGCCATGTCACCCTTGAGGTAAATCCCGTTGAAAACCCCGTCAACCCTGGCAAGGGGATGGGTTCTCGGTATGAGCGTGGGGTGTAGGCGAGCCTCAACCGCACCATCGTGGCCGATAATTATTGCCAAGAGCTTCATTTTATACGCGAATTCTTTCGCTATCTCCACATCGAGAGGACGTATCGCCCTGATCCCTTCCACATATATGCTGTCAAGCGGGACCCGTATCCCATGAGTGAGGCTCAAAATGAGTACGAGCTTGTGCGCCGCGTCCACTCCATCGATGTCGAGGGTCGGGTCGGCTTCCGCGTATCCCAATTCCTGGGCCTGCTTGACCACCTCCTCAAAGGAAACTCCCGGATTCTCGTCCATCGCGGTGAGAATGAAGTTGCAGGTTCCATTGAGTATGGCCAGCACCTTCTCGAACCTGTTGGCGACGAGGCCCTCCCGAAGAGATCGGAGGATGGGGATCGAACCTGCGACCGCTCCCTCAAAGGCTATTTCGCTACCTGTCGCGGCAGCGGCCGCGAAGATCTCCGCGCCGTGTTCGGCAAGTAGCGCCTTGTTCGCGGTTACTACCTGCTTACCCTTTTTGAGGGCATCCAGTATAAAGGTCCGCGCGGGCTCGTACCCTCCGATCAGCTCAATGACAATGGAGATCTCAGGATCGTCCAGGATTTCCTGGACGTCGGCGGTCAGAATGGACCGGTCCACCCGAACACCCCGATCCGACACGAGATCGACGTCCGCGATCCGCTTGAGCTTCAGAGGGAAGCCGACACGTGCCTCGAGCAGGTCCTTGCTTTCCTGAAGGATTCTTACCACGCCGCCGCCAATGGTCCCGAACCCAATGAGTCCGATGGAGATCTCATTCATGAAACGTCCCCGCACCCACTTCCGCAGCTCCCAGACTTCTCAAGACATAAGAGTCCATCGGGGAGGGTTCTTCCGGAGAAGGCCCTCCCCGATGCAGTTTCGCACATTGGCGCGCTATTTTTTGTGACCGCAATCCAGCGCTAGAGCGCTGCGCTTCGTGCCATTCCGTTCAGCGCTTTGGCTTCCTCGGGATCCTTGGCCATGAACTGGCGAATTCCGCGGACCGCCTGCCTGATCCGCATCCGATTCTCGACCAGCGCGAATCGCACATGGTCATCGCCGTGCGGGCCGAACCCGATTCCCGGACTCACCGCGACCTTCCCCTGCTCGGTGAGCATCTCAGAGAATTCCAGAGAGCCCATGGACCGGTACTCTTCCGGTATCGCAGCCCAGACGAACATGGTAGCCTTGGGAGGATCGATAGCCCATCCACAGTCGTTCAGGCCCGAACAGAGCGCGTCTCGCCGGTCCCGGTACTCCTCGTTGATCCTCCTGACGCACTCCTGTTCCGAATTAAGGGCAATGATCGCGGAGATCTGAATGGGCTGGAACATCCCGTAATCGATGTAACTCTTGAGTCTTCGCAGTGCCTCGATCATCTTTGGGTTCCCGGCCGCGCAGCCGACCCGCCAACCCGCCATGGAATAGGTCTTGGAAAGGGAGAGGATCTCGACGCCCACGTCCTTGGCCCCGGGGATTGAAAGGAAGCTCGGCGCCTCGTACCCGTCGAAGGTCAGATCCGCGTACGCAAAATCATGGACGATCATGATCTTGTACTCCATTGCAAAGTCCACGATTTTGCGAAAGAAATCCTGATTGACCACCATGGTGGTCGGGTTGTGCGGAAAGGATATAATGAGCATCTTCGGCAACGGCCACGTCAGACGCACCGCGGTCTGGAGATCCTCGAAAAAATCGTGGTCCGGGCTGATCGGCACGTGCCTGAGGTCCGCACCGGCAATCACCACGGAGTACGGGTGAATGGGATAACTCGGAGACGGTACGAAGACCACGTCACCCGGTCCCATTGTGGCAAGAACGAGATGCGCCAGCGCATCCTTGGCTCCCATCGTTGCAACGACTTCCTCGTTGGGGTCCAGATCTACGTTGTAACGCCTTTTCCACCAATCCGCGAAGGCCTGCCGCAATTTTGGAATGCCCGCGGACGCACTATATCGGTGATTGCGCGGATCGCGCACCGCAGCTACCATCTTGTCCACAATATGGTCGGGCGTGGCAATGTCGGGATTGCCCATGCCCAGATCAATGATGTCTTCGCCTGCCCTCCGCAGTCTCATCTTCAGGTCGTTGACCCGCTGAAAGACATAGGGAGGGAGTCGCTTGATTCTACTGAATTCTTCCATGTTCACCTCCGAGCATCATCGTCGCTGCGGACCATGATCGGGCTGATATGAAACAACTCTCCGTACCATTGAACCGATCGAGTCGGTAACCCATGTGGTCCCAGTGGCGAGCCCGCCGTGCAATTATCAGTGTGCAGGCTCTTCAAGGTCCTACGCCTGTCCAAAGTACAGGATAACGGGAGAATACCTTGAGGCCAATGCCCGGGCCCCGTACACTCGCTCACGCGCGCATCGCGCTTCCTTCCAATATTGCTCGGGCCTCGGGGGATCTCGTCCCCTGCCCCGAGTAGAGAATGAGCGACTCCTCAACAGGCTTTGGGGCACGCGCCGTCAAGAGGGCCTCGACGCACACGTGCCGGGGAGCAGCTCCTTCCCGAGGGTGAATCCATAGCATACGTGACGGCTTAAATCCAGCCTCTTGTATTGACGAACATATCCGCTGCCACTCTTCGGAGGGATAGATGAACGTGAGCCTTCCTCCATCCCTGAGCAGCCGGCGGGACACCCGGAACAGCTCCGAGAGCGGCATCATGACCTGGTGCCGGGCCAGCGCCCGCTCTTCCAAACGGCTGATTCGTCCGCTTCCCTCACCGTGATAGGGGGGATTGCACACTACCCCGTCGAAGGTATGGGGCCTGAAAAAGGAGTCAGCCCGGCACAGGTCGCCGCGAACAACAGAGACTCTCTCTTCAAGGTTATTGAGTTTCACCCCGCGACCCGCACGACCACTCAGTCCTTTCTGGATCTCCAGTCCCACCACGGTTGCACCCGGCTCCTGCGCGGCAAGCGCAAAAGCGATCACGCCGCAGCCGGTCCCTGCGTCGAGTATGAACTCCTTGGGCCTGGGGCGAAAGAACCAGGCGAGGATGAGTGCGTCCTCCGAGACTCGGTAACCACGACCGGCCTGAATTACCCGAATTCTATCGCGCAAAAGGCCGTTGATCGTCTCATCTTCTCTCGCATGCCTCGATGCCACGGGCGCCTCACAACCTAAACAGATCGATTTCTCCCATTACGTTTTCAAACACGTGAGATTCGCCCTCTCCAGCAGGGAAAGGGGAATCTCCTCTTGCCCTCTCCCGCTCTGCCGGAGTTTCGGGGTTGGGGAGAATAGCGTTGGAGATCACCTGTCACCTCTTTGGCATCGCGTTGGGTCTCAGACTTTTCGGGAGGATGAACGCTCAGAAGACGCGCGAGTCATCGGCGCGCGCTTCCATACGAAATTGCCACCCGAGTTCTGCGACATCGGTCCGTTCAAACGCGTGCCATGTTCCAGTGTGACTCTCAAAGGGTGAGTTTTGTTCGCCAACACATGCTCTCACGCATCAGCGTACCGTTCGGACCGCTGGGCCGTCGGCTCAAAAAACATTCAAGGCCAACCCTGAAGCAAGTTTCGGATAGAAATAGGTCGATTTGTGAGGCAGCTTGTGTCCCAATTCGGCCGCGGCCTGAACCTGCTCAACTCGGGTGGGGTTGAGAATGAAGGCGATCTGGATCTCGCCGCTGGTGACCTTTTCCATGGCCTTGGCCACCGAAGGGGTGTACTCGATATGCCCCTCTGGAATGTCCCTATCCATGCCCAGCCCGTGGCTGACGACTACGTCTCTGAGAATCGTAACGTCCAGCTCCCTGAGCGGACCTGGGACCGACGGATCAATAATCGGATCGACATCTTCGAAGCTCTTGAGCCTCAAGATTTTGCATCCGCCCTGCCCGCCAAGGATCATGCCGAAATTACCGACCACCGTAGAATAGGGCGATATCCTTTTGATCATCTCCTGTGCCGCCGCAGGGTTGCTACAACAGGTGAACCCGCAGTCCTCAAAGTCGAAGTACGGTGCAAGCTTCTCAACAATCCCGTCAATCACGTCCTCATCCAGCCCACCGACCAAACGATGAGCCGGCAGGATCGTCAGCCCCGGATGAGAGGTCGACGTGAGATACATCATCACGTACTCGTGGTCGTTTTTGGACACGCCCGACCCTTTGGCCCGCATCTCGTTTCTGAAAGCGAGTGATGTCTCGTATCGGTGATGGCCGTCGGCCAGGAACAGGCTTTTGTCGGCAAGCAGACTCACGATCTTCGAGATCGCCTCCTCGTCGTACAGGGCCCAGGTCCGGTGCACGGTCCTTCCTTCCACGGCCTCCTGATCCGGGGGTCGCTGCATGACCGGCCCGTAGGCGTGCATCACGACGTTGGATCGATCATTGAAAAGCGCGTGAATCGGTGTGAGATGCGCGTGAGTGGCCCGCAGAAGATTGAGCTGCTCGGCACGTGGTCCGATATACGTCTTCTCATGAGGCAGGACTCTTCCCTTACCGTACTCTTCCACCTTTACCAGCACGATAATCCCGTCCAGCGTGCGACGGCCGCCGTCGGGAATGTCGAATTCCAACTGATATACGACCACGGCAGGGCTCTCGGTCGACGTGAGGACACCGTTCCTCATCCACTCCCGGAGCGTGGATGCGGCCCTGGTATACCGATTGTCCGTCTCTCCGTCGTCGGGAAACTCCTTGCCTAGGACAAGTCGAATGATATTGAGATCGTGCAACTGATAAAGCGATTCCTGCTCTTCGGGTGATATCACGTCGTACGGGGGTGCAATGAGTCTGTCCAGTTGTCCGGCGCAAGAACCGTTGTAATGCACCGATCGAAAGGGAGATATGATTGCCATTTCAAACAACCCCTGGTTTAAGGGAAGTGGGAAATACCCCACCACCAGCCCTGGACAACGCAGTCCGTTCAACCGATTCCCGCGATGAGGGGGCCTAGCCTCGAACAGCCTGGTGAGGAAGTTTCACGGTTGTGTAGCATGGACCGACACTCGGGTCAACCCTGGAAAACCCGCGAGAGTAGGTCCAGGCTTACGCGGAGCGAGGCCTGACTGCAACCGTGTCGTTGCGAGAAGTGAAACGACAAAGCGATCTCAGTTCCCACCATCGCCGAGATTGCTTCGTCCCGCGGCCCGCGGAACTCGCGATAACCTTTTCAGGGAAAGTTGATGCCTGGTCGTTAGCGGCCGGGGTTAGGCACCATTCAATTATTTGGACAGACGCGGCGAGTCAAACCAGATACCTGTAACCCTGAGATTAGCTCCTTTCCCTCGCAGTACGAGCTTGATGAGCACGTCGTCCTTGTCTTTTTTGAAGCGGGCTTTGAAGAGAGTTATCGTGTTACCCGACTGGACATAGTGGCCGAGGTACGTAACTGACCGGAACTTGCCCAACCGTTTCTGCATACTCTTCTGAATGAGAAGAAAGGTCTCACGGTTTTGCGCTTTCTTCAGCTTCTCGGAGAAATTGCCTATGTAGAGTTGATAATCACCTGCGGAAATACCCTTGATGATCTCTGTAACGATTCTCGTTGCCTCCCCTTCGATCGGGTCCACCTTGTCCTCGGCGCGGCCGCGGGTTTCTCCGGCTTGCCGGATCCGCTCCTCTCCGGTCTTGGTAACAATCTCTCGTCCGGAGAGGTCCTCCAGCGCGCCGGGCAGGACGGTCTTAACGGGGGCCGCGGCCTCTTCAGGGTTCCGACGGGGCCCGGCAGCCGAGAGGAGGCAGAAGGCCGGTATCACAAGTATCATTGATGCAGCACGTCGCCACATAAGCAGTTTTCCTCACGTGTTGCTCCGATCATTCGTCCGGGAGCTCTGTGTCAGAAGATCATAATGAATCGATACCTTGCTGTTTTCAAGCATTTTCCGATCGGTTGTATTTGGAGAGAACATCCGGGTGAGGATGACGCACTGACGGTGGGGCCGTTCAATCGAGATGGGACGGCCGGCTCCCGGACCGCCCCCTCTCCCTCGGAAAAGGGCTGGAGCTTGAGAATCGCCAGAGAGGTCCTTCGTAGGATGTGCGTTCAAGCCAGCGAAACTGACCAATCCGGCTGCCGATTTTCGCACCTGGAGAGTTTGCGACAACGACGTGTGAAATCAGACGTCAGGAATCAGCTCTTGACGAAAATCCTGGTGACCCTCGGGGAGATTTTACAGGCAATTTCGTAATTGATGGTGCCGCCGTTCGCAGCGATCTCGTCGGCAAGGATCTCTTCATTTCCCTGGCGTCCGATCAGGACCGTTTCGTCCCCTACTGCCGCGTCCGGCACATCGGTGACGTCTATCATGGTGTTGTCCATGCAGACCGTCCCGACCACGGGGCATCGTTGCCCTCGCACGAGGACCTCGCCAACGTTTGACTGGAACCGGGGATATCCGTCATTGTACCCAACCGGCAGCGTCGCAATGCGGCAGGGCCGGCACGTGGTGAAACGCCGATTGTACGAGATACATCGGCCGGGGGGATGCTCTTTGATCTGCGAGATCTTGGTGGTGAAGGTAAACACCTGTTCCAGTCTGATGATCCGTCGAACGGGCTCCGAGGGATACATCCCGTATATTGCGAGTCCGGGCCTGACCATGTTGAACCGCGTGGCGGGGAACCTCACCAGAGCAGCAGTGTTGCCCGCGTGTATGTAATGGAATCGGTAGCCCCTTCGCTCCAGTTCGACCAGAGTAGACTGAAATTGATCTATCTGCTCGCTCGTGTACTCGTCTCCTGCGGGATCGTCCGCTGACGAGAAATGGGTCATGATGCCTTCGACATCAAGGTTGCGAAATCGATGGACCCGCTCCACAAAAGGGACGGCATCGCCAACCCACACGCCCGATCGACCCATACCCGTATCGATCTTGATGTGAACAGGAATCCGGTAACCCTGACGCGCGGCCCCATCGAGCGCCTCCGCGATGTGGAGAGAGGACACCACCGCGGTCATCCGGTACCTGACGACCTTGTCCACTTCTTCCGGGAGTACATTGAATACGAGTATGGGCGCATCGATTCGATTTTCCCTGAGCATGGCCGCCTCATCGGGAAACGCAACCGCAAGATGTTTTACCCCGTTCTCAAGCACTACCCGAGAAGTTCGTATGGAATCGTTCCCGTACCCGAAGCTCTTGACCACGGCCATGATCCGAACATTATCCCCGACAATGCCCTGGATCGCCTTGATGTTAATCGCTATGGCATCGAGATTGACCACGAGTCTCGTCGGACCGATTGATCCCACGAGTTCCTTTGCAATGCGCTCCAGCCGGAACCAGCGTGAGCCCTTGAACAGGACTACGTCTCCCCTGTTCATGATCTTGTCCAGTTCCAGCGCGGCCTCGTTGTAGCTGCGCGTACTGGTTACGTTCACCGGGTTGAGTCCGGAACGAATTGCGGTCTGACCGATGAGCGCGGCACTCTCGCCTACCGTGATGAGGTGATCTACGTCCGCCTTGACCACTTCTTTGCCGACGGAGAGGTGCTCTTCCCGGCTGTGCAATCCTAGGTCGAGCATGTCGCTGAGGATAGCGATCTTTCTCCGGCCCCTGCCGAACTTGTTGAGCACGTCGAGCGCGCCCCTCATGGAAGCGGGGTCGGAGTTGTACGTGTCATTGATCAGGGTGACGCCGGTTACCGTTGTGTGGATTTCCAGCCGCATGGGGGACGGGCTGAACTCCTCAAGCCCCTTGCGGATCGCTTCAGGGGACGCCCCCAGCATGGAGGCGGCCGCGGCTGCGGCCAGCGCGTTAAGTATGTTGAAACGGCCCGGAACTGACAACGTCACTTCTACTTCTTCGCCGAATAAACCCATTCGGAACCGGTGTCCTTGCGGTGGTATGGACTCCACACGCTCCGCTCGTACATCCGCGCCCTTGGAAAGACCGAAGGTGGCCACTCTGCACGGGAGGCTTCCGGAAAGGCTCATGCTCAACGCATCGTCAGCATTGAGCAAAAGGAACGACTCCTTTCCGAGGTTTCCGAAGAGTTCCTTTTTCTCGTCGAGGGTATTCTGCAGGCTCCCCAGGCCGCCTATGTGAGCTTTGCTGATAACCGTGAGAATTCCGTGATCGGGGCGAATCATCGCTTCGAGGCGCTCCATTTCGCCCGGAAGACTGATGCCGGCCTCTATCACCGCGACTTCGTGTTCGGGCCGCATTCCGAGAAGTGAGAGAGCCGCGCCGACCTGGGTATTGTACGAAAGCGGAGACCGGTAGGTCGACCGGTCGAGACGAAGGATCGACGCGAGCATCTCCTTAACCAGGGTCTTCCCGTTGCTCCCCGTGATGGCGATGACGGGACAGGAGAAACGGGTCCGATAGGTCTTCGCCAGATGCTGCAGGGCAGCGACGGTGTCCGGCACCTGGATCACCGTCTTTCCCTGTCCCAGCGGGCGCTCAAAAAGATCGGGACGACTGACGACCGCAGCGCGAACCCCTGCCCGGAGGGCTTCTTCAGCGAAGTCGTTGCCGCTGAAATGCCGTCCCGTGATTGCCCAGAAAATATGATCCTCTCCCAGGGGCTTGCGCGTGTCGATCGATATCCCGGACACTGGACCGGCAGCGGGCCCCGCGACCCGCACTGGGTCGATGAGCTCGATAACCTCGCTCAGGTCAAGGAATCCCCTGTTCTCTATGCCGTGATTTTCGACGATGCTTGACGCGGTGGACACCCCGATCTCGCCGACAGTGCCTGGATCGTAGGTCGTACCTGATATTGTCGAAGTTCCTGTCGTCACGCTCTATCCCGTATCACCAGAGGGCTTACCCCTTCGCGCAACCTGCAATGCTACGGCGGGCACAAGCCCCATGCCCGATAGGAATGGCCACGCCACTCAATCCGGTCCATGCTCTACCACGACGTTGCCGAAAACTCAATACCGCCGCTCAGCCAGAATCCGCCGCCTGATTTTCGCGGAGGGATTTTGGACGACCTGCCGGACATGTGTGCATCGGGTTACCTTCTCAGAATCTACCTCGACGCCACATGACGGCACAAGTGGGTGTTGGTTATGCTTGTCCCCCGCTTTTTGACCAAAGCTCTCCCCCCGATTCGAAAGCGCATCGGTATCAACCCCCCCAAGGCAAAAGATCCAAGGACTCCTTGAAAACCCGAAGCTGGTCATACACGGCAGGAACGTTGCCATCCCGAAACTCCGTGTGCAAAACCTGATCGAGCTCGAACCAGGAGGTGTTCAGCGGTTGATACGCTTTGAATCCCGTGTAGCAAAAAAGCGCCTCGCCCTTGTTCGTCCCGCACAACGTTGCGTCCATCTCCAACGTGGCATGGCGAACCTTGACGTGCTTGTGCACTGCCCCAACAAAATCACCGATCACCTTCACAAGACTCCGAAGATGCTCGTTGGGAGCCGGAATAAACGCCTTACCCGACTGCCGCAATGCCTCCTGAGCGGCATCGTGGAATGCGGACAAATAGCGGAATATCGCAGTCGTCGCAGGGAAAGCGCGGCGACGCTGCTCGCACCATCTACGCTGGAACGAACGCCGCTCCTTACGAGGCATTCCCTGCGTCTTCACCCTGTCCAAAATCCGACAGAACCCTTCGTCCCCTTCCTAAGCCTCTATGTCTCCTACGCAATCCCCTCCCGCCAGGTTCAACAAAACTAGGGACATTACCATCTCGGCGTCACTAAACCCCTGACCACTGTCACGTACCTGCACATGCTCAGCAATGGAACTGCTCAAACCCATCACACAGGCAAGGTCCAAATAGGTCGGTAATCCCGCAAGACCGGTCATCCCCCCACGGCATCTCTCCTCTTCACACTTGAACGGCAGAATCCCTTGTGGCATGATCTTCCGCACCTCGTTGGTGAGAGGTTCTTTGTGACAAAGGAATTCTATCCCCCTGAAACCTCAGGGGCAACGAGGTTTTTTACTTTTCTTGATGCGCGATCAGGGACAAAATAGCCCGAACAAAGGAGGAAATATGCTACCGTCTCGCCAAGCAGTGTAAGGCGTGTCAGGCAGCCTCACGTGGGCTGCTCCGAGAAAATCTCCAGACTGACGAAACGTTCTTGAAACACTGCCAAATCGGGAGGCCGCTCACGTCAACGGTTTGGTAGGGCGCTCCCCGGTATGCCCGTGCAAGCTGGAAAGTCAGCCACTTTGACAGGTATCCTCACACGGCCCGTCGTATGAATACAGCTCTACCGCCATTCGCAACTCCCAGGCGAATGGTGACCGCATATCTCGGCGGCGGGCTCTTTGGCGTCCGTGATGCGTTCTTTCGTCCGATTTGCTGGGTCTACGGCACGGGGGGGTGAGGACGGCTTAACCTATTCTTGACGGTGCATTATCTTGGCACAGCCCCCCCAAAACTGTCTCACTTTTGGGCCACTCCTTTCCCGACCAAGGATCTTGTCAGCCAACGTATGCCGACGCGCCTCCAAACGAGGAAGATTCTCCGTCACTTCCACCCTCTCCCAGAGCCAGGGGTAGCGGAAGCGAAATTGCCTCCCACGCGGGAGAAAGTGAGGCCCGACCTGAAATGATTATCGCATGTCACGCATTTGATAGCGCATTGGTATTACGGCGAGGAGTCTCCCCAAATCCTAATTGATACGTCTATCCTGGCGTTTACCAGTGGGTGCTTTCTGCCAAGAAAACTCCACCAGACCTTCGCAAAGACTTCTATGACAACGCAAAGTTGACTCGCATTATGGTGTCCAGAGATGCTGTTCCTCGACCACTGCGTGGATCTCTTCGGCCCGCAAGCAATTTCTCGTTGGCCGACGGGCGTCAAGAAGGCTAAGAGGGACCACCATCAGATATACGCTTCGATTCACGTTGACGGAACGCCGAACGGTGGGGTAACCTGGCAAACGAGCCACTTATCAGATACGGTTACTTCAAACCTGGCGGGGTGAGTCTCATCTGAGGATGATGCGTTGGTGAATTGGCTTCGAGAGACATTCGAAAGACTGGTCAGGAGTTTCAATCCGGGGGGCTCTGGTTCAGTGCTTCTCAGCTTAACCTGAGATACTGGCCGCGAGACCGGGCTTGCCGGTTCTTCTGAAACGGGCCGGGTCCTGGGGGAACACCTGGAGTGTCTCTCGATAGAATACAGGCGTGGACTGCGTTTTGCATAGCGAAACCCTTGTCAAACCGAGAGCACATATGTTGAAGAGAGTCTCCGACAAGAACCAATACTGGCTGTCACTCTTCGGAATCATATTGAGTTTCCTGGTGCTTAATTCGGATTTGATTAGCATGTCCTGTCTGTTTAAATGGGACGCCTGGTATCTGTTCTGGCCTCAGTTCAAAGCGCTGAGTTCAAGTGTTCAGGACTTCCGATTGCCTCTCTGGGATCCACGGCCCAATTGCGGCTTTCCCTTCCATGCTGATCCTCAAACAGGAAGTTTCTATCCGGTCGGATTTCTCGTAGCATACTTCTTTGGAGCTTCCTATAAGGTATTTCAGTATTTCTGGCTCGCACACTGGTTGACCGGCGGTGTGGGCTTCTGGTTTTTCGCCAAGAGGCTCAAATTATCTCCCGGCGGTACGTTCGTGTCAGCGATGTTGTTCACCTTTAGCGGTTTTTTCGTAAGCGAGTCGCAGCATTACGTTTGCATTGTCACCGTGTGCTACGTGCCATGGATTCTGCTCTTGTTGGAAAAGGGATACGATGAGCGCATCTCTGATGTGCTGCTTGCCGGGGTACTGTTCGGGTTTGCCGGCCTCGGAGGCCACCCAGGAATGACGATCTACTCGGCCCTTTTGATAGGCGTATGGTGTTTCGTACGGTTCGGAAAAGTCAGACGAGTCTTGGGTATGCTCGCCCTTTTCTACCTGGTCGCCACTATTGTTGTCTCACCAGCATACGTGTCCTTTCTTGTGGAGGGGACAGGATATACTGATCGGATTGGCTTCTTGCCGATAAAGGAAGCGCTTGGAGTAAATCGCTTTCCGGTTCTTGGCCTCATCTCGTTGGTCACACCTGGCTTCACCACGGCCTATCCAGCCCTGATCCAAAGCACTGGCGACCAGATCGCCATGTTGGACGGTTATTTCGGGATTTTCGGGCTCCTGTCTCTGATTGTCGTGGGATTCACGTCCGAACTCAGAAAGGCCTGGAGATTATTGCTCCTGTTCATGCTGTTCGTGTTTCTGTTCTCCCTGGGGAGCTTCGGGGGTGTAGGAATACTCGCGTACTACATCTTTCCACCTTTGAGGTTTGTCCGTCACCCAAGTATGGTGCGGATATTCTGGATGCTCGGTGGCGCGTTGCTTGCCGGTGCAGTCTTCGACACGTTGATTGGATCGAACACCCAGCCGATAGACCGGCTGGTTAGCAAGATTCGCCTTGCACTTTTGGTGATTATAGCCGTGGCTCTTGCCACGCTGGGCTGTGCGTTGATGGCCTCCCAATACACCGCGTACGATTTTTCTTTTGAGTTTCGGCACCTTAGTTCGTGGCGCTTCTTGAGTAACTCGCCTGCAGTGGCTCTGCGCTATGTGGCCCCGTCCCTCGTGCTTGCACTTCTCTACCTGCTGGCATTTTCTCAAAAGACGGCATTCGGCTTGAAAAAGCAGATTCAGCTTCTGCTTGTTGTTCTTGTCATTCTTGACTGTGCGGCCCATCTGTTCACGAACAAGCCCGCCACGTGCTGGAACGGAAAGGCACGACACGTGAGCGACCAGATTCAGCATATGGCCTTACTCTCGGCTACCACGGAACCCACGCTTGCCGGCAGGAGGGTGATCAGTACAAGCATATTTAATTTCTGGGCTTTCGACAACCGGCCGTATGTTCGCGCATATATTGCTCCGACTTCCAAAAGCTATGACTTCCTCGTTGGAGGAACGTGGCCCCCTTATCAGACCACCAAGTTCCTTCGTGTCGTTGCACAGGGGCCTCGATTCTGGCTAACGCAGGAGGTTTCGTACGCTCCGAGCAGGGATCTTAATTCTCTCAAGCGTTTGCGTGATGCAGGATTGTCTCAGGCGGTACCTGTATTTGTGCACGAGAGGCTCCATGGCGTAAAGAAACAAACTACTGCCTGGAACAAAGCGGGGGACTACGGGAAGGTTCACGTGCTGCAATACCGTTTTACTTCCGTACGTTTGGCGGTGGAGGCACCGGAAGGCTGCTGGTTGTTCGCAACCGAGCGTTATTCTCCTGGGTGGAAAGCATATGTTGATGGCAGGGAGACTAAAGTTTACAGGGCCAATTTCTGCTTCCGAGCAATTTCAATTCCGAGAGGAAATCACATAATCCAGTTCCAATACAAGCCTATCGTGTACAGGCCGCTCCTGTGGATATCGTGGAGTCTCGCCGTAATCGTCATCGCTTATCAATCAGTCAGCGGCCTCATATCAGCGCTTAGACGACGGAAGGTTCAACGAGGCGGCCATAGCAAGTGACAAAAGTAATGTCCGATTGCTCGTCGGATTCTTCTCGCGTTCCAGCGAAGAGTATGGTTTGCCTCCGCATGGCTCCTTTGCCGAACATGCCCAGCCGGGAGAACGTGTCTCCGACTAATTTGGAGGTTGCCGGAAAGGCTTCTCTCGGTCAGCCACAGCCCCGACCAAGGTGGGCGCGGCGACAAGATCGTTGTGCCTTACGATGATCTAAGAGAAACAAAGCGAAGTGAAAGCTCGAGTCGTCGTACAAAGCTGTATTTTCCTCCTATCTGTGTGGAATGCGAGTTTTAACCCCTCCCTATGACCGGAGACAACGCGATCTCTGGGAAAGCTTTGGGGAGAGAGACATCGTCCGATTCCTATCTCCTATCAGAGTGCTTTGATTTTCTTGATATCTTGGGACTTGCCCAACACGATAAGGATATCGCTGTCCCTTATTACGAAATCGGCCGGTGGCACGAGAACGAAATCTTCCGGAATCAATTGTTTGATTGCGATGATGTGTACGTTGTACTTGGCTCTAAGACCGAGCTCCCTCAGACTTTTTCCGACGAACGCACTCGGGGGTCCCAACTGCACCAAATCGAATTCATCCGCCAAAGGAATAAAATCGAGCATGTTTGGATTGGACAATGTTCGGGAAATCCTCAGTGCCATCTCTCGCTCCGGATGAATAATTTCCGTAGCCCCAACACGCTTCAGAATCTTTGCGTGGTCATCGTCGACCGCTTTGGCCAGGATTTTCTTGACCCCAATCTCTTGCAGGTGCAGGCATACCAGGATGCTGGTACTGATCTTGGTGCCTGTGGAAAGGATCACCCCGTCCATGCTTTGCAGTCCGAGGGACTTCAGAGCTTCCGTATCCGTGGCATCAAGCACGACAGCTTCCGTGGAGTACGGATCTATGGCCTGCGCCCTCGCTCTGTCCCTGTCGATCGCGACGACCTCGTTGCCGTCTTGGTATAATGCCTTGGCCGCGTAAAAGCCGAAATTGCCAAGCCCTATGACTGCGAACCGTTTCATATATTCTCTCCGTCATTCTATCCGATCATGAGATTCTCTTCCGCGTACTCGACTCCGTTCGTCGTACCGCTCCCCACGATGATATAGGAGAAGGTGAGCACACCGACCCGACCGATGATCATCATGAGAATAATCCAGAACTTGCCCCAGGCATTAAGATGAGGCGTCACTCCCATGGACAATCCCACTGTGCCGAATGCCGACACCGTTTCGAACAGATAGACAAGGAAGTCTCCTCGCGGGCTGGCCGAATGGTGACCGATCGCCGAGTCACCGACGAGGAGGAAGAACAATACCAGACCGATTATCACAATGGAAACGAGAACCAGTGATACGCTCCGGGTCACCGTCTCGTTAGGGATGCTTTTCTTGAACATGTTGACGCGCTTCCTTCTCCTCACCCGACTCAATGTGAATGTCGTCAAGAGCGCCAACGTCGTAGTCTTCACTCCGCCGCCGCAGGATCCCGGCGAGGTGCCGAAGAACATGAGAAAGATCATCATGGCGAGCGTGCCGTCCTGCAAAGAACCAATGTCCATGGTGTTGAATCCGGCTGTGCGACACGTTACGGATTGAAACACCGGCGCTAATATTCGTTGTGAGAAGGATTGTGCTTCCCCCAGCGCCTGTCGCTCCAAGAAAGCAAACATCAAAGCTCCGGATACGAGCAGAATCATGCTGGTAATCAACACCGTTTTGGTCTGTATCGATAGTCGAACCCGGTTCTCTTTCCGTCTCACAAACCAGGCCTGAAGGTCATGGAGAACGGGAAACCCGATGCCCCCTACAACTATCAAACAGCATATGGTCGTGTTGAGGAGCACGTTGTCGCTATAGCTCATCATGCTGTTGGGGAACAATGCAAACCCCGCGTTGCAGAACGCGGAAACCGAGTGAAAGATTGCCGTGTACACGGCGCGCAATAAGGAGAATTCTCGGCTCCAGTGGATGGTGAGCAAAAGGGCCCCGATGGTTTCTGCGCCAATCGTGAACAGGAAGATGGTTTTCACGAGACCGAAGATATCCTCGCGCGGCGTATGGGCGAACAGATCCTGCAAGACCAGACGATGTCGAAAGGAGACAGATCGTCCTATCAACTGAAATAGAGCTACGGAAATGGTCATTACGCCGAGACCGCCGATCTGGATAAGCGCGAGTATAACGCACTGTCCAAAAGTGGTGAAGTAGCTGCCAGTGTCGACCACTACCAGACCGGTGACGCACACCGCAGACGTCGCAGTGAACAGCGCATCCATCAAAGGGAGGTAACCGTACTCGGTGGAGATCGGGAGTTTGAGCAAAAGTGTCCCCGCGGTTATGGCCAAAAGGAAACTGGCCAACACGATGGTAGCCGGATGCGCCTTGAGTATTCTCGTCCGGACCCTCATGATTCGAGCCTCGGATTCAAATAGTATTCGCAGTGAAGATGGTCTTCGGTCTCACAGATTTCGTGCAGTCGGCGCCCCCCAAGGACCATGCGGTCGAGGTAGGCTCCGCAGACCGTCATCTCATGTTCGGAATCGATCACGTCGTAATGGAGAAACGGACATAGCACAGCCAGATGCCGTTCCAACCGGTCATCCGGCCCCAATTCCTTGATGATGTCACGTATCCGTAGTGGATCCAATGCGGCGTCCCCTATAAACCTAGCGAAATCTACCCCCACCCTCCAGAGATCTTCAAGGACTTTTCGATGCTTTGAGGGGAGCAGGGCCAGTATGGGACAGGTGCGCGTATGGCTGTTTCCCTTCAGAACAGCGCACAACTCCAGAAGGGCTTCGCGTTCCGCGAGCGGGACGCGACCGACACGAACCACAATGATCTCGGGCTTTCCCTCAACGGCCTTGTCCAGACACTGGATCGCGGTGGGAATCCATTCTTGATCGGGGGCAGACGACTCGCTGACATCCCCAGAGGTGTCGCACAACAATAACCGGAAGGGTGCCACCGGACGCTTATCAACTGACGCAACGTCTTTGCCCATAATGTTAATTTCCGTTTCGTGTTTGTGCCGTTGCAGATCGGCAGTCTCTGAAAAGCTTGAGCAGACTGACGATTACTACAATGAGCTCTAACCGACCGAGAAACATGCCGAGGGTCTCCGCCCATAGAGCGCCATTGGGCATTTCAGCGGAGGTCACGCCCACGGAGAGCCCAACCGTTCCGAGAGCGGACGCGAATTCAAAGAGAGAATCGGTGATGCTGTAGCCGTAAGCGCAGAGGGCCATGACCCCAAGCGCGTAGGTCATCACGTAGAGAAAGACAAAAACTGCCGCTTGCCGCACTCTGCTGTCATCCACAAAGACTCGGCGGTCGCCCTCCCAGATGGGACGTTGCAAGATCGCGTTCCGGGGCATGAGCGAGCGACGGATTTCCCAGACCAGCGACTTCCACAGCAGATACACACGAAACTGCTTGACGCCTCCTGCTGTGGAGCAGGTCCCGCCACCGATAAGCATCAACAGTATCAGGACAAAAATGCCAAAGCCGTTCCAATTACCGTAACCGACTGTAGAATATCCCGTGGTGGTGATCGCTGTTACCGTCTGGAAGACTGCTACTCGGATCGACTTCCCGAGTTGTGGATAGAGCGTCTGACAGCTGAAAAGGAATAGCGCGGCTGTGGCCAAGGGAATGAGCACAGCCAAAAGCCGGACCTCGCCGTTGCGGGCAACAAGGTTGAGCTTTCCCCGCCAGAAGAACCATGCTGTAACGAAGCTGAGATTTCCAAGCAGCATAAGCGGCAGGGTTACCGCCTCAATGGCCACGGAATCCCAATAACCGATACTTTCGGCACGGGTTGAAAAGCCTCCCGTCGATATGGCGGCGAATGCGTGATTAACCGCGTCGAAAGGCGACATACCAGCCATCACATAGGCGACGATTCCCACAACGGCGTAGCACGAGTAGATGATCAGGACCAGCCGGGCCGATTGACGTACATGCGGCACCAGTTGATCGCTTCGACCCTCGGCGTGTGAAATCCCAACTCCGGTCGGGCCGACAATAGCCGACATCATGATAATGGCCAACCCCGCCCCACCGGCCATTTGCATGAGGCTACGCCACAACAAAATCATGGGACCGGCGCGGTTGACCCCGACAACAGAAAGACCGGTCGTCGTCCATCCGCTCATCGACTCAAAAAGAGCGCGAGAAAAGGAAAGTCCCAACACCGGCACGAACGGCCATGCCGAAAAGAGAATGACCACGACCCAGCTGATAAGAACGATTATGCCGCCCTCTTGGATGGATAGAGTGGAGTTTGAGCCGGAACGAAACAGCCGCCACAACACAATCCCCAACAGGCCGAGACATGCGGCGGGCAGTCCAAACGCCAAGGCATGCACCGCTTCCTCCGGGTAGGCAAGGAGGACCAACAGAGGCGTAAGCATCAGCACGGACGAGAGAATGAGGATCGTCCCCACGGATGAGAGAATTGCCGCATAGCGTTGTCTAAGATATTCCCTTTCCCTCACTGCGCGGTTCCTCTATTTCGATTCACCCGTGAAGGCCTTCAACACTGGGCCATGGTTGTCGGGCAGGGTAATGAGTACCACCCGGTCGCCTGCCAGTAAGTCATTGCCTCCGCGGGGCACGATAGGCTTGTTGTCGCGAATCACAACCGCAACCAAGGAATTTTCGGGAAGATAAATGTCTTTCAGGAGCTTGTTTACCACCGGTGAATTGGCGGCGAGGATGATCTCTGTGACGTTTACCCGGCCTCCTCCTACCGGCAAGAGATTGGTGATCTGTTCCAGCGCGGCGCGCTGTTCAATCAAGCTGCCTACGATCTGTGTTGTGGAAAAAGCGGACACGCCCAGCTTTTTGAAAACCTCCGCGTTGTCCGGGTCGTTTGCCAGAGCCACGGCCCTTGGCACTCCCAACTGGAGAGAAGCAAGTTGACAGATAATGAGATTGTCCTGGTCGTTGGGAGTCATGGCGAGCACAACGTCGGCCCCCATTGCACCTGCTTCCTCGAGAATTCCGACGTCGCTCCCGTCCCCGCAAATCACCGTGGCCGCGAGTTGCCGGGCCAGTTGAAGGCACTCGCCCCGGTTCCGATTGATGATGATGACCTCATAGCCCTTGGCCGTGAAGCTCCTGCACAGGAAATAGAGCGTCTTACCAGTGCCTACGATAATCACCTTCATGATGCTGTTCCTCGTTGTTGAGCGGCGCCATCGGCAATCGCCCCAAGGAACATCTCCGCCGCCACCGATGTCGGACAAATAGTCCGGATTCCCAATTGGGCATATACAGCTTCTCTCTTGGGATCGAACACCCTGGCCAGCACCTGGGGAACACCAAAGACCTCTCGAGCAACCTGAGCCACCATGAGGTTGACGTTGTCCTCGTGGGTCGTGGTGATCAGCACATCGGCATCCTTCAGTTTGGCTTCTTTCAGCACCGCCACGTGGGTTGCGTCACCTTCCACGCGAAAGCCGCTGAAGTCAGGTGTGAGATCGTTGAAGGTGTTCCGATCTACATCAATCACCACAACCGAGTTGCCCGCGCGACTGAGCTGAGCGGCCAGATGTGACCCCAGACGTCCGCACCCGACAATCACCATGTAGCGGTTATGATTCATCCCGCTCCTCTTTGCCGCTCTCATCCTCGGTCGCACGATCCTCTTTGTGCAATCCGATGTCGATCTTGCCGAACTTGTGCCAGGCAGTCGTCCGTTCCAAGTTTGTCATGGCTGGTTTGTATGTAGGATCAATGTCCAGTGCCGCGCGATAGAACTTCTGCGCTTCCAGCCAGTTGTGCTCGATTTCAAGCAGTGCTCCGAGAAGGTTGTACCCCTCGGGTTGACCCGGGTCGGCGGCAATCGCCTTCCGGGCCGTCTCCCGCGCGGCGGCGAAACTGCGATCCGAGATATGACGCTTTGCCAGCTCAATCAACGACCTGGAGTCAATCGCGCTCTCCTCATCCAGCGCTTCACGTGCAAGTACCGATGTGGTCAAATCTCGAATTTCGCCTGGACTAAATGGCTTTTGTATGAAGTCCACGGCGCCGAGTTTCATAGCCTCTACCGCGGATTCAATAGTGCCGTGAGCCGTGATAATGATCACCCGGATTTTCGGCCACTCATCCTTGATTCGCCGCAGAACGTCCATCCCGTCCATTCCCGGCATTTTCAGGTCAAGAAAAACCAGCCCGAACGCTCTCTCGTGGAGTCGGCGGAGAGCTTCCTCGCCGTTCACTGCCGTCTCGACGGGGATCTCAAGTGGCTCTAAGGATTGGGACATCGTCAGTCGGATGTTTTTTTCGTCATCCACGACCAGAATCGGATTCTCTTCCAAGGGACCCTCCTATTGGGCCGCCGGCAAGGTGAAGGTGAATGCGCTCCCTTGACCGGGAGGTGATTCCACCCAGATCGCACCGCCGTGAGCCCTCACGATCTCCTTGCAGATAGCGAGCCCCAGACCCGTGCCTCCAGTCTCTTGGCCCTTCACCCGGACAAATTTCTGGAAAATCTTGGATTGATATTCGCGCGGAATCCCCGGTCCGTCGTCACGCACGGACAGGTGAACATTCGGCCCAATCTTCTGGCCCATCAGTTGAATATGGCCGCCCTTGTTCACATACCGTAGGGAATTGGATATCAGATTAGTCAGCACCCAGGTAATCTTGTTGGCATCCGCTCGAACGGAGGGAAGATCCCCGGCCGACTCCGATGTGAACGCGACCTCCTTCATATCCATTTGGCTTCTGAAGATTGCCTCGACGTGGTCAAAAAGGGTCTGGATTTGAACCTTCTCAAACTCTAACTCGATCCTGCCCGCTTCAATTTTGGACAGATCGAGCAGGTCATTTACGAGGGCTTTCATCCGCTGGACCTCCTCGTGGGCAGCTTGCAAAAGGTCCCGGTCCTTCTCGGCAAGCCCCTGTGCAAGGTTTTCCAAGAGCAGATCGATGCTCATTCCCAGGCTGGTCAATGGTGTCCGCAGCTCGTGAGATGCCGCCATGACGAATTCACTCTTGAGCCGCTCAACTTCCTTCAGGCGGGTAACGTCCCTCAGCAACAGCACGATGCCGGATAGGGTACGGTCCCTTCCCCGAATCGCCGTGACGGAAAAAAGATAGTGGCGGGACTGCTTTCCCTCTGGGAGTGATATTATCCGCTCGTCATCCGGAACCTCCGGTTTTACTCCCGTTTCAACGGTTTTACGGATCAAATCACAAACATGTTCTTCGGGCAGGATATCCGAGCACCGCAATCCGGAAGTCTCCGTGAACGTCAAGTCGAGAATCTGGCGTGCCGCCGGATTGATGCCGTTCACCCTCAGTTCTGGATCGAAAACAACCAAACCGTCCTCGATGCTGGAAAGGATCGCCTCACCTTTATTCTTTTCGGAAATTATGTTCTCGATGTTCATCTCGTGGAACTGTTTGAGCTGAGCGGCCATTTGGTTGAATTCTCCAGCCAGGCCGCCAAGCTCATCGCCTGTGTCGACCGGAACCTGCACCGAGTAGTTGCCGGAGGAAATATTACGTGAGGCTTCCATGAAGTGTCTGAGAGGTTGGACAATACGTCCGGCGAGA
Organism: uncultured Syntrophaceae bacterium; assembly: GCA_964497585.1. Taxonomy (GTDB): domain Bacteria; phylum Desulfobacterota; class Desulfomonilia; order Desulfomonilales; family Desulfomonilaceae; genus CAZCDS01. The sequence continues at coordinate 127,306 of CAZCDS010000008.1, forward strand.
ACCAGGCTGAAGATCAACGCGGCGATCAACGCCGATGTAGCAACGATTGCTGTGGACCAGATCGCACGTCGTGCAACGTAGCCTGCACGGATACTTGCCGTATACATGGCTTCCTCATTGAGTTGGCGCAATCGTATACAGGCTTGGCGCACTTCGGCAAAATGAGGATATATAGCTTCTTCGTAGACCCTGAGAGGAGACGTGGGCATCGGTCGGTCTTTGCCAGCTAAGTCGGTTATTCCAGAAAATTCTTGTCTATATTTCCCGTAAGCCGTCTCAACAGATTGAATTAATTTGGCTTCGCCCTTGATAGTCACGTTGTCCTTTGCGCGAGCCAGCCATGCAAGGAACACCGCCTCATTTTCCCGGAACTGAGAAACTCCCTTTCTCGCATCGCCCACGAATACGAGCAGAATACCGCTGTCTTGACGTTCGAGGGCGTTCACCATGTTCTCAGCCGCGAGAATGCTCCGGTAGTTTTCTTGAAGGATCGCGTCAGTGGCCTGGCCGAGGGACACCAGATTGACAACGGCCCAGGCCACCACCACTGCCATCAACGCGACGGCGAATCCGTAACCGGCGAGTATTTTGCTCTTCAGGGTCATCCGTGACCGATCCTTCACAGGTGAAAGCGCCTCAGGCGATTCTAAGCAAAAGACGTGCCAGATAGCGACTACTAAAATCAAGGGGTTAGCGAAACGGGGATTCAATGTCGTATTGCACAATGCAAGACGAACGCGGACATCCTTGCATCATGCAAGGACGAGCGGCAGAACAGACCCTATATTCCGTAGGTCTTCCGTTTTCTCCAAAGGGTGGACTGGTCAATGCCAAGAACGTCCGCAGCCTCCTGCAAAGACGAGGTGGATGCGATGATCCGGCGGATATGAAGCTCCTCTATCAAGGCCAGGGACACTTTGTCCCCCAGCGATACGGAGCGGGGTGGAGAGGCAGCAATTTCCGGGAGATCTTCTCTCCCGATTTTCGCGCCGTGTCCGAGAATCACAGCCCCTTCCACCACGTTGCGAAGCTCCCTGACGTTGCCGGGCCAGCGGTGTGTCATCAGGAGCGTCGTTGCGTCTTGCGTGAAGCCGCTAAAGGTCTTGTGGTTGGCTTGGCAAAAGAAGGCAAGGAACTCCTGGGCGAGAGGCATGATGTCCTCAGGCCTGTCTCGTAAAGGCGGGACCTCGATATTGATTACATTCAACCGGTAAAAAAGATCGTCGCGGAATCGCCCTTCCGCCACTCGCTCTTCCAGATTGGCGTTGCTAGCGGCGAGAATACGCACGTCAGCCCTCCGTATGGTGGGATCGCCAAGCCGCTCGTACTGCTTATCCTCGATAAACCGAAGCAGTTTCGTTTGCAATGAGGGAGCGAGATCACCGATCTCGTCCAGGAAGAGGGTGCCACCCTCGCAGAAGGCAATCCTCCCCGGGTTGTCACGGACAGCCCCAGTAAATGCGCCTTTCGCATGGCCGAAGAGTTCGCTTTCGAGCAGCTCGGGTGGCAACGCGGGACACGGCACGATCCCCATGGGTTTTCTGGAACGCGGGCTCCAATGGTGGATAGCCCGGGCGAACATCGACTTTCCGGTGCCGCTTTCCCCCCGCAAAAGAATCGTTGCGTCCGAACCGGCGGCCCTTCGAGCAGTGTCTATGATCCGCTCCATCAAGGCATTACGGCTGTGCAATCGTCCTTCCGGACCGAGACGTTCGACGCGCTGCCTCAGGACCGCCACCTGTGTCTCAAGATCCCTGACCCTGCGGATGCCTCCGATCACATGGCGAACCTGGTCGGGACTGAACGGTTTGGGGATGTAGTCCGTAGCTCCTCGCCGCATGGCCTCCACAGCGGTTTCGATGGAAGCATAGGCCGTGATAACCACGATCTTCATCCAGGGCGAGTCGACAAGCAACAAGGGGATCAAATCCATGCCGCTCTCATACCCTAAACGCAGATCCACGAAAGCCACGTCAAAGGACCGGCGCTTTGCTTCGTCAATGGCGTCGGAGAACGTGCTCACGGCAATGACCGTGTGGCCCTCTGCAGCCAAGCAGTAGGAGAGGGTCTTACGGATGTTCGGTTCATCGTCCACCACGAGCACGTTCAAAAGCAGAGGCTGGGATTGTTCATTCATTCTCGTCCGTCTCCGTACCGGAATTCGCGTGCCAACTGCGGGAAGCACAGGCTGCAGAAAAACCGGGCCGCAATGAAATTACCTTAGCATATCAAGGAGATCTTGTAACAAGACAAATCTCCACGGACTGCAGGGATCGCGCTGAACGCCTACGAAATGCTCCCAGATTGCCGTTCCTTTGCGGATGCGCTTTCTAATGATTGATATCAATTCGCAAAGAAATACATACCTCGGTGGCCTACACAAGACGACTGATCACGCCGAGGCGTGGTCAGTGGCACCCCTAGGCTTCCATGGGGCACAAACGTGGGGTGCCCCGGATCTGCGATCGCACATCCGGGTCTTCATGCTCCGACCCCGAGCCCCTTAATCTGATCGCGCATTGGTATTCAGTGGGCCTAGCCTCCTTCCCCCCTTGAAGAAAGGGGTAGGGGGATTTTATCTTTCGGAGGGTTGGGCTGAAAGCCCCGTCGAAATTCAGGGTAAGGGGAAAAGGTACAATTGTGCCACGCGGCACGTGCTTTGAAGGAGGTTGCGTTGCGGTCACCGCTTCTTGAACCTGATCCGAGCTTCCGTCCCCGCGTCTCTCACTACTTCCATCTGTCCCTTCAACTGCTCCACGAACGTATTAACCAATTCCAATCCCAGTGACTGCGGATCCTTCAGGTCAACGTCTTCCGGTATCCCCACTCCGTCATCCTTGACCATCAGCTCGAACTCCTCCTCTCCCGTCGACCTCAGGGATACTGTGATCTCGCCTTCATTCCTGTCCGGAAAAGCGTGTTTCAGACTGTTGGAGACCAGTTCGGTTATCAGGAAGCCGACAGGGATAGTCGTGTCGAGACTGAAGGAAAGGTCCTCCAACTCTTTCTTGATTTCTACGACCTTTCCCACATTGCTGATGGAAGCGATGAGATAATCCAGCAGGTTGCCTATATATTCGTCGCTTCTTATATCAGCTAGGCGCTCCGATCGGTAGAGTAAATCGTGCGCGAGAGCCATCGATCGTATTCGAGTTTGAGCATCGGTAAACATCTTCCTATGAACTCTGTCAGTGGCAAACCCCGCCTGGAGACTGAGCAGGCTGTTCATAACCGCGAGGTTGTTCTTGACGCGATGGTGGATTTCCCTTAGCAAGACATCTTTCTCTCGGAGTGCCTTGGCGAGTCCTTCATTTGCTTCCTGGCGAGCTTCCCTTGCGAGTTTCAGGTCCGAGATGTCCGATATGCTCACGCGACATCCCGTGACCTGCCCTTCCGCGTCGTACTGGGGCACTCCTTCAAGCCGAGAATAGAACTCGCCACCGTCCTTTGAGCGGAGTCTGATTTCACAGGTCTCTTTGGATAGGGTCTCATGGAGCGTCTGCCAAAAAAAATAGTAGGCATCCTGGCTATCCTCGCAAATGTAATCGGAAAACCGTTGGTTTATAATGGAGTCTCTTTCGACTCCCAGGAGACGACACGCAGTCAAATTCGCCTCCCGTACCAATCCGTCCTCTCCTATGGTCACGTACCCGTTCGGGGCAAAATCGTACAGATCCAGATACTTGTCCTTGAGGGACTCCGTCTCGGATTGCGCCCGGCGCAAATCCTCGTTTTGTGTTTCCAACTCGATTTGATGGGTTCTCAGATCTTCCTCGACCATCCTGGCCTGGGTAATATCTGTAATCAGGCCCACGAATCCTTTGATGTTTCCTTCGCTGCCGGTATGTGGTACGTAGTGGACCCTTACATTCCGCGTAACGCCGTCCTTGAAGGTCACCGTGTTTTCGTAGGAGACCTCCCGACCTGACAGCGCCTGTTTGATATGTTCCCGGACTGTTTCCCCGTACTGATTCTGTCCGATAACCTCTTCGATGGTGCGTCCCCTCACGTCTTCCCCTGCTCCACCCCACCACCGCTTATGAATCTCGTTGTTGAATTCAAAGACCCCGTCAGCGTTCACGTATACAACCGCGACGGGCAACGCGTTGATCACCAGGTCCAGTAGATCGCAAACATCCCGTAGCTCCCGTTCCATCTGATGCTTGTACAGTGCCATCGCGATTGTGCGAGCCAGGTCGAGAGACGATATGGGTTTGGACACAAAGGCGTACGGCTCTGTGGCCTTGGCCCGGTCGAACAGGTCGGACCTCTCGGAATAGCCGGTCAGGTATACTATTGCGGTATCAAGCTGATCTCGGATGCGCCGCGCCGCGTCGATCCCATCCATCTCGTCACTGAGTTTAATGTCCATCAGCACCAGGTCGGGTTTGGTCTCTTCGGCAATGCGGACGGCTTCCTCACCCGAATCCGTCTTGCCCACGACCTCGTACCCCTGTGCCTTCAGACGTCGCTCCAAGTCTTTGGAGAGGATAATTTCATCTTCCACAACGAGGATGCGGGATTGAGCTTCAACGGGACGATCACACTGTTCCATGGGAAGACCCTCCCTTCAGGGGTGTCTCATTGCCTCCGGGACTTTCCCCGTTCCCAGGCAGCGCCTGGGAACCAGAGGAAACGACTGGATTCCTGCTTCCGCAGGAATGACGATGAAGAATGCCCGTCCCTGACCCGTACGTCACTGTAGTTGTGCCGGTGAGCACCGAGCACGCAGAGGGTCGGCTTCACTTACGGGATTTCTTAGTCCCGGTAATATCCCTCACCACGCTGACGATGCCAATTGCTCGGCCGTTTTGATCTTTCAAGAGCGATACCGTGTGACGGGTCGGGAAGACCTCACTGTTCTTTCTTTTCAGCTCGAATGAGAACTCTGCGGTCTCTCCCTTGTCAGAGGCTCGTTTGATCCTTTCGCCGAATTCCATGTAGTGGTCATGATCTACATGCAATACCTCCGTGGATCGACCCACCACTTCCTCCTTGTTGTACCCCAACATCTTCTCCGCGGCCGGATTCATGTTTTGGACAATTCTCTCCGGATTGACTACGAGAATCGCATCCGGCAACGACTGGAACATGCCCTCCAACCAGAGCTGGGATTGCCTTACCTCCGTGGTGCATTCCTCCACACGGCTCTCGAGCTCGTCCCGGGATTGCTTCAGCTCTTGCTCCATCCTCTTTCGCTCTGTGATATCCACGAAGGTGATCACCACACCGTCGATCACATTCTCAACGGTCCGATAGGGGAGTATACGCATCTGGTGCCACCGGCCGTCTTTGGTCTGGACCTCCAGCTCTTTGGTTACCAGCTTCCTGAGTACTTCCTTGGCGTCTTCAACCAGACCATCGTACGCTATGTTGGATACGATGTGACTGACGGGTCGGCCGATGTCGGTCTGTATGAGATTGATGAAGTCGGTGACGGTGGGGGTGAACCGTTGAATGTTGAGATCCTTGTCCAGGAAGATGGTACCTATTTCGGTACTGGCGAGGAGGTTATTGAGGTCGTTGCTGGTTTTGGACAATTCCTCTATCTTCTGCTGATGCTCCGCGTTTACGGTCGTCAGTTCCTCGTTGACCGACTGCAGCTCCTCTTTGGAAGTCTCCAATTCTTCGTTCGTACTTTGCAGCTCTTCGTTGGAGGACTGCAACTCCTCATTGGTTGACTTGAGCTCTTCGTTGGAGGTTTCCAGTTCCTCAATGGTGGTCTGAAGATATTCCCTCGTAGACCTGAGCTCCTGTTCGAGCTGCCGAATCCTCGGATGCTCTTCCGCTTCAGGAGATTCAGGCACGCCGGCCAACGGCTTGGTGCTTTCTTCAGAAACAACGTCCTCGAAGATCACGATCAGCGTTCCTTTCATGGACGGCGGTTCCGAAACGGGCTTCACCACCAGATCGACAAGTTGTTGTCCTCCATTGGTCTTTACCAGCAAACGTTCCGACCGGACGGCGATATTCTGAACAGACGCTTTTCTGACGGCCGTTGCCAGTTCAAGTCTCAAGCCTTCCCTCGCCATTGCCAGAATATCCGAGGGGAATTCTCCGGACGCGGGTTCAAGATATTTTCCCACCTTGCCCAGGACGTAGAGTATTTCGTTCCTCTCATTTATGATTACCGCGGCGGGTCCGTAGTCATTGAGGATGATTCGTTCTGCTGCATGGCGGAGATTCGGTTTGTGCGCGCGTTCAACAAATCCCTCGCCGCGCCCGCTTTCCCTGCGTTCCACTACGGGACGTGGCACAAGGTCAATTACGGGTCTCTCCAGCAGCTCCGCGTCCTTACGTCGAAAGACCTTCCATTTTCTGTCCACCACCGAGAAAAAGTCGGAGAACTCTCCTATGGTCTCTGAGGAGCCGAGAAAGAGATAACCGTCTTTCCTGAGGGCGTAGTGGAAGAGCGGCAGCACCTTCTTCTGAAGCTCTCCTCCAAGGTAGATGAGGAGGTTGCGGCAGCTTATCAGGTCGATCTTCGAGAAGGGCGGGTCGGTGATCACATTCTGCGCGGCAAAGACCACCATATCCCGGATTTCCTTGCTGACCCGATGGAAACTGTCTTCTTTGGTGAAGTAACGGTCCAGAACCTCCTGGGGCACGTCAACGGAGATGCTTGCCGGATAGAGACCCAGGCGAGCCGTTTCAATACCGTCGTTGTCTATGTCGGTGGCAAAGACCTGGACGCTAAACTCTTGGCTCATACGTTTCATGACATCGCGGCAGAGCATTGCGATTGAATATGCCTCTTCTCCCGTCGCGCATCCGGGAACCCAAATCCTTATTGTTTGATCCGGCGACCTCTGTTCAAAGAGTTTCGTGATCGCTTTCTCTTTCAAAACGTCAAAAGCGTCCTTGTCTCTGAAGAAACTGGTGACCCCGATGAGCAGCTCTTTGAAGAGTGTGTCTGCCTCTCTGGGGTCTTCCTGGAGGTAGCGAACGTAGTCGGATAATTTCGTGATCCGATGTAGGGCCATCCTCCGGTCGATACGCCGGAGAATCGTATTATGCTTGTAATGGGAGAAGTCGTGGCCGGTCCGGGAGCGAACCAGGATGAACACCTTGTTGAGCAGTTCACTCTCCTTGGGAAGCGGCTTGGCTGCCTTGCCGGGTATCTTGAAAACCGCGTGCGACACGTACGCAATGAGCTGCTCCGGCATCTCGTTCGGAGGCAGGATGTAGTCCGCCAGTCCCGTGGCGACCGCATTTCGCGGCATGCCGTCATACTTGGCTGAGTCAGGCTCTTGGACCATGGCCATGCCGCCTTCGCCTTTGACGGCTCTCAAGCCCAGGGCCCCCTCGGTGCCGGTCCCGGAAAGGACGATGCAGATCGCTCTCTCTTTCTGATCCTCGGCAAGGGATCGGAAGAAGTAATCAATAGGGGTTCTGAGCCCTGGTACTTCCGTCGGTTCCAGGAGGTGCAGTTTCCCGTGCAGGATCGCCATATACCGGTTCGGAGGGATAACGAAGATCGTATTGGGCTCCAAGGGCATCGCGTCTTCCACCTCCATCACGTCCATGGAGGTGTAACGCCGGACCAGTTCGCTCAGGATGCTCCTGTGGGTCGGGTCCAAATGCTGAACCAGAACGAACGCGATCCCAGAGTCGGACGGCATGTGGGTGAAGAACTGCTCAAACGCCTCGAGCCCTCCAGCGGAAGCTCCAATACCCACTACCGGGAGATGGTCGGCGATAATGGTTTCATTGACGGGTTCGGGAGGCTTCTTAGGAGTTTTCTTACGGGGTTTCCTGGGTGTCTTTTTGGAAGTCTTCCCGGAGGTGTCGTCCTTTTTCTTCCTGGGCATCGTGCTCCCTCCCGGCGCGGCATAGGGCAGTTTTACAAAGGTACATCTACACCTCTCTTATGATGCCACATAGCCTGCCATATCGGAAGCCCGCAATCAAGGGAGGTACAAGAATTCGGAACTATTAACTTGGCAAAGATCCACCGAGCCAAGGGTTAGAAATTAAGGCTCCGGGAGCGATGTAATACGTCATTCCGGCGTTCGCCGGAATGACGAACCGACAAAGCCGACTCTAAGCATTAAGTTAGCACCTATGTCTCCCTGTCCCCCTTTTTCCAACGGGTGAACTGGCCTTGCCACCGTTGAACGTACGGGAGCGCGGACAGACGTGACTCGCCCTCTATCTTCGGCCACCCTCCAATTTAGATTCTAAGGTGGCCGAGCGGTGGTAGGACCGGCATCTTGCCGGTCCTACTGTCCGCTAAGGGGCCCGGCCGTATAACGTCCCTGCCGCCCGCACAAAGAGTGCTATATGGGTTTGATCAGCCAGACAGGCTCTAAAGCATCTCCTGGTGTCTTATCAAGATGTCTCGGACTTCATCATCGGTCAGGTCGTGAAAATCCTCGTAGAAGGATGCCACGGCAAAGGGAGGGAACTCCTGAACGTAAAGAATGTGAACCTCGTCGAACAAATCCTCAACCCGGAGTACCGAGTCCCACGGCGACACGGGAACGCAGAGCGTGAGCGATCTCGGCTCCAGGTCGCGGATCATTCCGGCCGCGGCTATCATGGTGTACCCAGTCGCGAGTCCGTCATCCACCATGTACACGTCCAGGCCCGTTACGCTGTGCTCCTTGTCGGATACGCGGTACTCCTGGGCGCGGCGACGGATTTCTCGCTCGACCTCGCTGGTTGTGGCGTCGATCTCGGAATCCGACAGAGACAGGTACTTCACCATGTCCTCGTTGAGAACTCGGTGCCCGTCAACGGTCACCGCGCCGAAGCCCGCCTCAGGGCGATCGGGGATGGGGAGCTTCCGGACAACGGTGATATCGAGCGGCGAGTTCAGCCGCTCAGCGAGCCCCGCAGCCACCGGCACGCCACCCCGGGGCAGAGCCAATACGAGGGCCTCCTCCCCAGGGGCCGGGCCGAGGAAGTCGGCAAGCTTGACACCTGCATCACTGCGATCCCGAAAGGCAGGAAACGGGTGTGTGACATACTTGAGGACATGGGTTTTTGCCATGGTACGGGCCACTGTACGCGACAGACAATCGATATGGCAAGGAGGCCGAAAAACGCCTGCGGGAGGGTGATGAATGAAGTTTGATTGCTGCTGAACGGCTTCGGCGGGTCCACCCGGACGCCTGGGCCGTCATCTCCAACGGATATTCAAACGATCCTATCATGGCCAATTTTCCGAGGTTCGGCTTCGAGGACGAGATTGCCAAGTCCTTTGCCGTAGAAGAACTCAGGGGAGTATTCCACCGGGTGCTCCACAATGCGCCAGAGGAGAAGGCCTGGCGAGAGTGGACCCACACTTCTGCCATCAATATCAAGTTTTCATAGGCTGTTAAGCTTACACATTCAAAATTAGTTCCAATTTTTGACGTAAATACCCTTGACATAAGATGATATCATCATATAGTTGCAGCCCTATGATGAGTGCGGGGGTGGATTCCAACGGTTAACGGCCGGGCAAGGGTCTTGAATTGGGATGGCAGGTCTGATAAGATTAAGGGTCATAATTTGGCGCGAGGATTTGAGGCGATGACCGCGGCTCCACCCGCAAAAGGGTCGCGGGGATTCGACCAGGGTCTCGTGACCTTCCCGGCGCGGATGGTTTACAGTACCCCCCAAGTGCCGGGCAGTGTTTGCCATGGTCGCCCGAATTCGCAGCACAATGTATATCGTTTGAGGGGAACATGACGCGTAGGGTATGGAGCACTTTTCTCGTTGTCGGAATCTTCCTATTGGCCCTCTGTGTGCCGTCGAGATCGCAAGGACCTACGGCAAATCCGGATAAACTCGCAAAAGTAATGTCTGAGACGGCCTCTCACGAATCCGAACCGGGCATGGTCGCGGATTCGGGACTCCCGCTCTGGTTGGAGAACCTTCTGACGAGCGTTCCGACCAAAGGAGAAGATGATGGTCTCGTAGACGAATTTGAGGAGGAGCTGAAAGATGCGCAGGAGAAGGCGGAAAAGAAGAGCGTGGAGCTCTTCCCACGCCCGCCGGACATCCAACCCCTGTACACTTCTCCGGTTCTCGAAGGCGAGGGAAAATGGACCGCGGACGGGATGCCTACGGACTCGCTCGGTCGGCCTCTGGTGTACAAGACCGTGTACCGCCCGAGCGTCGAATATCCAAATTCAGTGGTGTACATGGCCGAGTTCGATATGAAGCGAATCAAGCCTCGCTTTTTCGTCGGCAGCACCGAGCCCGGCATAAATGAGATATCCTCCTGGAACGAGTCAGAAGAGCGCTCAAAGATCGTCGCCATCACCAACGCCATGTGGATGCAGCGTCATGCGCGGGGAGCAGGGGCCATCTTCAGGGGACAAGTAATTTACCCCATGGTCGACGGCATGGCCACGTTGATCGTCTTCAAGGACGACTCCGTGGCTATCTGCGAATGGAGCAAAGATATACCGCTTGACCTCGTGCGGGACGCCCGGCAATTGCGACACTTGATCGTCAAGCACGGCAAGGTTGTCGAGTCGGTCGTCAAGCACGGCAAGTTCACGGACTCGGAGATCGGGCTCGGCTTCCTCATCGACAGCGGGGGTGGCAGCACGCGGCGCAGGAAATTCTGGTTCTTGGCCAACCGTACCGCGTTCGGAATCCGGGAAGACGGTAACCTCGTGTTCGCGATGGGTCATCACGTGAGCACCAAGGACCTGGCCAAAGCGCTCGTCCTTGCAGGATGCAAGAACGCCCTACACGGGGACGCGAATATCGACAACATCGTCTGCAACTTCTATTTTAGGGACGAACACAACAAGATCGTCAAACGGGACAGACTCTCTCCTGAGCAGCGCAAGTACACGATGAAGCGTTACGACCAGGGATACAGCAAGGACTTCTTCGCGTTCTACGAAAAATAGCCGCACCCCGGACCTGCCAAACCCTCCCGCCGCTCTGCGTTCCTGATCCGGGATCGCCGGGGTGATGCGACTCCTTTCCACTCAAGCTTCAATTTAGTAAAATGATCGACGTATGACTGCGGAGGGGAGCCGCGTATTGGCGTGTGGAGTGCGTGAATAAGTATATGACACCACAGCGTATTCCAATGCATGATAGAGAGGCGCATCTTCCCGGGGCCGAGAGAGATGAGATCCCCCCACCCTCCTTTTGCAGAGGGCGACGAAGAGGTTTTCGAACGTGGGGAAGCAGGGTCGGTCCATGTTTCTTTTTTGAACGTGCATTGACGTAAAATCATTCGAGGGAGAAACCTTGGCTGATAGCAGCAACCAGGCGGAAAACGCTCGATCCGAACAGAGCAGTCAGGCGGGAATCGCCGCCGTGCTGAGTCTCGTCGTGCCCGGAGTCGGCCAGATCTATAACGGAGACTTTCTCCGGGGCATCTTCTGGCTCATTATCACTCCGGGTTTCTGGATCTGGACCGCGGGGTTGTTCGGATGGCCCTTTCATCTCATTGCCGCCTACACTGCATACCATAGAGGGAAACAGTACGAGCGGGGGGAACTCTCCCGCTGAGGCTCTCGCGTTCCGGGATCGATCCCTGTTCCCCACGGAGACCCTCTCGATTTCGAGGAACACATGACCGACAAACACCCACGCATCATCATCTTCTCAGGTAAGGGAGGAGTCGGAAAGACGACCGTAGCCGCGGCCACCGGGTTGAGGTGCGCTCGCCAGGGACTGAAGACCATCGTCATCTCAATCGACATCGCCCACAGTCTGTCGGACGCGTTCGGCCTGGAGTCGGACCTTCAAGACCAGAACCGGGGCCAGGCACGCAGAATCGAGGAGAACCTGGAGATTCAGGAGGTGGACATCCAGGAAGAGCTGGATCGTCACTGGGGAGACGTTTCCGCGTACCTCGCCGCGCTCTTCGGTTCCAGTGGCCTGACGGACATTCTCGCGGAAGAGCTGGCCATAATTCCCGGTATGGAGGACGTGGTAAGCCTCCTGTACATCAATCAATACTATCAGCAAAGCGCGTATGACGTGATCGTGATCGACTGCGCTCCGACCGGCGAATCGCTTCGGTTCATCAGTATGCCTTCGACCCTGGAATGGTACATCAACAAGCTCTTCAAACTGGAACGAAACCTGATGAAGGTCGTGCGACCCGTGGCCAAGAAAATCACTGATATCCCCGTGCCCGAGGACAACTACTTCCTGGCCATAAAGGATCTTTTTGACAGGCTTGACGGAGTCGACAAGGTGCTGTTGGATCGTGACGTCACATCGGTTCGGCTCGTCACCAATGCCGAGAGGATGGTGATTCGTGAGACTCAACGCGCGTTCATGTATTTCTGCCTTTTCGGCCTGGTCGTGGATACGATCGTCGTGAACAGACTCTTTCCTGAGGGCCTCAGTGACGATTACTTCAGCGATTGGCTGTCCACACAGCAGCGGAGCGTCGAACAGATCCACCGAATCTTCGATCCGATCCCTGTGCGAACCGTGAACATCCTCAGGGACGAGGTTGTGGGAGCAGACCGGCTCGACGAGATGGGGAGAATGATCTACGGCGATTCAGACCCAGCGGCGATCATGCATCGGGATTCGCCATACCGTGTCGTCGAGGAGGATGGAACGTATAAGCTGGAAATGAAACTCCCCTTCGTGGAAAAAGACTATATCGACCTCTTCAAGGAAGGGACCGATCTCGTGGTCCGTATCGGATCGTTCAAGAGACATATTTTGCTGCCGAGAGCGCTCGTCGGTCGCAAGCCTTCGGGGGCAAGTCTGGAAGACAACCTTCTCTCCATAACCTTCCCGAGACCCGCTTGACTGGAGGTGCCGAATGAATCCTTTCTGGTTCGCCCTCAGAGTAGCCGGAGTGACCGTGCTCACCGTCGGTGGAGTAGCCTACGCGATGAGCAAGGCTGCCAGCCGCTCCTGTGACGTCGTTGGAGGCGCCGCGCATTTTCGCCGGGGATTGGAAGAATTCCAAAAGGGATTCGAGAAGATGTTCCTTGGCACCAGGAGACCCACCCCGGAAGAAGCAAAGAAACAGAAAGAAGCAAAGAGGATACCGATCTCGTGATGTCCTTTCATGGGCGTGGGGAAAACGTGTGCCCGCCATTCGGATGTGTCATCATCTTCGCCAGGGGAGCGAGGCAGTTCATTTCATTCACCGCATCCTACCGAGGCCATCGGACGCGGGATGACTTTTCGGGGGGACGTGCTTGACATCGCTGTCTTGTTCGGTATTGTGATCCGTCACATTCAATCCATCATCGCGGAGGAGGCATGACAATCGGCACGGTGGGCCCTGGTGACGACGTTGAAGCATGGTGCACGCGCTGCAAGATGAATCTGGAGCACCGGGTCATAGCTTGTGTGGGAAGTGAAGTAAAGAGGGTTCATTGCCTGACGTGCGGAAGCGACCACAAATACTATCCGCCCCGAATCAAGGGGCATGCTGAGAGACCCGCAAAGACCGTTCGGGTTCCGTCGTCGGGAAGATCGGGGAGGACCGTTGCGAGGGCTCACGGAGAGTGGTCTACCTTTATGAGAGAGATGCCCGAGGGAACGATCCCGAGACAATATCGGATTTCCGACCAGTACGACGCGGCCGAGTACCTGGAACACCCCGTCTTCGGGACCGGCAGAGTCCTGGAGATCCTGGGCCGAGAGAGAATCGAGGTGGCGTTCAAGGAAGGGCGAAAAGTGCTCATCTGCAACAAGAGAGGCCAGTGAGCGAACACGCCGCGCCGATGATCGGCAGCCCCGAATCGGTGTCCGGCGCGGGCCTCATTCGTCATTGCTCCCGCCAACATCCCTTCGGGAAACAGGGCCCACAGGGGAGCGTGCTTCAGTTGCCTCGGTGGTCGCTCCCGGTGAACGGTAACTCCAAAGGAGGACGCAGTTTGGGGGGTATTGCATCGGCCTCCATTTGCTGATATATATAGAAAAATTCGTTGTTTCGGAGGCTTGGTGGAAAAGACCAGAATGGGTTTGAAGATTGTTCCGGTGTGGGGTCTGCTCATCGTACTGTGCGCCGGCGGGCTCGCGTCAGCGGCAAGGATCTACGCGCCGCCCTACCTGTGGAACCGCGGGATCGCGTCCAAGACGAATCCCATAGATATCGCGGACACCCATCTGGGAATGCGATACCGTGACGACGGGACCCTGGACAGCAAGGGACGGTTCACCACTTTCAACCATCCGGACACGGTATATTCAACTCCCGGATTGAATTGTAGCGGGCTTGTTCTTTCCATTTCCCGTTTTCTTTTCGACCGCAACTTCACGCTCACCCAGGTCGAGAGGGATCGCCAGGGGAACAGCGGACCGGGCGCTTCCTATGGACAGGATTGGGATTTCGGACTCGACCTCATCCTCAACATCACGGACGGGGTACCACGGAGAATCCTCTCCCCGGATGGAAAGGAAATCCCCCTGGATAATGCTGACGGCATGGCGCTGAGGGGATTCGATCTTCACGATGTAGCCGCCTGGCATGCGATCCTCCGCCAGATGCGTCCGGGACGGGTCTATTTCGGCAGTATCAGCAAGCCCACCCGGAAGAAGGGATACAAGCTTCTGCACTACCACGTCGTGCTCATGATCCCGGACGACAAGGGCAATGTCTGGCTTTACCATTCCACGCGACGCAGCCACGTGCATCGCATAAACCTGAACACCAGACGAGGGCTACAACGGTTGATGGCTCAGTTCAGGGGTTCCCGTGAAGGTCCGAAGAAGATCCTCGTGCTTGAGGCCATGCTTCCGGGCACTCAATTGGCCGCTGCGAACAACAAGGGTGAGATGTCGGGTAGCGCTGCAGAACCCCCAAAAGCCACGGAAGACGTGAACTCGGCTGCACTGAAGAAGCTTGACAATCTTGGGTCCGGTAAGGCCGGCGCCCCTCCGGCGAAGCAGGCGGACGCTGCGCCGCTGTCGGCAGAGCCTCTTGCTGAAAAGAAGCCGGAAGCTCCCCTGGCGAATCGACCGAAGTCTCCAAACCTCGTGATCAATCACCTGAGTGGAAAGGTCTACAAGTATATCCCCGACCTCGTGACGCATATCCCCCGATTCAGCGACAAGGAGAAGAACGGTATTGCCTTTTGGTTTCGCGGGCGCGGGGAGACTCCCAGGGACCTGGCACTCCTCGTGCGCGGGCCGGAAGGAGACCTCACCTACAACGGCAAGATCCCGGCAAAAGGCGGTCGACTCGAGGTAGTCTATCCTCGGGATTTCGGAAAAGGCGCGGCCGGACCCGCGAGCCGTGGCAAATATGCAATGTATGCAAAGGTGGACGGACGCGATTGGCTCGCGGACGTTTTCGAGGTGGCGGTACCGCGAGAGGCCAACCCGAGCATCGTAAAGGTGCGTGTCCCGTCAACCGTCAGATCCGGGCAGACCTTCACCATGGAGGTTGTGGCGGAAAACAAGGGAGCGGAGTCCGATTACGGCGGTATAACGGTATCATGTCCCGATCCGTCGGGGTTAAAGCTCCTGTCCGCGAAGCCGGGGCGTATCTATGGTCGAGGGAGCACCGTGCTCTCCATTACATCCGACAAGATCAGGACACGGGTCCCCATGGCGGAACGATGGATAGAGCTCTGGGGTGAAAACAAGCCCTATGAAATGCAGGTGAGAATACGAGCGGGACGGCCCGGGACCTATCCGCTGTACGTCCGATGTGCATTGCGGGGCGTGAACGTAAAGAGCAGCGTGGTCCTCATGGATCCGCCGAGTGCGGACACCATCGATCAGCAGGGCTTCCCCGTACAGGTCCACATGGTGACTGTTCGGTAATTGGTATCGTATAATGCGCCTGCGGACCGGCAGACGAACCGGGTCTGTGACCCTCGGAGGACGTCATGAGATTTCGGACTGAATTTTTGGCTATCCTCGTTATTGCGTTCAGTGTGGTGTGCGCTAGTACCGCCACAGCCAAGCCCAAGCTCGAGCCCTGGGCCAAGATCGAGGCTCGCACGAAATTCCTGCGCACCAATCACTATATCGAAGTCGTGCGCGTCCATTCAGACGTGTACAAGAGCGCCAGGGCCAAAGGAGGGAAGAGAGTTCCCGGTCCCTTTCCCGTCCATGTGATACTTCCCAAGGAATACGAGACTAACCTCGATCGCCGGTACGGCGTCGTATACCTGTTGGGCGGGAAGTCCGGGTGGGACAACGGTCCCGAGATGGGCGGAGCGACCTACTGGTCTGTCTGGTGCAAAACGCCGTTAACCATGGACCACCTCAAGAGAGGGCGGCTCACCAAGGTCGATTTCCAGGACAATATCAGCGACGAAGAACTTGCGATGTTCAATCGTTGGCTTGCAGAAGACCCGTACCAAGACCTGATCGCGGTCTCCCTGTGGAATCCCGGCGGCGGAAACACCGCGCGATACGAAAAGTACCTGCTCACAGAGGTCATCCCCTTCATCGACTCGCATTATCGGACGGTTCCGGACCGCCGATTCCGGGGCATTGACGGCGCGTGCGCGGGAGCGGCCCAGGCAATCATGATTTCGGCCCGAAATCCCGACATGTTCGCGTACTGCGGAGGGCAACAAACTGACCTGGGCAGCTATCCGATGACGAACTCGGTATTCCGCAGGAATGTCCGCCGCATACAAAAGGCGGGCGGAATCCGGTACAACATCAATACCAACGTTCGGGACGGCTGCAACTCGTACAGCAACGGCGGGCGGCTCTACCGGCTCGTCGAAGACATGCGAGCGTCCGGGTTCCCCGTGACCGTCCACGTCTTCAAGAGTTGCCCGCACGGGTATGCCGCGTACCGGTATCCGAACGGTCATCAGGCATTGTACTGGTTTTCCAAGAATTTCAAACGTGAGTTCGCGGATCTCGGCATACACTGGAAGAAGCCGGAAGGGGCCGTCGCGGCTCAGTCTTCCGGCGGCATGGATGCGTCAGTCCCTGCAAGAGCCGGAGCGAATGCGAGAAAACCCCAGGCTCGCCTGCTGCCCGGCCTCTGGTGAAGCAAACGTCTCCGGGAAAGCCTTCTCTTGCGCAATGAGCCTGACGATTCCTATTTTTTAAGACAAGGATCTCCGTTGGATAGAAAACCAGGACTGCTCGCAATTCTCTTGGTCTTTCCGGCACTCCTATTCCTGTTCCTCTTTCCTTCGGCGTGCACGCCCCAGGGCGATCGAACCCCTCATCGATCCCGATCAGGCCCGCCGGCTGCCGGCAAGGGGCGATTCGCCACGCACACAGAGAAGCTCAACACGTACAAGATTCCCGCGGAGTATCTGATTATCTCTTCCAAATACTATCCTGACGCGATCGCGGCGGTTGCGTTGCCCGAGGATTACGCGAAGAGACCCGGGAAAGAATATCCGCTGGTGATAGCCTTCAGCGGCGCGGGTGAGTGCGTCAAGCCGCCGCGACAGGGCGCGCTCGCCTGGATCGGTGATTATATGCTCGACGACGCCGTCCTGGCCCTGGGACACAGTCGACTCAAGGCCGACGACTTCCGGGGACTCGTTACGGAAGCCCAACTCAAGGCATTCAATCGATCGGTCAGACTATCACCGTACCGGGGGGTGATCGTTGCCTGTCCCTATTCCCCTCCGATCACGGTGCGCCACGGGCTGGAATCGGCCGCATACGAGGCCTTTATCATGAAGGAGCTGATTCCCGAGCTGCAAAAACGATACAGAGTCGCGGAAGGGCGGATCGGCGTTGACGGGGTTTCCATGGGCGGAGCGAGAGCGATGTACTATGGGTTCAAATATCCGAAGGTATTCTCGAGCATCGGGTCTCTCCAGGGAGCCTTCGGTCCCTTCCGGAAAGTCTACCGGGGTCTCGTGACCAGAAACGCCCCCATCCTCAGGCAGAAACGGATACAGCTCGTCACGAGTGACAGGGACCCGATGGCGACCGACGTTAAGGAGATGCACAAGCTCCTGATTGCGTCCAAGATCCCCCACCGGTATTCCGTGCTCTCGGGGCCGCACGATTACATCTTCAATCAGGGACCCGGTTCGCTGGCGCTCCTAGTCTTTCACAACCGAGCGCTCGGATCTTATTGAGACTGACCGCAACAATAGGGGGGATTACCGTTCAGCTCATGGCCTTCAGCAGGGTCTCTCAACTCATGGCACAAGCGGAGCAGGACTGTCTGTTCACCGCTGCGTCTCTCCTTGTAGCCCGCGGCGAGGAAATTCTTTTTCGCGAGTCGTACGGTACGCTCGGCGGACCAGGAACGGCCAGAGTTGACGATCGCACGCTCTTCGATCTGGCCTCACTCACCAAGATCCTCGCGACGACTCCCGCGTGGATGAAGCTCACGGAAGAGGATGCCGCGATCCTTGAACGGCCGCTTACCCGCTGGTTTCCCGAGACTCCCAAAGACAAGGCGGGAATCACTCCCCGCCGGCTCCTCGGTCACTGCTCAGGGCTCCCCGCGTGGTGTCCGTACTACCTTTACTCGTGCCCGAAGAACCGCCAGCGGAAGGAATTTACCAGGGACAAGATCCTCGTGGAGCCGCTGCAGTACGATCCCGGCGAAGGCACTATTTATTCGGATCTGGGCTTCATACTGCTCGCTTTCATCATCGAAGCGCAAACCGGCGAGGCCTGGGAAGCATACGCCACCCGGATGATCTTCGAACCGTTGGGATTGCGGGAGGACCTGATGTTCCTCCCCCGAGGCGAAGAAGCGCGCATAGCCCTCACCCGAAAAGGCGAGCCTCCCGGTCTCGTCAATGACCTCAACGCGCGGGCGCTCGGAGGCGCTGCGGGCCATACCGGACTCTTCGGAACCGCGTCCGCGGTCGCGGCAGTTGCCGCTCAGGTTCTCCTGAGCCTCAAAACCGATAAGGGGTTTTTTGATCGAGGGACAACGAACCTGTTCTGCACGAGAGTCACGGCCGGCGCGGAATCGACCCGTGCGCTGGGATTCGACACACCCGCGGCAGAGGGATCATCGAGCGGGCGTCTTTTTTCACCAAGGAGCGTGGGGCATACGGGATTCACCGGCACGTCCCTTTGGATTGACCTTGAAACGGACCTGATCGTGGTACTGCTTACGAATCGGGTCTTCCTGGGGGAGTCGGACTTCCGGATCAAATCCTTCCGACCGATACTTCACGACGCGGTGAGTGAGGCTGTCCGAACATAGTTCACATGAAATCGATAGGCTGAAGAGGGAGTATCTGCTAATTCCTGCCTCTTGCGTGAGGCTATGAATCCTCTGAGGAACCTGTTATCGCGTCATCGACGAATACTTGTGCGTCCGTGGGGCTCACGAGCACCTTGTGGGTTGAGGTCTCAACCAGTACAAGGGCGGCTCGGTCGGAGGTCGTGACATAAGCCCTGAAGATCCCCCACTTTCTGTTCCAGTATATTCCCGTGCCGGAAAAGAGACCGCTGTTACCCCACAGACGGAGCGTCATACCGAACTTCGCCGGGACCTTATTACAGGCGACGATCGGGCCGAACTCCTTGGATCCTGAACGAAACAGAATAGTTAGGACGCGATCCGAGATGTCGTAAGCCACCGGCGAGCGAACGTAACAAATCACGCTGATTACGGCCAGGACCATGCCGACAAGGAAAAGGCCGCCGTACTGATAGGAGAGTCCAAGTAACACCACGGTTACAGCAAGAAATGCCCCCGTCAGAATCTTGACGCCCAATGCCGTGGGAGCCGTGTCATGTCTCATGCTGCCGAACCTCCGTCCGAAATTCTCGAATAGGTGCAGTAGTGTGCCGCGGACGATCCTCGATGACCTCTCGTTCCGTATCAGTCCGAAAGCATAGAGTTCTTATAGCAACTTTCATGCCTGAAAAGGCACAACGAAGCATGAAAGCCCAATGCGCGTCTGCCGGGGCAGGCGCCCCTACCTTGCCGATATGACGCGGTTATTGAGTCCTGAGCTATGCATCTGCCGCCGTCTTTTATAGGAGTTGCCAAAAGAAATGGCAGATTTCTCGCGGAGAGATTGCGTAGGGCTCTTTTTTCGGCAAGAAAACTGCCCTCAGTATCTCCCGCGAAAAAACTTCATATTTTCGGCAAACTGCTCTGCTTTGCTTGGCTAGTTTGGAGGATGAAGTTGGGATGTTCTTATACCATCTCGCGTTCCAATGATGAATGTGATAGGGATCTCCCCGGACGTATGGG